>JANQJB010000083.1 GCA_028281865.1 Marinagarivorans sp.
GAGGAAGAAGAGGAAGAAGAGGAAGAAGAGGAAGAAGAGGAAGAAGAGGAAGAAGAGGAACAAGAGGAAGACGAAGAAGAGGAAGAAGAGGAAGAAGAGGAAGAAGAGGAAGACGGCGAATACTAAATTAACTAATAGGTTAATTGATTGTTATGGCGACGAATAACACGATCAAAAAAAATATACTGCTGGTCGAAGACGACGAAGAACTCGCAGAATTAATTCAAGATTATCTAGAACGCGCAGAATTTAATGTCAGCGTCGAGCACAACGGGCTAATAGCCGCCGATAGAGTGCTGCAAGACAAGCCCGATTTAGTTATTCTCGATTTAATGCTGCCAGGAAAAGACGGCATCGCCATCTGCCGCGATGTCCGCCCATTTTTCGACGGGCATATTCTGATGCTTACAGCTTCGAACGAATCGGTCGACCAAATACTGGGACTTGAAATTGGTGCGGATGATTTCGTGCAAAAGCCAGTTGAACCACGGATATTATTAGCGAGAATACGCGCACTTTTTCGCCGTAGTGGTCACGAAAAGCAACCGATAATAGAGTCTGCTTCCATCGAGACAGATTCGATGCACTTTGAAAACCTTCTAATTTCACCTGCCACACGCCAAGTAAAAGTAAACGGCCACCAAATAAACCTCGCCAACCCCGAATATGATGTACTTCTTTTGCTTGCAGAAAATCGCGGGAAAATACTCAGCCGCAATGATATTTTTGTCTCGCTACGCGGTATTGAATACGATGGCCAAAACCGCTTGGTCGACATTACCATCTCACAGTTACGGGCAAAACTCGCGTGCGACGGTCAAAGTGACCGTCATATCAAGACAATAAGAAATAAGGGGTATTTGTTTGTTGAGGAATTTTAGGATCCGCTAAAAATAACTAACTTATTAGCAATTTAAGCAGGGTTACTCGAAACCGAAAGTTATCCAACTCAACATCTGAGCCCATCAATCTAACATTACACTAACATTTCATTAACGGAAGCAGAAATGCAAATATGGGAGACTAACTGTCTGGTCAACCCCGGTGCAATTTCATGCTTTTTGCTCGAACCGACAAACTTTTAGGTCTAAAAACAAAGCTCATTCGTCCCCTATTACGTTTTGATCTGCTCGTCTTGTTGGTCGCTGCCAGCCTGCTCTATTCACACGTATCACAGCAAATCGAATCTCTCAAAGCATTAATCCCCAAGCAGGTATATACCCTTACATTTTCAACCTATTTTCAGCTCGACGACGGCGAAACTAATATTTATACCTATCTGCCGCTAAACAACGCGCGCCAACTACGTTTGCAGGAAGAAATATCTGGTGAGCTACCTTGGAGCATAAAAACCGATATGACAGGGCGAAGGCTACATTGGTCTGGCGAAGATAAACCCAACAGTGTTCGCTACAAAGTTTATGTGGCGACGCAAGCGGTTAAATATTCGATTGAAGAAAACCTAAGCATCCCCGATCAGCACGACGATACGCTGAGCGATTACTTGCTTGAAACTGACGTCATTCAATTCAATCACCCCGAAATAGTGGAGTATTGGGAAACGATCAAACCGGAAAACTCCCATAATACACTTGCCGTATTGGGTAGAATTTTTGATTACACCTATAACGGACTGGAATCGTCTTCATTCAAAGGTACAACGGATGCACTGACAGCCCATCGACTTGGCATCGCTAGCTGCAACGGCAAAAGCCGTTTATTTGTTGCGTTGGCAAGATTAAATAATCTCCCTGCTCGCCTCGTTGGAGGCGTCATTTTGGAGGAGGGAACAAAAAGAACTTCGCATCAATGGGTAGAAGTTTTTATCGAAAATCACTGGGTCCCGTTTGGTCCTACTAACGGCTATTTCGCAGAAATTCCCGCTCATTATTTGCGATTATATCAAGGGGACGAAGCACTTATTCGCCACACAAGTAATATTAATTTTGATTATCAATTTGATGTTAAAGCTGCAACGGTATCACCGGCATTCTACAGTGAGTTAATTCAAGCTCTCGACAACCGAGTCAATTTGTCGGTGATGTTAAAGTCTCTCAATTTATCTCCCACTACTGTTAGCATCGTATTATTATTCCCTCTTTGTACTCTATTAATCACGTTTTTACGCAACGTTATCGGCCTCAAAACCTATGGCATTTTCATGCCTATGCTAATCGCCGCAGCTTGTCTATTTAGTGGTTTAATAAAAGGTCTAATCGGATTTTCTGCAATATTACTTTTTGCCTGGTCTATCCATGCCATTCTAGACCGTATGAGACTGTTAAAAACTGCGCGCTTAGCCATTGTTATCACTTGCATCACAGCATGTTCAATGTTTTTACTGTGGGCCGTCGAAACCAAATTCCGTACGGAACTAAGCGTACTATCCGTATTCCCCGTCGTGATTATCAGTTTTGTTGCGGAACGAATTCACCAAAATACTAATCAACAAATGTGGACCGACTGTTTTAAGGCATGCTTTGGTACTCTAGTAACAATATGCTGCTGCTATTTTGCAATGCGTTCGGTTTTATTGCAGGGGGTATTCTCTCTTTATCCAGAAGCGTTTTTGGTTGTGCTAGCGGCTCAATTATTTATTGGCAGCTGGTCTGGCTTGCGTTTAAGCGAGCTATTACGCTTTAAAAATATTTTGTATTCTCAGCATGACAGCGTACTCGGCATTAATGGTCGTAATCGTAACTTGGTCTATAAGCACAATCAAAAAAAATTACTCGCACTTGCCGCGGATAAACTCTCAACCAAAAAAATACTTGAGAAAAAATCACTGCCAACGCCCGCAACCTTGGCTCTGTTTGTAAATATTTCTGATACTCGCCGAGTTGCATCGGAAGTCGAACGACTCGATCAATTTGTTATTAAGCCCAATTGCGGATCGCAAGGCAAAGGAATTATTGTAATTAAGCAGAAAAAAGGAAATTCATTCATCAGCGCGAGCAATAAAACTTTTACAATTGCAGAAATTGAACAACACGTAAAAGATATCATTAGCGGTTCTTTTTCACAGGATGGCGAACAAGATATTGCCTACATTGAGCCACTCATCATTCAACATCAGGCATTGCAAGCCTTATCGCCTTCTGGATTATGCGACATCCGCATCATTGTTGCCAAAGGTCAAGCTGTCAGTGCGATGTTACGAATTCCTACAATAACTTCACACGGCAAAGCCAATTTACACCAAGGTGCGGTCGGCGTGGCTATTGATATTGAAACCGGGCTTACTTCAAATGCTCAAATAAAGGGGCGGGATATCAAAGTTCACCCTGATACAAAGAAATCACTGAAAGGAATTCAACTTCCTTTTTGGCAACAGATTGTGCGTATTTCCTCAGAATGTTACAGCGCAATTCCTCTGGGCTATCTCGGTGTTGATATTTGCCTAGACCAAACAGAAGGCCCATTAGTTCTAGAGGTAAACGGTCGACCAGGATTAGAAATTCAAAACGTACAACATCGAGGCTTTAATGAAAAGCTCTGCCAAACAATCGAAGCCTACTAAGCAAATGCTTTCACGTCGGCAAAAAAATTTAATTCGGGTTTTTTCTTCTGTTTCCATTTCTGTTACTGCGCTTGGTCTCGGTGTTTTTATTGCAATGATGGAAATGCAGTTGGCATCGTATGAAGCAGAAACACGGATAATACAAGTAAATGAAAGCGATAATGAATTATTGGAGTCTACCGAAACAAGCAATTCTTCAGATGAAATGCTATTAGAAGAAGAATCTATCAAACAGGGGGAAATAAAAGATGAAAGTGTGCTACTTGATTCGCGCAAACAAAACCATGGTGATACTCAGAAAACAGCGCGGAACATTCAAAGTAAAGTTGAAGAAAGTTCGAAATGGTTTAAACAAGCACTGCAATATTCAAGAGAAGGAAGCCTTGACCTCGCTATAGAACAATACAATAAAATACTCGAAATAAAGCCTAACCACCAGATGGCTGCAATTAACTTAGGTTTGTCTTTAAAAAAGTTGGGTCAATGTGAACTCGCAATTCCGAAGTTACACTATGCATTGTCAATTTCAGGCGGGTCGCGCAAAGGTAAAATTTACGCGCTACTGGGTTCCTGCGAAGTCGAACGCGGTAACTTCGAGCTGGCAATTGATCACTTTATCTTATCAATTGAATATCGCCCAGGTCACGCTCTGACCTGGCGTCGCTATGCAGAAGCACTGCATTTAGCAAATCGTAAAATCGATGAAGTCAGTTTTACTTTTGATAAAGCGATCGCTTTAAGTCCGAGTAACCCTGCCCCTATTCTCTCTAAAGCTCAATATTTAGTTGCAAGCCTGGACTTTGAAGAAGCAATAAAAATATTAAAAACTCATCAAAAAAACTCACACGCACTTGATAGCAATAGCATAAAACTGCAAAAGCTCTTAGTATGGGCTTATATCGAAAGCGGAAAAAATCAAGCAGCTATAAAAACCCTACGGTGGCTGGAAGATTTTGATAAACGTTACGCCAAGGGAATATATTATGCTCAATTGCTTTATCTAAATAAAAAATACGTAAGCGCAAAAAATCAGCTTAAAAAGCTTAAACTCTCTCCAGAAACGCGTTATTTATTAGCCCTATGTGAGTTCAATTTAAAAAATCACGAAGATGCACGTAACTTGTTACAGCTACTAGACAAAAATCATCTATTTCGTTTTCGTGCCGAACTTAGGCTAGCTCAAATAGCTCTGCAGGAAAATGCCCGGAGAGTAGCACTCGATCACTACAAAAATTTGTTAAACCAATCAATCTACAAAAAGACCATTTTTTACAATACTGCTCTTGTTGCGGCTAGATTGAGGGAAAAAGATCTCGCTTATAACAGCATCAACCATGCTCTTACGCACTCGCCGAATGAGCTCAGGTTACTAACAGCTAAGGCTATTATTGACAGAAAATTTGGAAATTTGATACTTGCGGAACAATCGCTCAAGTCTCTCTCAGAGAAAAACCCAAAGAATAAATCTGTGTTACGTGAATGGGCGATAACGCTGCAACAACTCGACAGGCATGGACTGGCGTTGGAAAAATACTACAAACTTACGCTGGAAAGCCCAAAGACTAATGATCTGTTCGATTTAGGCAAATTGTTGTTTGAAGATGAGCAATACCAAGAGGCCGTAGGCACTTTCAATGCACTACTCGAATTAAATAGCAAGCATATTGAGGCAAGATTCTACCTTGCAAAGTCATGGTGCCAGATTGACCAAACAGGCAATTGTCTACAAGAGCTCAACCGCACACTCACACTAAATAATCAACACATCGGCGCAAACGCGCTAAAATCTCAGTTAAAGCAGCTCGCATTACAAAGCGCTCCGCAACAACCGCAATAGGTTTAATCTCGAATGTTATTCATATTTTGTAGCGTACGAACACGAATTCTGGTCGCGTTATTAGGATTCTTAATATTAGTGACAGGGAGTATCGCAAAGGCGAACAGCCCCGATATTAATCTAAGTTTCGGTCACGATAGTAATCCACTGCGCTTAAATGATGCATTTAAACCAACAGGCGGAAAGTATCGAAAATTTACTGGGACATGGCGCAAGAAATACGATTATGGTGGTTATATCTATCTATATTTCTACAATAAAGACTATCTTTACAACCCAGACGAGACGCTACAGCTTAATTCGAAAACTGCAGCACCAATAATTGACTCTGGGACCGGGCGAGCACTGACCAACCCAATTAACACAGAAGATGCAGGTTCTACTACAGCCCGTGCCCGTTATCGTTATACAAAAGAATTGAAAAAAACTAAAAAGGGAAGAACGGAAATTTCGACTGAACTTACTTACGGAATGCGCGACAAAACCTATTACAGCAGAAAAAGGGGAAGGTTAGGTACGTATACACTTAGGCGACAGGGTATGGATCCTGTCGTTTTTTCGATAGAAGACCGTTACGACTATAAATACCTAGAGTCAATATCGGCATTGCAATACCCAGTGACCAAAAAACTACAAGCAGACTTTTCAATTCGCTTTCAAGATCGCAACTACCACGATTACTCCTATTTACCTATAAGCGATTTATCTTATAAACAATATGATTTTCAAATTGATTCTACTTACAGATTTAATAAGAAAAATCGACTTGAGTTCGATATGCTTCTTTTTAGGCAAAGAGACTTTGATAGTCGTAAAGCACATTTAAATCGCGACAAAATACTGTCGTACTCGCGCCAAGCTTTTCGATCGAAATATTCATACAAATACTCAAAAAAACTCGACCTGGATTTTTTTGTAGAATACGGTGAGCGCAGAGACAACGACGATGGCCATTACGATGTGGATTTGCACGTCGAGAGGTTTACTGTAACGTATTCCCCTAAGAAAAATGACGAGCTGGAATTTTCTGTTTATCATCGTTCAGTCGAATACCCTAATCGCAATCAAGAATTTGACCCAGACTCGGACGACGAGGATTATGCTCAGGAAGAAGGAATAACATGGGGCATAAAATACGAAAAACGTATTCATCCCCAAAAGGATATTAACCTCCATATTACGTATCGAAACATTGAGCGTGATTCTAATATATTTTATTACGCCTATGAGAATCAAAATTTTGAATTGGGAATTAAATTCCCTTTAATTCCGTAACAAAGCCACCAAAACTTATTGGGCGACATTGATTTATTTACAAAAATAAATCAATGTCGCCCAATAAGTCGCGTTACTGCAGCTTATATTTCGGGTTAGGCTTAGGCAGCAATATTTGTTTCTCTTCAATAAACTGGTCGATCAAACGACTTAAGCTCTCTTGCTCTTCCGGAAATCGAAAAGCAATGTCATAGGCTTCGCCAATATCTTTTTTTAAATTAAATAATTCATGTCGATGTTTTTGCCCAGGTGCATCGTGGAAAAAGCGAATTAGTTTCCAGTCCCCTTTCCTTACCCAAATCGCAGGTTTAATCAAATTAAAGAAGCTGTAATGCGGGTAGTAGCCGTAAATTATCTTTTCTTTATCTGCCGGCTTATTATTTAAAACAGAGGAAAAACTTTGACCATCAAAACGATAGTTTTTTGGTGGTTCTAGACCGAGCATATCGACAAAGGTAGGGAAAAAATCTTCCGCACTAACAAAAGCATCGCTACGACTATTCGCTTTGATCCGGTCAGGCCAGGCAATAACCAAGGGCACACGCACACCACCTTCATAATACCAGCCTTTACCTTGGCGCAATGGATAATTACTTGTCCCGGGAACATTGTCATAACCTTCCGGTTCAGTCTTAACCGGCGGCCAAGTATTTCCACCATTATCCGAATAAAAAATAACGATTGTATTATCCATAATATCAAGTCGTTCCAACTCTTTCACGAGCGTACCGACTGCATCGTCAAGACCGTGAATCATAGCTGCATAAACTGGGTTGCGCTGACCATCAAACTCACGATAACTTTTCTCATAATGTCGCGTCAGCGCGGGCTTCGCAGACCAAGGGGAATGAACGGAATAGGCCCAATAATTGAGGAAAAACGGTTGGTCTTTTTTAGCGTTTTCGCGGATAAAAGCTACTGCTTCCTTGGCCATTCGGTCCTCAATATGCTCACCGGGTTCGCCGGTAAACCCTTCTTTAACGAGCGACGGCCACGGAGCCAAAAAACCCTTGGTTACAGCACCTTCCGGGAACTTTGGAACCTGTTCATTAAATCCGTGCGCTAGCGCATGATAAGGGCGCATACCCAAATGCCATTTACCGTAATGGCCTGTTTGATAACCCGCTGCGTTGAAGGCTTCCGCCAAGGAATAATAGTGAGTTTCAAGACGCGTAGCCGACAATATTTGAATAGCGCGCTGGTCGGTCGTTGCATCTTGAACATGACCCACTTTTAAACGCTCCGGTTTATGGTGGCCTACCGCATCTGTAAATCCGATGCGCGCATGATGCAGACCGGTCATTATTGAAGACCGAGTTGGCGAGCAAATGGGGCTCGGCGTATAAGCTTGTGTAAAACGCATCCCGCGCTGCGCAAGGCGCAAAATATTGGGTGTTTTAAAATACTGAGTTGTGCCGTAAATCTCCGTGTCACTCCAACCTAAGTCATCTGCAAGAATAAAAACGACATTGGGTTTTGGTTTTGCCGCGTGTAGATGTGAAACTAAGGTAAGGCTGAAAGCGGTCGATAAAATTAACGGCAGCTGTTTAAGAAAGTTGAAAGCGAATCGCAAAATCTACCCCCAAGAAATGCTCAAGAATTTGGGGGCAGAGTATAACGAGTTACGTGTTCAAGCGGGACCTAATTTTGCCCAAGCAATCATTTTTTTAGTTGGGCAATGCTATGAAAAATATCCACACGATAATAATGTTCAAGGCTTTTAAGCAGCGACTCGACGGCGCGCAATGCTTAAACCAAATAAGCCCAGCGCAATTAGCAACACTGTACCCGGCTCGGATACAGGTTCGGCCGACTCAATAAAAACGACAAAGTCATTAAAATCTTTATCGCTAAGGTCGTAAACCGTGTCCTCGAAAGCAAGCACCCAACCGCCCTGAGTCCAGCTCGCGGCGCCACCAAAACCTGGCAAATCAATATCATCTTCGTTCGTACCCTGGAAGGCGACCATTTGCTGCGATGAACCAGTGTTTAAGAGGCTGTCGGAAAAGAAAATCGAGCTTCCGGTATCAACGTAAAACCCGAATGCTGTACTCGAAAAATCCTCGCCAGAATCGCCAAATCCCCACAGCGAGCCTGTCCAAATGCTGCCGTCAGCATCCATACCAAAAGCAGTAATATCGCCAGCGGAATTCGTACCACCAAATAGTTCGAAGCGATTGCTTGCATCGTTGCGATCGAAAATCCCAAAAGAATTAACGTGAGAGTTAACCGAATACTCCGCAACAAGTCGCGTTGGTGTTATACCGCTATCGGTATTGCGCCAATATCCAGCGCCTTCGACTTGATCGGTCGTCACATCAATTGATGAGTCTCCACCTATTGTGTAGCTATCGAGCAAAGCTTGAAGCGTTGGCTCCGTATGAGAAGGGCTTGTCTCAATATAGATAGCCTGCGCCGACGACATCAAACCGAATGCCAAAACACCTGCCGCAGCAAACTGCCCGATCTCTAACCACTTTTTAAAACCCATGTGTTTCTCCGATTACTAGTATTCTCTTGTGTTCGGCTGCGTTTCCCGCTTCGCCGAGACTTGACTAAATCAACGTCGAGGTTACAGCAATCTGTATACCAAATACACAAATTGATTAATATTCATACAGTTATGAGACATAAGGGTTTCAATTGATGTTGAAATGTAAAGCAATTCGACGATAAACGCGCCAAATCCAAACTGAGAATAAAAATCGAGATAATTCGCGTAGTTCCTTTATTTATCGCACCAAGTTAATCCATAATGGCGGCCGCGCTTTAAGTTGGCGCATTTTATTTCACCACCTTTGTGCATTCATCACATTATTTCCATTGGGGGATCAATAATGAAAATGATAACCGCCGTTATTAAACCATTTAAGCTTGATGAAGTACGTGCAGCTCTAGCTCAAATTGGCCTTTCCGGTATGACCGTAGAAGAAGTAAAGGGCTTTGGTAGACAAAAGGGACATACTGAACTTTATCGAGGGGCTGAATACGTCGTGGAGTTTCTGCCAAAAGTCAAGATACAGGTTGCCACGGACGACGAGAACGTCGACCAAGCCGTAGAGGCGATATCCAACGCTGCGAATACCGGCAAAATTGGCGACGGCAAGATATTTGTGACCACACTTGAGCAAGTCGTACGTATTCGCACCGGCGAAACCGGCACAGATGCGATTTAGAGCCGATCAAACAAAAAAATAAAGTTACCCATTAGTGAGAAAATTTATGAAAACATTCAAAAGCGCACTTATTCTAGTTGCGCTCGGTCTTCTGCCGATGAGCGCTGCGGCAGACGAAATAAGTGGCGCCGACACTGCTTGGATATTGACGTCAACGGCACTTGTGCTGTTTATGACAATTCCTGGGCTATCGCTGTTTTATGCCGGGTTGGTGCGTGTAAAAAATGTGCTTTCTGTATTAATGCAATGTTTTGCACTGACCTGCTTAATGTCGCTTCTATGGTTTGCCCTTGGTTATACGATTGCTTTTGGCAGCCCGGAAGTTGAGCAAGGCGCTTTTATCGGAGATTTTGGCAACGCTTTTTTCGCCGCTATGACCATCGATAGTGTTAACGGTACCATTCCGGCTACCTTGTTTGCCGCTTTTCAAATGACATTTGCGATAATCACACCGGCGCTAATTGTAGGTGGCTTTGCAGAGCGTATGAAGTTTTCTGCCATGCTGATTTTTAGCAGCATATGGTTATTGGTGGTGTACTCCCCGATTTGCCACTGGGTATGGGGTGGCGGATGGCTTGCTCAGCGCGGCCTGCAAGATTTCGCCGGCGGCACCGTTGTGCATATTACAGCTGGAGTCGCAGCAATCGTTGCCGCAATGGTTATGGGCAATCGCAAAGGCTTCTCTACTGTCCCAATGCCTCCTCATAACTTGGCCATGACCGTAACCGGAGCAGGCATGTTATGGGTGGGCTGGTTTGGCTTTAACGCAGGTTCCGCAGTAGCCGCTGATAATAGTGCGGCGATGGCTTTGCTTGTCACCCATCTTTCAGCGGCGGCAGGTTCACTTGCCTGGATGGGTATGGAGTGGATACGCCACGGTAAACCTTCAGTTCTGGGCATTGTCACTGGCATGGTTGCCGGCTTAGGTACTATCACACCAGCATCTGGATCGGTCGGTCCGGCCGCGGCGGTGGTCATTGGCTTGAGCGCCGGTGTTATTTGTTATCTTGCGACCAACTATATTAAAAACAAATTAAAACTCGACGATTCTCTCGACGTATTTCCTGTTCACGGTGTCGGCGGTATTTTGGGAACACTATGCGCTGGATTATTTTGTTCTCAAGCACTCGGTATTTTTAGCGGAAACGGCTTTTCCGACGGAGTTTCGAGTATCGGAGGACAGCTCAGCATCCAGGCCATCGGAGTTGTTAGTACATTCGCTTATACAGCGGTTGCAACATTTATAATTTTGAAAGTTGTTGACGCTATCGTCGGCTTACGGGTGAATGAAGAGCAAGAGACCGAGGGGCTCGATCTCGTCTTGCACGATGAGAAAGGTTATAACCTTTAGTTGCAATTGCTAGCCCAAGTTATTCAACACTTAGGCTAATACCTAAATGATAATAAAGAAGGGGCACTGAGCCCCTTCTTTTTCGCCTTAATTTCCCGACAGCAGAACATTTTCGAAGCTTTCAAAAACCGCGCTAACTTCTTTACTCGGTGAGACAGGTGAATATTTCACACTTGCGCTTACCACTTTTTCCTACTGCCGTTCAATTTATAGCGCTATAGTTACTTCAACTCTGCTGGAGGTACCGCAGTTTACTCACTAATCTTACTTATTTAAAACAGGATATAGGAAAGGAGGCCACAAATGGCTCAACAATTAAAAACCAAATCGCTGGTGAACAATTCGCTTGATATTGAATGGAACGAGGAAGTGACCAAAATGGAACACGATCTCAGCCAAGAAGAACAGTTTTTCGCCTCTGATGCACTGCGAGATTTCGAATTCGAAGACGGTGAATTTGAACTTGAAGAGAGCTTCACTATCGATCGAATAATTGACGACTCTCCCGGCGGCTATCGCGAATACCTGGACGATATCGATTATTCAGCTTTAGTTTTACAGTAGCCATAAATTTTAACGCACAACTAAATATCGTAGTTAAAAGCTTACTTGTCCAAAAAGGGACGGCTTGTCCAGCATCCCTTTTTGTAAACAATATCGACATGAAAAACGCGAAGGTTTTATAAATTATTTAAGCTTAAAAAGCGCTTAATTAAGTACACGGCTCACTTGTTTAATAAAATACAATAAAAACAATGGCGTATAGACTGCTCTCGCTTTTATTTTTGAACTATTAAACTGGCAAAACTTTTGCTTATTTGAGATTAACAAGAAAAGCTGAACTGCGTAAGTCGCTGCTGAGCGACTATGAGATAATTTAGACAGCAAACTTATTTTAAACAACAAAGAAGTTAAGGAAAGTACCGTGCTTCGCATTATAGTCAGTACCGCCATTTTATTCATAAGCCAAGTGTTAACTCAAGCTGTTGCTGCTAATTCGGATACAAACGTTAATAGTATTGCGAGTAAAGTTACCGGGGAAACGTCCAGTTTGCCAAATATTATTGAAGTAGCTGAACCCACAACTATCTTTTTAACACTGACAGGCTTAGTCGCAATTTACTTTGTAAGACGAGCAAAAACTTAGCTTAATAAGTCTATCCGATAGAGCTTAACTCATTAAAAGCGATCGTGTTTTAAGTATCGAAATTAATACACTGCCAAAGTATTAAAAAACTAGCTCCGCAGAAATCTCCTTAGCTTTTCCCTCTCCATATAAAAGTGAAACAAGCTCTAGTGAAAACTCTATCGAAGTACCTGGCCCTTGACTGGTCACTAAATTTCCATCAACTACAACGCGATCAGTCGAGACCTGATGTGTACACTTGGATAATTCCATCTGGAAGCTTGGATAACAAGTGGCTGTACGCGTACCAATTAATCCATTTCGCCCAAGCACCATTAACGGGGAAGCGCAAATGGCGGCGAGCAGTCTTCCCTCATGAAGCTGCCGTTTTATAAGCTCAATCAGCGCCTCACAATGTTGAAGGTGCTCGGCGCCTGGTAAGCCTCCGGGTAACGCAATTAAATCCCACTCTATGTCGGGACAGTCCAGCAGCTCAATGTCGGCCTCAAGTTTTACGCCGCGAGAGGCTTCAACCCAAGTACGCCCCGGCATTATCGATGCGCTTGTTACATCACCTCCAGCACGACGAGCCACATCAATTATTGTTAAAGTTTCTATTTCCTCGCAGCCATCTGCAATAGGAACAAGTATTTTTTTCATAATAGCCTCAATTTCTAATTTTCAATTATAAACCAGGCAATAATTATTACCTAGCTAACAGTCATCTTTGATTTTGCTTCAAATTTATATTTACGCAGCGAAAAAAAGTGATAAATAAATACCACATTAAATTAGAATTAACTTTCGATCATTGTTAAACACTGATCGCAATATTTTTTTAATAAAGTTTCACATTCCGCAATCGTTCGAGTCGAATTCTTACCCATCTTATCTATTCTTTTCGGGTTTACCAACAACTTGCGTAATGCAAATTCTAGTTCTTGATCATCGTTTACCAATGTTAGAGCGTCGTTATCTTTCAATAATTTTACTTCTGAATGAATCGACTCGATAAAGGGGCCACATAATATCGGTTTGCCATAGATAGCAGGTTCCAATACATTATGGCCGCCGACCGGAACCAGAGAACCGCCAACAAATACTACCAGAGCATTCGATAAAAAACCGTCGACCTCTCCTAAGGTATCGACCAAGTAGATATCGGTATCTACAGCGATAGAAATTTTATCGCTTCTTACCGCAACTTTACATCCCAAACTCTGAAGTGATTTAACAATCGCAGAGCGCCTTTGTGGATGGCGCGGTACAATAACGAATAAATATTTTTTGGGCAAAGAACGTTGAATTTTCGCTAGAGCTAACTCTTCACCTTCGTGAGTCGAAACTGCCAATACGTAGCGCTTATCAAGAATGACAGAATGGGGAGCTTGTCTTTCACTTTGCGCTGCTGCTAATTTTATGTTTCCAAATGTTGTTACTCTATCTGCGGGCGCACCCAATGCGATATAACGCTGACCATTTTCGTCGTTGCGCGCCATGAATAGTTCAACATACGCCAGTACCTCGCGATAAAGCGCACGAATAAAACGATTATTCACCATGCTTTTTTCACTCAGCCTGGCATTTAAAATTGCAATTGGTATTTTACGCCTATAACAACATGTGTAGAGGTTTGGCCATATTTCAGTTTCCACAACAAATAAAATTCTGGGCTGTATAATATTCACCAAACGCTGCACCGCAACAGGGAAATCCGTTGTGAAGTAGTAGTGCTTGATCGTGTCAGGCAAGGTCTTTTTTATTAGGGATGCCGCCTCGCTCGTATTAGTCGAAATAACAATCCGATAACCCTTAACATGTTTCATTAATTCAAGAACTAAGGGAGTTACAGCCTTAGTTTCTCCTACAGAGGCTGCATGAAACCAAATAGCGGGCTCTTGTTTTTGCTTAGGGAATTCCGCATATATCCCCATCCGCTGAGCCACAAAACGCAGATCGCCTTTCCTACGATAACTTTGTATCAAGGTATAAATCAGCAAAACAGGACTGAGTAAAATTAGGATAAAGCTGTACAAGAATCTCATTAACAAAGCCATATGCGCCTGACGCGCGAACAATACAAAATACTAAATTACAATCCGACGCATTCAAACGATATAGTCGCATTTTCATTCATAATGGCCGACACTGCTCCAGGGCCACCTACGAGCCCTGCCCATGTAGTATGCAAAATAACACGACCGGTCGTCGCCAAACATCATACAAATAGAAAATCCTGTGCTAATTTTCTAATAATACCTACATGTATTGCGGGCCTCTGCCTAAGCAAAGCCCACGGCAGAACAAATGAAGATGTTAAGCAAAACATTCAATTGAGCCGAGCAACCGGCGAAGCCAATTACTTAGGACTGAGTGGAAATAGTATTGTCATAGATTTGAAGGAGGTTTCAAAGTGTCTGGAATCGAAATCGTTAGCTGTTCTAACGAAGAAATCATCATTCGTCCGGGAAATGAGCTGAGTAGCGCGACCTACCAGGAATTTTTCGATGTACTTGAATCCCTTGAGCAAACAAAATTGCCAAGCTGCATCACAATTGACCTACAAAATACGAGTTGGATAGACAGTATGGGACTGGGCTTACTCTACAACCTCTATCTGCGTTGGAGAAAATCTGTCACACGCTTTAACATCATCAACGCCGACAACAGCGTTATGGAAACGCTCAGGATCGGCCACTTAAATCATCAGTATACGATTTCGAAACGCGCAGCTTAATAACCAACAAATTGTATCGCGTGTAAATTTGCTTAGACGACTATCGCGCAATTTAGACGCCAGAAGATAGTAAAAGGGTCGCATATTTCTGCATATCTGCTCCCCCAAGTAGCTTTCATTAGCGGTCGAACAATAGAACTCCTCTCCGCAAATCGATCAAAAACCGCTTGTTGTTCCATAAGACCGTCAAATTCCAATGCCAGGCTAAGTCGTGCCGGCATAAGGTTGGGATCAAGGCGATGCAAAGTTTTTTTCTCACCGGATGCAGACTCAGGTTCTGAGTCGCGCAACATGAGTAGCAACGGACCCGCGCGCAATTCTGCGTGAGATATAAGTTCTGTCGGTCGTGAGTTTGAATAGTACTGTTTAAGCGTGACTTCACCTTGCAGGCAATAGCAGTAGTAATCAAGTGCTTCTTGGCAATTTCCCGAAAACTCTAAATAGGGAATAACAGGTTTCATCTACAAGCAGCGCCTAACTCAACATTCGGTACTTTAGGTTGAAACAGTAAAAAGCGAAATCTGTACAACCTGCACCAGGCTCCTACCGGCAGATCAACGGCCCCATCTAGGTGCTTGGCATCGTACACAGTGCACCACAAATATGCATTCGCATTATATGGCCTTCAATAACCATAGGCTCTCCAATTCACCCTCAGTCTGCGAGTATTGAATAGTGTCTAGCGACTCTATACCTTTCTCTAGCTGAGAGACAAATTCATCTGCAACACCTTCATGCAAGATCGCACGAATTTTTTGTTTCAGTTTTTCGAGGTGATACAGAATCTCAAGCATTAAAAGGAATGCATCTTCAACCTCACGATATGCATGCACCAATAATTCGCTCTCGACTTGCTTGAGCCATCGCACGTAGGCATCGTTGATCAAGCCTGACTGCGAAATTGCTACACTTATATGAATGATCGTATTTTGCAAAGCGAATAGACGCGGATCATTGTGGCGAAAGCCTATCTCGGTAGCTAGCAAATTAACACTATCCACACAGGAAGTTATGTAGCTGTGGCGGTCACGAACAGTGTCAATAAAACCGGGCATTTGTTCATCAGGAACACACCGCGCGGAGTTCTCTGGCAATTCACTTAACACCGCAATTAAGCGCTTTCCCTGAGCACCAAAACGCCCATGACCATTCATTCTGAGTACCGCAACTAAATCAAATAGAGTGCGGCTCGCAGGTTTATACCGTTTAACATAGATAGCTTGCAGGCAATCGAGTGCATTCAGCATTTGACCGTGCCGGCTGATCATGGCGCTCAATCGCCCCAGAGGATAACCAGTGCCATCCAAATTTTCGTGGTGCTCCCATACAGCCCGGCTCACACGTGTAGGAAAGCGTTTGATAGCATTGAGCATTTCACGTCCGAGTTCGCAGTGGCCTTGCATTGTTTTTCGCTCATCGGCACGATAAGGCTTCGATGAACAAACCAAATCCGGTGGTAACCATAATTTGCCCAGGTCGTGACAAAGCCCGGCAAAAAACATATCGCAAGCATCATTCGTATCGCGCGATTCGCTCTCGACAATAAGCACACCCATCCACGCGCAAAACAAAGCTTGCTCAAACACCTCAGGCAATTGGATTGCAAGCAAAGTTAAATACTGCCTTATTTGTGCAAATTGACATAAGCTTTCGCAATAGTTTTGCAAAAGCTTGTCATGCGGGAAACGCTGGGCCAGTTCTTTCAAGCCTGGATCTTTTTGAATCCAAATATCGAACGCCCCCAACAAGCTCGCTGCATCGAACACGGATTCTATAGCAACTAATTCGACGACAGGACGGCTCAATTCCGCGTCTTGCATCAAACCGCACAAGGTATGATCAAATTTTTCGCCTTGAGCCGCAAGCTGGCGACCATCAAGCGTGAAGACATCTTGACTGAGTATGACGTTTCGAGTTTGACTGGCTTGAAGTAAGTGAGAGAGATAGGCTAGCGTTGTATGGTTTTCAACACAGTCGTTTGTCATCGAGAAGACCTTTCAAGCACCAGAATTTAATGAAACGCGAGTATTCAGCGCAATCGAAATTAAATCAGTAACGACATACTTCGCGAAACACAGCCCAATTAAGAAAAGTCGGACAATTGGAGCTATACTTAGCCGCAGAACTCGCAGTGGTATTAAGTATAGCCAACCACAGCGACCGAGGGCGAAAAATCAGGAATGTTGGAAAAAAGCGGCACTGCTTGCCTGACATAAAAGCTATTTACATAGCTCAAATTTAGAGATACAAAAGTTCGTTTGAGAGATTAAGAAGCAACTTCTATTTGCTTAAATCTTTATGTGCTCTAAGCTACTCCGAATTTGCTGCTTTTCTAATACGCTCTTCTTGAATGCGGCGCTCTCGCTTTTTGATCTTACTATTGGAAACCTTCAGATATACCACTGCACCCTTTTCAGACTCCTCACGAGAGGGCAAAACCAGACTCTGCGATCGAGTTTTCATTATGTTCTTTACCGAAAAGTTGGGGTATCGCGCTTTAAAATCTTCTAACCACTTCCCTACAAGCAATACTGAAAGGAAGAAGCCCATCACTAGCAGTGTTTCCAAAATATACTGTATTGCCATATACCATTCTCTATTGCGTCGAAACCCGAAGATGCACTTCACATCTGTTCTGAGGCCTTATCATTTATTTTAGAAGCTCGCTTTTCTTTCGCAACGTAAGCCCCAAATTAAATACATTAACCTCAACTCATTCGACTGACTACTTTTTAACCACAACACCACAATTGAGCAAAATTTCACCAGCAGATTCAATTGCAGATAATTTAATAATTTTCTAGAACACCCGCGTCGAACTGGTTTTTCCGACACCGATGTCAACTAAACATAATCTACAATCAAAAACTGTACCTAAATTAAAAAGGCACCCAACTTAGCTTACAATTACGAGACCCTAGATTATCTAGCAATCGCTGTAAAACAAAAAAAACGCAGCACTGAAAAGACGAAAATGAAAGCGAGGCCCTATAAAACATAGTGAATTGTGAGCATTTTGCAAGGTTATCAAACCTGCCAGCACCACTCTTATCAGCCCCAACAACATTTTTCCTCGCTAGAGCTGACCCACCTCTGAATTCGGTATCTCAATGCACTTTTCGTTTCTTACCTATTACCCGAGAGTCACTGAGCTTATTGAATGACGCCACTCCTATTGGCCGTTTCTGCGACCTTAAAAGCACCGCGTGCAATCAAAACCGGTATTTTAAGTTTCGGGTAAAACGAAGCTCTGCTTAAAACTTATGTCCCGCCTAAAACTGTGTCCCGCCTAAAACTGTGTCCCGCCTAAAACTGTGTCCCGCCTAAAACTGTGTCCCGCCTAAAACTATGTCCTGCCTAAAATAAGGGCCTCGGGCTTTAGCCGACTACTTTTACTAAGCCCTTTCCACCTGTTCGTGCTATCGGCCAGCATCCAGAAACACTATAACTTGCTTCAAAGCCAAGCTGGTCGATTGAAAAAACCAAAATTTAATTAGCACTACTTGTAAAAAAAACCGGCAATTCTGTGGAGAAACCAATGAATACCTTCGAAGCAATGCTCAAGAAATTGATCTTAAGTAGATAGCTAAGCAACGATAATATCTACTGAGTTGCCAATATTTAACCACGCAATAGCTGAATATTTTATGAACAACTCGATTAAAAGTTTTAGCTGCCTACTTATCCTGCCAATAAAAAAACGCGTATCTTACCAGAACTCTTTTAATAATCCTGCAATATTTTCAATACTATTACATTTTTTAACATTCCAATTAGCGGGCATCAAACAAAGATAAGATTGCCGTGCATAACGCTTGTCAACTAGCATGATGACTCCCCTATCAGTCTCTGAACGAATGACCCTTCCTGCAGATTGCAGAGTTTTAATCCAACCCGGGATTAAGAATGCATAATCGAAGCCGTTGAGTCCGAGCGCTTGATAATATGCTGCCGTTAATTCTTGCTCTTGACCCGGCGGAGGCATTCCAGTGCCAACGACGATAACGCCGAGTAAAGCATCACCCTTAAAATCTAAGCCCTCACCGAATACACCACCTAAAATCGCAAAACCAATGATAGGCTCTTGGGCATTAAAAAAGTGATGTAAAAAGTCAGCTCTTTCTTGGTCATTACTATTCTCTTGTTGAAAACAAACCTTAATAGTCGGGTTTAGCTGCTGAAAAGTTTGAATCACCTTATCTAGATATCGGTATGAAGGAAGAAAAACCATGTACTTTCCCGGTTTAGCAAGAAACACTGTTTCGACTAATTCTGCAATCGATTCCACCGATCCATCGCGCTGCGGTATCCGTGTGTCAATATAGTCAGGCAGCAAAATTAGCTGATTTTCGGTAGGAAACGCAGGGGCGAGCCGCAAGGTCTTATCAGCTTCAGGTAAGCCCAAAACCTGCTTAAAAAACTGCGGTGGCATCAATGTGGCAGAAAAACCGATCAGCGAACGCGAGTTCCGATAACAATTAAGCAAAAACTTGGAAGCATCAAGACAAACAATTTTCAGCGTTTTTTCTTTTTTTTCATCCTCGACTGTATACAAAATGCGATGCGACTCGTCGAATAAATTTACAGTCACTAAAATTCGGTACAAAGATCTTACCCAATTTTCGTAACCATTAGGCCTGTTCTCCCCCAAGCCTTTCACAAGAGCACCTTCCTGAACTTGATTTAGCAGCCCAATTGTTTCTTCTACAATCGTCACTATGTGGTCAGGGAAACGCTCTAGACATTTTGATGAACTGGCTATGGAGTCAAGACTAGCCATCAACTTTTTGATAGGGCGTTTTAAAGCTTCAAAAGCGCTTCCGAGCTGAGAGTAGATACTAATAGTTTGTCGGAGCGATAGCGCTGCTGAGTACATAGACTTTGCACGCTCAGGAAAATTATGGAGTTCATCAATCAAAAGCACACGCGAGCTTGGATTATTTTCGAATTGAGTCAAGCGGGCGAGCGGATCAAAAAAATAGTTTAAATCGCAGATAACAAACGTAGACCAGCGCGCCCAATGAATCGAAAGTGCAAATGGACATAAATGATGTTTATCGGCAATTCGATTTAGCACTTCGACATTGAGATGGGCCTCAGCCAAACAATCAATACGAGCTGCATGTAACCTGTCGTAAAATCCCACCGTGCGACTGCATTTACCGAACTTAGATTTGCAGGACGCTGCTAGCAACGGATCGTCAGACAAGCAAACACATGCCCTTTCTTTTGCTTGAATAACAAGATAATCCAGGCAAAGCTTTTGTTCATTTAGCTCATCAACAGTATTCAAAGCACTTCGTTGAGCAGAACGTTTTGCTGTCAAATACAAAATTTGTTGAACATGACTCTCACCCAAAGCTTTTATCGCTGGAAAAACAGAACTCATTGTTTTTCCAATGCCGGTGGGTGCTTCGATCATTATCGTACGCTTGTCTCGAATGACTTGATAGATCGAGCGAGCCATATCATATTGGCCTGGGCGATATACGGGATAAGGAAACCGAAGCCTTTGCGCAGAAATTTTAAGAGTTCTATTGCGATTTTCTATCTTGGCTATCCAGCTACAGTAACCTCCAACAATCCGGTAAAAATAACGCGCAACGCTAAATGCTGAATATAGTGAAGCTACAACATGTGTTGAGTTCGTACGCAAGTCTAAATAACTTACACACAATTTAAACCAATCTTCATCCTCCATGGCACCTATTTTTTTTTGATTTAAAAAATATAGCGCTGCGTAAACCTTTACCTGGGCCAAATGCAAAGATTTTCTCGATTCCGGAATTAAATCGATAGAATCCATACACGTTTTGATCTCCTCTATCGCAATGGGTCGGTTTTTCTCCTCAAGCAAATCGATTCGTCCAAAAACGCTAAGTTCAACACCATGCATTACCAACGAATAGTCGATGCTATATTCTGCCTGCCAGCTCGAAGAGCGCTGCTGCTGCACGCGTTTATGGCCTGCAATTCCTTGATTTGCGCTGGGCGACTGGTAGCGCTCCGTATACAGGTCTCCCGATTGCGCACAAAAAGCAATGAGTTCCCCGACGCTGACGCGCGACTGAATTAAATTTCGTTTTATTTTTGTCAACCCGTAAAACCGATCTTCAAAATTATTCTACTGACCGGCAATAATAATTGCCGATTTAATATGTGAAGTACAAATACAACGCCATTACCAGAATGAAAATGCAAACCTCTAAAATAGATAGCGTGATATAAGTTAAAGAAAAAAGCTAACACCACTCGACCCAAGTAACGCGATGAGGTATATCATGCTCGGCAAAATACCGCATCCAACGCTGTTGGTTAGCTTGCACGCGGTCTCCAGGCCCCTTCACTTCAATAAGCTCATATCCTCCGCGAGACGGAAAAAATATTAAGTCAGGCATGCCAGATCGATTCTCTCGAATATCCGACCACAAACGGGTGAATATTGCACACCAATGGGCTGCCGGAATTCTCTCAACGGCAAGCTTAATAAGCGGCTGATCAACAAGATCCCAAGAAATAAAAGCGTTGCTAATTTTATATTTCTGTTCGTATGTCGCAAATAGTTCAGCAGTGTTTAGCCCTTGCGCATCGAGACGTCGCCATTTTTCAGTCCAAAGAAGTTGACGTTTTTTAGAAAATTTATTCTCGTAAAGATCGTGTGGCCGTGACTGAAATGGGTGGCTAAAAGCTCCCTGTACGGGCAAAAAGATTACATCCCAAAAATAAAGGCCCAATACCGTTAAAAACAAATGGTTTTCAACGTAATGACAACTACCATCGCGCAGATAAAAATCCGCTACAGCTTGCTCCACATTGAGTTCCGATTTTTCTATAATCAATTTAGTTTCAGGCGGGAAATAGCTTGGAGGTGTGTGCCACTCGCAATTTAATTTTTTTGCGACGCGCAGCCCAAAGCCTCGCGCAAAATCTAGTTCGACCTCATAAGTCGAACTAGATTTTATCTGTTCACAGATAGACAGCGCTTTTTCATATTTCTGCAGAGAAAAGAATATACGAGCTTTTCTTTCCATCGCGCCAACCAATTCACAGTCATTATATATCTTGAGAGCCTGATCAAGAAAGTCTGTGCGTTCAAGCTGTCTAGCAAGTTTAAATTGGTAGCGATGAATACGACGCGCCAAAGCCTCATCACCGACCAAGCATGACAGATTATCCGATAGCGAGATTATTTCGTCATGCTCATAATCTTTTAGTGAATCTATATTTTCGATCAATCGATAGTAATGTAAATATGAATCTAAAACGGCGCGCGATTTAAAATAACGACTACCCTGATCAATTTTGTAACTCTCATATTGCAATACACCTAAGTCGCGCAAAACAAATTCGGTTAAATCTTGATGAGCATGTGTAAAATAGAGTAACGAAAAAACATTAAAATATTCGCTATCCTTGATTTGAACGATATCATCATTTAGAGTCATTAATAATTCGTCACCGATATCTAACAAGGCGTTATCCAGATCCTTGCGTGATAATCGAGCGAGTTCATTATTTTCCTGCACAATATCGCTGCGCGCCAAGCACTCAAGCCATTCATGCTTATTAAATAAAGGCAACGCATCAACAAGCGTCAAGGGAGGGTCGATTATTATAAAACTAGCCATTTGTAACTGCTTACAGGCACTTTCAATGCAACAAATTTCACGATACCGAAGCTTCGATATACGAAAGATATTACCTTTACGCATTAACATACGCACATATAAATATTGCGCATCAAGAGGAAGTTGACAAAATCGGGAGTAATATTCTCTTTCGTCATCTTTTAAGATGTCGAAGTATTGCTGGTACACAAACTGTACCAGTTCAAGAAAATTTTTGAGATAGTAGCCTTCGGGTAAATCTTTAGGGGCTGTTAACACTCATGACTCATTTATTAATCATTCCCTTTATCGCAGCAGGAATATCAGCCGGCAATACGATGGATTTGCTATTGTTAGATTGGGAAAGTTCTTGCAGTGCGCCAATATATTTTTCCCCTAACAGATATACAACGGGCATTTCTTCACCAGAAATAGCTTCACTTACCATAGAAATAGCCTTTTGACTTGCCTGTGCCAACACTACCTGAGCCTCGGCATCACGCCTCGACGCTTCAAGGCGGCCATCTGCTTCAAGAATTTGCGCTTCTTTTTCACCCTCGGCACGTGTAACGGTTGCACGACGAGCACGCTCGGCGGCAGCTTGTTCCTCCATTGCCTGCTGCATGGTTCCGGACGGATTAATATCTTGTATTTCGACTGTTTTTAACGTTATGCCCCAATCGGCAATATCATCCGAAATTAAATTCTTCAACTTAGATTTTATTAAATCGCGTGACGATAATGCGTCATCTAAATCCATTTCTCCAACAATTGATCGCAAAGTAGTTTGCACTAACGTTTGAATTGCCACACGATAGTTCTCAACACCGTAAACCGCTTTTTCAGGCGAAACTATATTGATATATGCAACAGCATTAGCAACAATCACTGCGTTGTCCTTGGTAATCACCTCTTGAGAGGGAATATCGAGTACAATATCTTTTGTTGTTACTTTATAGGCAATATCATCAATAAAAGGAATCACAAAATTTAAACCGGGTTTTAAAGTAGTGTGGTACTTGCCTAACCGTTGCACCACCCATTTATAACCTTGCGGCACTTGCTTGACCGCTTTTGCGATTGTAATCAGCGCTAAGATAAAAATGGCAATCGCAATATATGCACCAGCGCTCATAATTTTCTCCTATTAATTCAGATTAAAGATTTAGGTATTTTTTTCTACAATCAAGCTATTCCCAGAAACATCAGTTACACGTACACGATCGCCGATGTTAATTTCATCGTGAGTAGCAATAAACTGCCACTCATCAGATCCGAGCACTGGTGCGGGAAAACGCAATGTTCCTCGACGCCCTTCGGCCGGTACGGATAGAACCTGACCCACCTCCCCTAAAATAGCTTCTCTCGAAAGCCCCGCCTTTGTTTTGTCAATTGAAAGCGGCTTAAAATACTTAAACCAAGCCCAGGTTAAAAGGCAAGACAAAATTGTCCATAGTACCAATTGGTAAGTGATGGCAAACGTAGGAAAAATAAGTAATGTGATACCAACGATTACAGCACCAACACCAAACCAAAGTGCGGTGAAACTGGGAAGGAAAATTTCCAATACAATCAAAGCAATACCTAGCACTATCCAGTGCCAATACAAAATCTCAAAGGCCATTTGGTCTCTCCTTTTTGCGAAACTCTTCTACTATAATCTAAGCCGCTCGTTTAAGCTATACGCTATTTTTAAACACTCGGCTTATTTGTTAATTAGGCTGGTATAATCTTCGCTGATTTAAATCTCTACCCTCAGGTATAGCAATATGACACAAAACGTTGTAATTACAGGCGCTAATCGCGGAATCGGTTTGGCTTTAACACAAGCCTATTTGCAAGCGGGTTTTCGAGTATATGCACTTTGTCGCTCGACCTCCGATGCCTTAGAGGAATCAAATGCTGAAGTAATCGAAAACATTGACCTGGAGAAACCAAATGTCGCTGCGCAAATAAAATCGCGATTCTCCAATGTAGAAATCGACTTACTGATTAATAATGCAGGAATTTTGCGTGATGAAGTATTGGGCACAATTGATTACGAATCCATCCAGCAACAATTCTGGGTCAATAGTGTAGCGCCACTAATAGTGACCGAAGCTCTGCTCAACAATTTAGGCAACGGCTCAAAAATAGCTTTTATCACTAGCCGGATGGGGTCGATTGCAGACAATAGTTCTGGCGGTCGATATGGTTATCGTATGTCCAAGGCTGCTCTGAACGCGGCTGCCATGTCATTAAGCCGGGATTTAAGCGCACGCAATGTAGCTGTCGCAATCTTGCATCCAGGCTATGTGCAAACCGATATGGTTGGCGGACGTGGCGATATTACTGCAGAGGTTTGCGCAACGCGCTTAAAGCAAAGAATTGATGCTCTGAACATTAATAACAGTGGCACGTTTTGGCATTCAAATGGCGATATCTTGCCCTGGTAGTGCTTCTCAAAAATAAATAAGCTTATCAAGCACTTTAACGGGCTTGATAAGCTTATTCTGTTACAAGTCATGCGCTTTGTTTAAAAAATAAATCGCGCAGTTCAACAAACCCTCCAATATGTTTATCATCGAAAAATATTTGTGGAACAGTTCGTCTTTGACTTTTCTCAATCATCTTTTGCAGTTGTGTGCTGTCTTGACCGACATCAATTTCTTCAAAAGACAAACGCTTGTTCGCAAGTAGCGATTTAGCGGCTACACAGTAAGGGCAGTTGTTCTTGGAATACACTACAATTTTTTCTGGTTTCATTTTAAGTTTCCTCTTATCAGTCATTTTTATTTAGCTCGACTTCGTCCAACTCTCTGAAGCGAATTCGGCGTTAGTTTGTGTTTCAGTCATATGATTGGTGTAGTTGCTTAACGTTTTCAAGCTTACACCTAAAATGACTTCCAGCGCTTGTTGGCGGTTGTAACCAGCAGCCAGAAAATTTTCAACCGGCTGCCCATTGACCCATCCACGTTGCTGTACTACTTCGCGCGTAAATTTAGCGAGAGACTCCAGTTTCTCATCATCAATTTCGTCTTCATTACGAATGGCCGCAACAATATGCTCGTGAACGCCCACCATTTTTTTGGCGATAACAGAATGCGCTGCCACGCAAAACTCACAACCATTTTCCACACTAGCAACGAGTAACACGACTTGTTGTTCGGTTGGAGACAAACTCGTTTTGGAAAAACGATCGGAAATGGCGCCGTAGGCCTCTAATGCAATAGGTGACTCGGCAAGGCTGCCATATAAGTTCGGAACAAAACCTAAGTTTTTTTGTGCTTTCTCAAGAAAACCTTTAGAGCCTTCCGGCGCAGAATCAATAGTATGATTTGTAAATAAAGGCATTTCTAACCTCCTAGCTTTTTACTCACTTAAAGTTGAATGATCAAATTTTGCTGTGAAGCTTTATCTCAGCAATGGTGATACTATAACGCGCGATTTATAGACTTTCAGTGCCTGTAAGTACACCAGTTATGCCCGATCGTCCAGACATTTACCTAGACAACCCAGATGCCTTGAGTTCAGTGCTTACTCAGCTACGACTCGCGGCTGAGATCTATGTCGACGGGAATTTTTGCGGTAACTGGGCTGTCGACAATTCAGGTATTCGACAGATGCCCTTTCATCTTATTCGCAACGGCCATGCTTGGTTACATATGGACAACCAAACACCAATGCCGCTGCCTACTGGCTCGCTCGTTATTTTTCCCCAGGACCACCGACATATTGTTTCAAGTTCAGAGCAAGCGCCTGACCCCACTATCATTAACGCAGGGTTTGCACCAGATGCTCAACCCATTACAACGATGGTTTGTGGCTTTTTTGAATTTGCCAGTCGCGCCGCTTGGCCGCTTCTGGATTCTCTTCCTGCAGTGATAAAAATAGATTTGCAAGACGCACAAACACCGCAAGCACTAAAAGCTCTTTTCGACATACTGGTAAACGAACTCAACGAGGAGGCCCCCGGGTTTTATACAGCTATTAACCAGATTTCACTGCTGCTTTTTATTCATATCATACGCGAGCAAATTCGGAGCAATACTATTAACAAAGGGCTTATTGCGGCGATTTTCGATAAGAATATTGGCAAGGCCCTTAATGTTATACACAATCAGCCTGAAAAAAATTGGACTTTAGCCTCGCTCGCTGATCAAGCAGCCATGAGCCGTTCCAGCTTTGCACAGCGCTTCCATGAGTTAACCGGTACACCTGCGATTAGTTATTTGGGCGCCTGGCGCATGCAAATTGCGACAAAACTTTTGGAAACCAGCACCTACTCAATTCAAGAGATAGCAGAACGCTCGGGTTATGAGTCTGAAGCTGCTTTTCGTAAAGCATTCAAAAAAATTACCCGCGTAACACCCGGCGAAATAAGAAAAAAAAGCAATAAAAATTAATCGCAATATTTTCTTTTCACATAACTCATCGCGAATATCAGAGATAGCTATTGCTTCACTAGCAAGCTTGCGCGTTTTAGCTAAAATTTAGTTATTACTTCTTATTCATGTACTACTGTCAAATCAAATTATTGCTGACAAGCAGGAGCAATTTATGTCCAGCGAACGTCTCTCAATAATGGTCGTGGACGACAACGCAGATAATCGCGACCTGCTAGAGGATATTTTTGAAGACGACTTTGATGTCACTTGCGTAGCTTCTGGTCAGGAATGCCTTGACGCCGCCGCAAAGGGTAAATATGACCTAGTTTTACTCGATATCAATATGCCGGGGATGGATGGCTACGAGGTGTGCAGACAACTTAAAGCAAACGTCGACACAGCAATGATCCCTATAGTATTTGTATCAGCACTAGCATCGACCGAAGAACGTTTGCGCGGTTACGAAGTTGGTGCAGAAGACTATATAACAAAGCCCTTTAAAGATCAGGAGATCGTAGATACCGTTGCAAAAGTAGTCGAACATCGATTAAAAACCATGGCTTTTGAAAAACAGAGCAAGGAAGCTATGTCAACCGCGTTTCAAGCGATGACGAATAGTGCAGAACTCGGCTACATAATTCAATATTTGCAAGGTAGCTACGAGAGCAAGACTATCGACGAACTCGCTGATAATTTACTCGCAACAACACAAAATTTTGGCCTAAATTGTTGCTTGATGTTTCGTTGGCGGTATCAAAAAGATTTTTATGGCTGCGCAAATAATTCCATTGAAGCAAAAGTCTTGGACCGTTTCTGCGAAGGCGAACGTATTGTAAATTTTGGCGCACGAACACTCATTAACGACAATCACGTATCTCTGCTTATCAAGAACATGCCGCTAGATAAACCTGAAGACTACGGCAGAATCAAAGATAATCTTACGGTTCTGGTTAGCGGGACAGAAGCACGCACAAAAGCCATAGAAATTGAAAATCAACTTGACGAAGAGCGCAAAGGTGGACTCCAAGCAATTTTGCTTAACAGTCAAGATAAGCTACAAGAAATTCACGCATTAATCGAAAAACAAGAGAGCAATACCCGTAGCGTCATCAATTCTATTTCAAGCCGAGTTGAAGATATTATTTTTAGTTTAGGCCTCGATGAGTCGCAAGAGCAAGTGATACTATCCGCCATTGACAGTGGCGTAGATGAACTCAATGTTCTTTCTCAATTTAGCGCAGAAATCGAACAGAGCTTCCATCGTTTTATAGGCGAGCTGGGCAGTCTTGCGGGGAACTAAGACACCTATGGATAATACTAATTTATGAATGACGCTAGTATTTGTATCATTTCCAACTGCAATGACTCTTTTAACGAAAAAATAGTTTCGTTAATTGGCAATCAGTATTCTATTAAGTGTTATAGCCATCCGGATGAATTTATACCAGAGAAAATCGAAAAACCTCTATTAAAGCCTACAAATATTATTATTTTATGCGCTAGTGACTTTAGTATTGATGAAATAAATAAATTCATCGCATCAATTAAAGATAACGATAATACACAATTAAATGCTGTTTTATATATCGCAGATAAAAACATCTTGGAAACTATTTATAAAATAGTTTGTGAAGAGGATGATGTCCTTCTTAATTCATTTTCTGATTTAGAATTAACAAATAAACTCAAGCATATCTCGGAGCGAAGTAATTTATTTAAAAAACTCACACGCGATTTACAAGAAGCAAGTGATATAGCCTTGCTTTCAATGTCTCACAGTAGCGAGCTTGGGGAAATCTCACGATTTATTTTGAAATCTTATAATTGCAAAAATTACGAGGAACTACTTGATATTCTTTTTGAAACAACAACCGTATTAGGTGTTCGTTGTAGCGCGCTCGTAATTGTTGATGATACTGTTTGTGTACGCATTGATCCCGAAGCGAATACGCACGAAACACGCGAAAAAATGCTAAAGCAACATCAATTAAAACGCATTCAATCATTAAAAAATGAAACTTATATCACCTATGCTCACGCATCCATATTGGTACATAATATGCCCGTTCAAGATGAACATCACTACGGTAGATTAATGGATAATTTATCTGTTTTAGGCAATTGCTTTGAGGCCCGCGTGAAAGGTATTCACGCAGAAGAAGAGGCCGACGCCGCGAGCCGTGCTAAAACGATGTTTTTGGCGACGATGTCACATGAATTGAGAACTCCAATGAATTCGGTTATTGGGTTTACCGAGCGGTTAATTAAAAAATTGGAAGGACGCTTAAACGAAAAGGAAAGTAAACACTTGTTAGCAATAAAACGCAATGGCGATCATTTATTGAATATAATTAATGAAATTCTTGATATGTCAAAAATCGAAGTCGGCGCAATGGAGATTCACCCCGAGGAAATCGACATTAACGATTCAGTGCTTTATGTATTTCAGCAATTGCAGCCTATTGCACAGAACAACAAGCTAGATTTTTCACTGTCGATTGCTGATGACTCTATTGTTATTGAAGCTGATCGAAAACGCTTTATCCAAATTGTTATGAACCTAGTTTCGAATGCTATTAAATATACAGAAGAAGGATCGGTTTTGCTCTCAATTAGCAACACGGAAGACCATGAAATTGGTGAATGTATTTCTGTTTCCGTAACAGATACAGGCATAGGTATTAGCCAAGAAAATCAAGAAAAGTTATTTGGAAATTTTGTGCAAATTGATTCCGCACTCTCACGCCAAGTAGAAGGTACTGGCCTAGGGCTCGCCATTAGCATGGTATTTGCTAATATGCACGGTGGTCGTATTGATGTGCAAAGCGAGATTGGAAAAGGTAGCTGTTTTACACTATTAATGCCAAAAACTTTGGAAGAAAAAAATAAGAACAGAAGCCATTCGATAAATACGCTTTAAGTTTTTATTTATGACCTATTTGACAGAAGGGTCGCGCGCTATTGAAGTCTCGAATGGCTTGTGCTGATAAAAGGCACTTTTCACCGACAATTTTAAAATTGATAGCTTAGAGAAACTCTAATCGTGCGCGGCTCAATCACATGATAATGAATGTCTTCAGTCTCTGATCCTGGGGCTTCACTAGATAAACGTGAGGCATAATAGTAATCAATATCGTGGTCATTACTATCGCTAAGGTTCAGAATATCTGCTTTCACATTCCAATCTGCCCTTCGGTAGCCCGCACGTAAATTAAATAGGGTGCTTGCATCAGATTTTACAGATCCATCTTCAATAAGCGGTCGCTCACCAAAATGCCTCACCCTTAAACTACCATACCAACCCTCGGTAAAATTAACGTTCAGGCCTGTTTGAAACACAGTCTCAATCGCGCCAGGTATTTCATTGCCTTCTGGTGCTGAGTCACTAAACTCAGCGTCGGTGTAGCCGTATTCAATATCCATGCTTAAATAATCTGTAAACTGATAGTACATCGTTAACTCCAGACCAGAGCGCTCAGAACCGCGGCTAGCTTCCGTGTTGCCGGCATCGCCAACGAACAATAATTCACTGTCTACTTCCAGAGCCCATAAGGCGACTGATGCGTTAATCCGATTCGTAACAAAACCGCGCAAGCCTGTCTCGTAGCCGAATGATTTCACTAAAGGGTCCACTGCATCTACAGCATTGCCGTCAGATGGGTCGACTTGAATTGTAGTGCCACGCGCATCATTAGAGTGAAAACCTTGACCAGCGGAAACATAGCCCTCCCACTCGTTGTGAAAGGTGTAAATCAAGCTCGACTTGATCGACACAAGGTCGTCGTTAGCATTGCCGGTATTTGCACTTAAATCGACGTTATTTGTGTTGGTGCCTACTTGGTCATCGACGCTAAAATCGTAGTAGTCATAACGTACACCCACAACACTGCTCAGGTGATCGGTCCAAGCAATGCGATTTTCCCAAAATAAGCCGATGCTCGACTGTTCTACTTCATCGCTACGAACGACGCCTAATCGGCTTCGAGCTTGTGTGCGATATAGGCCAACTTCATCGATATCGTCCACACGCAGCTCGGCGCCAAATCGATTACTCATCCTTTTCCCCGCGAGTAGGTTGCCCGTGTGCAAATAGCTGAGCCGTCCACCATAGATATTCCGCTCGTCGACCTGTTCAAATTGATCACCACTGATAGGATCATCCAAGAAATAAGTAAAGTTGGACCAGAGATTCAACGAATAATCGATGAAATAAGCAGAACCTTCCCAAGCACCTCGTTTCCAATTCGCGTTGATGCTGTAGCGACTGCTCTCACCGCCGACGCTCTCATCGATGGAACCCAACTCATCGATAATTCCTTGCTCTACGGCACGGGAAGGAATTTGATCGGCACTGTTCCAGCTGTTGTCGTAGGCCATAAACGACAGCGTAAAGTAACCACCTTTAAAGGAGTTCGTGTGCTTTGCTAATACGTTGATTTTATCAAGGTCTTCCTCAATATCTGTCCAGGGGCCATCGTAACGAGTGCCCTCTAGGGCAAATATAAATTCTCCCCCAGCCAAAGCGATACTATCCATTGCAAGTAGCCGGTAATACGAGTCTTGGCCTACAGAGCCCTCTACCAAACCGCGCTCAATGTTTTTGCTTGTCGTAATCTCAGTACTACCCGCACCACTAAAGTCACCGACATCTGCATAATAAGCGCCTTTTTTATAGGCAAGTTGCGATACGGTCTCAGGTATTAAGAAATTAATATCCGTATAACCCTGACCATGACCGTGAGTCCTCATATTTACTGGCATTCCATCAACGTGGGTCGAAAAGTCTGTGCCATGGTCTAAATTAAAGCCACGTAAAAAATATTGATTTGCCTTGCCTGTACCACTGTGTTGTGTCGCAACCATACCAGGAATAAGTTCCAGTACTTCACCTGTGCGCAACAAGGGGCGAAGTTCAATTTCTTTTTGTCCAACCACCCCTTCAGAGGCCGAAACGGCCTCACCAAGCAGATTCGTTTGGCGACCTTCGACGATAACGGTTTCGATGTTCTGGTGTGCAACGACAGCCTGACTTGTAAAGGTCATCAATAGGCAGATTTTCAGCCTTCCTATCATCGGTATTTCCCCTTTTTTGTCTCACTCAAGTTAAAATGTCTGGCCCGTAATATGGCGGGCGGATAATATGCGTATTATCCAGGACGTTCTGAAAACCGATAATAGGTAGGCTTTTGTGAATCACTTGACCAACAAGCTAGGTCAATTTTTAAGCGGGTTGTCCGCGAGCCCTAGAGTTCCAGCTCTCGGTGAAAGAGAGTTAGAAGTTATGAAGATTCTATGGCAAGGCAATGCACTCTCTGCCAAACAGGTATTGCTCAGCATTGCCGATAATGAGTTGAGTTTGAGCACCATGCAAAGCACACTGGAGCGTTTGCACAGGAAAAAATTATTGCAGCGAGAAAAAGTGGGGAGATTTTTCGTTTACCAGGCGTCTGTGACTCGCGCTCAAATAATTAGCCAGTTACTGGGAGATATTACTGAACAAATTTGTGATGGAGATGTGACACCTTTGGTTTCCGGATTCACCAATTTTTATAGTGAAAAATCATCCAACCCAGATTTAGAAAACCCCAGCAAGATAAAAAATCCACCTTCCGGTGGTAGCGATGATGAACCTACTGGTTAATTTTCTTTACTACGTAAGTAGCTGGGTCTTTTTTTTCGTGGCCCTCTCGTGGCTTATTGCGAACCTCTATCCGCTAATGTCGCGTATGCTTGTTAAAGTGAACGCGGAACAAGCTGCGTTTTGCATTCTATTGTATGGCCTTCTCGCACCTGTAGCCGCCTCGGTTGCCTTAATAGTTTTGTCATTACCCGATTTTGCATTTTCATTTATTGCGGACCACTGTCACGATCTCGATTGTGCCCCTCATAGGCTTCAAGTGACATTAACTACGGTGCAAGCCGTCACGATAGTATCTATTTTGCTTAGCTTATTAATTGGCGTTTGCGCGATGATAGCACTGCAATTGTTTTCCAGCCGGAACAAGCTTAAGACACTGAATGGTCTAGCTGAATCTACATCGTCAGCTTATAAGGTTTTGGATAGTAAGGCTGCGCTGGCATGGTGTTCCGGGCTATTTAATCCAAAGATATTTATTTCGCGGCGCCTTACAGAGACGCTTACCAAAGAACAAATGCAAATAGTTTTAGCGCACGAGTATGCGCACGTTAGGCGCAAAGACAATCTACGCAAATGGGTAATACATTGGGTCACCATTGCCTGGACCAAACGCTACAGAATACGAATTAGGCAGGACCTCTCAGACTATACTGAACAAGTTTGCGACTTGGAGGCAATGCGGTCTCAGCAAGAAACGTTTGGCATTACAGCTGTGATGGAGACATTAAAAAAGTGCTACACACTAGCTGATAAAAATGAGAATAACGAAAGAGCAGATGATTATATAGTTCGTGCTCAAATGTTAAAAAGAGCTTGGGAATCACGAAGTGCTAGCAGTAAAACTTTTACTCACTGGGTTCCGACAGTATTTATGAGTAGTCTATGGTTAATAGCCGTAATTTTAACTGTCCACGTCGGTCACCCAATATTGGAATGGATGGCAGCGTAATTTTAGCCGTTAACACGTGGTTAAACCGCAGAAACAAAATAAAATAAACCTGAAGAACGGTTTCCAAAGTTTGGATATCAAATTATACGATTTATTCAATGAACCCAAGCATATTCTCCACATTCAACTACGATAGCTTTCGTTACCAGTCAAAATTCATAATTTCAAGTTTTATATAAAACCATATTTTGTCGATATGAATATTTTGGCGTTGCGTGGCAACTGCCGTTGACAAACAATCCGTTAAACATCAAAAATTAACTAGTGAAAATCTCGCGACTTAATTGCAAAACGCTCCAACCTAGCAGAATAATCTAAAATCCTACCTGCAATAATATGAATAACAGATTGCTCCGTTTCAAGCCGACCATTAATGACCAACAACTTACCTGTTAGTAACTCCTGACGAAATAGTTCTTGTGTTGCTTTCCACACAATAATATTAATATTACCTGTTTCATCTTCAAGCGTTAAAAATAAAGTGCCTTTAGCTGTGCCTGGCCGTTGACGCCCCGTTACTAATCCTGCTACGCGAACAAAACGCTTATTACCAACTGATTTTAATTGCGCTTGCTGTTTACAACGATTAAAAGGATATTCATGACGAAGCAAGGCCATGACATGCGGACGCAACGAATGGCCTAGCATTTCGTAATCGCTGACAATATTCTCTTCCAAGTTGGGTTTGGGTGTCCACAGTGATGATTTTTCAGATATTTTATTTAATTCGCTTTTACTTAATAGCGGACGTGGTTCTTGAACAGCAACAGCTCCCCATAAGGCTTGATGACGTTTTCCGCTAATATTGGCTAATGCATCAGCCGCTGCCAAAATCGACACTTCATTTTTCGATAGTTGTGCACGATAAGCGAGCTCATCAATTGCGTCGTAGCGCTCTATTTTCCTACTTTCGACAATGCGCATAGCCGCTTCTTTGTCCAGCGAGTTAATTCGACAAAAACCCAAGCGAACACCCCATTGCTGGTTAAATTTTTCAATTTTATTTTCGTAATCGCTATGATTAACATCGACAGCTAATATCGGTACATTATGGCGCTGTGCATCTTGGAGCAACTGTGAGGGTGAATAAAAGCCCATTGGCTGGCTATTAAGTAGAGCACAATAAAACGCTGCTGGATGATGGCATTTAAACCATGAAGAGGCATAACACAATAAAGCAAAACTCGCTGAATGCGATTCGGGAAACCCATAACCACCAAAGCCCTTAATTTGACGAAATAAACGCTCGGCAAAATCTAATGAATAATCGTTATCGAGCATGCCATTAATAAATTTTTCTTCAAACTGTAATAAATTTCCATTTTTGCCCCAACTTGCCATGGCGCGCCGCAGCTGATCTGCTTCACCACCGGTAAAACCGGCGGCAACCATTGCTAAGCGAATAGCTTGTTCTTGAAAAATAGGTATGCCTAGCGTTCGATCCAATACACTTTTTATCGCATCATTTTCATAGGTGATCGGTTCTAGACCATCGCGGCGCCGCAAATAAGGGTGTACCATATCACCCTGTATCGGTCCGGGACGAACAATTGCAATTTCGATCACTAGGTCATAAAAGTTCTGCGGTTTTAAACGCGGCAACATTGACATTTGCGCACGCGACTCCACCTGAAACACACCTAAACTATCACCCGTACTTAACATATCGTAGGTTGCTTTATCTTCGCGAGGGATAGTTTGCATCGATTTAATACTTGGCTCATATTGATTCACATACTCAATACATTGGCGCAAAGCCGTCAACATGCCCAAGGCTAAAACATCTACTTTTAATAAACCCACCGCCTCTAGATCTTCTTTATCCCACTGAATTACAGTACGATCAGGCATACTGGCATTCTCCATCGGGACTAAGTCACTCACCTTATCCTGCGTAATTACAAAACCACCAACATGCTGCGATAAGTGACGAGGAAAACCCAAAATTTGATTAACCAATTGATAAAATAACAACATAGTTTTTTGCTGGTATTGCAAACCAGCGGATTCAATACGTTTTTTTAAATCACCTTTTCTATCCCACCAGGCTAATGATTTTGCCAGATGATCAATTAAAGCCGTATCCAAGCCTAAAGCCTTACCAATATCACGCACTGCACTTCGCGAACGATAAGTAACGACCGAGGCCGCTAGTGCGGCGTGTTGGCGTGTATATTTTCGATAGATATATTGAATCACTTCTTCACGGCGCTGGTGCTCAAAATCAACATCGATATCTGGTGGTTCGTTGCGCTCTTTAGAAATAAAGCGCTCAAAGAGTACATTGATCTGGCCAGGGGCTATTTCAGTAACAAACAAGCAATAACATACAACTGAATTGGCTGCAGAACCTCTTCCTTGACATAAAATATTTTGGCTACGTGCATAACGCACAACATCGTGTACAGTTAAAAAATAATATTCATAGTGCATTTCCTCAATTAATTGTAATTCTTTTTCAATAAGCGCCCGTACTTCTGCATTCTCTCCCTCAGGCCAACGCTCCTTACAACCCTCTTCCACCAAATTACGCAGATATTCGATAGGCACTAAGCCTTGCGGTACAAGCTCTTCGGGATATTGATAACGCAATTCATTTAATGAAAAATTACATTGATCTGCCAAATAATTTGACTGAGCAATTAACTCGTGATCGTAAAGTCGATACAAACTATCGCAGCTTTTTAAAAAACATTCGGAATTTTTTGCAACACTTGCACCTAACTCTTCAATAGAACAATTATTTTTAATTGCACATACAGAATCCAGTAGCATTTTTCGGCTCTTGGAGTGCATCGTGACTGTTGGCAGAGCTAACAATGGGATATGATAATTTTCTGAAACTTGATACCATTTTCGGAGAAAGTATGGCTCGTAATTCTGATACTGCTCATTCACACCTAACCATAAACGTTTTTTAAATGCTGATGCTAATTCCTTAGCAAAAAAGTCTATATTTTTTAATTCAACATCCATTCGCCAAATAAGCAGGCAAGTTTGCAAGCGAAAACGCAAATCCTCTAAATGTGCTTCATACTCTCCTTTTTCTGCTCGCCTTCGAGCCAGTGTAATAAATCCTGATAACTCTGCATAAGCTTTACGATCTGGAGCAATAGCAACTAAACGACAACCATTCGATAAAACAAATTCACTACCAATAATCAATTTTATATCACGGCTTTTCGTCGCAATATAAGCTTTAACAATACCCGCTAATGAACACTCATCTGTAATGGCAATAGCCTTATAACCCAAATCAGCTGCGCGCATAACGTACTCTTGCGGATGAGATGCACCCGTTAGAAAAGAGTAATTAGTTGTGCAGTGAAGTTGCGAATACATAATGATTTATCTCTCTACAAAAATAAGGGCCAAAATTTGGCACTAAGCTCAAGGGGTTCAGTAGCTTGAGCGATCTATCTAAAAAACCGAGATTTATTAATTTATCAACACTTTCTAGATAAACCGTTTCAGCCTGCTGGAAGTGCTTTTTCGGACCGCCGTAGACCCTTCCCTGGGGGCTCTGTCAAAATCGTCCACGATTTTCACAGTCCGAAAAAGCACTTCCAGCACACTGAAACTACGTGCCACACCTAAGCTATTCCCTTAAAAATGTAAAATAAATAGAACTTTGAACTGGCACTAAGTTCAAGAGGTTCAGCGACTTAATTTGGGACCCTCACCAACACGACGTTGGTGAGGGAGACTACAGGGATGTATTAAATGGGGGCGCCCAGCTCGGTCACAAATTAAGTCGGTGGAGCGCTTGAGCGATCTATCTAAAAAACCGAAATTTCTTAATTTAATTTATCAACACTTTGTAGATAAATCGTTTCAGCATACAAGGAGTGCTTTTCGGACCGTCGTAGACCCATCCCTGGGGACTCTGTCAAAATCGTCCACGATTTTCACAGTCCGAAAAGCACTCCTTGCACACTGAAACTACGTGCCACATATAAATTCTTACTGCTTAAAAATGTAAATAAAGCTTTAAAACTGGCACAATCTCAAGGGGTAGTTACGCAGTGTTAAACTAAAACATCAACCAAAAACCCCATGCACAAACCATTTTTCATCTTTTAAATCATAAAACACCCAAACCCTAACACCATCATCACGCAGCGCGACATAATAATCACGTGCAACTTCATCATTCCACCATTCACTCTCCATTCGCTCCGGCCCGTTAATTAAATTCAAATACCCACGCCAATACAAAGCTTCATGGCGTAACTCAATGACAATAGGATTATCAAACAACCAATTAGGTCGTGGAGCATAACGGTGGCTTGCACTGATTTCTGTATTGGCATTTTGTGTTGCGGAAATTTTTTCTACTGCATATTCAGGCACATGTGAATCACGGCAACTGAGTTTATAAAGCGATTTCTCACCCAAACGCGCACCTAACTTTGCCAAGATTAGTTCCAAATTCTGTTGGTACTGTTTAGGCGTTGACTCAGGTTGTTGAATAAGCGTTTTATATTCAAAATTAACGGCCGTTAATTTATCACAACGCAGCTCTACTATATCCACCTCAAATGGTAAGCCTTGGCTTTCTAATTTAATTAAGCTCAGTTCTAGCACAAAGTGCCATCGTTTGTGCAAACGTTCAAACTGAACATCTAACGTTTTTTTATTTTGCTCTATATCAAAAAACAGCCATTGTATTTCCTGTGTCTGCAATTGATGCTGTGACAAAAATTGCGTAAGACGCTCAAGCAACTGTTTCATTGGTTGTGCCAGCCAATCGATATTGCCGATAGGGTACTCACATTGAAGATAATCGATAAAAATGTTTTTTTGCTGATAACAACGGGGTTTTTCCTGAAACAAAGATGCTTGACAAGAAAAGGCATCAACAGCAAATGTTTTTTCAATATAATCGAAAAACCCTATAGAAAAACGTTTTTTAATCGGTCCTAAAGCATTATTTTTTTTATCAAATAAATCACCCAAATAAACAAAACCCATTTTTTTTAGGGTACTCACTTCCTTTTGAAAATCTAACAAAAAGTTGAGCGGCACTCTTTTTAAAGCTTCTAATGCTGCAGGTCCGTTTATATTATCATGAGGTGAATAACGCTGCTCTGCCGGCAAAAAACCAATTAACCATGCCGCTTGTGCGGTATGTCCATAGCTTTGTATCGCAGTTAATTGATAACGCTCCAAAATGCAACTAATAGAATATTCAATATTATCTAACGATTTAAATAAATTAATGCAACGCGAAATCTCCAAAAAAATACCGTACTCAAGCAACGTGCTTGCAGCAGGCGTTAGCGAGCTTTCAATATAGGGCGTTACGCTATAACACTCATCACATAGTGCATCTAACATTTTTTGCTCAGCTTCAACATTACGCTCAAGCATAACCAATTTTTCACTCATCGCCTGTGCTGTTGCAGCAGGCATATGGTGGCGAATGCCGAGGTCAATAGCCAGTTCGTTGCGAACACACACACGCTTTTTATCCAGCACCACTGTTGGTAATGCCGCATTATGCGGCAATACATTTAAAGCGAGGGTCGGGAAACGTAGTGCCAGCCAGAGCTGGGGTTTTGTGTGCATAACCCCAACTCCATTTAGGACGAAATGACGCTGAAAGGCGCCACCTTAGACGTATTGTTACTCGTTACAATCCGCGTATACGACCGCGCTGCCGGTAAATAACTATTGCGCAATAACGGCAACGCGTCTTCTGGAATGGCAAGTAAGGCTTGTTCACCAAACAAACACCCTTTTTGTTTCTGTACGTGTACATGCAGTTGGTCCTCTTGCATAGCGATTTGTAATCGCAAGCTTGCAGGCGAACTCTGTTTAGCAAAACGTAAGTGGCGAAACACAGCATAAATACCCGGCTTATCAAGTGCAGCCAAATGACATTTGCGCAGTTCGGTATAACTTAAAACCTGCTCCGGCGCCCAGCTCAAAATACACTGGCAAGCATCACTACGGCTTAACTCGACGAAGCTGGCAACAAAGTCGCTTTTATTGCGCGAACTAACGACCAGCAATTGGTCCAGAGGGATACCCACTCGTGCCAAGCCCACAGCAAACGGAGGTAACGGCGGATTCAATAGCGCGAGATAAGCGCCTTTTTCAGCAGTAGCCTTTATCGCACTCATAGTAAGCACATACTCACATCCAATATTTTTTTGTGCAATATCAAGCAAACCTCCTTGCGGCCAACCACCATAGGTAAGCAAACGATTAAGCTCCGCAAAGCCTGTATCCAAAGCTGACCCTTGATCTATTTTTTGTCCACGACCACGCCAAACATCTGAGCGCCGTAACAACTGCTCCAGCGATAGCGGAGTACTCTCTTTAACTGCAGAAGGCGCCAGCTTTAGTGTAGAGGTACTGTCGGCAGAAGTGCTATCAGCAGAAATGTTGTCGGCAGAGTCATTCATGACGATAGAGGAATTACCCAAAACTGTATATTTATACAGTATATCGTCGATTTTTAGATATTCAATGGTTTCATCAAATAAAAAGTGCGGAGGCAACGGGCGATTTACACTGCACTATTTAATCCGGCAATATATCCTACAAAAAGTGGGGCATAATCGTTTCTCCTTTGCAGGTCTGTCGGTTATAGTTGGCGTCGGTTACAGCTCGCCTCGGTTAAAACAGGCAAACGATTGACTAAAACGGCTTAGCAAAAGGCAGTAGACTCGTGTCCTCAAACCCTTCCACCCCACAAACGAGTATTCTAAAGCTCAAATCTCCCGAAAAACCCGCAAGCTACGCAAACGAAGTTTGGATAACAGACAAAGCGTGGATTTCAGGCGTTGCCGGCGCTCTCATGGTCGTAATTTGTGGTTTTTGGTATTACAAAGCAGACATACTAAGCAAGGGGCTTTCGATTGCGGGTTGGCAACTGAGCACTACACGAGACGAATCTGTCGTCTGTGCCATTATCATAATTGGGCTGACAATGGTCGGCGTAGAACTTATACGACTATGCTGGCGGGCACCCAGCAATTTTATTCAGCGCTCACCACTTATTATTGAAAAGCGCTACTCAGAGTTTTTTAAAGAAGGCATTCTCGCTTATCTGCAGAATCTTATTTTATTACGCCTAGCCATTGCTATTTACGATATTGCACCGCAACATGGCACATGGAATTTTTTACTGGATATTATATGGGTACTTTATCTCTTATTAGGTTTGCCCTATATTTTCTTAACACGCGCATTTAAATACGACCCAAAATCTGATTTAACCGACTACCCCAATTTAGTCACTAAATGTTTTTGGGCACTTCTATCTCGCCTGCCGCAATTCGCTGACCGCAAACCAGAATTTGGGTCTAATGAGAAAAAAGCTTTTTTAGGCTTGGTTATTAAACTGTACTTCACACCTTTAATGACGATATTCTTTTTCAATCAATTTCCAAGCATGGTCAATTATATAGCTTACCTTAACAATGAACTTCCAAATTTGCTGACGAACAACAATTATAGTCATGCACAGTTCAATCGCGACTTCTATAACGTGATAAAAAGTTTTTTGTTATCTATTGATGTAGCACTAGCATGGTGCGGTTACATCGTGACATCACGTTGGCTCGATAACCAAACACAATCGGCAGAACCCACACTATCAGGTTGGGTAGTTTGCATGTTGAGCTACCCACCCTTTCAAATTATCGGACTTTATTTTGCATACCCATCCGATTCTGCAATATTTAACTACAGCAACTTATGGGCGATTAGTTTTTTCGTATTTCTCGCTATTTGTTGCTACACAATCTATATGTCAGTTACTTTATTTTTCGGCGTACGCTTCTCGAATTTAACCCACCGTGGAATTATTCGTACAGGCCCCTTTGCTATCGTACGCCACCCCGCGTATGCCTCAAAAAATATTAGTTGGTGGTGCGTAATTTTACCGGCCATCATTATGAACATCGAAAATACAGGCTATGTAAAAGCCGCCGCTTTCATCATTGGTATTAGTATGCAAACATGGATTTATTATATGCGCGCGATTACCGAGGAACGTCATTTAAGTGCAGACCCGAAGTATCGCGAATACTGCCAACAAGTTAAATACCGGTTTATACCAGGTATCATATAGAATTTAGGGGCAGTTATGAGCAGAAAAAAAAAGAACAAAAATACAAGCAAACAAGAATTACCTAAAACGCAAGCTGCCGCAAATCAAGTGGCAATAGAAAATCTTGCTAGCCAACCTGCAAGTATTCAAGAAGAAATCAAAAAAGAGCGCGCATGGCTAAGCGGCTTAGTCGGACTTATAACTTTTCTAGTAATAGCATTTAGTTTTCACGGCAATAATATACTCGAACATGGAATCGAGCTATTTGGTACTAAAGTCGCTTCTACAAAACACGAGATTTTACTATTCACTTTACTGCTAATTTCCGTTGCCATGTTTATCACCGAATTTATTCGTTATCACATTAGTGAACAACTTCCTATTATATCCAAACATCCTGAAATCAACCTTAATCTACTATACCACTGCGGCATTCGCTATTTTGAAAATCTAATACTACTTTGGCTAGTGGTCGCATTTTATCAATCCGCAGGTGAATACGGTTTTGAAGCGGAGGCACCTTTTTATCAAGCTTGGTTTTTAGCACTCGATCTCCTCTGGGAGATTTATTTATGGTGCGGTTTGCCCTATATCTTTATCACTCGAGCGTTTAAATATAATGCCCACTTCGACCAACAGAGCTACGGTATTCTTGTGGGGCGTATCGTCAAACTGTTTATCAGCAAGTTTCCAAATATGGGGCATATGTCTCCAAGCCTAGGTGACAATGAAAAACAAGTTTTCTTGGATTTAATTGTAAAAATGTTTTTTGCACCTTTGATGATCGTGTTTTTCTGCTCAAACTTTCCCACAGTTGTTGACGCCATACAAATTATCAAACATGGAATGCCGCAGGGCTTTGGCTCACAAAAAGTCAACGGCGAAATCGCCAGGATTGGTATCGCATTTTTCTTCTCTGCACACACAGCGCTAGCTTTTAGCGCTTATGTGCTAACCTCACGCTGGATAGGCAACCGAAATAAAAGTATTAACCCGAAGCTAACAGGTTGGTTTGCGTGCTTGCTAACATTCCCGCCATTTACACACATGCTAATCACGCAACATTTTTCTACGCCTATTGACCCCTATCTTGTTGCGCCTTCACCGATATTAAGCCAAATACCCAACCAATCGCTGGTAACAATCACTATTGTATTGGCATTAATTTTTTACGGCCTATACCTACTATCGACGCTGAACCTTGGTATGCATTTCTCTAATCTTAGCGAACGAAAAATTATTACAACAGGCCCTTACTCAGTTGTGCGACACCCTGCCTACACTTGCAAAATGCTCGGAGTATTCTGCATCACATGCCCACTGGTAGGTTTAAATATTTACGATAATAATTGGATTGTCGCTGCTACTTTGACGGCAGGATACGGTTTTGCATTATTTTTATATTTTTTACGTGCAATAACTGAAGAGAAACATTTGAACGGCAACGCAAGTTACCACGCTTACCGTTCAAAAGTTGTTTACAGGTTTATACCGGGGCTTGTTTAGCAGTCCGTCAACAAACCTTTTAACTAAGGCTTAATCAATAACCAGATAAAATGACCCCAAACCGCGCTGAATATGAAGTAAAACTTGATTTTTATTGCGTGTAAGTGCCTTCTTAAGTTGGCTGACACTGTCAACTCGGACACGATTAGTTCCGATAATCACATCACCAGGGCGCAAACCGCTTGCCGCCGCATTCGAGCTGCGTTCAACTTCGGCAACCAATACCCCGCGCCCTTCAGGGTTCTTCTCAAAGCGCACACCATCCAAAAGTTTATGCAATTTACCAGAGCTTGCTATTCGATCAAGACGCTCACCCACGCCCACTCTCAGGGATTTTTTCTTACCATCGCGAATAAAGGTAATTTTCACTTTGTCGCCAATTTCTCGCATACCAATTTGATTGCGTAATTGGCCAGTAGATGTGGTCTCTTTTCCATCAACAGCAACAACGACATCACCCGGCAGCAAACCAGCCTTATCTGCCTCAGAGTCTTCAGATACAGCAGTAATTAATACACCCTTTTGTCCGTTTTTCAGACCAAACGCTTCCTGTAATTCTTTCGTGACATCCTGAATATTGACGCCGATTTGGCCGCGTCTTACTTCGCCATGATCGAGAATTTGCTTAACACTCGCCATCGCCATATTGATGGGAATTGCAAAACCTATCCCGACATTACCACCTGAAGGAGCGATAATTGCAGTGTTGATTCCGACCAGCTCGCCGCGCAAATTAACCAGAGCACCGCCGGAATTACCTGGGTTAATAGAGGCATCGGTTTGAATAAAATCTTCATAACCCTCAATACCTAAGCCAGTGCGACCAAGCGCACTGACAATACCCGTCGTCACGGTTTGGCCCAAGCCGAACGGGTTTCCAATTGCTAAAACATAATCACCAACACGCAGCTTGTCTGAGTCAAAACGCTTTACTTGCGCGAGATTCTTAGCTTCGATTTTAAGCACCGCCACGTCTGCTTCGGGGTCTGAGCCAATTAATTCAGCTTCGTAATTACGGCCGTCATGCAGTAACACATGAATCTCATCGGCACCTTTTATTACATGGTGATTGGTCACGACAGTTCCGGCGGCAGCGTCAATAATCACGCCAGAGCCTGCACTTTGCTGTCGCTGTTGCGGTTGTTCGTCAGGGATATTAAAGAAGCGGCGGAACACCGGATCATTCAGAAGGGGGTTATTTTGCTCACGTGTCGTATAGGTAGCGATATTCACAACAGCTGGATTGACTTTTTCCAGCATCGGAGCCAGCGTCGGTAACGGCTCGCCGTTAGCACTAACTCCGGGCAAAGCGGCATTAGCGCTTGCACCAACCAGACCTATTAAAAATAACAAAAACAAGGCTCGAAGTTGCATTATTTTCTCCTGTAAACAAAAAAGATCGACACAGCAAACCAAAAAAAACTTATATTTCAAAGGGTTAACGATATCTTGAATATTGACAAATACCCTTTTTTGCCCTCTGATTAGCGTCAAAAAGGCTTGAGGACGGCTAATAACAAGCTCAAAGAGTTGGGGGCAAAGTAGCAATTTTCAAGCTAAAACCATCTTTAAACTAAGCGCTACCCCTAACTCAAACAACACAATAGATCATTGCATCTCGCCTTCGCTAATAATGATTCATTTAAAAACGCAAAGTTCCACATTCAAACATACGTTCTAACCTTAGCGCTCGATCACTGAAGCGCAACTGAACGTAAACATATTTGCCGCGCTAGAGTCATCAAAATTGATAAAAACAACGGTACGGAAATTAATACAGGTAATTAAAAGAATTACTTAAAAAAGAACAAATCATATAGCGTTTGCAACATAATGGTCACATACAACTGGAAAAATAACGCAGCTATTTTAAGGCCAATTGATTTACAGAAGCGGGAAAAGGCTTGCTTGGAGCAACTAGATAACATTTTAATTAAATTTATGGACAAAAAGTTTAGCAACTACCGAAAATGCTGCTACATTTGTATGACCCCCTTTAGATTTTGCAGCTTATTGTTAAAAACAAAATACAGTAATCATTAAAGTCATATGGTCAGCACAATACGTTTTGGGTTGGGAATTAGCATCTTATTGCTCGGCATTATTATATCCGCCGTTCTATTTTTCTAAACGCTATTTATTTATCGTACTTCACTATAGTCGTGCCGTCGAATAATCTCCAAGACGGCATTTGCCTCTTCGCGCTGCATTCCAAGTGCACACAACACATGACCTGAGAGTTGTAAGCTCGCCTCCAAAGTTTCCGGAACCACGGATGTTGCACCTGCGTTAAGATATTCCGAAGTGTGAGCAGCATCGCGCGCGCGTACAAGTATCCTGACATGAGGCCATTTACGACGAACAAGATGAACAGTATTTTTGGCAGCGTGTTCATCATCCATAGTAACTAACACCACAGACGCGGTTGCAATACCCGACCTTTCGAGAAGCTCCACCCGGTTGGCATCACCAAAAAATACCGGCTCACCTTTTTTGCGTAAGCGGTTTACCTCTTCGGCATTTTTATCAAAACCGATATAGGGAATGTTTTGGCTGCGCAACACCGACGCGACGGCTTTTCCCACGCGGCCAAAACCTGCAATGACCACATGACCAGCAATATCTTTTGTCTCTTCTGCTGAAATTTCTCCTGCACCCAACGATTTGCTCAAAAATCTATCCGCTTTTTCACCTAGCCAAGCAAGCAATGGCGTAAGCATCATCGAAATGCCAGCCACAACGACCATAAATTGGCCGACAGATTCAGAAACAATTCCATAAACAAGCGACGCCTGCCCAATAACTACAAAAGCAAACTCACCAGCCTCCGCCAACAACAAAGCACTGCGAAGCGACACTCCCCAGCGGCCCAAAAATAAGCGCGCCAACAGTGTCATTACAACGGTCTTAATAAACAGCAAGCCAAACACCGAAAGCAAAACCCAAATGCCCCGCTCGAACGCGACATAAAAATCAATATTCATCCCGACGCCCATAAAGAACAAGCCGAGCAATAGACCTTTAAAAGGCTCTATTTCACTTTCGATCTGTAAACGGAATTCAGTTTCCGCCAATAGCAGGCCAGCCAAAAAAGCACCCAGCGCCATCGACAAACCCGCCATACCTGTAAGCAAGGAAGTCGCCAAAATAACCAGCAACATCATAGAGGTAAAAACATCCGTGCCCCCCGACTGCGACGCAATTTTAAATAAATGGCGCAATATAAAATGACCAACAACAACGATAATCAAAACCGCAACAAATGCGCGTAAAAGCGCAAGCCCAACATCCAGCCAGACGCTTCCACTCGCACTTCCACCAAAAACACTCACCAATATAAGAATTGGTACTACAGCTAAATCTTGAAAAAGCAAAACAGCAAAACTTGCTCTACCGTGAGGGCTCGCATTTTCACCGCGTTCTTTTAAAACCTGCATAACCATCGCTGTCGAAGAAAGCGCCAAGCACATTCCGATCACTATCGAAGATTCCAGCGTATTGCCCCAAAGAAAAGCAATAACACCAATGACCGCCGTGCTTACGACAACCTGAGCAGTGCCAAGCCCAAAAATCATTTTTGAAAATGCTTTTAAACGAGCGAAAGAAAGCTCTAAGCCGATGGTAAATAGAAGAAAAATAACACCGAGCTCCGCAACGTGCTGCACGGACTCAACATCTTTGACAACCGCAAAACTATGCGGCCCGATTAGAGCACCCACGCCCAAATAGCCCAAAATCGGACTGACGCCAATGCGCTTAAATACAGGTGTAATAACCACCACCGATATTAAAAACGCGACGACCTCAATTAAATAGGGAATAGGTACAGCGTGAGAAGCATCCACTCATCAAACCTAGGCACGTTTAATACGCACAATTTTCATTATTTCAAATGGCATACCAGCAACTTTCTCTTCGTCGGGATAATACGTGATATTCACTCGTGCACCCTTCAAGCTCTTGTAGGCCTGTTTTCGCTTGAATTTAAAGGGGATATTGGTTCCCTCAATCATCAAGGTATGCAAATGCCAATCCCCATTTTCGCGCTGCACATGCGAAACAACTTTCTTATTTTCTGAGTGGATTAGTTTACGGTTTTTTTCGAGTAATTCGTCTGGATCAGATTTCATAACGGCGGGTAGTTGACCTGGGTCAAAGCCCCAAAGAGCGGGGGCTCATTAATACTAACATAGCTGCCATTTTATAGAAGTAAAGAGGGAAAACAACTTTTATGGAAATTGAAAAACTGTCCCCGGTAACGAATACATGCCAAAAAGAATAAAGTTGTATAAACCCACGCAAAATCCAGCACTTGAGCCGACTCAATAGTCCCGAGTCAAGCCAACCAACTTCGACAAAATCGCTTGAAATTCATGCTCGCTGATATCAACTAATTCCACAACACGGCCATATAACATTATGGTTGGCACATTGCGCCCCCCAAGTTCGTCCTGCGCTTTTTTAAGGCAGTACAAAATAACGCGCTCTTTGCGAGTAAGCCCATCGCGCACATCTGGAATATCGTTAAGGTCAAAATGTGAGTTCATGCATGCCAGCTTAGGTTCGTAATGCAAGAAACCGAAAGTATACTCCGCAGCACTTTTATGTCGAGAAGCAAATAATTCAGCCCCAATACCCATGATATCCAAGCTATGCTGACCGAACACGTGGCTTATCATACCAGAGACAGGATGCCCTACATTGCGGTTTCTGCCGACTCAGCAAAAACCTCCGATGCTGTTCTAAATTAAAGCGGTCACAAAAAAAGCCCCGCTAGCAAAACTAGACGGGGCTACACCAGATCAAACTTTTACCTGAACAAAATTTACTTCAGGTCTGCCAGTACCTTATTGAGGGCTAACTCATTGCCTCTTCGGTACCGCCCTCTTCTGGAGGCATTTTATTTTTATGCTTGTCACGCTTGGGGAAGTGCGGACGGCCACTTTTGTGATGAGGATAAAGCTGCTCTTTAATAGCTTTAATTTGAGCGACTAATTCTTCTCTGAGAGCAGGATCCATATCGCCTTGTGAATTTTCTTTCAACTGTTTGTAAAGTTCATCAAGTTGTGCTTTTAAGGCAGCACGATCTTCGGGCTCCAACTTTTCACGCTTTAAACCTATAGCCTCTTTGATCGCTTTGATTTCTTCTCGAAGTGCCGCCTTTTCTTCATCAGTCAATTGATCGCGATTTTCTAACTTAGCTTTTAAAGCTTCCAGGTCGATCATTAACTCCTCGAGCTTGCCACTTTCTTCTAACTTGGCAATCAATGCATCAATGCGAGCTTGCATATTTTCTTTAGACTTAGGGCGCATTGCACGACGTTTAGCTAATTTTTCCTTTAATTTTCTGCAACGCTCATGAATGTGCTTACGTTTTTCTTCACTCATTTTGCTCTTGCGTTCTGCAATGCGATCTTTTAAATCCTTTAAACGACCCTCAACGTCTTTTTCGTCCTCTTCAGTCATCGCATTAGGTTTTTCCATTTTTGTCTCGATAGCTTTGATGCGCTTTTCAATGTCTTTCATCTTGCTATCGTGGTCTTTGCGATTACGCGGCTCACGATCTTTTTTCGGTCTGAAATTTAACGTGGTGATATATTTAGCAACTAAGGTATTTTCATCTTCATAAACACCCATAATCGCTAATTTGTCACCATCTTCGCCCAAGGTAATCATCGCAAGATCGAGCGATTCAGCAATTTTAGTTTCTTCAGTGACTTTTACCGTCAAGCCGTCCGAAGTCACCAAAGTATCGCCATCAACAGAATCGATCGTGTCATGGATGCGACCTCGGCGTTGCTTCATTTTGTCAGCGGCAATGCGCGTAACGCGTTTTGCAACAGCAGTTTCGTTTTTGTCTACGTAACCACCAACCGAAACTTTATCACCAATGGCAAGGTCGTCTATGCTAAATCGGCGCACTTTACCATGGCCACGATCAACAAAATCGGTATCGTCAGTGATAGAAATAACTTTTTCTTTCACCGTGATTGTCGCTGCTTCTGTGTCGACTGCTTCGACTTCACCCATCAAGCGAAATACTGTTGCCATTTCAAATTTCAGAACCTTAACGACAATTTCACCATTTTCGCTAAGCGTGCCTTTTACTGATACTCGTACATCATTTTCAAGCTCATGAGCTTCGCCATTGATAATCTCTGCTTCGTCCAAACCAACCAGTACTCGGTCGTTTAGTGTAACGTTGCCCTCTTCATCTATTTTTATTTGGCCTTTTAGCGCAACTCGCTTAGGTTTAACTGGGCGCTCTTTTTTCACAAGAACTTTTACGCCTGAGGCAACAAGCACTTCGTCCTCTACTTGGCCATACACCATGACTTTAAGGCCATCAACCAAATCTTCTTCAGTACCTTTTATTTCTGCTCCGCTGTAGTCAACAGTCTGTTCACCAATCACAAATGTCTTTGCCACAGGATCAACACTGGAAATTTCACCGTGCATGCGCGCAGGTTTTTCGCCATCGCGAAGATCAATACGCGTTGCAACGATATCGCCGTCGGCATTGCGGTAACCGCTTACACGCACTTTCACACCTTCTGCGAGCGGCGCCAAAGTCACTTCATCAATTGCTTCATCGAGTTTAGTGTCGTCGTCGATTAAAATTGATTTTTTGTAGATAACGAATGAACGCGCCTCAACATCGATGGATTTAATCGTGCCGGCAGCGCGCGAACGAAAGTGAATTTTTCTGGCCTTTTTCTTGCCGTCAGAACCCTCTTCACCTTCAACTTCAACGATCATGCCCACTTCCAGATCATCTTCAGTCCCGGCTTCACCGTCGACCTCCACTTCGGCATCGTCAGTCTCATAGTGCTCGCCGTTGACAATCACACTGCCAAAGCCGTCAATTTCACCTACGGCTTCGATAACAGTCGCTTGATTTTGCGTATCAGTGCCACCGGTCTCATCGGTCGGTGCGCCCCCACACCCTGTGATAGCTGCAGCAATTAACGTTGCTAAAAGTAGCTTGGTATTACTTACGTTCATTCTTCGTACCTTCTTTTCGCTTGGTTATAGTCGTTATAAACAGTCAGAAAACAGACCTATTTGCTATATGTGGGTAACTTTACCCCATATAAATCAATTTTGCGTGATCAATTTCTCTTTTTGAAACACAGATGCCTGCTGAGGACAAAATAGTGAATTAGCGCAATAATCAACACACGGAACGGTACGACATGCGAAAGCAACCTCTTCAATTTCAAACATCGTGAAAGCTAAAGCGGGGCCCAGGTCCACTTTCAATTCTTTCATCGTCGACAAGCGTTTTTGATGAGGCAAAAGAAGAATCAATGCTTTTTTGTCGTTGAACATGCCGATGGGCACGGTTAGGCGAAAGGGCCGCCTTAGAAATACCTCAAAGGCGGTAATAAAATTTAAATGTTCAGAAGTTTGTAGCGAACTTTATCCTTGGATGATAGATGAACTCAGGCTCCCTAATAAAATTTAGGCAAGCGAAACAAGATGCATTAAATTCGACGCTCGACACCTATCGCTCTTGACCTAACTCAAACCCCAAATTTTGGCATACACCATACTGAATATAACAGGTTAATAACCTGCAAAATCTCACCTAACCATTACTACATGATGCTATCGGAGGTAAGTAATATGAGCTTGTTTCCCCGCACTACACTTCACAATTTGGACCAATTTTTCGAACACCCGTGGTCGATGCTTAAAGACGAGGGTGGAAAATTCACTTCTTTAGCTCCACGTGTTGACGTGAATGAAAAAAACGATAGTTACGAAATTCACATCGATTTACCGGGCGTGGCAAAAGAAGATATTCATATAACTTTGCGCAACGGCACATTGATTGTTGAAGCAGAAACCAACACTGAAAATAAGGAAGAAAAAGGCGGACAAATTATTCGCCAAGAGCGCCACCACGGCAAATTTGTGCGTAGCTTTGAATTAGGCACACAAGTTCACGAAAGCGATATCCGTGCTTCTCATAAAAATGGCGTACTTACTGTTACGACGCCAAAGCACCCCAAAGAGACAGAAAGCCAAAAACGAATAACTATCGATTAAAGGCAAAGCACACTAATTTAAAAGATTAAAAGTTTGATCGTGGCTCGCCGGGCTTAGCCCGGCTTTTTTTATTATTAATGACAAGCAAATAGCGACCATAAAAAAAGCTCCCGAGAGAGGAGCTTTTTGCAACATTTTTTATTGACTTAGAGCTAGTGTTTACTGGCGTCGACGGCGAGTCAAACCTAAGCCGAGTAAACCAAGACCAAATAACGCAACAGTACCTGGCTCAGCGACAATAGTGGTAGTGGTTTTATTCGAGAGGTCATACCAACCTTGCTTCTTAAAACCATCCAGGCCAACGATGTCCCCGCCACCGTTATAACTAAATTTGGATCTAGTCATCACATGAAACCAGATGCCAATCTTGTTATCGAAGCCAATACCATTGACACTACCAGCACTCGGCGTGTCCCAACCAGCCCAGCTATTTATATCAGTAGCATCAATCTCAAATTTAAAGTTTTTGCCCGCTACATCAATTGAATCAGTCTGAAGCAGCTCACCCGGATCATTAATGCTATCAGGGCCGTTTTTGCCGTTATAGGCGTAAGTCGATACCACACCCTTATCAAGATCTCCGTACATAATGGCAAGTTCATTCACATCCGCTTTTTTGGGGTTGGGGCCATTGTTTACAACAAGCCAAAATCCATCAACTTTGGCTTTAGATTTTAGTTGCACGTCCCACATAAACAATTCCGACTCGTCATCATAGGTGGAAACCACCGATACGAGTTGGTTCGACAACTTACCAGCACTTTTATTGCTCTTACTCTTCGCGTTGTAATCCTCATATACAAAAACAGCCGCATGAGCAGCGGTTGTTAGCACAAAAGAAATCGCTCCTACAAATGCAACAGTGCACAATCTCTTAAACATCTTTTCCTTCCTACATCTGAGCGTTAATTAAAATTTATAATAAAAAGTTCTCGCTTCTAAGCATTATTCGTACCAGTGTTAAAAAACCCCTATACAACCTGAGAGAGAGGCAGCTCCTGTCGCCAAAATATTCATTTATGTAAAGTTTCCCGACAAAGTATTAGATGCCAGGCAACCTGTCATATCATCGTCACAATATCCGCGTGCCAAGAATGTCGTATAGCCTAGGTTTATTATGTTTATCATGTGCAGCATTTTCGATGCTTCGGGACAAAGGTCAGTAAAACCTTCTTGATATGTTAGATATGACGCCAAAAATATTACCCAACCGTTTTAAGCACAGCCACGGTTATACCGCACTTTTAGCAAAGCTTTGTGTTAAATTGTCCGGCAGGGTAAATCACTTCATCTTGTCAATATGCAAACTTCCTCTCGATCATTTTTCATAACAGTCTGTTTTAGTTGGAAAAAGTCATTAGTCGTGACGCTTTTCCCGCTACTGCTGAACCCTATTGCGTGTTCGGCTAACGAAGATAATCGCAAGGAAAGTCAAACAAAAATCACGCAACCGACGTCGACGAAAGTAACGCGAGCTGGAACCTTTACTGTAGACCTAGGATTTGGCCCGCTTCAGCTGCCAAGAGCGTATCAACAGCATTGCCCCGCCTATGAAAATTCCCGCCTTTACCGACAGCGCGAGCGTATAGTTCATGTTAAATCCGTGGAAGAGTTACAAAAAGCAATCAGCAACTCTCGTGTCAACGACGAAATTGTTCTCGCCGACGGGCTATATAAGGTGCCCGGTTCTATCTGGATAAACGCTGAAAACCTCACGATTCGAGGGAAAAATCAAAATGCCGAAAAAGTTGTAATTAGAGGTCCAGGCCTGTCGGAAAAAGGCGAAGGATTTGTGCTAAACGCCAAAGGCATCAGCCTTGCCAACTTGACTATCGAGGGCTTTCGCGACCATGGAGTGCACATTAAGGGAGGCAAAGCAGAAGATACCTATTTGTACAATTTAAAGATTTTTGATATCGGAACACAATTAATTAAAGGCTCAAATTCAAAGGTTCCACACGGAGGTATTATCGCCTGTTCAAAAATTGGCTACAAAAACGGCGCAAAGGGCGACTATATCAACGGTATTGATATTCAGGGAGCCCGTAACTGGTTCATTCGCGACAATATCATTTACGATATTTGGGGTGAGGGAAATGGCTGCACCGTCGATACTGGTTGCGGGCGCCACTATCGCGGTGGCGGACCTGCACTGTTGCTGTGGCGTAATGCATCCAACAATCACATTATTCGCAACTATTTTGTCAATAATTTCCGCAGTATCGCTTTGGGCTTTGGCACTGATTATTTCGGCGGTGAAATTCGCAATAATCTAATCATAAGAACCAAGGCATCCCAAAACGGTATTTCGGGCGACATGGGTATTTCGCTGGACAAAGCAAAAAATGTGCTGGTGCGAAATAATATTGTACTGTTTACAGACAAAAATGACCGCTACCCAGGTGCAATAGAAATTCGCAATTCACAGCGCATTCAGGTTATCGACAACAGAATTGATCGTCGACTTTCCAAACGTGGCGAAAACAAAACATTATTTGAAACAGGCAATACAACAAACTTGCAATTACGAGATCTGCAATAAATTTCAGAACTGATTAAACCGGCAATCAAACAAATCGTACCAGCTACTACCCTCGATAAAACTCGCTAACGTCTTTACAGCGCTATACTGTAATCAATCAAAAAGTCGTATGCTTGTGTGTGGCAACATATGGCACCTTTGAATAATTGGCTTTCGATTTCAAACTTCGTTAAATTCTCGGCCTTTTCGTTTAGGGCATTGCAAACTTCGCTGGAGCCACGCGGTTCATTTGCGTTTAAGGCTCAACACTTTTACCCAACAGAGTGGAATGAATGAGATCTCTGATCGCGCTGATAATACTAGCGCTTTTTTTCTACCAGACCATTAAAAGTCGCTATGCCGGCATGCTTATGTACTGGTGGTTTGCTTTTTTCAGGCCACACGAATGGATGTGGTGGGACCTAAGCGCTCTGCGTTTACCTCTTGTTGCGGCTGTTCTGTTCGTCATACCTAGCTTGTTTGCTGGCTACTACCCGAGGATAAAAGGCGCGCTACCAATACTGATGATTATTTTTGTGATCGGTACTATCATTTCGACCGTTCTAGAGGGCTGCCCCTTTGGCAGTGCTTTTGCACTGGATCGCATGATCACGCTCGTCTTAGTTGTTTTAATTACCGAGCGTTTAATTGAAAACGAACGCGGCTTGCTTGGGGTTATCTTCACTGCCGCAATTTCATTGTGTTACTTCAGCGGACGAGCCGGGCTTTACGCATTAATTGGCAGTCAAAACCTTTACGATGTCGCACTCGTTAAAGGTTTTTTTGCCGGTAGCAATGCGCTCGCTCTCGGTACCGCCATGCTCGTGCCCTGGTTGATATTTATAAGCCAAAACTTTCACTTTAAAAACGCATTGCAATTTATTCCTCCATTATTTCGCAAACACGACGCGCTGCGCAAAATCATGTTGGTGGTCGTATTGCCATTGCTTACATGCGGCGCAATTTACTACATCATTGCTTGCGAGTCCCGCGGCTCCGCCATAGCACTGGGGCTGGGACTTATCACCTGGGCGTTATTGCACCCCAAGCGTTTGAAGTTAATTTTTGGCGGCATTGTTGTTCTCGCCATTGGCTTAGCCATCATTCCACTTCCAGAAGGTTATTCTGAGCGGATAATGAGTGCATTCAAGGAAGAGGAAGACCTCGATTCCTCCGCCGCCTCCCGCCCCCATTTTTGGCGTATAGCGCGAAAGATGGCAAGTGACCATACCTTTGGTGTCGGGTCAGGTTGTTACTCTCGTTACTACGATAGCTACGACACATCAAATGGTTTATACGGCTCGTCTCGCTCGGTGCATAGCAGCCATTTTCAAATAGTTGGCGAGATGGGCTATCCCGGTTTAGTTATCTGGATACTATTGTTTTTAGTCTCATATTATAAACTTTGGAAAATTCGTCGGATTGCGATTGCCAAGCAAAGTGAGGACGCAAAAAGCTGGTTTTATTTTTATTTTGCCAATGCGATGCTCACATCGCAGACTATCTTTTTGGTCGGAGGCAGTTTTTATGAAATGTCGTTCAACGATATCACGTGGTTGATTTTCGGCTTCGCCATCGCTGCTACACGCACGCAAAAAGCGCTCGAAAATCAAAATACTGAAAAAGAAGGAACGAAAGAAGAGCAGCTTAAGACCACGTAATGGGTGCACGCGACCTGATTAAAGTCACGATAGTGATCGACTCAATGAATAAAAATATGGTAAAAACGCGTGCTTTAAATAATGATATGCGCGACTTTCGGCAGCTCACTAACCAAATTAAAATATAGGAACCTCTGATTATGGCCGGCATTACAGGCCTTAATCAGAGGTTCCTGTAGCTTTATCAGTTCGAAGCGGACTTTCACTCACTATGAACGCAGAACACTTTACTTTATTTTTACTGACCTACTTTTTCGTTGCCGTCAGCATTTGTATCAGCACAATCTCATTTAAATCAAGATCACCTTTCAAAAACCAGCTATCGACTATCGTATTTACGATTCTCGCGTTAGCTGGCTTGGCTCTCAGTGTCGTTATTGGTTCTCTAGTTGTAACGGGAGAAAATTTCGTCATCGGTATGCTCAGCAAACTCACTTCATTTTCACGCTTACATATCACAGCATTTGGGCTTGGAGCTTCCTGCGCACTGCCATTAGCATTGCTTTGGTTAAGAAACGAAACCTCTTCCATCACACGCTATTTCGCTTATACCCTATCTTTTTTTGGTATTCTCGGAACACTACTTTTTGGCGGGCTATCCGCTGGAAAAGAGGCGCTGAGCCCCTACCTGCCGCACCCAGATTCAGATGTAAAAACTGGCAATAACCTCGCCGGCGGACTGGCCCCCAAAGGTTTTGTTATCGAAGATCTTGTCGACACGAAGTTGATTCCAGTCAGAATCGCTGTGTCACCGAGCGGAAAAATTTATGTCAGCGGACATGTCGGCATCGCAGCGCAGTCCGGCGCAATTGTCGAAATCGTCGCGAATGAAAAAGGCGGATATCAAGAAAAACAAGTCGCCACTCACCTTAATCGCCCCTACGGACTAATTGCTGAAGACGACCGTTTATTCGTGTCGCGCTCCGGCCAGCACGCAAAGTGGAACAAAGGCAAGGTGGAGTTTATTTCAACTGGTGCTGTAACCATGCTAAAAGACTTGGATGGCGATGGCGTGATGGATTATTACCACGACATTGTGAGCGCGTTACCCGGAGCTAAAGGCCCCGACCATTTGCACCAGAATAACGATATCGCCATCGACAAAGACGGAGCGCTATACATAACCACCGCTAATCATTCTGATGGCCATCCTACACGCCACGAGTGGGAAGGCGTAATCCTAAAAGCCTCCGGCGAAAATTTTGAAAATGTGGAAGTATTTGCCACTGGTATCCGCAATGCATTTGGTTTGGAATTTAACGCAAACGGTGAATTATTTGCGTCAGACAACGACGCGCAAACCGGCATACTCGGTGGAAACATGGGCGATAAACTAATTCACATCACCGAAGATGCGTTTTTTGGCCATCCCTATGGGCACGAGGGCAACGCCGGCGTTGCCCACCATGCGCTGCGCTCAAAATTTGCGTTGGGTGGCTTAGCGTTGTCAAGCGACAAATTGCCCGACGAATATAAAAACAAACTCTTTTTAGTTGTCTATGGAGAAGGCAAGATTATGCGCGTGGACCTTGAAAAGGTTGATGGCAACTACAACGCAAAATTAACGCCTTTCGCCACCGTGCCAGGAGTAGTCGACGTGGCAGCCGCGCCCAACGGAGATTTTTATGCTGTGGTTTATCCCGACAAAATTGTGCGCATCAGGCAATTAAGTTCAAACTAGGTTTTCACATAATGCTCCGACAGCTTTTTTCTCTCGCGTTAAAACTATTGGGCGGCGCCGCTCTCGCAGTCATGATTATGTTGCTCGTCAGCGCGCAATACTTCCCTCTGTCCTCACAAAGTTTCGATACACAAATAGGACAAGCAGTATTTAATGCAAAATGTTCCAGCTGCCACGTTGCAGAGCCAGACGGCGAAAATAAAATGGGGCCCAACCTTAGCAAAATTGGTTTTGAAGCCCAGACGCGCAAACCTGAGTTAAACGCTGCCGAGTTTATTCTCGAATCTATTTTCGACCCAGATGCCTATCGCGAGCCCGGCGTTGAAGGTCATATGCCAAAAGGTACGCTAGACGACGTATCGCCAAAAAACGTAAAAGATCTAATCTATTATTTAGCCAGCCGAGGTGGAAAAGCGAATTACAGTGATATTGCAGCGTTGAAAATAAATGCACCAAAAATTTCATCCGTACAACAAAAAATTGAGCCCATCCCTATTATTCAACGCGGTTGGGAGTTATTTCATAAAGAGCTCGGTTGTGAAGCTTGTCACTCTGTATTTCATAACCCCGGTGACGACTTTCTCGCCCCTTCGCTAATCAGTGCGCACCAATTACCGCGTGAATATATTATTGAATCGCTACGCGACCCGAGTAAAACCATTTCTCCCGGTTACCAACAAATCTATGTCAAGTATAAAACGGGCGATACGCTGGCGGGTCGACTAATCAAACAAAATGAAGATAGCCTTGAGCTATTACATTTCGATAAATTTGGCCACCACACGAGATCACACATAGAAAAAAGCGAGTTGCACACTTGGAATATCGCAGAGCACTCCATCATGCCGCCGTACAAACTATCTCCGGCGGATGAATATGCGTTAATTGCGTTCTTCAAGTTTTTACAAGCGGGAATTTAAGCTGTCACGCCCTTAAAATTCGAAAAACTCATTAGGGTGTTCACGAGCTTCAATCACTTCAAGATCGTCCTATAAACTTGCAGCGTGTCTGCAGCCATTTTTTTAATACTAAACGAGCTCATCATGCGTTCTCGCGCATTTGATGCCAATTGTTGCCTCAATCGAGGCTGATCAATCAAAAAAGTAAGTGCCTTGGCCAGCTGAGATGACGAAGCAGGCTCAACCAATACACCGGTTTTATCGTGAATGATAACCTCCTTGATACCGCCCACTGCAGAAGCAACAATTGGCAAACCACACGCACTCCCCTGCAAAATCGCCACACCGAGCCCCTCCTTGAGAGCTGGATGAACCAGTATGTCAACATCTGGTAACAAGCGATCTAAGTCCTCGCGAAAACCGCAAAATATAATGCTCTCTTGTATTTCGATCGCCTGACAGTAAGCCTTTAAATCAGATTCAAGTGGGCCGCGGCCCAACACTAATACCTTTATATCCCTGTTTTCTTCGCGCAGTAATTTGACACAATCAAATAAATAGCGATGTCCTTTTCTTTCGATCAATTGTGCAACGATCGCGATAACGCAGCTAAAGTCATCAATATTAAAATGAGTACTTAAATAACCACTATTTGAGTTGGGTTGATAGCGTTGCGTATCAACGGCGTCATAAACCGTAATTATTTTTTTTGCATCCACACCTTCACTAACTAGAATTGTTTTTATTTCATTAGAAACGGCAAGAACACAGTTAAATTGGCGATACTTCCACTTAGCTAACCAACGCGGTTCTCGGTTGTCGACACGCCGACTCAGAACAGCGGGAATCTGAGCCCACTTTGCAGCAAATGCGCCCCAATAATCAGCACCTTTGCGGCTGTGTATATGGAGGATATCGATACGATTTTTGCGAATAATTTTTGTTAGTTTAAAAGGAAAACTAAAATCTAAATCTCCTCGGTATTCGCATTCAATAACCAAGCATAAATCACGACATTTTTCTGCAATTGCACTATTTCTTGGACAAACCAATATATTATCAACGCCACGGAGTTCCAGTTCGCGAATTAAATAATAAACTTGTAGTGGGCCTCCATAAAAATGACGCCCAGTTTCCAGGTGTAATATTTTCAAATTAATCTGTACTCTTAAGCTGTTTTATCTAGCTTTACTCTTAGTATGCGGTGCGCGTTTTAATATGTACGTTCTAAAACGTAACTTTGATGCGCACTCACTCAATATGCGCAGCCCTCAAGCTCGCCAGTTCAAAATGGAGAGGTGAGGAGAATTTTGCCAGCTGAGAAGCCCCAACGCTATAATGAAACTTTAACCTTTTTAGCACGTCTTAAAACTGAGAACACCAATTATAAGCTATTGAATTTATTTATAAAACTTAACACAAGCTGAACAAGTTGAGAATTTGGGATGTACAAATACACAATTTTATTTATTTGCCTGTTAACAGCGCCATTAATATCGGCGAACGAGCGCGTGATTTACAAGGCGAGTTATAAAACCCACTACAATGGCATTAAAATCAAAATGCATCGGCAACTCGTTGATAAAGGTAACGGTCATTTTTTACTCCATGCTTATGCCAAAAACTTCTTGGGTTCTATCCGCGAAAGTGAAACCTTTTTGTGGCAGGAGGGTAAAATCACACCATTGAATTACTATTACAAACAGAGTGCCTTAGGTGTCAAACGTGTACGCTCTATCACCTACGACTGGAAGAACAAGCAAGCCTTTTCAGTTTACAAAGGAAACCGTTTTAGTTTTTTACTCGAAGAGGGTGACCTCGGGCCAATGACGTATCAATTGCAATTGCGCATTGACCTGTTTGCCAACGCAGAGGATCTCTCGTACTCGTTCATTAACAAAAACCGTAAACGTAATTACGTCTTTAATATCGTGAACGATGGCGCACTAATTCGCCAATCAAATGGAATACTGCATTTGCGACGTGCCGATGAAGGTAAGGACAAGTCCACCGATTTATGGTTCGACACGGCGCAGGCCTTCGTATTACGACGCCTTGTTCAAAGCGACGAAGGTAAAAAACGCGCGATGGAGCTTGTGCATCACGAATCTTTCCCGCCGTTTGAAAAAACGCCGTACAAGGCACTGCATCAAGCAGCAAAACAAGATACAAACGCGGAAACATAACTCTTTTAAAAACAATACTTTTTGTAGTATTTATTGCCTGCAACAGTCACTTATCTTCTGCTATGCTCAATAAAGGACTGGAGCGTTTTGCATGGCACAATGATAAATCTACACCGCATTAGCATTAAAGCCCGCATTATTATTATTGCCGTTATTCCGAGTTTATGCGTCGGGTGGTTGTCGTTAGAACGTTACCACCATGCCGATCAAGCAGAGAAGCATCTCGAGGCGAATAAAAGCCTAATTGAATACGCGAAATTAGTTAATGATGCGATTTTCGAATTACAGGCTGAGCGCGATATATCGGCAGCGTACGTCGAGTCTCAAGGTAATTTATTCGAAAACGAACTTAACAGCCAAAGAGCACTAACAGATAAAGCAATTAAAGCACTGCTCATCCCAAATGTCGGCGTTTTTAGAGCGCTGAAAAAAAGCCCGGAATTAAAGGAAATCAACTCAACTTTAATCAAGACCCTTAGCGAGAAACTGCCTGAAATGCGCAAGCAATGCGATGCGCTTGAGCTCAGCTTCGAAGGGATGCTTGTCCGCTACCGCCCCGAAATTCTCGTTCACCTGATAAAATCGATTAGCTTAATTGCACAGTTTTCGAATGACCACGAACTAGCGCTTGCAGGCGACTCTCTTTACTTTTTGGTTGAAGCACACGAGCGCATCAGCATTGAGCGCGGCACAATAGACGCGGTGTTGGCGGCTGATCAATTTGCAAAAGGCCGATATCGACGTTTTTCCGTTGTGCTGGAAACGGGACGCAATTATATAGACCAATTTATGAACGCTGCGACTAAGGATATTCGCGAGTTGTACAAAACTGAAGTTGAAGAAAACGCGAAAGTTAAGAATATCGACAATGTTCGACAACAAATTAACTCATCACTTGGCAACGAAATGCCGAATATCGATCTGAACGCTTGGTACGAAGGTAAGAGCTATCGTTTAAGCAAGATGAAAGCAGTCGAAAACAAAATTCACTCAAATATGATGGCGCGGGCCTCTCATCTTTACAAAGAAGCAAGCTCAAAAAGTAAAGTTGCCCTACTGGTATTGGTTATCCTCATTGCCACAATTGGAGTCATCTCATTCGTTTTTATACGCAGCATAATTACACCATTGAAAAAACAGGTAGAGATTTTTGGAGAAATCGAACAATCGAAAGATATGTCTATTAAATTACCTGTGGAAGGTAATGACGAGCTATCTATGGTTGCAGATGCATTCAACAACTTGATTTTTACTTGCAATAAAACTCTGCACGGCATTAACGAAGAAGCCGGTAAATTAGTTGAAATAACACATAATGTGGGTGGCTATACGGAAGAAACACTTAACCGAACCGATAGTCAGAGCCGAGACACAAATAGCGTTTCTGCGGCAATCACCGAAATGAACAGTACGTCGCTGCAGGTGACAAAATACGCAGGTGAGACAGCCGATGCTGTTGAAAAAGCGCAGGAACGCTCAATTATTTGCGACGAGAAAGTGGAATCAAGCCAAAAAATTACCCAAGCACTAATCGGAGAATTAAAGAATACAAGTGCAGTTGTGAATAAACTCAACGAAGAAAGTATTGCTATTGGCAACATATTAGAGGTGATTTCAGGTATTGCCGATCAAACCAATTTACTCGCACTGAATGCAGCGATAGAAGCCGCTCGTGCTGGGGAGCAAGGCCGGGGGTTCGCCGTTGTTGCAGATGAAGTCAGAAATCTGGTGAGCCGAACACGCGAATCTACAGAGGAAATTCAAATACAGATTGAATCATTGCAACGCGACGTCGCAGCTGCTTTGGCCAGCATGTCCGCGTTAGGGAAACAGAGCGACGCCGCAATTGATATTGTTGAGGAAAGCGCAAAGGCCTCGGCCGAGTTGAGAAACGAACTCACGCGCATAACCAAAATGACAACACTCATTACAACTGCGGCGAAAGAACAATCGGATGTCTCTAACGAAATGAACATTCGCATTCACGGTATTAAAGACGACTCAGAGGAAATGGCTGTTCAAGCAAGGGATACAACCAAAGCGACAGATGAATTAATGAATACTGCTGATCAATTAAAGCAATTTGTCTCGGTATTCAAACTGTAGCAGCAATGAAATACACTCGTTAAAAAAATCTCAGCACTCGCCAATCAACTCTCCTGCGAAAAACGTTAATCCCTAAAATTGTTAAATTGAAAAGGCTGTCCTAAATCGGCTTCCCGAATCAAAGCCATAATACTTTGTAAATCGTCGCGTTTTTTACCCGTAACGCGAACCTGTTCACCCTGTATAGCTGCTTGTACTTTTATTTTACTGTCCTTAATAAGTTTGACGATTTTTTTTGCCGTAGGTGTATCAATACCTTGCTTAAAATTGACAATCTGAGTCACAACTTTACCCGTGTGATCAATAGAACCGAGCTCCATAGTATTTGGATCGACATTGCGCTTGACGAGCTTGGAACGCAAAATATCTAACATCTGCTTTATTTGAAACTCACCCTCAGCTTTGAGTTTAGTCTCAGCACTATTCCAGGAAAAACCAGCCTCAACACCACGAAAGTCAAAACGCGTCGATAATTCACGCTCGGCATTCTCAACAGCGTTGCGGACTTCTTGTTCTTCGATTTCGGATACAATATCAAACGATGGCATTCCAACCCCCCAAATGGTTGTCTAACTTCTGGCTTACTCGATGAGATGGCATTGTATCAAAATTCACCGGGCTTGCGACAAAAGGTAAAATCAACGAAACTTCGAACTCGCACTGCATTGCTCACTGAAACGCAGTATATAATACCTTTGTTTAAGCAAGATAATTTCCCGCTTGAACCTTCTGAAAGCACCAAAACAAATCAACATCCTGATCAAAAGTTAAACAAACCTGATTGCCTGATCTGACAATAATTTGCCGCCATGAAATTTCTTACACGTTTTGGCCCACTTCTATTTATATTAATCATCTCGACAATTGCCATTGTTGGAACAGCACCTTGGTACCTGAAATCGCCAGTTTATGTTGTTGTTAAAAATTTGGAGCAAGCAGATGTCACCGATATTCGTTTGACAGAAAAAAGCCGAGATACATTTACAGTAATCAAAGATTTGAATACCAACCAAAGCACAAATACCACCACAGAATTTGGCGATTCAAGTCTATTGCAAATGACTGCCAATTTAGAAGAGAAAAAAATTCAATCAAACCTTATTGAAGTCAAACGAAGCGGTTGTTTTATATTCGAAATAAAATACAAAAAAATTTACGCTCGGCGGGCAGGTTTTCCGGAAAGCTGTTTTTGGTGGCGTAACTAACTGGCAGAAAAGAACGGACTTGAAAACGTTTTTAGAGGCACGAAAGCTCAATTCTTTATTCGCCGCGATTGCAAAAGCCAGCTAAAAAATGCAATTAAAGCCGCTATCGCCCACGCCGGCAAAAACGGAATTTCTTCGTCCACATAACTCGGCGAAACTTGCACAAAATTGAAATCAAATTCACCTCCGTTTAATACGCTAGCAACTTGAATTTTATAATTCACGCCCGTCTGTAAATTAATATTGCCAATATCATTTGAATTGAAAATTTGCAGAACGTTTAAGCCAGCCAAAGTACCTCCTTCAAACACCGTCAACACCTGCGCAATATTTGAATTAAAGTGAACCTGATAATCGCTTGACGTCGGAACGTTAAATGAATACCAAACACTCACATTAAACCCACCGGGTTCATTTGCCTGCGCCGAACTAAAAACACTATTTCCGGAAACAGTCTGCAGTGGAGCAACACTTTGAGAAAATGCGAAATCATCATTAGCAGGTTGTAACACCTGCGCAAGTTCGAGCCGAGGGAAACTAAAAGAATTGCGCGAGTCCTCAATAATAGTTGTACTTGCTGTTAGTTTCTGCCGCACTTGTGCGATCGATAAAGCTGGCGTTTGCGCTATCAGTAATGCCGCTGCCCCGGCAACATGCGGTGAAGCAAAAGAAGTCCCTGCTACTGAGGAGCCCGTTGTCGTTATCAAAGAACCCGGTGCCAGCATATCCAGTGAACTCCAACTGTTGGTAAAACACGTAATGTCGTCAACATTCACATTGCTTTCTGAGCACGAGGGGTATGAAATATTAGCGAAAGCTTGATCGTAACTAGCACCTACACTGAAAGCTGAGCTAAGGCAGGCGGGAGCCGAGATACCCGTTGCCTGCGCGTTATTTCCTGAAGAAACCACGGGTAAAACTCCATAATCAACCAGGTCTCGAAAACTACCCGCTAGATCGCCCGCCAAAATATCGCAGTTTGACAAGCCAAACACTTGATCGGAACCCAAACTAAAATTTGCGACCACAATATTGTATAAATCACGATTATCAATAATCCAATCAATAGCCTTACCGATATCAGAGCTCAAAGCATTACCATCGTGGAAAACATCTATTCCGATCAAATTACTCTCCGGCGCAACTGCTGCTGCCACACCCGCCACCTGTGTACCATGTCCCATATCGTCCAGCACACCATCCTCCATTGCCACGTCAACTGAAGCTACGACGGGGCACGTAGCCGGTGTTGCAATTGCGGAACAACCAAATGCACTGTTTGTGTAATCCAAGCCAGAATCGATAATGACCTGAGCTACACCCTGCCCGCCAATACCTGCAGTTTGGGCTTCCAGCTGATCAATAAGAGGCAGCGATTGCGTCAGCGTCGGCTTATAAACGCGTTCTCGAGTGACCAACGCAACGTCGGGAGAACCAAGCAAACGTGATAGCTGCCTTATTTTCTTGGTTTTGACTTTAATCATGGATAAATATTTATAGCGAGTGACCAACTCCCACTCGCTAGCTTCAAGGCGATTTAACACTCGTTCAGTAGCAGTTTTTACCAGCTGTCGTTGCTGAAGACGCGCGACATCTCGCAATTTTCTTTTTTCACTCTCTCCAAGCGGCGCGTTGCTTGACGCCTCAAATTTAACTTCTGCCGCCTTATAAATGTTGTAAGGCCGTTTCAGTAAAACTATCCATTCTTGCTCAGTACTCAAATCCAGCGTTTTGCGCAAATCCGCACTTAGTTTTAGCCACTCGTTCGCCTTAAGCTCTGGATCGGACTTTCTGAGAAGCCGCAGCTTCTCATTGTCGACTAAATCTCTTAGGTTGAGATTAATGGTTTGGTCAAAACCATTATTGCTAGCACTCGATTGCGCCTTCACATGCACCACGTTAGAAGACAAAAATATTGCAACTAAAAAAAACCAAACGCCTTTTTTCACTTGAGTTAACCGCGCAAATGAGAGAATGCGCGCCAGTCTATTAGCTCGGTATTACAGGATAATTAATAAATTGCTTGAGTTTTAAACACGTCGATCATCCATAACCACGTCATAAATATGAAACATTCGCCCAATAGGGTAATAAAGTTACGCTAATTAATTTTCTGATCTATGAGCCCTTCATACCGCGATAAACTTTTAAGTTTTCGATTTCCACTTTTATTTCTTGGCTGCATGATAGTATTGATGGCAGGCTATTACGCATTGCCCGTGAGTTTTGTCGAAAATAGCTTTGTGCGTTTTTTTGTCGTTGTTCCCGGCAGTTTTTTCCTTGACTTGATGACACCTGAAACCCAAGTGAGTGCAAACGGTACACGCATTGTATCGAATATCGCTAAATTAAATGTGCTAAAAGGTTGTGAGGGGACAGAGGCGCTTTTGATCTTATATTCAGCTATTATCGCAACGTTACGGCCACTAAAAATTAGCATTATCGGCATAGTTATCGGCACTGTAATTATTTTTGTGCTCAATCAATTTAGAATCACGGCCTTATTTTTTATTGCCGCATACCATCGCAGTGCGTTCGAAATCGTTCACGGCTTGTTGGCCCCGCTAATAATCATCGCGATAACAGGGCTATTTTTTATGTTATGGCACAAACACAGTCTGGCAAGCCGTTGATTGGCATTCTCGCACTTGATGAGCGCATTAAAGAAACCTTTAAAGCCATTGCGCTTATCGTATTCGCTTTAATATTTTTGTTTTTTTTGTACGCATTTCGTATCCAGATCGGCAATGCCATTTTACCTTGGCTAAGACTCGTTATTGATTTAATTGAAACGGAATACCAAATTGGCGAGTTTTTTATACAACGGTCCAAAAACGAATGGGTATTTCACCTTCGTCTCGTAACTGACCACCCAATCGAATTGTTTGGTTATAAATTTCCTCGCATGGATGCTAGCGGTTCGACGCTTGTTACCCATGCTTTGTTGCATTTTTTTATTATTCCTATGCTAGCGATTGCGGGCTTGTGTTATCAAAAAATTGATAAAATAAAATTATTTATTTTTACTTGTTTGGCACTTTTTATTTCACTAGCTCTAGATATTCCCTTTACACTTCTCGGTAGTATTGAGGGTGTGCTAATACAGAGTTTTGCACCGCAAAAGCTCGATTCTAATTGGCTTGTGATTTGGGAACGCTTTTTAACCAATGGCGGCCGTCTGGCTATTCCTATTGCTTTAGGTTTATTGGCGTTAATATGTGCACAAAAAGAGATGTCGTCCAACCTTAAAAATACGACAATGTTAAAAAAATAATTATTTTCACGGAGTCATTTTACAAAAAAGGGCAAATGACATGCCGTGCCCTCGATACGTTCCAGGCTTGGCCCTTGGGTTCAAAAAACACATAAATACATCCCTGTAGCTCCGTCAATTCGTACCTGAATTGACGGTTTTTGAACCCAAGGGCCAAGCCTGAAACTCACAATACCTGCCTCTAATAAAGTCTCAATCTGCGGATTCGCATTAAAGTTACTACAGGCCAAAAATTACTGACAATTTAAATAAAATTTAAAGCAAACTATAAACAGAGCATTTCTCTCTCCGCATTATTCAAGTTTGACTCGTAAATTTCACAAAAAGGTCAACTCGTCGTCATATTCTCAAATTAATGTCGGGCAAATATTGATTTTCCTTTTTCGCTGCCGGTATAAGGACCTCCAATGATTGACTTCTCCCGTTCTGTTTTTGTCACTCTGGTATTATTTATCGCAAGCTTGATCAGCCAAACAGCGATTGCCAAATTTAAAGACGTGGTGCCAAGTTCAGATACTCACGTCGCCAGTGGAGTACCCTCTACTGTATTAAGTGGAGGAGCTAACACTTCCGTATTTTTGCAAAAAGGTAGTGCCGGCAGTTCCTTCGGTGATGAGCATACCTGGTTACAATTTAATTTAACGGATCAAATCCCATCAACTGCATCGGTCAGTAAAGCCACGGTGCGCTTTTACGT
>JANQJB010000088.1 GCA_028281865.1 Marinagarivorans sp.
GCAGTGCTTTGCAAACGCTTGCCTCACCCCTAAAGCCTCTGTCAAAATCGTCCACGATTTTCACAGTCCGAAAAAGCACTGCCAGCACACTGAAACTAAGTGCCACATATAAGCTCGTATTATTTCAATATAAATAAAACTTTGAAACCGGCGGGCTAAGGAGATTCAAAGAATCGTTCTGAGATCATAGTTGACACGACGAATTAAATGGGATTGGACTATTTGTTTTTGATATAGCGCTCTACCGCACTATAATGCTTTGGAAAGTGTTTTTTAATAGACTCGTGATCTGCTAGCTCGTTATCGTCCGGATCAAATCCCGGGGCCACTGCCTCACTTATCAAACCATAATCACCTGCTAAAAGAATTGACGCCTTCCAATAACCACCCGGCACTAAAAGTTGTAACTTCTCTCCACCAACTAAATTATGGCCCAATACCGTTTCGGAAAGCTCGCCCTCAGGACTGAGCAAAATATATTTTAACGCCCCGCCTCCATGATAATAATGCACAATGTCCGAACGATTACGATGCATATATCCGATGGGGCTATCATCAGAAAGCATGTAATAGATAGAACTCATGATATTGCGCTCTCCCATGGGCAACACAATTTTTTCCGGCGCTGTATAAGTGCGCTTAAAGTATCCTCCTTCGTATGGGTGAGGCGCTAAGTCGAGTAAAGAAATTACTGATTGCTTATTCATAGCTTTGATATTCTCGGTATTGAAACTATTTCTGCGGAGTATCAATTAAATCGACGTTGAAATATTCGAGAATTTCACCAATTTCATAGCGGTAATTAATATAGGAGCGATAATAAGCCGAGAGCGCTTGTAAATAAGCGTTTTGCGCATTGGCCAAATCGTTTTGAAAACGCAACACAACAAAACTAGTGCGCCGCCCAGCCTTGCGTAACTGTTCCGTAGCGAAAAGTGATTTCTCCGCCAAATCAACAGCTCTTTGGGTCGCTGCAACACGTCGATAGTCTGCATCTAGCCGGACAGCGGCATTATCAATATCAACTAAAATTGCCTGCTCCAGCTGTTTAATATCCAGTTCTTTTTGCGCAAGCACAAGTTCGGAAGACCTCAATTGCGCCCTATTACTTCTATTTAAAATGGGCATAGAAAAATTAAGTTGGGTCGATAAACCATCAGCTTTTGCATCAGAAAAAGAGTCTTGGGCTTTACTGCGGCTAGTGTCACTGGCACCAAATTGACTGGCCCGGATGCTAATATCAAGCGATGGTAAAAGGTTGCGTTTATCGCGTTTAATCGCAATATGGCTTGCATTCAAGCCTAGTTTTGCTTGCAGATAATCGGGGCGCTTTCGCAGTGCCATTAAGAAGTCTTGTTTGACGTCAACACCAGAAAACTTTTCAATATTGAGATCTTCGATAAGAATGCGATAGGCAAGTAAATCAACTACATCATCCGAAACAAATAATTTAAAACGATTCTCTTGAATTCGAAGATTCTTTTCCGCATTTATAACAGCATCTTCGCGACTGGCGACGCCTGCTTCAGCCGTGATTATCTCCGATTCTGCATCGCGACCAACAGCAACACGTTTGCGGTTATCATCTAAAAGCCGCTGTGCCAAATTGCGACTTTCAATTCTCAATTCCAAGTTTTTTTTAGCTGAATAGAGATTCGCATAGTTGATAGCAACATCGCGAACAGTTCCCATAATAAGGTCTTCAAAAACTGCTTGCTTTATCTGGTAGCGATTTTTCGCCAACCGTGTAGAAGCCAAACCAGAGTCAACACCAAAACCTCTTAATAATGGTTGAGTGACCTCAATACTGGCGCTGACGTCAAAATCCCTCGAGTTACCACTGTAGCGTCGTACAAATTTTTCGTTCGAAACTTGCAAAAAATACTGCGTTCCCCACGGAAATTTTCCATTTAAATACAGTCGCTCGTTCCTTACTGTTTGCTCAGCAATAACGCTTTCCCCAGATGAGGATAAGCTATCGTTTTTATTTTTACCCGTTTCAAAGCCAACTACCGGGTCAAATTCACCGAGTGAAAACTCGATATCTTGCCAGGCGATCTTTGGTTCGAAGGATTCTACTCTGACAAAATAATTCTTTGCGAGTGACAAGGTAATAGCTTGAGCAATATCTAACTTTAGCTCGTAAGTCGAGTTCTCATTTTTTTCCTCAGCAGCACAACAAATAGAACACAGTTGCGACATAAAAAATAGCCCGAGCACAGCAAAAAAATTCTTCTTTCTATAGTTATTTTTTAACACAAGCTACTCTCAAAGCCGGCATATTTTATTAGGCGATAATGTTTCAGTTATGGAAACCAGAAACATTATTAGGTTAATAGTCTCATCACTTAATCTTGCTTAAGTGATTTATTGGGTTCGATTGACGCCGCGCGCAGCGCCGGAATAAGAATCGCAACCGCGCTCGCTACCATGACGATGGTAATGGCAATAGAGAAAGCAGGCACTGCAACCGGTAAGTTTGCGGCATCAAAAACTTTCTTCAAAACAGACGATATCGCCACACCCGCAGCCATCCCTAATATGAGCCCGATTACTATCTGGAGTAGATTCTTTCTAAAAACCAGTTTTATAATCGCTTGAGCACTCGCGCCCAACGCCATCCGAATGCCAAACTCACGTATTTTTTGCTGCGTGGTGAAACTAATAAGCGCATACAACCCGATAGAAGCCATAAACAAAGCCGCAACACCAAATACTGTGATGAGATTAGTCGTTATCTGAATACCCGAATTCGCCCGCTCGAGGACGTCGGCAACACTCTCAAACTCTGATTGCGGCGCTAGGAGAGGAGCTTTGCGCTGCACAATTTTACGTACGGGTTCGATCACGTCTAGTACATCACGTTTAGCATGAACAAGAAGATTCATACCACGTGAGGGCCGCTGCTTTGTCGGAATATATATCTCAGCATAGCGGTGTATAGGCTCTCCGGGAACGGGCCTTTGTTGTAAATTTGGCGCAACACCAACGACGGTCATCCATTCTGTCCAAGGCGAATCTCGCTGAATATTTTGCAATTCCTGCGCGGTTCCGGCATTTTTGACACGAATACGTTTTCCTATTGGGTTTTCACCCGGGAAAAAATGCTTAACAAAATGCTGGTTGACTACACAAACATATTCGGTCGACTCCGTGTCTGTGAGAGAAAAGAAACGGCCAGAAACAGGCTCTGCCTTATACACATCAAAATAAGAAGTATTAATTATATTCGTATTCACTTTGGGCAGATCTTCTGCTCTATCGGGCTCTTGGCCAAAAATCTCAAAAGGGCGACGGGCAGGGAAAAACCCTGCAAATTTATAGCTTAACCCCGCCGTTTCAACATTTGGAAGTGCGCTTACCGTGGCAATTAAATCATCATAAAAATTATGCACAGATTCGATACTTTCAAAACCTGCTTTAACATTCATCTGCATTCTAGTCGTCATAATTTTTTCAGGGTCGTACGGAAGTTTAGGATTTGCTACGTACGAGCTGGTTAATACCATCGTCAATGCAGTTATCAGTAAAACCGTCGAAAAAGTTACCTGTATCGAAATAAGAACTTTTGATAATCGACCTATAAATAAACTTGAACTCGTGCGCGTATCGTCTTTTAACAGCGCATTATTTTGTTTTGCCACTACACGCAAAGCTGGGAACAAGCTCGATATAAGCACACTCATAAACATCATAAAAGCAGCAAACAACATCACCGACATATCGATATCCATATTCCACCACTCCGGCCGAAACGGCATTTTACCGTCGATGACTTCCCACAAATAACGGCTTGACCAAAGCGCAATTAGAATGCCAACAATTAATCCACCGACAGCCATTACAGCGCCATCAAGTAAAACCATGCCCATCAGGTGTATGCGAGAGGCACCTAAGCCAGAACGAATCGCCAACTCCTGTTGGCGCTTTGAAACACGTGCGAGAACTAAATTAGAAACGTTGGCGCAGGCAATTAAAAAAACCAGCACAGAACAGAGCAAAAGTATTAACAGCACTTGCTTCATCTCATCGCCAACAAATTCCTCCGCATAGGGTTTAATAATAAAACGCGAATAATGCTCGTTGGTTTCAGGATATAAGCGCGCCAACTGCGCTGCGAGATTATTGAGTTCTATCTCAGCTTCTTTTGTCGATACGCCATCCTTTAAAATCCCAAACATTTCGACACTGGGCTGCTTTTCTCTGGGGCGCGAACGGACATCCTTCCAGTCTGCCAATATCCATGATTCTTGCATAACAGGAAATTCGTAACCGGCTGGCAGCACACCCACGATAATATAAGACTCTCCGTTTAAAATAGCGGTTGCCCCCAACACTTCAGCCGCACCACCATATTGCTCCTGCCAAATCGAATATGAGATCGCTACAGCATTGGAACCTCCGGGCTTAATATCCTCTTTCGAAGGCAAGCGCCCAAGGATAGGTCTTACCGGAGCGATGTCAAAAAAATTGGTCGAGACTTTCGCCTGAGGATAGCGCGCCGTATACGCATCACCATCGGGATTATTTAAGGCCCAAAACAAAAATTGAAACGCGGCAAGTTCTTTAAAGCTCTTACTATTTTCTTTTATATATTCATAATCCGTTATGATTGGGTCAGCTTCAAAATCCTGATTCGCTTCGTCTTTAAGCCATTCAACCGAAACGAGTTGACCTCCATCACGAACATTTGGTGAGGTCCATAAAAAACCTTTTACCATCGTAAACATGGTAATCGACATGGCTAGCCCCAGCCCGAAAACCGACACTCCCATGAAGCTCGAAATAGTATTTTTATAAAATAATCGAAGTGTAAAACGTGTATCGTTAAAAAAGCTCATTGCCTTCCCCTGCTCTTAAGTCAATTCGTTTTGTTATTAACTTGACAATATTTTAGTTTCCATAACTAAAACATGATTGCCCAATATAATCGGGCGGATGAAGACTAAGCTGCCTCAGTCGAATTATCGTTAACAACCTTTCCGTCAAATAATTGCACCACACGGTTCGCATAAGTGTTATAGCGATCATCGTGCGTTACCATACAAATGGTCGATCCTTCTTCGTGCAGGGTAGCGAGTAAATCCATCGCCTTCTCACCATTTTGCGAGTCAAGATTTCCAGTCGGCTCATCAGCGAGTAGTATTTTGGGACTACCTGCAAGTGCACGCGCAATTGCTACGCGTTGCTGTTGTCCACCTGAGAGCTGACTAGGAAGGTGTTTATTGCGGTGCGACATCTGCACTTTTTCAAGCACTGCCTCCACACGCTGTTTGCGTTCGGCCTTGCTAACCCCACGATAAACGAGCGGAAGCTCCACATTTTCATAAACTGTCATATCGCCGATTAAATTAAAACTTTGGAAAATAAAACCAATATCGCTGTTGCGAATGACAGCCCGCTCCTTGTTGTTAAGAGATGTTACATCTTTGCCATCGAGTAAATAGCGGCCCTCAGTCGGTGTATCCAGCAATCCCATTATCGACAGCAAAGTCGATTTACCACAACCAGAAGGACCGGCAATCGACAAAAATTCTCCCTGATTGACCTCGACATTGACACCCGAAAGTGCATGAGTTTCTATTTCGTCTGTTAAATATATTTTTTTGATACCGTCGAGTTTAATTAAAGGGCTTTGCATCTTTTTCTCCATATTTTTAATATTAATAAAGTTCAATTTGATCGTAGGTATCCCAGTCAGAGGTATCTGAGAGAATAATCCGGTCACCAACATTTAAACCATCGAGCACTTCAATTGTATTTACTGATGCTCTACCAAAGGTAACAGTTGTGCGCTCGGCGATATTGGAATTTTCGATAAAACGAAAAATTGCAACCGATTTATTTGCCGGTGCGTAAATGGGTCTATCTGCGTAAAGCGTATCAACAATTTTCTCGATTTCAATAACGCCCTCGACCGTCAAATCTGGTCGCATGCCGGGCGGATATTCGCTGATTAATTCAATATCTACTGCCACGGTCCCTTGATCTACGTTAGGATCAACCCGCATCACCCGCCCTTTAATAATTCCATTGCGAGTGTCAATATCGGCACGTAAACCAATCGCAACATCTTTGGCTTGGTGTTCAGAAATTTTAATTTCAGCTTTTAAACTATTTGGATCTGCAACTTGCGATAAATTTCGTCCAGGCTGCACCTGTTGACCAACCTCTACGTCCTGGCGCTGTAAAACCCCGGCAAAACCCGCCTTAATTGTCAATGCTTCCACTTGACTTTTAAGTAACTCATAGCGTGCTCGTGTTTGTTCGATGCGCGAACGCTCTGCAGCAAGTTGCGACTCCATCGCCTCCTCACGAAAAACAAGGCGCTGTTTTTCCAATTCTAATTGGCTCTCAAGCTGCTCAGCATTGAGTTCTGAACGTCGCATTTGCAGCTCAGATTCCAAGCCCTGGTCATACAATTGCTTATCCATTTTTGCGGTAATCACAGCTTGTTTGTATGACGCCTCTCGCTGAGCGAGAGTGGATTTAATTTGTAGCAAGTCCCCCTGCAAATCGACTTTAGTTCGCAGATAATTGGCTTCGTCTGAATTGAGCTGTAATAACGCGTTATTCATTTGCTGAATTAATTCGGGATTACTCAACTCCATGACAACGGAATCCGGCTCGACAAGAGCCCCTGGTAAGATCAAAATTCTTTCGATTCTTCCCGATGTTTGCGCCGCAATCCAGCGAACCTCTGCCGGAACCAAAGTACCTGCACCCCGAACTTGACGAAGCATTTCACCGCGTTTTACATCACCGGTGTAAACTAGATTGCGTTCAACTCGAAATGGACCAGGGTCGTAAAAAAAAAGACCGAGGACGACTGCAATAAATAATGCGCCGCCGCCAAATGTAACGATCCGAGAATTGCGTTTTTTCTTTTTTAACCTATCAGGTCGTTCAATATCCATCTAATTTTTAATTGGTCTATTAGTAAATAAAATACTTCCCTGTAATACATCGTCCGGGCACTTAAATCCAACAAACGATTTTACTGGGTGCTAGCAAATCAGCTTTTATTGGGCAAGCACAATAGTGTGGTCAGTAAACCAACCGGCATATAGAAAGTTTCATGCCAACTTCTTAAGACATTGAATCGTAAGCAATTATTTTCTAATTTGGTTTGTGTTATGACGCGCTGATTCCAATTTCGAAACACTGCCAGTTTCAGTATTGGGACGCATGAGACCCGCACCAATGTACAATAACAGCTCACGAGGGGAGAACTATTCGTCTTGTTCAACTGGAAGAATAATTTCAACTTTGCAACCCGGGCAGTGTGCGCGGTTGCTTAACTCAATGGAGCCACCGTGTGATTCTACAATTTGACGTGTCACAAATAAGCCAACACCGCTGCCCTCTTTTTTTGTTGTCGCGTAGGGTACAAAAAGGTTTTCAAAGTCTTTAACGCCCTCTCCTTCGTCTTCAACTCTAATCTTAAAACAGTTATCCGCAATGACCCAACTAATATAGACCTTACCAGAATTTTCTTCCGATGCTTCGACGGCATTTTTTATCACGTTAATAAACACCTGTTCTAACTGAGACTCATCAGCAAATATCGTATGCACAGGCCCAGGAATCAGCTCAATCACCTTTTGTGGAAAAGCCGAAGATACTCTCTGTAACAAGCTGGATAAATAGAAATCAGACTTAACCGGTTCAGGTTGTTTGGCAATCTTTCCGTAACTGTCGACCAAGCGATTGAGATTATCGATACGCCTAGTAATGACTTCTAAACCTTGTTGGCAATCAGCCCGCCAGCCATCGGGCAATTCATCCTTACTCAGGATACGCGACATAGACACAGCCGTTGTTTTTAGCGGTGTCATAGAGTTATTTAGTTCGTGTACCAAAATTCTTACCAATTTGCGCCACGCTCCAAATTCCTCTTCTCGCAACGGTTTTTTGATATCCATTATTAATATCATACGATGTGCGACGCCCCCTTCATGGTAGGTATTGTGGCGAATAAGCCAATAACCTTTTTGCGCAGGAAAATCAATTTCATGCACAGTATCATGCGCAGCGAGTAAAACTTTTTGTAAGCCCAAATCACTAATATGCTGGTTGAGCAAATCACGCTCTGAACACTGATAGAGTTTTGCTCCAAAATAATTAATAAACGCCAAACGTTGTAGCGGATTAAATAGAAAAATTGCCGCGTCTACGCCATTTAACACTTTACTAATAAGGTGCCGACTTTCTTGTTTGGCCAAACGCCCCTCTTGCAAATAAATCGCCAGTTCATTGAGTTCAAACAGTGCTAAACCAATATCATCTGACGGGTTAGTACTGCGCGCCCGAATAGAATAATCATTCTCGCGAAAAGAAATTAATATATTTGCAACTACCTGCCAGGTCCTAATTGACAACGTATGGAACGCCTGAATAAAACCCAGCCAAGCGAGAACAACAACAAACAAAACGGTCGTTATCGTCAACGCATCATACCCCCCAACAACGAGCAGAATAATTGTGGCTAAGATGCCGGGAAGTGCGCTTGCAAAAACCAGAATAAAGCTCTTTTTATAGCTGGAAGGTTTAAAGTCCGATTTGGTTTGACTTCTATTTTCCGTCATGGCGATGCGTTTAGAATACCGTGCTTATTAAGCTTACGATAAAAAGCGCTGCGACTAATACCCAAAGACTGCGCCGCTAAATTCGGATTTTGTTCATATTTTTTATAGGCTTTTTGTAGCAACGACTTCTCTGCTTGTTCAAGTGTCATTTCCTCAATATCGACTGAGTGACTCGTTTGCGAAGTCAGCAATAGGGCCTTTTCATCCAGCTCGATTTTCGAACAAAGCAATACCGCACGCTCCAATACATGGTCCAACTCTCTCACGTTACCGGGCCAACAATATGCCAAAAGCTGTTTTTTCGCGTTTTCGCCAATACCGGTGATTTCTTTCTGATATTTAGCGCAGTATTTTTCAAGGAATAAATTTGCTAAAGGCAAAATATCATCACGTCGTTCCCTTAACGGCGGGATTGTCAACGGGATCGTGTTAATTCGATAATAGAGGTCTTCACGAAACTTTCCTGCAGTAACCAAGCTGGGTAAATCTGCATTAGTTGCACAGATTATTCGCACGTCGGCTTTGCGCGTCTTAGACGAGCCAACCCTTTCGTACTCTCCACTTTCCAGCAATCGCAACAAGGTACTTTGATGTTTTTCAGAAATATTGCCGATTTCATCCATAAACAAGGTACCACCATCCGCCAACTCATAACGCCCAATCCGAGTCGATTTTGCATCGGTAAATGCGCCTTTCTCGTGGCCAAATAATTCACTTTCAAATAAGCTTTCGGGAACTGCCCCCATATTCACAGAAATAAATGGCCCCGAACTACGTGATGAGAGCTGATGACAGTACTGCGCTAACAGGGATTTCCCGGTGCCGTTCTCACCCGTTAGCAAAAGCCGTGCATCAGAAGGAGCAATCTGTTCAAACGTGTGAACTAAATCTGCCATTATTTCTGACTGATAGCACAAATTCACACGGTTTTCGTCACGCAAATATTTATTTTCAACGCGTAATTTCCTTTCACGCCTTAGTGCTTTGTGCAATTCAAATTGATTTCGGACGATCGAAAGTAGCCGATCAATATCCCAAGGTTTGGTAATAAAGTCTTTTGCACCTCGTTTTATTGCTTCAACCGCAAGCTCCATAGAGGCAAAGGCAGTCATAACAACTACGGGTGTATTGCAACCTGAAGCAATAACTGCATCTATAAGCTCCAGACCTTCTTTACCTGAAGTCGTGTTGCCCTGATAATTCATATCGAGCAAGACCAAATCAAAGTCGTTTTTATTTAACAGCGACAAAACCTGGCTCGGATCAGAGCAGGTAGAACATCGAATGCCCTCACCCTTAAACAAAAGGCTGGCAGAACTCAAGATATCTTCTTGATCATCTACAACAAGAATGGAGCCGGTTTCACTTGTCTGCACGATAGAATTTGCCTGGTAGTGCGATCTTCAAAAGCCCGATAGCATACCCTATGGACCTTGAATATGTAAGCGCAAGGCCCGAACAGGCGAGATACCCCAAAGTCGAAAATAAGGGTAGAGAGTTTAGATTGAAAAATTATTAACCTGCGTTATTTGGTCAAATAATTAAGGAAGGCAAGTTTATTTTTTGGAAAAGAAATTTAATATCGCAGATCCATTATCATATAACAACTCCACCGCGATTATATTTATATACAACATTACCGATAGCGGATTCCAGACCCAGTAATTTAAAAGCATCATCGTAAATGCCAAAATGCTGGCCACCAACATTACGGCGTACAGATCTAAAACCAGGAATACCAGAAGCAACGACAATAGGACCGTTACCTGCGGTGTGCCCTTGGCCATCCCCCATCTCGCTAAAACAAAGCACAACGGTTTGGTTAAAAATGTCCGCTTTCTTCAATTCGCTTACGATATGCGCAACGCCTTTATTCATGTATCCCACCAGTGCTGGTAGTTTACTATTTCCACCGCCGTGGTTCGCTTGGTGGTGCGTATCATTCCAGCTTACAGCGTCGGGCGTACCATCGTTTGCGTACCACGTGGCTTGGCTCTCGTTAAATTGAATGGAAGCCACATTTGTCAAACCACAAGCGAGTGCTGCAACGGCAATATCGCCTTGCGCTTTGTAGGTTTGCAACGGTGATTTGGGGCTGCCAATATTTGGCCCAGAACAAGCTCCGCCCTGCGTTGGCTCACCACCACCATTATTGTTGTCGACCAACGCTTCTTCAGCCGCAACACGCTTTTCTAATGTAGCAATTGCATCTGCATGTAGCTCTAACCTGTCGCGCTCCTCTTGCCCCAATTTTTTTTGGATTAAATCGATACCGGCTTTGTGAATATCGAGTACGCTTCTACGCTGGTCAAAAATGCTTGGGCCCGCCGAACCACCGGGACTATTTCCCTTGTCTCCACCACCAAAAATAGCATCGAATGCGGCCGCTGGGCTATTATAACGCCCAATGGCGGTGCCACGATCACGGTTAATACCATTACCATTTTTCGAGTCTACGCCCATATGGAGCGCACCTTTTGGAGCCGTCGCATTTAATATCTGAGCAGCTTGAATATCCGCACTGCTCGAATTAATTTCCGCCTTTCGATAAGAAGTTGCCCCCGCCGCACGCCAAATATTGCCGTGCTGACCTGGATCTGAAATAGTCATCTCAACTGCGGCAATATCGTTTTTATGTGCATCGAAAGGCTTCATCGCCACACCATTTAAATAGCGTCCATTAGGCGCACCGTTAGGATGAAAAATGAGTATAAATTTTTTCTGATTATTATTTTGCGCCTCTGCAAATCGTGCACCAAGCATTGCTGCTGCAAAGCCAGACATTTTAAATATACTCGGTGCAACACCCATTTTTCCGATCATCTCGAGAAAATTGCGTCGGTCGCGATTAAGTTGTCGGTATATTCGATCGGCTTTTTTATTCATTTAACTTTCCTCATGACTAATTGAGCTGATCGCTTGAAATAGTTTTACGGAACATTACGGCGTTTAACTTACCCATCATTTCATAAACCGCTTTGGGGTTGTTATTACTATCGTTTAACGTTTTAAGTAAATTTTGCTTTGTGCAGGCAAAGGCGCGCTTTTGATCTTCGGTTAGCAAAACAGGTTCATTAATTTGGCCACCTTCAGCTTTGGAATAAGAAGCTTCATCAAGCGGCATTCCGGTAGCATACCTAAAACTATTCACTACGAGACATTCATTAACGGCTGCAAGTGTAGCGATTTTCTGACCCAAATCTTTTGAACCGGTGAACGCGATAACATTGTTAACATCGTCAACGCCTGTAACACCAATCAGCTGCCCGCGATTGTCAATCGGCAAACCAGGCATACCGTTATCTCCGCGTCCCGTCATGGTCGTGCGGAAATTGCCAGCCTCATCAAAATCATCCATACCAAACAACGGGTCAATCATTGTCTGATGACAGACATCACAGGCGGGAGAATCGGTAATGAGTTCAAAATATTCTCGCTGAGTTAAGTCACCTTGGGCTTCGCGTTCAACAACATTTTTAATTAATTCTTCACGCGTCTGAGTACTGGAAAGATCCTGTGGCGGTGCGCCGATGTGATGGCAAAGCATTAATTCGCGCAGATCGACAGCGCGCTTGATCGGGCCACTGCCTTCGCGGGTCGAATTGGATGCCATAAATGCGCCTGTGGTTATAATGCCACCGCGATTGGGAATTTCACTGACCCGCCAATCATTATCGTTGCCGCTGAAATTGCTCACCCCGTAATAATCCGCGAGCCGTTTATTGATAATGGAGAAATTACCACCATAAAATTCGCTAAAGGAAACATCACTGTCAAAAAAGACATGCTTAAATAATTCGCGCACTTCCCGCGCCATATCATTTTGCACTTCGGTATTAAAAGCGGGGCTGTTAGGCCTTACCAAACCAACGACGTCATCGGCACGGAACCAGTCCGCGCCAAATTCTGCGATATGCTCCTTAGCATCTTCTGAATTTATTAGACGCTGAACGATATTGCGCAAATCATTGGGGCTGTAAATTTGCCGGTTGCGCGCCGAACGCAGCAAGTTTTCGTCCGGGGTGCTGCCGGTATACATATAAGCGAGGGCCGTAGCCATTTCGTAGGGGTCAAGAATATAGGTGTCAGGATCAAGCGTATCGATAATGCGCTGACCGTTTTCATCATTACCCAAGTCAATGTTATTGCGCTTCGCCTCTTCGACACTCATACCGAGTTCAGAGCGGTAGAGAAATTGTGGTGCCGAGAGCGCGGCGCTAATGGCGGTCTGTGTTCCAAGCTCCACACCATACTCGTCAAAAACCGCTCTGAAGCTCTGTTCTTCTTCCTGTTCAAGCGGGCGTCTGAACATACGCTCGGCAAGCTGAAGAAATTCCTGTGTGCACGACTGAACGTTGTCACGGCAATTCGAGCGCTGGCGAAACCTTTCAGAAACTTCGGCGGCTAAGTCAGATGCGAGCTTTATCATCCGATTGAGCCTATCTTCGTTCACGATTGTCAGCGTATTAATCGCATAATCGCTTTTTGTCGCCAGGTTGTCATCGGGCAAATCATCAGGCGTAACCTTGCCACGATCAACCAAATCTAGATCGACAAGCGTATTGATATATTCTTGGCGAGACAATAAACGAAGGGCTCTAAAACCATATGCAGTTGGAATATCGCCTTCGCAAGCGTCTGCTTGCTCAGAAGGAGGTTGTTTGCTGCTATTTTTGGCGACGTCCACCATCCACGCCGATGTATTGAGCGCACAATTATCTTCTAAGATATCGCTAACCAAGCAACCATCGGGAAATTGCTGAGGCATGGTCGTATCAACGTGATAAACCATTTTGTTGAACTCGTCAGCATCGATATATTGATTAGCATCAACATTCGGAAAACCAGGGGAATTAGAAAATATTCCGCCACCTAAGTGTTTGTGGCAGTTACTGCACTTGCTATTAAAGTTTGTCTCGCCTCGCTGGAGATCAGCCTCATCAAGGCGATAGGTCTTAGCACTGCCACCGGCACTCGAAGAAGATGAATTTGAGGAAGAGGATGAACTCGATGATGATGAGCTCGAACCCGTGGGTTCAGCATTTGGATCTTCCTCGGACACGCATCCAGCGACCAGGACAACACCCAAAATTACCGCACGGCTTATAATATTTTTTAATATGCTATCGAACCCGGAGCGCGAAAAAGACGCACTATTATCTTTCGAATTCCCGGGGCCAGCAAAACTCTGCTCATCTGTCATTATCAATAATCAACGTGTTTTTTAATGTATGTATCGTTAACGGATTTTTGATCCTTTTTATCTATCCTTGTCTCTCTACCTCAAAATCTCTTTTCATCCACATTTCAACATTTATTAGACTTTCCGCTACGTTTATCAAATCAATAGCTTCGTAATTTTAGCCCAAGCTTGCGCCTGTAATTGTGAGCTAAAATCCAAATTTGAAGCGAAATAGCCGCGGACAGACAGGTTTTTTGCTCAACTGTGATGCTGAACGCGCTAGGGCCTGATAACACTAATCTAAAGTGTCTGTACCTGCGTAAATAGGTGTACATCACCGGTATTGGTTCTTACCCGCGATAAACCTGCCTGTTTAGGCCTGTCCTTTAATAGCTCTCAAAAACTCAAATAAATCACCGCTTAAATTCGTCGTGCTAAGCGAGGAGGTCACGCGCTTATGTTAGTTATTGTACCCACTTACGCAGGATTAATTGGTTTAGTTTTTATGCTGCTAAGCGTGCGCACACTCCTGCTTCGCAGGAAGCTTAAAATCGGAATAGGAGACGGTAAAAATATTGAAATGTTAAGGGCAATGAGAGTCCATGCAAATTTCGCCGAATACGTTCCTATTACATTAATACTCGTCGTAATGTTAGAGATTAACGAGGCAAGTCCATTACTATTACATGCACTTTGTGTCAGCTTACTCGCGGGGCGTATTTTGCATGCATTTGGTGTCAGACGTGTTGACGAAAATTACACTTATAGAGTCTGCGGAATGGCTTTTACTTTTACATCGCTTGGTTTTGCTATATTGGCGAATTTGTTTATTTCTGCAAAGAGTATCTTCGTTTAAAGATTTTGCAAACCGATTTAACCTTACGCCACCAATCTTTCCCGACGATAGACTAAAAGAGCAATAAGGAAAACAACGATACTAAACATCAGTGTTGAAAAAATGGAAACAATAATTTGTGCAGAGGTCAGCACATCACCTGTCGCTATGCTGCCAAGCAATAAATACTGACCCACAATAGGTGCCGCCATTAGCAAAGAACTAACCTTAACATTTAAGAACTCCAACGCAAATAAGGGCATCATCGGCACTATCATCATAATACCCAAGTGAGTTTGGGCTTCCTTTGTCGAGCGCGAAAAAATTGACACGAGTATCAAAATACTGGTCATAAATACGCCGAGCGGCATCGCAAGTATATAAGCGTAAATTATTTCGATAAATCGATAATCAAATATTTCATCAATTTTTTCTATCGGCGCCAAGCTCACTATAAGAAAAAAAGTTAGCGACGCAATAAAACCAGAGAACAAGACAAAAGCCAATACAGCTAACGCTTTAGCTACTAACAATTGTGCGCGTGGCAGCGGCAGCGATAACAGCGGCTCTAAAGAATTTCGTTCACGCTCGCCTGGAATCGAATCGATTGCCAAATAAAATCCGCCCATTGTCATAGCAAATACGAGTACAAAAGGGAGCATGTGCGATATCATCTTGCTACCAAATTCTCCCTCTGCAGATAAATCATCTTCAACAAGATTAATAGCATCAAGCACATCCGCGTCAAAACCACGAGCAAGCATTCTTAATTTTCCGATCAAGCGATCGTAGCGATTAATAATAACGCGCAGCTGTCGCGCGCTGTTCTGTGAATCTGAATCTCCGCCATTAAAGTATAAAGTCAACAAGGCCGGCTCAGCTTTGGTAAACTGCTCCGCAAAAATATCATCGATTTCAAGTGCGAGTTTTAACTTATTTTCAGCTATCTGTTCACGATAGTTGTCGGGTGCGGCGGTTACCTCAATATTATTCTCACGTAAAAATTGAATAAAATTGGGTGCTTTATCCGCACCAATTACAGCAATTGTTGTGACCTTGTCAAAATCAATTGAATTGAGCTTCACTCCGATTAGCATGGGACCAATGATCATCAACGGTAGTATCACCGGCCCGTATATCAACGCAAAAAAAAGTGCACGCCGATCACGCAAGTTATCCTTTATTTCTTTTAGTACTACAGCTCTAATACGTCGCACTATTCCAGCTCCAATTGTTCACCAATGGCTATCACAAAGGCATCTTCCAAGTCTTTTTGGCCAGTGCTGCTCAGAATTCCTGCCAGGCTATCCGAGATAGCAATTTTGCCGTCTGAAATAATCGCTATATGATCGCAAAGCGCTGCCACTTCTTGCATCACATGACTTGAAAAAAGTATGCAGTGCCCCTCTTCACTTAAACGGCGAATAATTTTGCGTAAACCTCTCATCGCCATCACGTCGAGTCCGTTAGTGGGCTCGTCCAAGATTAGCGTACGCGGTTTATGAACAAGTGCGCGCGCTAACGCTACCTTGGTTTTTTGCCCCTGCGAAAAACCTTCCGTACGTCGTAAAAAAAAATCATGCATTTCTAATTGTTCGCACAACTCACCCGCTCTTTGCTGGGCTTGCTTTTTATCCAACCCAACCACTTCGGCAAAATAAACAATATTTTCTTCTGCAGTAAGTCTCGGATAAATGCCGGCGTTATGAGGCAAATAACCTATGGACCTGCGCACGCTTATCGCATCATTTGTAATCGAAAAACCATCGACTTCTGCGGAACCCGAATCGGGTACTACCAGTGTGGCGAGCATTCTCAACGTTGTCGATTTACCTGCGCCGTTTGGTCCCAACAAACCTGTAATGGCGCCATCTTCTGCAGTAAAACTAACGTCTTCAACCGCGACAACTTTTTCGTTTTTTTTTCCGCCCTTTCGCTTATAAAATTTGGCCAAACCGTTTGCTTTAATCACACCTATTCTCCTTAAGCTCCCGGGCCATTAAAATCCACAAAAAATGGATCAGGCAACTGTTTTTCGGTACATTTTGTACTAAGCCCAATAACTGACGCTTGTTCGATAAACTTGGCCAAAATTGTTGGCACACATCCAACGTGTGCGACTCCGTGTCCATGATTTAAAAGATTAATATGCAAACTATTTGATAAACTTCCTTCTAAACGTTCCGCGTACTTCGGTGGCGTAATAGGATCAGCGGAGCCTGACATCAATAATACAGGCTTATCCGATACCAGCGTTTCTTTTAAATTACCATCCATTACACCCCTCGGCCACACTGAGCAAATATTTTTAAAAAGCGAGATAAAGCCGCCATTTAATAAAGGATGTTGCTCGTATCCTTTTATATTATCTTCGCGATAAAAAGGCTCATCTTCAGTGCAAGTGACCGAATTATACATACCGCCGCTCAACATATTTTTCATTTTTTCCTGCATGTAAATTACTTGCCTAACGAGCGGAGAATAATTTTTTTCGGCAAATGCCTCATAAATGTGTAGCGGCAATAGCGAAACAACCTCGGGTGAATAGAGGGACACACTAATATAGCCGAGAAAATCATCGTGGGTCAGCTCAAAAGATTCGCGTTTTCCCGTGCGAAAATTTTCAAATTCTACAGCAACGGCTCTTTGTTTGAGGCCTTTTAACATAGCGTAAGTCATACTTTCCAAACCGGGGAAAGCTTTATTACACGCAGGCGATTCATTGCAACGTTTAAATAGGTTTTGCAATGCCGCATGACGATCCACTGCTGCGGCAGGACCGAGATTAAGATCGGGAGAAACCACTGCATCGAGCAGGAGAGTTCTAACGGACTGGGGATACCTTCGCAAGTAGTGTTGCGCAACCCGGGTGCCATAAGATACGCCGTAAATATTCCACTGCGGTATGGCAAGCGCTCGTCTCACGCGCTCAAAATCTTTAACAGCTGCAGTAGTTGTGTAAAATCGCGGATCAGAATTAAGTCCGGCCAGGCAACTGCGCGTCAGTCGCAAAACCTGCGCTTTATCTTTTCGATTGATATTGGGTTCGTTTAATTCTTCGCACGTCAATGCGTTTGAACGCCCCGTTCCACGCTGATCAATTAAGTATACGTCGCGATCGGACATTACTTTTCCAAATATCCGATTAGGCCACAAAAAAGACTCGCTTGCCGCTTGCCCGGGGCCGCCTGCGATTAAAAGCACAGCATCGGGTTTGGCATTTTTTTTTCGCGCTTGATAACGAACGATAAACAAGTTAATTTTTTTTGCTTGCTCGTCTTGATAATTTTCAGGCACTGAATAGTAAGTGCACTCAGCTTTGCGTACGACTCTCCCTAACGCGTCTGACAATTGGCACTCCGAAAACTCAAGTGTTCCGACCTTCCCAGCCGGTAGCATATCTTCAGCTTCCGCGCCAGCCGATAAAGCCGCAGAAACAATAAATGCGAGTAACAAAAACAAGCGCTTTATGCCAACGTGAAGGTCGTCTAGCAATCCTGCAATAGTTATCGCCGGGTTAATAGCATGTCGAGTCCATAACAGGTAGCGACATATATCGAACATAGACGCGATCAAATTAAATAATCCGAAATTGACATTAACTTTTAGAATAAAAACCAATTATTTTGGTAACGATAGCAAATAGCCACTAATCGTTGCTACAACGAATTTTTTTGGCTCAAAACTATAGCCTAACACTTGAGAGACATAATTGCTGATCATGTCTGCCAAGAAGGCGCTCTTAACTATACTGAAGAGATAAAGAGGTCCGGTATAGTAAAAATATTCAATGCAAATACTCCGACAAACAAGGATTCGATTGCGCATTATTGCCTTGGCAGCAATGCCTTTTATGCTTGTGCTATGGCTTTCAGTAGACAAATACTTAAACGCTTCGCAAGAAAAGTCTAGCCTCCAGCGACTAGAGCTTTTCATACAATATTCAGAATACAACTCACAGCTGCTGTCCGCACTGATGCTCGAAAAGGTGCTCTCGTATGCCCACACGGAGTCTCCGGGTGACGAATACCAGCGTCAAATGGATGAGCAACGCAAGGCCGTCGATACTCAGCTAAAGGCTTACCGCGAGTTCATTGCTAAGAATGACGATGAAATGCGTCGCGAACCCAACTTTCATAAGGGTGTTGAAGCGGCTATCGCGAAATTGGATCAATACGCGGAAATACGAGATCTAATCTCCAAAAAAATACTTAAGCAGCAGGAGGGCGAATTCACTATGCGCAAGCTCGATGCTGTGGTCCGCACGATATTGGACAGCATGCAGCAGGTCGTCAGGCTCGCCGCACAAAACGAAGAGCTCTCGCTTTATGTAAGTGCACACTATCACTTAATTAATGCTATCGAGCACACCAGTACGGAAGCGGCAATCAGGCTGCGAGTCACCAATATGGATGTGCAAAACGATATCGGCCGTTTTGCGCGTTTACGCCAGTTTGTCGATCTCGAAACGGACCACCTCAACACCTTCAAATTGCTAGCGCCGCAAAAGGTACTGGATACCTACACAAAGGATTACGAGCAAACCGACATCCGCAAACAAATTGACGAAATCCGGGCGGCAGGCCGCAGGGTTGCAAACTTCGGCAAGCCCCCCGATGTCGCTCCTGACAGATGGTTTAACCTCTCTCAAAAACGCATCCGAATTTTTCAAGAGCTGGACAGGCTCATGGCCGAAGACATCGGTCACACCTTGTCACGACAGCTCGCGGATGTTAACACCCAAATACGTACTACAGTGATTACCATTGGCATTTTCACAAGCTTGGTTATCGTTCTCTCGTTCCTGATCATTCGCAGTATTGCCGAACCCCTGCACCAGATGGTGTCGTCTTTTAAGCGCCTGAGCAGCAACAAAGATATGACCTTTCAGTTACACAGCGACAGTCACGACGAAATCTCGGAAGTCGGCACCGAATTCAATCATTTGATGTCTTCTTTTCGTGACACGCTCGCAGGAGTAACCGAGCAAACCCGCCAAGTTGCCTCTTCCACGGACCAGGTACACGACGCGATGCACGAGACCACAAGCCGTTTTCAGACCCAAAACCAGGCAACAAGCAGCGTTTCAGTGGCGATTAACCAAATGAACCTGTCAATCACTGATGTCGCTCAAATCGCCTCGGAAACATCTGTGGTTGTGCAAAAAGCCAACGACAACTCGGTCGGCAGTACTGAAAGCGCTAAAAAAAGCCAAACCCTTATGGAAGAGTTGACCAACGAACTGGTTAACGCTGCAAATCTCGTCGAGCGCTTAAACCACGAGTCGAACGAGATTGGCAATGTCATTAATCTTATCCAGTCCATCGCTGAACAAACCAATCTTCTCGCACTTAATGCAGCTATAGAAGCCGCTCGCGCTGGCGACCAGGGCCGCGGTTTTGCTGTTGTCGCTGGCGAAGTGAGGAACCTTGCATCACGAACACGCGAAGCAACCGAACAAATTCAGTCGCAAATTGAAGCACTGCAAAAGGAATCAGTTGAAACGGTTAAAAAAATGGAATTGCTGCGCGATAAGAATCAACTCAGCATCGCTTCAGTGCAGGAGAGTGCAGCTCTATCAAGCGCATTAAAACAAGAGCTCGATACCGTTACCGGACTTTCAATAAAAATTGCCACTGCCGCGGAGGAACAAACTGCGGTGGCCGCCGAAATTAACTCCAAAGTGGGCCTTATTCAGCAAGACTCAAATGAAATGGCACATAGTGTCGAAAAGACAAAAACAGCCAGCGAAGCTCTGCATGATGCTGCAAACAAGTTAAAAGAATACGTTTCGATATTTAAAGTCTAACTGCTGGCCTGGAACCAGGCCGCAATCCCCGATAAAAGCCCCGCCGACATTAGATTTTTCCCTCTTGAGAAGTTTATACTGCCCGACCCAATTTAAGATCTAGGGTTAAGCCAGGGCGTGAAGATAAAAACAACTTACAACAGCCTACTGACGTTTAAGACTGAAAAGGGCTTGCGCAACGCAGCTAATTCAATGCACGAAAAACGTTTGTGCATTGTGCTTCTTGAGAGTGAGTGCGGCCAACATTTTGGCCTCGGCGAGTGTTGGATTGAAAAAGGTTTTATCGAAGCCTTACCTGCACACATCGAAGATATTGCTCGCACAGCAATCGACGGCGCAACTATTAACGATGCGTTAAACCAAATTGAAAAAAGTATTGCCGCAGACCCCGAGGGAGGTGACCGCATCAGAATGTCGGCACTAAGTGCTTTTAATATTGCACTGTGGGACCTAAAGGGCAAAACCGAGCATACACCACTTTATCAATTGCTGGGCGGAGAACAACAAGCAATACCTATTTACGCAAGCGGCGGACTTTACACGGCAAACGATTCACCAGCGCGTTTAATTGACGAAATTCAATCGTATATCGACCTGGGATTTAACGCCGTTAAAATCAAAGTCGGCGGTTTGGAAATTGAAGAAGATATCGAAAGAATACGCGCAGTCAAAAATCATTTCGGCGATACGCTTCGATTAATGTTAGATGCCAACAGCGCGCTTAATTTCGACCACAGCGCTAAATTACTCGATAAACTCTCTCCATTTAATCTCGAATGGCTAGAAGAACCTATCGCACGCAATCAGTTTGAACAGCTCACGTTATTAAATCAAAATTCGGCAATCGACTTGTGCGGCTACGAAGACGAAGCAGGCCTGGATAATTTAAAAAGACTGGTAAACGAAAGATGCGTTAATCAACTGCAAGTCGATATCACGATCTGTGGAGGTATTAGTCAGGGAAAATCGCTGGCGGAATTTGCTGGAGAAAAATCAGTGCCCTTTACTTTGCACACAGCATCAAGCGCCATTTTATATTTCGCTAATTTACATCTTGCAAGTGCGACGAAGGTACCCGCTCTGGTCGAAAACCACCGTTTACATCAGTGGTTATTTAACTATGTTGCCGCTGAAGACAAACACATAAACAACAGCTTCGCAAAAGCACCTAATAAACCGGGGATAGGTTTTTCTATTTCACCCGACGAGATATCTGCACGCATCGTCTGACGATTAGGGCATATAAACACTGGTACAAACTCAATATGCAACTAAAAAATATAAATAAATTAATTCACGCGCTCTTAATAGCTACAGCACCTTTGCTACCCGCAGCGCTTTTTAGCTTGCCCGTATTAGCCAAAAAAGAAGAAGGGACCTACCCTGAAAAAGTTATTCGCGTTATTGTCCCTAACGGCGCTGGCGGCTCTACGGATAAAGTTTCACGCCTATTTGTGCGCGAACTCAATAATAAATTACCTGTTGGCTTGGCCGTCATTAACATCAAAGGCGGCGGCACATCCAAAGGTGCACAAAAAGCGGCGCGCTCTAAACCCGATGGCTATACCTTGCTCTCAACTCACCAAGCCTTGCTCACTTCCTCCGCGCTCAAAATAAACCGTTTAGGGCCTGAAAGCCTTACACCTATAGCACAAATTGCCCACGAAACGTATGTTATCGCTGTGTCGCCCGACTCACCAATCCGCAACCTTGACGACCTGTTTAAAGCCTCAAACGAGGGAGTAAACGGCAAGCGCATCCGTGTTGGTGTAAACCCCGGTGCAGCCAATCACTTCTTTTTTCTCAAAGCTATTTTGCACACCAAAGCTGATGTCGTATTTGTGCCCTCCGGTGGCGGAGCCAAAACGTTGAAACAAATATTGGGAGGACATCTCGATACCAGTATCTTTGCCGTTTCAGAAGTCCACCAGCTTATTAAATCAAAGAAATTGCACGCGCTTGCCGTTTTTGATACGAAAACGCACGACAAATTATCCGGCGTATCCACCGCTAGACAACAGGGCCACGATATTGTTATTAAGTTAAATTATACGATGTATGCGCCTGCCGGTACGGAGCAGTCTCGCATTAAAGTCATTGCCGACGCGCTGGGTGAAATTGTTAAACAAAAGAGTTTTGTCGAAGATTTACAAGAACAATCTATCAACCCCGACTACAAAACCGGGGCAGCGTTGCAACAAACCATAGATAAAGATTATGCAGAGATGAAAATCATCGCCAACCATATTAAACAAAAAGCTCAAGAAAACGCTGCCAAAAAGAAACGATAACAAACATAAAAATTATCATATTATGCAAAACTCAATAAGATCTGAATTAATATTATCCGGAGCGCTGATTATTATCGGGGTACTCCTTTTTATCGAAGCCGAAAAAGCGCCCGTCAGTTGGTTCCCTGGGGATATCGGCGTCACCGCAGTGCCCAAACTAATGATTACTGCGCTTATCGTTTTTTCCATTGTATTAATTGTCGAAAATATCGTTAAGCTGCGCCAGCAAACGTCAACCTCAGAGAGAGAGGACATAGAGCAGAAGGACAAGCCGCAGACCTTAAAATTGCTTTTAGCCGCAGCTTACTTATTTGGCTATATCGTCATACTCGACCTCGGGATTGTCCCGTACTACCTCAGCAGTTTTCTTTTTTCCTTTTTATTTATTCAGCTACTCAGCCAATGGCAACCAAAGCAAATGGCCATCAGTGCCGGTATTAGCCTCGTCTCCGTAGTCGTAATCATTTTAGTTTTTGACAAATTATTCGTAGTGGTGCTGCCATGATTGAGGGACTACTTAATTCGTTTATCGCCATGGCAGGTATGCCGCTGCTTCTGATATTTATCGGCACATTTATTGGCATTATTTTTGGCGCTATACCCGGACTAAGCGGAGGCATGCTCGTCGCCTTAAGTTTGCCGCTTACGTTTGGTTGGTCACCGATTAACGCCATTGCTCTGCTTGTCGGCCAATACGTCGGCTCAATTTCAGGCGGGCTGATATCCGCAACACTGCTGAATATTCCGGGTACCGCTTCGTCGATTATGACAACCATGGACGCCACGCCGATGGCGCGCAAAGGCAATGCTGCGCGCGCGCTAACAATTGGCATATGGGCGTCGTTCGGCGGCGGCATGGTCTCGTGGTTGGCACTTGTCTCGATTTCACCGGTGCTTTCTTCATGGGCACTCAAGTTTGGCCCATGGGAATTCTTTTCACTGGTGCTGGTATCGTTGATGCTGATCGCGTCACTCGGAGGAGACTCACTCGTCAAAGGTTTGATTGCCGCAGTTTTGGGAATGCTTGCGGGTTCAGTCGGTTGGGATTCGATTACTGGACAAGAACGCCTCGACTTTGGCTTCGAGCGCATGCAATCGGGTTTCGATATGTTGGCCGTGCTTGTAGGTGTTTTTGCAGTGGGACAGCTGTTCTACGAAATTCTCTACCCGAAAACGATCGACACGCACGACTTAAATCCAGCCGGCAAAGTCAGTATGAGGATGAAGGAATTTATCAAGCACTGGGCCGGTCTACTACGCTCTTCCGTGATAGGCACTATCGTAGGAATCTTGCCGGGTGTGGGCGGATCAATCGGTTCCATTGTCGCTTATACAACCGAAAAAAGTTTGTCCAAAACGCCGGAAAAATACGGCACGGGTTACGAGGGCGGCATTGTCGCTTCAGAGTCAGCCAATAACGCAACAGTTGGCGGGGCGTTGATTCCACTGATTACTATGGGTATTCCGGGCTCCATCGTCGACGTGATATTGATCGCTGCCTTAACACTGCATAACCTTACGCCGGGTCCCCTGTTGTTCGAAAACGAACCCGATATTGTCTACGGCTTTATGAACTCAATGCTACTAGGCAATATCATCATGTTGGTGATTATGCTGCTTGGCATTCGCTACTTCGCCAAAATCATTGCTGTCCCCAAAACGTATCTGACCCCAATACTATTGCTGGTCTGTGTTGTCGGCACCTACGCGGTTAACAACAGCATGTTCGATGTTTGGGTAATGTTTGGTTTTGGTCTGCTCGCGCTGGTGTTTCGTTTGGTCGGCCTACCAGCTGCGCCCTTTGTTATCGGCCTGGTATTGACCCCAATCGCCGAGGAAAACTTGCGTTTAGCCGTTATCTTAAGTGAAGGAGATTACTGGACATTTTTGACCCGTCCGATTTCCGCAACATTCTTGTTCGTTGCCTTATTGGTCGCTTTTAAGCCGATTATTGGTCCGATAATTAGCCGCAAGCTAAATAAACAGTCCTAGGCAAGGGCACCTCTGAACGATGCCAACGTATCTATTGCGGCGCTCCGCATGGACTTTTTGCTAATGCACGTGGAAAATACGCAACCGTTCCGGCTTTAATCCACTCGCGCAACTTTTACAATAAATTCATTATCGCACAATAAAATTCGCGAAATTTTGGTTCTGATTGGTATCGGAACCCAACAAAAATAAAATAATTGCAGGTATCGGTATATGAAAAACCTCATACAAATCAAACACAACGGCCAAATATGTGCGGCCCAGGTCATCAGCTCCGAGACCTTAGCAGTAATCAGCGGAGCGAAGTCAATTCTTACGCTTGCACATGAGGCTATCAAAGCGGGCAGTGGACTACAGCAAGTCGTCGAAAGCTGCGGCATTGACTCTGAAATCTCCTACCAAACAGTAATTGATGAAGCACGTGTTCTGCCACCGATTCTGCACCCCGATCCAGCCCACGTACTCGTCGCCGGTACTGGCCTCACTCATCTCGGCAGCGCGGAAACACGCAATGCCATGCACGCCAAAACTGAGCAGAGTGAAGATGAAATGACCGACTCAATGAAAATGTTCAAAATGGGCATTG
>JANQJB010000094.1 GCA_028281865.1 Marinagarivorans sp.
TCGGTTTTGGATCTTGTACCCAAGGACCGTGGATGCTGCCGGTTTCGGAATAGGCCTGCGTGATGCTGTAACCGGTTTTGCTAAAGCTCGACCAAATCATAACTAAGCGGCCCGTTTTGGTAAAATGCATCCAAGGACCGTCGGTGATATAGCCGTGCGGATGTCGACCCTTAGACCATTCTTTTAGACTAATAACCCACGGCGCATCGCTGGCTTTAAACAACACTTTGTTTTTGCCAACCGTTGCAGATAAGTCATCTTTCAATTGAATTAAATCCATTGTGCCGTCGACGATTTGCGCCCATTCGTGGCAATACACCATGTAGGGCACGCCGTCTTCAACCCAAAGCGTTCCGTCGAGTGTCATCCAATCGGGGCGCGTCGTTGGCCTATCGTAAAAGGGCTTAAATGGACCGGTAGGTTTATCGGCAACAAATATTTGTGTACCGCGCTTAAATTTAACACCGGCGCCGGGTTCGGCTTTTTTACTACGGGTTCCGTCGAGCATTTCGTCAGATGTCAGTGTCGTAAAAAGATAGTATTTACCTTTGTAGCGCAGCACCTCTGGTGCCCATACATCCTGCTCCGCCCAGCTTCCTGGGATCACTTCAAACACGGGGTAGCCATGTGACCATGTTTCTAAATCTTTTGAAGTGTGCACACCTACGCCTGCACGCATGGTTCCATCGGCTTGCGGGAATTCACGTGCCGCATAGAGAAAATAAGTTTTGCTTTTTTCGTCGACTAAAATGAAGGGGTCGCGCACGTAGAGGTTTTCGCGCGCGATGGGGTAGGATTCAGAGGTTGCAGCCATCGCGCCCGTTATAGAAATAATATTGAGCAGGATGACAACAAAGACAAAAAACATACGCAGCTTAAACATGGTGGCGAACCTTTTTATTTTAATAGAGCTAACGGGATAAAAGTGCTGCTATTCTATGGGCTCTTTCTTTACGTATGCAAGTAACAAACTACTAACTGGTTACGGCTTTACAGAAAAATTGTTTCGTTAGGCTCAAAATTTAAACTGGTAGTCATTAAGTTGAGAGTGCATAAACTGTGAGTGCTTAAACTCAAGGTTATTGGCAAGCGCCTGATGCAGTGGCGCCGCTTCAACAACATAGCGCAACGAACCACCTGGCGTAACTGCGTCAAATGGATAGCATGTAACGAGCTTTATCACATTTTTATTTTCCTCGATAAGTAATTTCTGTCTACTGCTATCGACGATTTCTGTTGCTACAACGCGGAATTTTGCCCACTCGCCGTTGCGGCTTTGAATCGTAAATTCATCGCCCCCAGCAAGGTACTGTAAAAAACTAAAATGTGTGTCGCGGTGCCCGGCAATTACACTAAAGCCATCCCCTGGCAAAGCGGTTCCCGATAAAAGCCCAGGGCCGAACGCGAGACTGGTACCATTGGCGCCGGCAAGAATAAATATATCTTTGTATTGTTTGTTGTTGTGCCAGCGTAAGCGAGCAACGGGCCAGGTATCGGCCCATGACCACGGCTTGTGCTTGGAAAACTGCTCGGGGTTTTGCAAGGTATCTTGCCACGATTTAGCGATCAGCACTTGTGCCAATTGCGCCTTACTATAAATATAAAAAGCGCTCCCCCAAAAATAACCGGTTAATCCGAGAAGGCAAACAATCAACAGTGTTTGAGAGCAGAATAAAAAACGTAAGTTAGCGTTCATTTCGGCCTCTCAAGCGCAGAAGAATGAACAAAATAAAACTCGTCGCTCCCAAAATGATATTCAGCATTGCAGGTGTTGCAGTTGCAGGATACGCTTGTGTAGGTAGAGTTTGGCCGTGCGGTTTGTTAAGTGACACAGCGCTGGATTTTAGTGCTTCGCTTGCTGGGCGAGACAGCTCCTCTTCGACGGCGACGAAACTGGTATAGGCGGACATAAGTTGGTGTTCGACTGCTGTTGCGATGATTTGTGGTTTTATTTTATTTTCGTCTTCTCCCATCGTTTTTAAATCCATTAAATGCTCGATTTTTCCTCTCGCCCAAAATGTTGCTATGCCGGATGATTTGGGTTTTTCCTCTACAATACTGGTTTGTTTCGGCTGCGGTACGCTGATCTTTCGTGTCCAGGGTGAGCCTGCGAGATTGCCTGAAATTACTATTTGTTCATCATGCGTTGGGGAATTTGCAAATTTGGCAGAAACCAAAAGCGGTTCACCGAGATATAAGTCAGGCACGCGCGAGGGGTAGACTTCTTCATATAAACCGTCGGGCCACTGGACTTTTAGGTTTGTGATCACAGGGCTTTCCAATTTTTGAAAAAGCGCAAGCATACGTTCCGACACTTGCTGAGCACTGCCAATATGGGTAAAGGTTCCGCGACCAAATTGCGCGGCTTTGCGCATAAAAAAACTGTTCGGTGCCGAACCAATGCCGACGGTAAAAAAACGTGCATTGCCGAGTTTTTGATGAATGAGTTTAAACAATTGATTTTCGTTACCAACGGAACCATCGGTGATGAAAACAATTTGTTTGAGCTTTTCGGTCCCGGGCATATTCAAGGCTGCTTCTATAGCCGGTGCCATGTTTGTGCCGCCATCCGCTTTGAGGCTCTCGACAAATGCAATGGCGCTTCTGATATTTTCGGGGCTTGCTGATACTGCGTTGCTTCGAAAAAGACGGTGGTTAGAGTCAAATTCGATTAGATTAAAACTATCGTTAGCTCTTAATTGCTGTAATGCGAGCTTGACACTTTCGCGTGCCTGCACAATCGAATTGCCCTGCATTGAGCCACTGGTATCAACAATCAAGATTAGTTCACGCGCTTCCAAATAATCGCTTGACGCGACTTGCGGTGGCAACATCATAAGTTGGATAAAAGAATGCTGGTTTAATTTTTCGTGAAATATTGCAGCCTTTGGCGACTGGCTTGCGCCCGGTGACCAAGAGAGTTCAAAATCCCGATCCATTTTTATCGAGGGTTGTTGCGTTCTTACGCGATATTGCGAGTTATTGATCCTTTGCGACAAAACTGAGTGGGAGGGGCTGGCAATTGTTTCTAGGTCGAGCCCTCCATCAAGTAGAATCGTAAAAGAGATAGAATTTGCATTGTTTTTATTGTAATAAGGTGAAATTTTTTGAGCGTCGCTTACTTGCGACGTCGGCAGTGCCCAACCGTTGACGTTGCCGGAGAAGCTCTCCTCCGCGTTGAAATCTTTTAATGTATTACCGGGCATGTAACGCGGTGTAATTGTCATTGGGAAGCGCAGCGAGAATTTCCCCATATCGTAGTGAACAGTTTGTAAGTAGCGAATTTCGACTTTAATGCTTTCGCCCGGTGGAATATTAGCGACCTTTTGCGTAAAGATATTGGGTCTTTGCTGCACCGTTAAGGCCGCTTTTTTGCCTTCGCTCTTCGCTTTTTGATAAATTTTTTTTGCTTCTTGCTTTTCTTTAATTTTGGCAACTATTCGCCTTTCGCCGATATGCATTGCCATAAAATTGACAGCGCTATTTTCGGGGAGAGGAAATACATAGACACCTTCCACCCAAGCATCTGTTTGGTTATAAAATTCTTGTGTTAACGTAACTTTGGCTACCATGCCGGTAATATCCAAATCGGCGTGGCTGTTGTGATTGATTGCGCGCACGGTCGATTTATTGTGAGATAGGAAAAACGCACCGGATTCGGCTTCGTGAGGATTTTCTTGGTAGGCCAGTGTTGTGCCGGCGTGAAATATTAAAACCGCGAGAAATAAAACGAATAAGGTCGGCTTTAAAATAAACCATATGACAGACTCGATTAAACGGAACATTATTCACTCCCCAAAACATAACAGTGTATTGAGTAGTATTTTTATTCCTACAGATGGCCTACTGGAGGTAGATTCGTGAAATTCTTGAGTTTAATTGTGGCGAAATATGGCGCTGCTATAATTGCGGCGCTGTTATAGTTAAGATATTGGTAATAAGAACGCAGAGACATGAAACTTGATATGCAGACACTCTCCTATACGTCTTTGTTAAATCGTGCATGGCCGTTTATATTGGCGAATATGGCAGTGCCGCTTCTCGGTATTGTCGATACCGCGATAATTGGGCATGTCGGCACGACTGCGGAACTCGGTGCGTTGGCCGTGGGCGGTGTCATATTTAGTTTTATTTACTGGGGTTTTGGATTTTTGCGCATGGGTTCCAGTGGTCTTATCGCCCAGGCCTCCGGAGCGAAGAATATGGAGGAGGTAAAACATATCGTCTGGCGATCGGGCCTGCTGGCGCTGGTACTCTCCATTATCGTTTTAATTTCTCAGTGGCCAATATTTAGGCTTGCGCTCGCACTTATTGATGCACCGGAATCTGTTAATCGCTTATTAGCACCCTATTTTTATATTCGAATTTGGTCGGCACCCGCGACCTTATTGCTCTACGTGTTAAGTGGTTTATTGATTGGACTTGGTAATAGCCGTGCGCTATTTTTAATGCAGTTACTGCTCAATGGTTTAAATGCGCTGCTTAATGTGCTGTTTGCCGGAGTTCTCAGCTGGGGCATTAAAGGGATAGCGATTGGAACCGTTATAGCAGAGTATTTTACTTTGCTTGTGTTATTTGCGTTTCTTGTTCGCAGCCTACGACAACAGGGTATAGGTATTTTGCCCAGTTGGAATATCTTATTTATCAGAAAAAAAATACACCAATTGCTCAGTATAAATGGCGATATCTTACTGCGTACATTTTTTATGTTGGTTGGATTTACTTGGTTCACGCGTACCGGTGCAAAATTTGGCGAAACAGTATTAGCCGCCAACCACGTTCTGATGCAATTTATCACTTTTAGCGCATTCTTTCTCGATGGCTTTGCCCACGTGGTCGAAGGTATAATTGGTCAGTCGATTGGCGCAAAGTCGAAAAAAACGTTCATGCTTGCTGTGCAAAGAACTTGCATTTTGGCAGCCGCTACTGCATTGGTGTTAGCGGCGATAATATATGGCGGTGGGGCTTTTTTCGTAACGCAATTGACAACGCTTGAAGGCGTTATTGAACAAGCGAATATCTATCTACCTTTCGCCGCAATTTATGTTGCGTTGGCCGTCGCCGCTTTTCAATTGGATGGGATTTTTATCGGCGCGAGTTACGGCAGTGCAATGCGCAACGCCTCGTTTATGGCTGTTTTACTGTTTTTGTTGAGCTGGTATTTGTATTTTTACCGCTTTGACAATTTTGGATTGTGGTACGCGTTTATATTTTATGTGTTTGCTCGGGCGTTGACACTGGGCTCTTATTTTCCTTCATTGATTAAACGGTCATTTACCGCTACTTGACCAAGTACGACGCAATTGGGAAACTGGCGCTATTGAAAACCTTATTCATACATTTAAATTCATCGGTCGTTTATGGCATTAATTCTTGGGATCGACCCGGGATCTCGAAAAACTGGTTTTGGTGTTATTCAACATACCGTGGGTGGACCGGAATATGTTGCCAGCGGCACTATTCGGCTTGATACTGCTTTAGACTTGCCCGACAGACTCAAACAAATCTTTGATCATGTCAGTGATATTATCCAGCGCCATAATCCTCAGGAGTTTGCGATTGAGCAAATATTTATGGCCCGCAATGCAAATTCTGCACTTAAACTTGGGCATGCGCGCGGTGCTGCGATTGTCGCAGCCGGTGTAAATGAGCTACCGGTGTATGAATATGAGGCGCGCAAGGTAAAACAGTCGGTTGTCGGAAAGGGCTCGGCCACTAAGCAACAGGTTCAACACATGGTGCGTATTTTGTTAAATTTGCCCGCTTCACCGGCGGAGGATGCTGCGGATGCTCTGGCGGTGGCTCTTTGTCACGCTAATACGCAACAGCATTTAATCAAAATGGCGGGCGCGAGACGCTATCGTCGCGGGAGAATTGTGTGATTGCGCGTTTAAATGGTCGATTGATCGAAAAACAGGCGCCGAGTTTAATTATTGATTGTCAAGGCGTGGGTTATGAGGTGCTCGCACCAATGACCACCTTTTATGCTCTGCCAGAGCTTGGGGCTGATGTCACGTTACACACGCATTTTTCGGTGAGCGAATCGGCGCAACAATTATTTGGCTTTATCGATCGGCAGGATCGAACCTTATTTCGCTTGCTTATTAAAGTTAACGGCGTGGGGCCCAAGATGGCGCTGGCGATATTATCGGGTATGGAAGCGAGCGAATTTGTTAGTTGTGTGCGTGACAATAATGTCTCTGCCTTGGTAAAAGTGCCAGGCGTAGGCAAGAAGACAGCGGAGCGCTTAGTCATCGAAATGCGTGATAAATTGAAAGACTGGGCGCGTTCGCCAGCAGAATCGGCGCTGCAAAATTCACCGTCGGCTAGTCGTGTCCATGATACCATCCATGATCGTCCCGATATTGTCGCAGAGGCTGAGAGCGCGATGGTCGCTTTGGGGTACAAACCTGTAGAAGCCGCTAAGGCGATTAGCGCTGTGTTGCGTAACGATGAGTCCGTTGAGCGCAGTGAAGATCTTATCCGCATGGCACTGCGCGGAATGTTGCCGAAAAATTGAAGAACATTTGCCGTTATATTTGAAACATGATTGATAGCGACCGACTTATTGAAGCTAATGCGCAAGGTCCCGATGAACAACTCGATCGGGCCGTGCGACCAAAGCGCCTATCTGAATATATTGGTCAGCCTGTTGTTCGTGAACAAATGGATATTTTTATCAGCGCGGCTCAAAAACGCGGCGAAGCGCTGGACCACACCTTAATATTTGGTCCTCCCGGTTTGGGGAAAACTACACTCGCCAATATTATCGCGGCGGAAATGAACGTTAATATAAAAGCTACGTCTGGTCCGGTATTGGAAAAAGCGGGTGATTTAGCCGCACTTATGACCAACCTGGAAGAGGGCGATGTGCTGTTTATCGATGAAATTCATCGCCTTAGCCCGATGGTCGAAGAGGTACTCTACCCGGCGATGGAAGATTACCAACTGGATATTATGATTGGCGAAGGGCCAGCCGCGCGTTCGATTAAACTTGAATTGCCGCCGTTTACCTTGGTCGGGGCTACAACCCGCGCGGGTTTATTAACATCTCCATTGCGTGATCGCTTTGGCATAGTTCAGCGCTTGGAGTTTTATTCTATCTCGGATCTCACTGAAATTGTCACACGCTCCGCCGGGCTCATGGGGGTTCAGTCTGAACGCTCTGGTGCGGAAGAAATTGCTCGCCGTGCACGCGGAACTCCGCGCATTGCCAATCGCTTATTGCGTCGTGTGCGGGATTTTGCGGAAGTGAAAGCTGACGGTATCGTCAGCGCGGAGATCTCCGATCAAGCGCTGAATATGTTGAATGTCGATTCATGTGGTTTCGATCATATGGACCGGCGTTTGCTACTAACTTTGATGGAGAAATTTGAAGGTGGGCCTGTTGGTGTCGATAGCTTAGCCGCAGCCATTAGCGAGGAACGCGGCACCATTGAAGATGTCTTAGAGCCTTATTTGATTCAGCAGGGCTATTTAATGCGCACGCCGCGCGGGCGACTCGCCACGCAAATTGCGTATGACCACTTCGGGCTTAAGAGCCCTAAGAAACTTAAACAAGACGATTTGCCCGGAATTTAGAACCTTCAACTTTTTATCACTCTTGCACTCACAAAATTACATAAGGCCACGAACACAGAATTATGAATGAAGCTGAAACACTTTCTATTTTACATTTAATTTCCGATGCGGGCCCTGTGGTAAAAGCGGTCATGGCGCTACTTTTACTCGCGTCTGTTGTCTCGTGGTGCATGATTGTGCAACGTGGACTCTACCAATTAAAAGCGCGCAAATTATTTTTGTCATTTGAAAAACGCTTTTGGTCGGGTACGGATCTAACGCAACTTTATCGCGATGGCAATGGGCGTACCGGTGAATACGGTGTTGAAAGTATTTTTCGTGCAGGCTTTAAAGAGTTTTCAAGGCTGCGCCAGCAAAGCATTTCGGACCCGGATGCAACGATGGAAGCGATACAGCGTGCTATGCGTGTTGCAATGGTGCGAGAGGAAGAAAAATTGGAAGCCAATTTACCTTTTTTGGCGAGTGTTGCTTCGGTAAGCCCTTACGTTGGTTTATTTGGAACAGTTTGGGGGATATTAAATTCTTTTCGCGGTCTAGCGAATGAGCATCAGGCGACTTTAGCGACGGTCGCGCCGGGTATTGCGGAGGCCTTGATCGCGACGGCGATGGGCTTGTTTGCGGCTATCCCCGCAGTTTTGGCGTACAACCGTTTTTCAACCCGTGCGGAGGCGCTGTCAACCAATTATCAGACTTTCTCGGAAGAGTTTTCTGCAATTTTGCACCGACAAGTACACACTAAAATAAGCGAATAATTTAATTAATAGAAAAGATGAAGAAGCTTTCACGCACATTATTGATAAGTTTTGGGAGATAGTAGGTGGCCGGCGCGAAAAAAAATAAACCGATGGCAGAGATAAATGTCGTACCTTATATCGACGTCATGCTGGTGTTGTTGGTTATTTTTATGGTGACTGCGCCTTTATTAATGCAGGGGGTCAAGGTGGATTTGCCGCAGTCGCCTTCTACGCCACTGGATAAAAAAGAAGAAGAACCGTTAATTGTGTCGGTAAAAGCCAACGGGCAGCTTTTTATTAATACAGGGCGCGACGAGGAAAAACCGCAAGCGCTTGCTTATATCACCGACACTACTGCCAAGATCTTACGCCAAAAACCGAATACACCGGTGTTAATTTGGGGCGACGAAAAAGTTGAATACGGTAAAGTGGTTAAACTGATGGCTGCTTTGCAAGGGGCTGGCGCACCGTCAGTAGGTTTAGTGACTGAACCGGGGAAGCCTTAATTCTTGTCTTTAATCCGCAACTATTTTTTTCCTGTTTTTGTCAGCTTGGCGCTACATTTTGCTGTGGTCGCGCTTATTTTGTGGGTCAAGCCTGGTCAGGCGGAACGGACTAAACCGCGGGTGCCAAACTACGTCAACGCAAAATTGGTTGAGATAAAAGCCAAAGTTAAAGAGCCGCCAAAACCGGCAAAAAAAACGCCTAAAAAAATTGATTTAACGAAACAAAAAAATGAGGCCGAAGCGCGAAAAAAACGTGAGGATGAAAGAAAACGTCAGCTTGCGATAAAACAAAAACGCGAAAAAGAAAAGGCGGAAAGGGAGCGTCAAGAGAGAGAAGCTGCGACTAGGCGCGAAGCAGAGCGTAAACGTCAAGAGGACGAGGCTCGCCAGCAGAAGCAAAGAGAATTTGACGAGGCGTTAAAAGCGGAAGAGTTAGCCTTAGAAGCAGAAATGCAAGAATTGGAAGCAGCGTCTTTTTCTTCAATAATTTACGAAAAAATTACCCAGCGTTGGAGTCGACCCGATTCGGCACGCAAGGGTATGAAATGTGAGTTATTAATAAGGCTTGTACCGACCGGTAATATTGTTAACGTTAGCGTGATTAAATCTAGCGGTAACGAAGCGTTTGATCGTTCCGCTGTGCAGGCGGTCAATTCGGTTGGGCAATTTCAGGAGCTTAAAGGCATGGATTCGGCACTTTTTGAAAAGTATTTTCGCGAACTGACATTAATTTTTAATCCGGAGGATCTCAGACTGTGAGAGCATTACTCGGCTTCGTATTTTTTGTATGTGCGCTACCGACTTGGGCAGGGCTGACTATAGAAATTAATCGCGGTGTCGATAATCCCACACCCGTTGCGGTCGTTCCATTTGCAGGCACTTTGGGATTGCCAGAAAATGTGAGCAATATTATCTCGGCCGACTTGCGCATGAGCGGTTTGTTTCGCTTAATACCGCAGCAAGATATGTTGTCGATGCCGACGAAACGCGAAGAAGTTTTTTATCGCGATTGGCGCCGCTTAGGCATTTCTTTTTTAGTGATTGGTGAGCTTTCTCGTACCGCTACCGGTGGTTATTCACTGCATTACGAGCTGTTCGACGTGCCCTCGCAAAAAGTTATTTTAGCGGCCGATTTATCGGGTTCGGCGGATAGTTTACGCGATATCGCGCATCGGGCTAGCGATGCTATTTATGAAAAAATCACCGGCATCCCTGGGATTTTTTCGACCAAAATAATTTATATTGAAGACCTTGGTAGAACCGCTCCCGATCAATATCACTTGGTGCATTCAGATGTCGATGGTGAACGAGCCAAAATTTTAATGCGTTCAAACGAACCGATTTTATCGCCGTCATGGAGCCCCGATGGCAAAAGCATTGCATTTGTTTCGTTTGAGACTAGCCGGCCGGCAATTTACACCTTGGAGCTAGCTACGGGACGCAAGGAACAAATCACTAATTTTAAAGGGCTAAATAGTGCGCCGGCCTGGTCACCCGATGGCAAACAACTTGCTATGGTGTTATCGAAAGATGGCAACCCCGAAATTTATATTATGGATTTGGCAACGCGGAAATTGCGTCGTTTTACTAATAAAGAGTTTGCAATCGATACCGAGCCAAACTGGTCAAGCGACGGCAAGTCGATTATCTTTACGTCTAACCGCGGTGGGGCGCCGCAAATTTATCAAAAATGGTTAAATAGTGGCCGAATTGAGCGATTAACGTTCGATGGTAATTACAATGCTCGGCCGCGTGTTACACGAGATGGCAAAGGCTTAATAATGGTGCATCGCGAACAGGGTGTATTCCATATCGCCTTGCAAGATATCGCGTCAGGTGATTTACGTATTTTAACGCGCACTCATCTCGATGAGTCACCAAGCATAGCGCCCAATGGTGCATTGTTGATGTATGCTACGCGCTACAACAACAAAGGAGTGCTTGCTGTGGTTTCTATGGATGCGGGTGTTAAATTTCGTTTACCGTCGAAATTAGGTGATGTGCGTGAACCCGCGTGGTCTCCCTACACGAAGTAGATAGAAGTGATTAGTTACTAACATTGATAGGGATGTAAGCGACTACTGCAATTAGTTTGATTGTGAATGAGTTTAATTGCAATGAGTCGTAAATAAACCAAACAACGTAAACAACGTAAGTTCAATAAACTGTAAACTAAACAAACATGTAGCTAGATATCACAGAAATTCATAAAATAGTGCAGACAAAATTTTTCACAAAAATTCGGGAGTGAAACAACAATGCTAAACACCTTTAAGTCATTTTTAATTATGGCCTTTTTTCTTGGTTTAATTACGGGTTGTTCGACTAATCAGCCTGTTGACCAAGTTGATACGGGCATAGAAACCGAGACTGAAACATACGAGCCAGAACCTGTCGAAGAGACGGTAGAAGAGCCTGTTATCGAGGAGCCTGTAGTAGAAGTAGACACTATTTTCTACTTTGAGTTTGACTCCGCGTTGTTGACGCCAGAAGCACGCGCAGCACTGTTGGTTCACGCCGAGCAACTCGCTACTGCACCGCGCCCAATACGTTTGGAAGGTCATGCCGATGAGCGCGGAAGCCGCGAATACAATATTGCACTGGGTGAGCGCCGTGCCAATGCAGTGCGCGATTTCTTGGTGTTCCAAGGCGTCAATGCGAGCTACATTGAAACCATTAGTTACGGCGAAGAGCGCCCAGCGGACGCGAGCAGTAATGAAGAAGCGTGGTCCGTTAACCGTCGTGTAGAATTGAAGTAATTGTTGGTATCTTTATTTTTTCAATGAAAAACTATCTAAGCCTAGCTGCCATCACTCTGATGGCAGTTTTTTCTTTACCGGCCACTGCGGAAGTTGAAGTGGTCGATTCAAAACCCATTCCTAAGGATTCTGTTGCTACTAGACAGGGCGGCTATCGCACCGCAGGCACAGTGCGCCAAGCGCCGCAGAATGAGGCTGCTCAGGTTTATTACCAGCTGCAACTGTTGCAACAGGAAGTTCGCGAATTGCGCGGTATCGTCGAAGAGCAGGCACATAAAATCAAAGAACTTAACCGCAAGCGCACTGAAGATTATATTGATCTCGATCGCCGGCTTGGGTTACTCAGTCAGCAAAAACCTCAGCAGCCTGCTGCAAATGCATCCACATTGAATTCAAGTGTGAACAATGCGGCTGCGAGTATTACTCAAACGCTTGAAACAAAAGCCAGGCCCGGCCCGGTTGAAGAGTTAAAAATGTATCGCAGTGCGATAGATTTAGCGATAAAGGAAAAAAAATTCGACCAAGCGATTACCAGCCTAAACCAATATTTAGTTGAATACCCACAAGGCCACTACGCCGCAAATGCTAAGTATTGGTTGGGCCAAATCTATATGCAAAAGGACGATTTAGATCAGTCAGCTGCTTGGTTTACGCGCGTTACAAACAGTCATCCTCATCATCAGAAAACTCCTGAAGCTAAATTTAAACTCGGCAAGGTTTACCACCTTAAAGGTGAAGCAGACCGAGCCAAAGCCTTATTAAATGAAGTTGCGAGTTCTAATTCTGCGGCGGCGAGTTTGGCGCAAGCTTATTTGCAGGAAAATTTTTAAGTACAGACACTTTCAAAAAGAAAGCTTTATCAGCGCAAGCAAACTTTTAAACCAACATTACAGGTATTTTTATATTTTGTATTGTCTTATTTTTTAAGTCTGACTTTTTCGATTTTATATCCCTTCTTCTGCAGCATTTTTAATAAGCTGTCGCGCCCAATTAAATGGGCTGCGCCGACTAATAAGAATTCGACTTCTGGGCTTTTAATATAAATATCAACTTTGTTGGCCCAATCGCGATTACGGTCAACCAATAAAGCGCGGTACATTTCCGGTGCCTCTACACGCATGCGCTCCACCAAGTCCTTATTGAGTTTATTCTCGTCGCCACTTTTCCAAGCTGCGACAATTTTTGCGTATTCGGTAGTGATGATTTTGAGGTCTTCAAGCGATTGCAATATAAACGCATCTTCATAACCTTCGCCCAGTGTAGACAGGATACCGATATGATTGTCGAGGGTTTCAAGTGCAACTGTGCGTTTGCCAGCGAGCTTTGCGCGCTTTGAATAATGCGCTTCCACGCCCGAGTCTGTTGACGCCCCCATTTTCTGTAGCTCGAGCTGCAGGATTGATAGCACCGCCATCGTTGGTTTGAACATATTGAGCGCCATCATCGGAATTCCGGAGCGCTGTGCTTGTTGTTCGAGTTTGCCGTAGACGGCAGGCGAAACACTGCTCTTTAAGGTTTTCCCAGCTGGAAGCATCATCGCCTGCATTATTTTTTGCTGCGCATCCAAGCTCATTAGCTGTGCCACATCGGTTTCAAAGCCAATAACGCTCGCTTTATTAAATGCGAAATCGTATTCGGGGCGAAGCGGAAAATCGGACGGCCGTAAAAGATGAATTGACCCACCCAAATATAAGTTTTGCTTGCCTTTGCTCACTTTCCAAACCAGCGCGTCGGCAAAGCAAAGGGGGCTCGAGAGGAGTGTGGCAATCAAAAAGGCGATAAGTACTCTCATAGAGAATGTCCTGTCGATGAATGTGGCTACATAGATAATAGCAGGGCGGGAATAGAGAATAGCAGCGGAGTGTATCGTCGTTGCGGCTTTTTTCCGCTAATATAGCGCGTTTTTCGCTCAATAAGTATTCATGATGACCTCAGATCTCGAATTGCGCATTACCGAGATATTCTACTCCCTGCAAGGGGAGGCCCACACCGTTGGAAGGCCAACTGCCTTCGTGCGGTTGACCGGCTGCCCGCTGCGCTGTCACTACTGTGATTCAGAATATGCGTTCTACGGTGGCGAGAAAATGCTGGTGAGCACCGTGCTTGAACGAGTTCGCGAGATGGGTGCCCGCTATGTTTGCGTTACGGGCGGCGAGCCGCTTGCTCAGCCAAACTGCGCGTTATTGCTGTCCCGTTTGTGTGACGCGGGCTTGAACGTGTCACTGGAAACAAGCGGCGCAATGCCGATTGAAGGCCTGGATGAGCGCGTGAGTATTGTAATGGATTTAAAAACGCCCTCTTCAGGGGAGGCTTCGAAAAACCGTTACGAGAATATTGAGTTTTTAAAGGCTCGCGACCAGGTTAAGTTTGTTATTGGGTCGCGAGAAGATTACGAGTGGTCTTGTTTTAAAATGGACCAATATCGTCTGGCAGAGCGTGTTGGAGACGTCCTATTTTCGCCCATTTACGGCGATCTCAAAGCAAAGGAACTGGCCGAATGGATTATTAAAGACAACCGCAATGTTCGCTTTCAAATCCAGCTTCATAAACATTTATGGGGCGACGTTGCTGGTGTGTAGAGGTAATAAATAGATGAAAAAGGCCGTTGTGCTAAGTTCCGGTGGACTGGACTCAACAACTGTAATCGCCATTGCGCAAAGCGAAGGCTATTCCTGCCACACAATCAGCTTCGATTATGGCCAGCGCCATCGTGCAGAACTACAAGCCGCTGCGGTAATATCCAAGGCTATGGGGGTGGCAGAACACAAAATTGTCAAGCTTGGTTTGGGCGATATTGGCGGATCTGCGTTGACCGATAACAACATCGACGTCCCGATTGATTCGCCAGCGGGCATCCCCGTCACCTACGTCCCGGCTCGCAACACCGTGTTTTTGTCGCTTGCATTGGGCTGGGCTGAGGTGCTGGACGCAGAGGCGATTTTTATCGGTGTGAACGCCGTGGATTACTCGGGCTACCCCGATTGCCGCCCAGAATATATTGCCGCTTTCCAAAAAATGGCCAACCTTGCAACCAAAGCCGGCGTAGAAGGCAAAGACCTTATGATCAAAACGCCACTGATTGAACTGACCAAAGCGCAGATCATTAAGCGCGGCACTGCGTTGGGCGTGGACTACGGCATGACCGTCTCGTGTTATCAAGCCAACGCGGAAGGGCAGGCTTGTG
>JANQJB010000030.1 GCA_028281865.1 Marinagarivorans sp.
GTTGAAATTACCTCCGCTACGTCTTTTTCAGTCACCCTAAGTGGCTCGGATAAAACAGCAGTAGATGCCTTGCTGAATAACAATGGAACGCAATCAGACGACAGCACTACCTACAATCTTGCCGCGGCGGATAACTGGTTGGCGGGTGCCGCCAGCAGCGTCGATATCGCTGATACAACTGCGGGAATAACTGCCAGTAATGTTTGGGATATCGATGGAACGTTGACAGCGGGATCAGGGGTGTCGGAACCGATTGCACTGGATACTACTCTCGATACTTCCGGTGAAGCCTTAGATATTTTCGATTTTGTTATCGGCGATGGGGGAACTGCTGATAGTAAAGCTTTAACTGTCTCCGAGATACGCATCAATACCAGTGGTACGGTTGATGCGAGCCAGCTTTCGTATGTGCTAAACGGTCCGGATGCTAGTGGCGTGACGGGTAGCTACAGTGCGAACGTAGTGACGTTTTCAAGTTTAAGTATCTCGGTGGCCGACGGCGATAATGAAACTTACACCGTTGCTGCCTATTACAACGACAACACCGGCTTAACGGAAGGGCAAACGCTTGTGCTTAGCGTGGACGGCGATACGGATTTGACGCTTGGCACTACCACAACGCAAATGGCAAGCACTTCCGCGCTGACCAACGGTTCGGGTACCACCGTTAATGTAGAAGCCACGGCTTTGGCTTTTACCACGCAACCGGCGGGGTCGACATCGGGTAGCAATTTAGCGACTCAGCCCGTGGTTACAGCACAGGATGCCGCAGGCAATACCGACACTGATTTTACCGAAACCATTACAGTCACCGAGGCGAGTTTGGGCACATTATCCGGTGGATCTGTTGCGGCCGTTAGCGGTGTTGCTACTTTTACTAGCGTGAATTACACGGCTACTGCTGATCAAGAAAGTTTTACCTTAACCGCTAACGATCAGGACGGCGTCGGTACGGATTTGGGTACAGTGAATGCTAATGCGGTGACTTCCGATGTGGCAGCGACAGAGCTGGTATTTTCAACCCAACCCGCGGGCTCGGTTTCGGGTGCGGCATTAACGACTCAACCAGTTGTTACCGCGCGCGATGCCGACGGTAATACCGATACTGGTTTTACCGGGTTGATTACGCTAACTGAAGCGAGTGCGGGGAGTTTAAGTAATAATACTGCGACCGCAGTATCGGGTGTGGCTACCTTTACAACCTTAACCTACACCGCCGCTACAGACCAGGAAAGTTTCACCTTAAATGCGAATGCAACCGGCGTCACCGATGTGGATGCCAATGCAGTGACTTCCGATGTAGTAGCGACGGAATTAGCGTTTACGACCCAGCCGGCCGGGTCGGTTTCGGGGGTCAATTTGACCACGCAGCCGGTGGTTACGGCACGTGATGCCGCAGGCGTAACCGATACCGGGTTTACCGAAACGATTACGCTGACTGAGGCTAGCGCGGGTACTTTATCGGGCGGGTCTGTTGCCGCCGTTAGTGGTGTCGCCACCTTTACCAGCGTGAATTACACGGCTACAGCAGACCAGGAAAGTTTTACGTTGACGGCTAACGATCAGGACGGCGTCGGCACGGATTTAGGCACTGTGGATGCTAATGCAGTCACCGCCGATGTCACGGCAACTGAATTAGTCTTTTCGACGCAGCCGGCCGGCTCCGTTTCGGGTGCGGCGCTAATGACGCAACCGGTGGTGACCGCACGCGATGCGGACGGGAATACCGATACCGGTTTTACCGGCTTAGTCACCTTGAGTGAGTCGAGTGCGGGGAGTTTAAGCAATAATACTGCGACCGCGGTATCGGGTGTGGCCACCTTTACGACCTTGACCTATACCGCCGCTGCAGACCAGGAAAGCTTCACCTTAAATGCGAGTGCAACCGGTGTCACCAATGTGGATGCTAACTCTGTCACTTCCGATGTGGTGGCGACGGAATTAGCGTTTACAACCCAGCCGGCCGGGTCGGTTTCGGGGGTCAATTTGACCACGCAACCGGTTGTTACCGCACGTGATGCCGCGGGTGTAACTGACACCGGGTTCACCGAAACGATTACGCTGACTGAAGCGAGTGCAGGCACATTAACGGGTGGATCTGTTGCCGCTGTGAGCGGTGTCGCCACGTTTACGGCGGTGAATTACACCGCTACGGTAGACCAAGAAAGCTTTACCTTAACGGCCAACGACCAGGACGGTGTTGGCACGGATTTAGGTACTGTGGATGCTAATGCAGTCATCGCCGATGTCACGGCAACTGAACTTGTCTTTTCGACGCAACCGGCCGGCTCCGTTTCCGGTGCGGCGCTAACGACGCAACCGGTGGTGACCGCGCGCGATGCCGACGGCAACACCGATACTGGCTTTACCGGTTTGGTCACGTTGACCGAGGCGAGCGCCGGAAGCCTAAGCGACAATACCGCAACGGCGGTAGCGGGTGTGGCCACGTTTACCAACCTGACTTATACCGCCACCGCAGACCAAGAAAGTTTCACCTTAAGCGCCAGTGCAACGGGTGTGAGCGATGCTAGCGCTAATGCTCTGAACGCCGACGTAGTGGCAACAGAATTAGTGTTTTCGACCCAGCCCTCGGGGTCGGTTTCAGGGGTCAATTTAACCACGCAACCGGTTGTCACGGCGCGCGATGCTGGCGGCGTAACCGATACCGGTTTTACTGAAACGATTACGCTCACTGAAGCGAGTGCGGGCACATTAACGGGTGGATCTGTTGCGGCGGTTGGTGGCGTTGCCACGTTTACGGCGGTGAATTATACGGCTACCGCCGATCAAGAAAGCTTTACTTTAACGGCCAATGATCAGGATGCTGTTGCGACTGATTTAGCGACGGTCGATGCCAATGCGGTGATGTCTGATGTCACTGCGTCCGTCTTAGTATTTTCAACCCAGCCAGCTGGGTCTGTTTCTGGTGCGGCGTTAACGACGCAACCGGTGGTCACCGCTCGCGATGCCGACGGCAATACCGATACCGGCTTTACCGGTTTGGTTACCTTGACTGAAGCGAGTGCGGGAAGCCTAAGCGACAACACGACAACGGCGGTAGCAGGTGTGGCTACGTTTACCAACCTGACTTATACCGCCACCGCAGATCAAGAAAGTTTCACCTTAAGCGCCAGCGCAACGGGTGTGAGCGATGCTAGCGCCAATGCCGTGAACTCTGATGTAGTGGCAACAAAATTGGTGTTTGATACCCAGCCTGCATCACTTTCGGTGTTTAATGGACAGACTTCCAGCCTAACAACGGTACCTGTAGTTTCTACCCGTGATGCTAACGATGTTTTGGATACCGGTTTTAGCTCGGGAATTACTTTGGCTGAAGTAAATGGTGCCGGAACAGCCGAGCTAAGCAGTACGGGGGATACCGATGGCAGTTCAGCCACTACGACAATAACGCCAAGCTCAGGTCTGGCTGCATTTACCGGCTTGCAAGTGAATTACACTAACGCCTTAAGCAATTCAGAAACATTCAATCTGCAGGCTAGCGCCACCGGCATGACTTCTGCAGACAGCAGCCAGTTTACCTCCGAACCGTATAACACTGACGCCACTTTGACCGCCGCAAATAGTGTGATCGAGCCGGTCGCGCTGAGCTATTCCGCCGATACGGTGGGTGAGGCTGTAAACCTGTTTGATTTTACGCTCAGCGATGGCGGAGGAGGCGACGGTATCGCTCTGTCCGTAACTGAAATACGCATAGCGGTATCGGGTACCGCTAACGATACCGACAGAGCAAAAATTACTTGGAGTTTAAACGGCACCGGAGTGAGTAATGTAACCGGCTCCTATAACGCTGGAACCGATGTTCTAACCTTTAGCGGTTTGAGCGTTTCGGTGTCCGATGGCGACAATGAAGTCTTCACAGTGAACGGCTATTTCAACGATAACGCTGGGCTTACGCATGGCAGTACGGTGATCTTGAGCGTCGATGGAGATACGGATCTGAGTGTGGGAAGTTCGGGTACCCAAATGGCCGCAACTTCTGCAATAACCAATGGCACGGGTACCATCATTAATGACGATGTAGGCGCAAGTATCACTTCAGTTACCTTGCCTTCTAATGACACCTATGTCGCCGGTGAGAATATTGACTTTGTGCTTAACTACGACGAAGACGTCACTGTCAACGCAAGCGGTGGAACACCGCGTCTTACCTTAGTAGTCGGAGACACTAACCGTTATGCCAGTTATCTCTCCGGGTCAGGTTCGAGCGCGCTGACCTTCCGCCATGCAGTTGAAGAGGGTGATGTCGATAGCGATGGCATCAGCTTGGCTGCCACGGTAGATAATAATTCTGGCACGATACAAGACAGCCAAAGCAACGATGTATCGGTGAGCATCGACTCGATAGGTAGCTTAGCCGAAGTGCTTGTAGACGCCCAAGCGCCGACGATTTCAGAAACTGTAGCCGTTTCCCCGCTAGCGAACGATGCGACGCCAAATGTCAGCTTTAACAGTGATGAAGCTGGGGACCTCGCTGTTGGGGGAAGCTGTGGTAGCGCTAGTGAAGGTGCAGTCACAAGTGGTGACCACAGCATCGCATTAACCCAGTCCGATAACAGTTCGGGGCTTGCAGATGGTACATACAACGATTGTTCGCTTACCGTCACTGATGCTGCGGGTAACAGTAGCAATACTCTGGTACTTACCAGCTTTACCGTGGATATCACACCTCCTTCGGTCAATACCAATACCGGGCAAACCTTGGACGAAAGCGCGACGGAAACGCTCGTGAACACGATGCTCGCTGCAAGTGACAACACCAGTGCTGCTTCAGGTATTACCTATACATTGGTGAGTGCGCCTGCAAATGGCACATTAAATAATGGCAGTGATCTGGCGGACAGCGGCACCTTTACGCAAGCAGAGGTCAACAACGAAGAGCTGACTTACACTCATGACGGCGGAGAATCTACCAGTGATAGCTTTGTCTTTTCGGTTAGTGATGCCTTGGGGAATGTTAACGACAATAGCAGCAATAATTTCACCTACAGCATCACTATTAGCGGTGTGAACGATGCGCCGAGCGCAGTCGATGATGTTCAGGTTACCAACGAGGATGAGGCCGTTTTAGTGGATGTGCTGGCCAATGACTCCGACTCCGATAACGCTATCAATGCCGCGAGCGTTACCGTCGTAGTTGCACCAAGTAATGGTGGGACTAGCGTTAACACCGCAACAGGTGCTATTACCTATACGCCTAATACAGACTTTAACGGCGACGACAGCTTTACCTATACCGTTGAAGATGCGAGCAGTGCGGTAAGCAATACGGCGACTGTATCGATTACCGTACTGGCGCAAAATGATGCACCGGTAGCCGTTGCCGATATGGTTAATTCAGATATCAATACCTCGATTACTATAGACGTGTCGGCCAACGATACAGACATCGACTCTGGTGATGCGCCCGATAACACAAGCTTGGCGATTGTTTCCGCCCCGTCTAATGGTGAGGCCGCAATTAATGCTGGCCAGATCGATTACACACCGGCAATGGACTTTACTGGAACCGATACATTTACCTATACGATTGATGACAGCGTCGGTGCGACATCGAATGCAGCGACCGTTACTGTCATTGTGACTGATCCAAACAGCCTGCCGGTGGCAGAGGATGACAATGCAACGACTGACGAGGATACGGCAGTTGAGGTGAGTGTGCTCAATAATGATACTGATGCCGATGGAACGATTGTAGTCAGTACTTTATCCATTATGACAGCGCCCACCAATGGGGAATCCTCGGTCAATACTGATACCGGCGTAATCACCTACACACCGAGCGCGGACTTTAATGGCAATGATAGCTTTACCTATATCGTGCAGGATGATGCTGGCGGCACGTCCAACGCGGGTACGGTCACTATAACGGTTAACTCAATCAATGATGCGCCCGTAGTAGTCAACGATGTGGTTGCTTTGCTGGAAGATAACAGCTTAAACATCAACGTATTGGGTAACGATACCGATATTGACGGCACTATTGATCCAACGTCCGTTGTTGTTGTCGCGCAACCCACTCAAGGCAGTGCGAATGTTAATGCTACCACCGGCGTTGTGACCTATACGCCGGAAGATAATTTCTCCGGTAACGATAGCTTTACCTATCAAGCGCAAGATAATGTCGGCGCCGTCTCTAATATCGCGACTGTCACTTTAACGGTGGACGCTGTAAATGATACGCCGTTGGCAAATAACGATATGGCGGAAGTGTTGACTCAGCGCGAGGTTGTTATTGACCTCTTAGCCAACGATAGCGATTTGGATGGCTTTTTAGATGCAAGCTCGATAACAATCGTGATCTCACCATCTCTTGGAAATATTGTCGACAACAACAATGGCACTGTGACCTATACGCCCACGATCACGGAAAGCGGCAATGATACCTTTACTTACACGGTTGAAGATGACCAAGGAGGTGTTTCCAATAGCGCAAGCGTTGATATCGAAATAACTCAACCTACCGCGATAGCCTTTAATAACAGCTCCGCTCCACCGGCAAGTGTTGAAGAAGGTCAGGTTTATAACTTCACCCCCGAAGTGACGGTATTCGAAGGTTTAACGCCGACGTTTAGTATTGAAAATAGGCCCGCTTGGCTGTCATTTAGTAGCGTTAATGGTGCTTTGAGCGGCACACCGTCAGAGGAAGATATGGGCATTGCTGAAAATATTATTATTTCGGTGAGCGACGGTTACACGGAAGCTTCGATGGCGCCGTTTAGTATTACGGTTGCATCTAGCATAGATACAGACGGCGATAATGTCAGTGATTTTCAAGAGGTCTTAGACCAAACTGACCTCAATGATGCCACCAATTATTTTGATATCACACCGCCAACATTGCTTGTGCCGGATGACATTATTTTGGATGCGACGGCGCTGTTTACCTCTATATCTCTAGCAGAAGCATTAGGGCTTGATGTCGATGCGTCGCAAGATGCTATTCAAGCCCAGCTACAGCTAATCGCAGCTGATAATGTCGAGGGTGCAGGGTGCTGTAATCCGGTGATTACCTCCATGGATGAAGGGCAACTGTTATTGGCTCCCGGTGTGAATCGCGTTACATGGAGTGCAACGGATTTTAGGGGCAACTCAAGCGAGCAAACGCAGGCGATTCATGTTCGCCCACTCGTGTCTTTTGGTAAAGATCGAACTACGGTTGAAGGCAGTGTCGTAAGCGTAAAAGTTTTGCTGAATGGTCAGGCGCATAAATACCCATTGGTTGTGCCTTATATTATTGATACGGCAGAGTCTTCCACCGACAACACGCTACTCGAAGGCCTTATTGTCAGTAGCGATCACAATCTGCAAGACGGTACGGTGACATTCGATGAAGGTGAAACCGAGGCACTTATTACCTTCACTATTACCGCTGATTCCGTTATTGAGGCAGACGAGGTATTGGTACTCAAATTGGATGATCGCACATCGGAAGGTGAGGACTTAGCCGATGGTTTTGAGGCGAATCGTTATGATATTAACAGCGGAGCGAAAAATACTTACCGACTGACTATTATCGAACGCAATATTGAGCCGCAAGCGTCGTTGCAAGCAGAACAAGGTAATGCAAGCACCGTTCAAATCTTGCCTAGTGGTGGCGATGTACGTGTGGTTGCGACCGTTGAAGACGAAAACCCGAACGATACAATTACCTTGGATTGGTCTTCGACTGATAATCGTCTTTCAGATATGGATAGCGATGAATCGACCTTTACATTTGACCCCTCTGCGTTGGAAGCGGGCCTTTATCGTGTTGTTCTGCTTGTCACCGATTCACAAGGTGCAACGGATACGGCTACTTTATCGCTGCTGGTGGTGGCTTCGCTGCCGGACTTGCAAAGCGACGTAGATACCGATGGCGATGGAATTGATGACTTAACAGAAGGCACTGCTGATAACGATGAAGACGGTATTCCCGATTTTCTCGATAACAATGCACAGTCCAATGTGCTGCCTGAAGTGATTGATGAGTCAGAATCTTTCTTGATTGAGTGTGAGCCTGGTGTGCGCTGCCGTTTAGGTGAATTTGCGCTGCTTGGGCAAACAGGGGGTGCTCGTATTGAAAACGAAGAGATTAAAGTCTTAGACGATATTTCTTCAGACGAAGATTTTATTCCAACCGGGGGAATCTTTGACTTCGAAGTGCATGAGCTGCCGACTTTGGGCCAGCAAGTCGCGATTGTGATCCCGCAAATCACGGCCATTCCCGAAGATGCGGTGTATCGTAAATTCCAAAATGGCGAGTGGCAGAATTTTGTCTTAGATGCGAATAATCAGATTCATTCCACTGCAGGAAGCTTAGGTTTCTGTCCACCGCCGGGTGATGCCAGCTGGGAAATTGGGCTTGTAGCGGGGTATTTCTGCGTGCAATTAACGATCGAAGACGGCGGCCCGAATGATGCCGACGGTGAAATTAATGGGTCTATCTCCGACCCCGGTGTCGTATCGCAGCTTCGCCCGACGCCGTTTACGCAAGTGACTACGCGTAGCGGCGGTGGTGCACTTAGCCTGCCCTTTATCGCGTTGCTTGTTGCATTAATGTGGATTGCCTTGTTTTACCAAAAATATAAAATAATCCGGCGAAAATATAAAACGGCCTCCCTTTCAATAGGCATTTTTATTGTGCTGCTGGTAGCATCAGTCAATCCGCAAAAAGTGGTGGCCGAACCTTGGGAATTTAAGCCTTGGGACTTTAAAGCAAAAGATGTGCTGGCGAAAAGTGCGCTTGAATTATCGGTATTTCAGGTGAACGGCTCTCAATCACGGAACAGCTTTACTCGTGAAATGAGTGGTGCTGGAGTAGATATCACACTCAATGATTACGATAGCTCAACCCGTGCATTTCGACTTGCCTACCTTTATCAACTTCATTCGAAAAGTGCGTTAGTTGTTGCTTATACTGACCTTGGTGATGTTAAAACTGCATTTGGCGCGGCCGTAGAGAATGAATCTGCGCTGCGTTCGGCCTTAGAAAAAGCACATCCGTTAACGGGCAGCGGGTTCACGCTAGCTTACCAATATCATCATCAATTTGTGCCGAAACTCACTGGCTTTGCCGAAGGTGGTATTTTTATTTGGGATGCAGATTTAAATACCGATGTTGGCGGCGTTAAACCCAACCACGGTGGCGGCACTGATTTGACCTTTTCTTTTGGTGGCCATTATAACGTTACAAATAATGCGGCTGTGTCATTGAGCTACCGTCACTATATACTAGATGATCAAGATGTTTCTGGACTGGGTTTGGGCCTGAGATATAATTTTCGCTAACGCTAACGCTAACATTAGCACTAATACTAAGCGCTTTGAAGCTTACCGGTTTACCGGGCAATACTGCTTTATTCGCTTCTTGCTCAACTAAAATAGTTTTTCAGCAGGCCGTAAACTTTTTCCAACAAAATAAGCTTCCATTCAGTTATCAAAAGGCAAACTTACCCACGCTGGTATATTCAAACGCGCCCCTATAGACTCACCTCTCTCAATTGACCCAAGGAATAGTAAGTATGCGCTTTATATGGTTGATTATTTTGCTAATAGCAAATAATGCCGTTGCCGATTGTTATTTTAATCAGAAGCAGTTTCCAGAAGACTATATAGCACTCTATAAAAAAAGCGTCGATCAATATCGTGATTCACTAAAACTCTGCCTCAGAGACTCAGAGTTTTCAGCAAAATTAGATAATTACGTTGTTACAGCGCTAAAAAAAATAGATAGCGTTCGGGGCATTGACGAAGAAGTTAAACAAAATTTTGCGTTAATTAAAACCAGTCTGCTATTGCTTGCCGAGTCAGGAAACCCTTCGGCACAGCACAACTATGCGGCTATATATAATGCCAAAGCGGGAAGCACTCTGTCTCGCTTAAATTCTTCAGATCTTTATACATTTTCTTATTGGACCCGTAAAGCCGCGTCGAATCGAGAACCGCGTTCGCTTTACAATCTCGCAATGCGTATGCGCGAAACGATATATCTGCCTTTTATTGATCAAGATTTTACCATGGCGGATAAAATTATAAGAACGTTAATTGCACAATATGACGAGTTAGATGGAGTATTATCGATATCAAAACAGCGGCTTGCTAATCAAGTATTTGTTAAGTGTGAACCTGAAAATGAAAAATATAAAACCGAATGCGAAAAATTAAAAAATAAAACGCTTATCAGCTCTGATTACGCGAAGCTGGCGCCGAACCAGGAGTTTAAAAGGCCACTGGTATTTGTGGGTGGTATTGGCGATACACCGGGATTAACTAACGTCAAGATGGTTTTATATCCGAACGGTGCCAGAGTTAAAGGATATTACCTCTATGACCATGCGTATGTTAAGTGGAAAGCGACGCTGCGTATAGAGGGTTTATTTGACGATGGAAGAGTAAATTTAGACGTTTATGATCAAGCAGGAAAGGCAATTGAAAAATTTACCGGAAGTTATAAAAAATCGGCGAGTTCTACTTATATTATGGAACTAAAATGGTTGGCTGATAAGCGAGAAGCAAAAGCTTTTTTTTATAGTCACACTTTGCTGGATTTTAACTTGACGTGCGACGAAATGGAGACTTTTGGCGCACTTGCATTTAATTTGACTCGTGGGGATTTAGGTTCGGGTAGAGGTTCTAGTAAAAAAGTGGATTATCAGTGTCCATCTGCAATTTATAATGCGTTAGATTTTACTGAACTAAAAAAGATAGCCGATGATATTCGCGGGGAGGGCAGGAGTATATGTTCTGGCTCAATTCGTTATGTTTATAGGCGCGCTTTCTACTACGGTTTATTGCAGTTAAGTTTTTATAATTTTCACGACGGTAACTTTAGAGAATACTTACAAACTTGGCGGGATCCAACCGTTGCAGAGGAAAACTTACAGCGTTGGTCCTCAAAAGGTATTTACTCGAAGAGAAAGTACGATAGTCTTAGCGAAGAGTTGATACGCTTAAGACCCGAGGTGGAGCAATATGTAACGCAACGTTATAGCCTAGATGCAAGGAACAGCAAATTGCTGACGAATTTTATATTGGGCGAATATTTAATTTGGGCCGCTGGTAATGATCTCCACACAAAAGATCACTTTTTTTATAAGGATAAAACGTTTCAGGAGGTCATCAACCATCTGAAAAACAATCCAGAACAGAGTTTCTCGATATTGTCGCAGGCGCTGTTGCATAAAGCTGATATCGACCAACTGACTGCTATTCTCGCGTTTGAAAAATCGCTGAATGATCATCCCGAAAGTCCTCTTTCGTTAGCGGTGGAAGACCTTGAGGTTATAAATTTTTTACTAGAGGCGGGTGCCGATGTCAATCATCAGAATATTTTTGGAAAAACACCACTTTTTTACGCGATTCAATTTAATCAACACGACGTTGTTCGCCGATTGATTGAGCTGGGTGCCGACGTTAATCACCGCTACAAGTCTAAGAAAGAATTTGGCTATCACTGCGAATATAATCTTGTTCACACACTGCGAACGCCGTTGATGCATGCGGCTCAGCATGCTGATCTTGCCATGGTAAAACTACTGCTTGAGAACGGTGCGAAGCATTCATTAAAAGACGAAGCCGGTTATAGCGCTTTGCAGTATGCTAAAAAGGCGGAAAATACGGAGGTTTTCAAGCATTTGTTTGAATTACTGCCATACCGCAAATAAGAAGTAGGCAGGTTAGAGCGATAGGTTCCGGTGACACTTAAAGTAGCTTTTTACAAAGGCTATACCGATTTACAAGAGCGATGCCGATTCCGCCATAGCTTAGAGTTACCGGAATTTCTGACATCAGGCTTAGACAGCACCCATTTATTTGGCTACCACACGTCTAATTTTCGGGCCAGTTGCGCAAAATTGGCTTATTAGTGAATGTATCGCGTTGCCGAATTCATAGGATAACGGTTAAAATCCGAGGCCTGAGGATTTCTTAGAGCGGGAATTTCATTATGGCAGCGGCAGCTTATAATGCTCATACGATTTCGATACGCAGGGCGCTGATCGGCGGTGAGGCTTGTGGGGTCGATCCAATTGAAGTTTGCGAAGCGGCTCACTTACCCGATTCTGTGTTGCCCTCTCTGCTAGGTGGCTCAGCGGTACTAGCGGAAGCGCCGAGCGAAAAAAAGCGCTCGGCCGCAAATAATCTCTTACCGTATTCCTATTACTCGGCCGTTTGGTCTTACTTAACGTCTCGTGTTCCAGAAACAAAGCTCAGTTTAACGGCCATTGACAAGTTTTGCCCAGAGGGCTTTGGTCCGATTTGTTTTGCAGCTGTTACCGCTCCAACGCTCTATGACAGCATAAGACAGGTGCTTTCGCACTTTATTGTTTTGACTAATAGAGGCGTTTGGGAAGAGCGTGTTTCCGCGGATGAAGTTACGTTTATATGGCGCAGTAAAGTCAATTGCTCCGCGGAGAGTTCCACTGGCTTTGCTAACATCCTCGGAACTTGTAGAGGCATTGAAAGGGTAGCGGGGTCATATGCACCGGTTATTAAGCGTTATCACTTTAAACTCGAAAAGCCATCCAATGGGCCTGACCTTTCAAGCGAATTAGATGTAGAAGTTCGATTTGGTGTAAAAGAAGACTCTTTTACCGTTAGCCGAGACAAGTTAGATATTATTCCTCCGTTTTCCAATTCGCCAATGAATGCATTTTTTATCAAGACACTGAAAAAAGAAGTGTCTGATTTGCACCTTGAGCGCGATATCGTTGTTCAGTTGCGCGACCTTATGTCACAGTTATCTGATTTTTCTGATGTGACGCTCGATAGCTTGAGTGATGAATTAAAAGTTTCATCGCGTACGCTGCATAGGCGCTTAGATTTACTCGATACTTCTTTTTCATCAGAACTCGACGATGCACGTAAAGCTCGCGCATTAAAATTAATAACGACTGGTAATGAGAGCATGCTTGATATTGCGTATTCGTTAGGTTTTTCTTCCTCCAGCTCATTTACGCGCGCATTCAAACGGTGGTACCAAGCTACCCCGTTGGAAATCCGCCAAAAAGTTGCTGGGAACTAAAATTTTACGGATCGATATTATTTCCTTTCAATATGGATAGCCGGCAAGGGCTTGGAATTTTTTACATACTATGTCTGCTTTTAATGTTCACACTATATCGTTAAAGCGAATATTAATTGGAGCGCAGGCTTGCGGCGTAGATCCTATGGACGTTTGTGGGAAAGCGCGAATTCCGCTTGAGGTGTCTCAAGTACTCGCCGGCGGTCCAGATTTATCTCAACAAGCTGAAGGAGCTAATTGTTCTAACACGCCGAATTATCTACCTATTAATTACCACTCATCGTTGTGGTCATCGTTAACCTCATGGTTACCAACAACAGAACTGTGCATTTCATCGCTAAACAATTTTCCTTCAACAGGCTTTGGACCAATTTACTTTGCTGCGATTACGGCACCTAGTCTGTATGAAAGTATTAGGCAAATTTTGTCTCACTATGTTCTTTTAACAAATAGAGGGTATTGGGAAGAGCGTGCCTCGTTAAATGAGGTTACCTTTGTTTGGCATCGCAAAATTAATTATGTGGCAGAAAATTTCGCTGAAATTTCTAATCTACTCGGTGCTGGCAAAAGCATTACGGAAGTCGCTGGCCTACATACCCCCGTTATAAGCCGATATAATTTTAAAGCTGAAAAACCTTTAGTCGGTCCGGATTTATCATATGAGCTAGATGCGGAAATTCACTTTGGGTCTCAAGAAGATTCTTTTACGGTAAGCAGAGACAAACTTGATATTGTTCCGCCGATGACAAATACGGCTATGAATGCTTTTTTTGTCAACACGCTGAGAGAAGAAGTTGCGGCGTTGAATTGTGATAGCAATGCCGCAGTGAAGATACGCGAGCTTATCGCAGATAAGAGAGACTTAGCGAATGTTTCACTTGAAAGTCTTAGCGACGAATTAAAAGTTTCTCCGCGTACACTATATAGACGTCTAGATTCATTAAACACCTCCTTTTCTTCCGAACTTGACGACGCAAGAAAAACACGTGCTCTAAAGCTGGTTACTACCAGTAATCAGAGTATGCTCAATATTGCTCACTCACTGGGTTTCTCTTCATCTAGCGCATTTGCACGCGCATTCAAACGTTGGTATCAATCTTCACCACAGCAAGCTCGACATAACGTCACAAAAATTTAATATTTATTTTCATATTAAATTTCTCTATTTCACTTCAGATTTATGCCTTCTGAACGAACTGGCTCAATAACTACTTGGCTTTTTTTGTCTTGTCTATTTAAGGTAAGTTTTTGGCAATTTAGGTGAAGAAAAGTCGGTTCTGATTTTATATTGTTTTTATATATTGCTGACCGGATAGGCGTTGTCATAAAAGTATCATATTAGTTTGACTTTGTCATCAAGTTGTAACAATTGATGTAAAAAAAATATAAAAATATTTTTCTTATCTATTTAAAAAAGATGTTATCTCTTTTTAAGCAGAGATTTTTTTAGTTTGTAATCGATATTTTGTATTTCGAATAAATAGCTACGAATAATATAGATAATTTAAGATATACGTTAAGTAATTTATAAAAAGATGAATCACGTTGCACCAGCAATGAGTCATGTAATTAGGAATAGGAGCGACAAAAATGAGTATTAGAAATTTAAGTTCGATAAATTTCAAAAGAGTATCAGCCTGCTTTATTTCTGCCTTGCTGATTCATGTACCGTTTTCGGCTTATGCGCAAGTTGCCAACCAGGAGACTGTTTACACCTATACAGCGGATGGTTTGATTGAAACACAAGACGGGCCACGTCCGATTGGCGATGCAAGTGATATTACACGTCATGAATATGATCCCACAACGCGTTATTTAAATAAAACCATCAGTGCGTGGGGTAGCCCGGTTGCGCAAGCCGAAGAATATTTAGACCACAACGGTCGTGGCCTTCCAGAAACGATTGTTGACCCCAATGGTATTCAAACAAAATTGGAGTACCATCCGCGTGGTTGGTTGACAAAAGTTACAATCAAACATCCCACCAATACGTCTCTTGATTCTGTTACTGAATATAAATATAACGGCCGTGGAGAACGCATCTGCGAAATATCGCCCGAAGGTGATAAGACGATCATGCTCTACAACGCCGCAGGCCACATGGAAGGTAAGATTGAAGGCGCGAATAATTGCGATACAACACTAAATTCAAGCGGTTTTCTAAAAAAATATACACTTAATGCCAATGGCGATATTGAAACTGAAACGTATTATCAGGGCTTAAGCGAAACTGACCCAGTTACCTACGTGGTGACAAGGGATTATGACGAGTTAGGTCGTGTGATGGATGTAACGGGCAACAACGGACAGAACACGCATTTTGATTATGACGGTAATGGTTTTATCACGAAGCAAATAGAAACCAAAAATGCCAGCGGTGGCACACGCCAAACAGAATATACACCCGATAATCACGGCCGTTTGAAAATCACCAAAGACGCCCACGGAAATGACACCGTTAACCATTACACCAACCAAGATGAAATGGATAAGGTGACCGACGCGCGAACCAATGAAACGGATTATGACTACGACGCCTACGGCAATGTTGAAACGTTAGATAGTCCGGATGCGGGTTTTGAATCGTTTAAATATGATGAAGCGAATAATCTGACGCATGTTTATGCCGATGCTGCGCAGAATAATTTAAAACGCAGTTATACCTACGATGCGTTGAACCGTGTAACCAGCATTAGCTACCCGAATAACACGGCGGAAAACGTCACCTATTATTACGATAATTACAGCATGGACCCGCCGTTTGATTGGTGGGCGCCGGTGATTCCTCATTACCCCATCGGTCGTTTAACCGGTATCGACCACGAGCACGGCAAAATTCGTTATTACTATGATGAACGCGGCAATGTCATTCAACAAAACGATACGATTATTAACGTCGAGTTTGATGGTGCGCAAGTGCTTGTGACCCACTACACCTATCGTTTGGATAATCAAGTTAAAACTATCACGTATCCAACCGGCTTAATTGCTACATACGATTACAACAGTCAGGCTCGAGTCAATCGTATTACGGTTAATTATTCCGGTAGAGAAAGTCATACACAGAACCAAGTCCACGTGGTTGTGGATAATGTGGAATATATGCCTTTTGGTCCAGCAAAGAAAATTGTTTATGGCAATGGCATTACGGTAGAAAAAGATTACGACAACGACTACCGGCTTGATGTTGTACGTATAAAAGAAAATGGCACGATTATCGAGCATTTCGATTATGAGTATGACCATGTTAATCATATTGTGGATATTATTAATGTACTCGATAGCACGAAAAACTTTAATTATGGCTATGACGATTTAGATCGCCTTACCAGTGAAAATAGCGCGGCGTTGCAACATCTTAATTTAGATCCGCGTAATTTAGTTTACCAATATGACGCGGTGGGAAATCGTACAAGTTTTACTTACGAAGAAAACGGTCCTTATTTTCCCTTTTGGAATCTTTTCTATGAACTGGGCAGTAACCGCATTACGAACATAGCGCATAACGTTGGGGCGAGCCCTGACGGTTACAGTTATGATGACGAGGGTAATATTTTCAAGCGAAATCGTCAAAAAGCGGAACTGAATTGCGATGTTGATTATTGGGATGAGTTTGATTACAACGAAGCGGGTCGTATGGTGAAAGCTAATGTGAAATACGAACGCGTTTGTGGAGACAGTGAGTGGGATAGCAATCAAGATCATTATTATCGCTATAATCCGCTTGGTTTAAGAACGCAAAAAAGACTGTTTAGAGACTGGGTACTTAATAATGGTACACGTTATACCTATGGCTATAACTTACAGGGTCAATTAATTTATGAAGCCCATGTACATGTTGTTTCTAATACAGTGGCGTTCTCGGGTCTTCCTCGATTAAAACAATGGATCTATTTAAACGGCGAGCCGATCGCGCAATTTACGGAAATTGAAGATTATGATGAAGAGGGAAATTATGAAGACCCGAAATTAAGCACATTTTACGTGAATCATGTGGGCGTGCCGGCGCTGGGTTATGACGAAAACGGAGTGAATAACTGGGACATTATTCAAGATGCTTTTGGCAAGCTTGCGCGTACGCGCAATAGCAATGGAGTTCAACCGACGCATAGTCCGCTTCCACCATTTCGTTTTGCAGGCCAGTATTATGATTTTGAAACTCAACTGCACTACAACTGGCATCGCTATTATGATCCTTATACAGGACGGTATTTGACCAGTGATCCTCTGGGCTTAGAAGGTGGCATTAATACCTATGTTTACAGTTTGAACAGCCCATCGAAATACACCGATCCACTTGGCCTCGAGCCTTTTGATCCAGGAAAACCTCCTGCGGATCCTACCCCCAATCATCCAGCTCGACCGATACCTCTGCCACTTGTTCAGCCAATAGTAATACCGTGGAAGCCACCAGCCTTTGATATAGCTAAATATTGTCCACCCTATTTTAATGTGGGTAATGGCCTCATACCGTTGGTTAAAGAGAAAAAAGTTGCGTGTCACGTGTTTTGCAATTATCACGGATGGGTTACTCGGAGTTTGGACCTACAGTCGCAAACACACACTTATAACAATTATCATAAATTCGTACATATTGAATTAACAGAAGAGGAGTGTGAGGAGTGTGAGGATTAGAATATTTATTTATTTTTTAATCCAGATGCAAATTTATGCAGTAGGCACTGATGCTAGCGAATCCAACTTAAAGATAAATAGGGGAGAGCTTGTTCGTCCCCTACATTCTGTTCAATTGATAGATATTGATGAGGATGTTTGTATCTCTTTTTTAAAAGGTAAAGCACATCTTCTTTTGCCTGAGGGAACAAATATGTTTTTGGCAGAGGGAAAAATTGTCAGACAAGGTGATCAGATCGAAGTAATGGAAAACAGTGTTGTTGGTCTTGGGAGTGTGGAAGCATGCTCTGATACAGTGGTGTTTTTAAGCGGGAGCGCTTGGTATAAATTACATTAAATAAGTTTTTTTGAGCGTAAAAATGCGCTTACTCCAAGGTTTTCAGTATTTTAAAATTAATTTAAACGGAGCGGGATATGTACCAGATAGATAGAAAAACAAATAGTCCTAATTTTTTCGATACGTTTTTTCATTTTAATAAAACTATTCATATAACTTGCGCAATATTATTATGCTCGTTATCGGTGAGCGGCCTGTCGCTAGAGCCTGTTAAAAAGTACTGCGTCGGTGGGGAGTGCTTTGCTTCAGTTTCCGCTGCAAAAAGTAAGTTAGTGCAAATTAAAAAAGAGCAGCTTACAAATACAGCTCAATGCGTGCAAACGTTATTAAGCTGTTACACTCAGCCAGACCCTGGTGGGCCATTTATTCAGTGGCTTAGTTGTGACATATTAAATGGAGAGGGTTGCGGAATTGACCCCACAGAGTCTTGGACGACTGTTGGCGAAGGTTCGGGTGCAATTTATGCTCATATAATTCCTCCTGCTCCTCGCTACGACGCCGGAGAAGATTGCCCTAGTAATAACAATCCTATTTCCTTTCGAGGTGGTAATAAGTACTTTGAATTTAATGACTTCTCTGGAGGAAGTGTTTTCCCTTTAACGTTTACCCGTTATTACAATAGCCATTATATCAATGCTAATCCGAATGTTGCTGTTAATACGCTAACCTTTATTCCCAAATGGACCCACACTTACGATAGGCGACTGACATTAGGTGATACTAATAGTAATCAAGAAATCACTAGTGTAGTGGTCTGGCGGCATACAGGAAAAAGCTTTGTTTTTGAGTGGAACTCAAGCAATAGTAAATGGGAATCCGTTTTCGACAAGAAGTCTATTTTGAGAAATGAAAAAGATACAAATGGTAATATAACTAAATGGGAGTATATTTCGAGTGACCAAGTTGTGGAGGAGTATGATCAGAATGGACGTTTACAATTACTGACTCATCCCAGCGGGATTCAACACGACCTTGATTACGAGGCTATTGTACCTCCTGCCCAAGGCGAGGAAGCCCCTTTCGACTACCCTGTTTTGGGCGAAGACTACAAGCGCATAACGGTAACCGATTCACGTGGAAAAAGCATTATTATTGATATCAAGGATGGAGTGTTTTCCAAATTAACCGACCCCGACCAATATGTTACCGAATATATATTTGACCGCGACAATAAACGTGCAGACCGTTTAGTCACAGTGATTTATCCTGATATTACTCCTAGCCCTAATGACAATCCCAAGCATAGTTTCTTCTACGAAGATGTAAATTCGGAGACTGTTATTTCCCGTATCGAAGATGAAAATGGAAAGGTTGTATCAAAAGTTACGTATGATGGATTTAAGCGAGCGCTTACCTCAGAACTTGCTGATGGAGCGGAAAAGGTAAATATTACTTACGGTTTCGATAATACACACGGTACTAGTTTTTCCGAGGTTACAAATGTTCTTGGGAAGGTAACAAAATATCATTTCGAAAATATTAACACAGCACCTAGTAATCGTTATGTGTTTGCGGAGGGTGTGGCTACACAGAACTGCATCGCTTCTAGTCAGCACGTGGTCTACAAGAATACAGATGACAAGCAAGTTATCGCTCGTACGGATTGGGCTGGGAATATTACTTATTATGAGCGCGATGATCGTGGACGTGTGACGCTTGAGGAAAAAGGTCACAAATGGAAAAACGGTATACCGCAGTGGGGTTATGTGCAAAACGATAGTGATCAATTAAAAACACAATACTTTGAAAACGAAGCTAACCTTGCATCTCCTCTAGTTGTAACTAAAACCTGTTGGCACCCACAATTTAATGAAAAAATTGAGCGAACGGTCGAGCAAAATCGTGTAACGAAATACACGTATGAAAATTCTGGTTTGTTAAAGACAGTAAAAGTTGAACCTCGCACATCAAGCAATGAAAACTGCAATTAGGGTTTGGAATCGGCTTGATTTAAATGAGATTAGGAATATATATTTTTGAAAATTGGAGTAAAATATGTTCGTGTTAGAGAAAAGAAAAAGATATGCCGATAATAAGATATTTCGAAAATATGTTTTTTCGGTTTTTTACGGATGCTCTTGTTTAACTGTATTAGCGAATCATACAGCGACTGCTTTAGAAAAAGAAATGAGCTGGCGAATCGCAGGTCAGGGGGCAGTTTATTATTCCTCATCATCTGCTGCGAAAGCTAAGATTATCAACGATCATCAAAGTGCTCCTCCAATCGATCCAAACCAAGAGTGTGTGACGCAGACAGATTCTTATTCCACAGCAACATTGGAGAATTCTGAAAATACCAAAAAAATCAGTGTAAGGCGTAACTATACATGGCTTAATTGTCCGTGGGCTGACCCCCAACAAAGTTTCGAGGCAATAGGAACTGTTATTGGTGATAGACTCACGCCATTTGTTCAACCGAATCCAACCAATGGCGATGATTGCCCTTCTAGTGAAAATCCAATTTCATTTGCCAAAGGCAATAAGTTTTATCAATTTAATGATTATCAAGGTGGTGGAATTTTTCCCCTCTCGTTTACCCGATATTACAATAGCCAACATTATTACATCCTTGGTTCAAATAATTATGTACCTCGTTGGAGCCATTCCTACGATCGTCGATTAACTAAAGGCGATAACGATGACCAGGTGGTTGTGTGGAGGCCGGCGGGAAAAAGCTATGTTTTTAATTGGGATGGTAACAAATGGGCATCCACTTATGACAAATCATCGCGTTTAATAAAATATACGGATACCAATGGTGATGTAACAAAATGGGAGTATATTGGTGGTGGTGATGTAGTCGAGGAATATGATCCAGATGGGCGTTTACAAGTTCTGACACACTCAAGTGGGGTGACGCATCGCTTCACTTACAACTTAATGACTCAGCCTGTTCCGCATGATTCACAAGCGGATTTTCACTCGGCTCCTATCCTAAATAATAATTATGATCGAATTACAGTCGATGATTCTAGGGGGCAAACGTTAGTTATTGATTTTAGATTCGGTGTATTCTCGAAATTAACAGACCCGGACAATAATGTAACAGAGTATATTTTCGTGGACGAGGATACACCGATAATGCGCCTTAAGGAAGTTATTTTCCCAGATGGAAATAGCAATGCCGAAGATAATGCGAAGCATATTTTTCATTATACTGATGCAGACTTACCTATGTTTTTTACGGAAATTAGAGACGAAAACAATGATGTATTATTTGCTGTAACTTATGACCATCAGACGGGGCGAGCCCTAACGTCAGAGCTTGCCAATGGCGCTGAAAAAACAACGGTCGTTTATAACCCCGACAATAGTAGGACAGTGACAAATGCACTAGGGAAAGTCACACGATATTACTACCAAAATAATCAAAATCGCTTTATTCGTGCTGAAGGTGACGCGACTGATAATTGCGCAGCTTCAAGCAAGTACGTGGTTTATAAGAACGGTACTGACAGACAAGTCGCCGCTCGAACAGATTGGGAAGGAAATATTACTTACTATGAGCGCGATGATAAAGGCCGAGTGACTAAGGAAGAAAAAGGTCACGGATGGAGTGGCGCTCCCCAATCAGGTTATGTCGCAAATATTAAAGATTTTTTCGCTCAAGAAGCGACCTTACCTTCTCCTTTAGTTATCACTGAAACATGCTGGCACCCAACCTTGAACAAGATTGAACGCACGATTGAAGAGAATCGTGTAACGAGATACACGTATTCAACCGAAGGTTTGTTACTTACAAAAAAAGTCGAACCACGTAGTGCCGGCAATGAGTCATGTAACTAGGAATAGGAGCGACAAAAATGAGTAATAGAAATTTAATACCAGTACATTTCAAACGCACAGCGGCTTACTTTTTTTCTGCTTTGCTATTACATGCGCCGCTCGCGAGCTATGCACAGGTTGCAAGCCAGGAAACTGTATATACCTATACTGCGGATGGTTTAGTTGAAACAGAAGACGGACCTCGTCTTACCAGCGACGCAAGCGATATCAAACGCCATGAGTATGATCCACAAACTCGTTACCGTAACAAAACAATCAGAGCTTGGGGAAGTTCGGTTGCGCATGTGGAGCAATATTTGGATCACAATGGCCGTGGTCTACCGGAAACTATTATTGATGCGAATAATATTCAAACAAAGCTGGAATATCACCCTCGTGGTTGGTTAACAAAAGTTACGCTTAAGCACCCCACTGATGTGGCCTTAGATTCAGTCACCGAATACAAATATAACAGTCGTGGTAAATTAATATGTCAAATATCACCTGAGGGTGTAAATACTATATTTTTGTATAACTCAGCCGATCATATGGAAGGCATGATTGAAGGAGCAAATAGTTGTACATCAAACACGGCTGGCCATCTTAAAAAATATACGCTGAATGATAATGGTAATATTAAGGTAGAAAAAAATTATCAGGGGCATGAGGATACTAGTACTACTGTCTATACTGCGACGCGTAATTACGATGAGCTTGGCCGCTTACTGGAGATTGTAGGAAACAATGGCCAGTTAACGCGTTTTGAATATGATGGAAATGGTTTTGTTACCAAGCAAACGGATATAAAAAATGCAAATAGTGATACCCGCGAAACTGTTTTTGATTCGGATAATCACGGTCGTCTAAAGAAAATAACTGATGCATTGACACACGAAACTAGCAATGAGTTTTCTGGACAAGGCGAAATTGACAAGGTCATAGATGCAAGAAATAACGAAACAGATTACGATTACGATGCGTATGGAAATATCGAAAGGCTAGTTAGCTCCGACAGCGGAACCTCTACCTTTAAATATGATGAAGCCGATAATTTAATTGAGGAAACGGATGCGCGTGGCATTACTCGCACCTTTACTTACGATGCTTTAAATCGCTTAACGTCTATTAGTTATCCTTCGAGTGTTGAAAATGTAAGCTATTACTATGATAACTATGCGATGGATAATAGTAATGCGGACCCCGACGAAAGTAATTCTTACGCAGTGGGACGTTTAACAGGTGTTGATGGAGAGTATGGAAAACAGCGGTTTTACTACGATCATCGCGGCAATGTATTTAAGCAAAAAGACATTATTGGTATTACACCACAAACAACAGAGACTTATATTACCCGTTATACCTATCGTTTAGATAATCAAGTTAAAACGATGACCTATCCCAGTGGGATGGTTTTGGAGTATTTTTACGATAGCTTTGGGCGAGTTAATAAAATAGAAGCAGATATTCCACATTCAGATCCGAACAATAATACCGTATTCAATCGCACTCTCGTAAAAGATGTGAAATATACGCCATTCGGCTTGCGCAAAGAAATAACCTACGAGAATGACTCCAAGTGGCAAACATTTTACGACGACGAGTATCGTATCGATAAGGTAAAAGTTTTGGACAGCGCGGGTAGCACTACGCTCGATTGGCAATATTATTATGACTATTTAAACAATATTGAAAAGATAGAAGATTTATTGCTGCAAACTCCCGTTTTTATCTCGGAATTTCAATATGACGATTTAGATCGTTTAAAAGTAGAAAGCTATGAAGGTCCATTGGGGTATATTTATGAAACGGCTAACTATAACTATGATGAAGTTGGCAACCGCATAAGTCGTTACAAGTTACATGACACATGGGCTGTATCTGATGGATTGACCTATTCTCCTTCAAGCAATCGCTTGGCCCACTTTGATGGCGACTTAAGTAGCTCAAGTGATTACACGCCTACTTACGATGCTAGCGGTAATTTAACGAGTCAGAAACGCCTCGTTATTTTGGATGACGAAAGCTACACCATATGGCAGCAAAATTTCTATTACAACCAAGCAGGTCGCCTGAAGCAGATAATGCGGGATGAACCGGAGGATACCGGTACGACATATGATTTTGATGCGAACTATTTTTACAATGGTTTTAATCAGCGTAGCTATAAAAACTACAATATGGAGGCCATCGGTGCTTGGGGCGATGACCTTTACACAGAATCATACCGCCACCACTATACCTACGGCGCTAGCGGCGAGATGCTTTTGGATACCCATCGCAAGACGAAAACAAATTCTTCTTATATTCGCTACCAGCACCGTGAATGGATTTATCTGAATGGTGAAGCCATTGGAATGGTGATTGTTTATGAAACCGAGTATCCGCCGGCTTGGGGACTTCCTCGTTTTTATAGTGATCCGCAGGTTACGTATTTTTTCAATGATCATCTGGGTACTTTCAGGGGGAATATTCACGCTAGTGGGGTTAGCTCGCTATACTTGGGCACTGCTTTTGATGATTTTAGGCGTAATAATCATGCGACTAACCCGCAGCGCATGCCTGGGCAGTATTATGACGTTGAATCGGGGCTTCATTACAATTGGCACCGGTATTACGACCCGGAGATGGGGCGGTATATTACAAGTGATCCATTGGGCTTAGTGGATGGGCCAAATACATATACTTATGCTTTGGGAAATCCGCTTAGTAATATTGATTCAGAAGGCTTGTCTTCACGAAGAGATAGGTGGGGCCAGACCAGGAGCAAGAGATCTTGTAATTCTCCCGAATGGAGCGAGTGTATGGACCAATGTCGTAAAAGAGGCGGAGCAAAAACTTGTACAGTCGATGAAGTTTCGAAACTGGTTCGAGTGAAGCTTGTTGACGATGATCGTGACGACAGGTATTTAGAGCTTTACGAAACAGAAATCGAGAGCTTTAATTGCGTATGCTGGGATGAGGATGACGAGGAGGAAGAGTATAACCCTGGCGTTTGCCCAGCTCCTGACTGGGATCGTCAGTAATATTAATTGATTTTTGATTTAATATATTGGTTTAAGCCTCAGCATAAATCAAAGGACAAGGCCAACTTGGCTGACACGAAAGCCCTGGTTGTACCGAACCAGGGCTTTTTGTTTTATCGGGTAGTAAAAAAGACTTCAACTTATCTTCAATTGTTAGCTCCAGCCACGTCTTTACCCTAAGTTGTCACTTTAAGAGAAATTTTTGGCAATTTAGGTTAAGAAAACTCTGCTTGCTTAAGGTTAAATCCACTGTGAGGAAGTTTTGCGTTGTACCGCACTTCCTATAGATCGCAGATTTTTTAGTTCTTTCGATCAAAGGTATCTAAAAATAGGCAAAGAGGATCGTTGCTGTAACAAAGGCATATAGTTACCAAGGAATCGAAGAATAGAAATGCGGAAGCCCAAAGAAATATTGGGCTTTTGAACATAAAAAACGCATAAGTTGAGTAAGCTTTTGGCGAAAAACAGACAACTGACTTTCGCTAAGCAACAAAAAAATTTTACGAAAAGGAATAGGAGCAATGTCTAATTTCTCTCGCGGGTTTGCTGGTGCACTGGCAGTTTTAGCCATTCTATTAAGCAGTTCGGTTAGGTCCGAGGAGTTTCGTGATTATTATCATGAGCCTGGGACTAATATCTTCAAAGAAACTGTAAACGACAGTTTAAACGAAAGTATTAGCCCATTTTCGGGGACGATACAGCTTGGTTTTACCGACGTATTTATTCCCGGTAACGGCGGTATGGATATTCGTCTTATGCGTTTTTATACCAGCTTGCAACCGTCGCAATATCCGGTATTTGGCGCTGTTGGTGCAGGTTGGACAATGCATTTTGGGCGTGTTATCGCGCCGGCGGCACACTTTGCAAAAATATGTTCGCAAAATAGTTTTAATGCCTTTACCGACGATAATCCGTCGATTGAGTTTTCTGACGGCAGTCGCCAAGTATTAGTGTTGGATAATTTTATCCAGCACAATTTCGGAACAGATGAAGCACCCGATTTTCGCACTCGCAACGACAATAGCCTGATTACAGCTAATAACTGGCGCATGCATTGCGTAACGACCGACACGATATTGCACCCAGTATTGACGAGCCCCAATGGAACAACTTTTCATATGAATGTGCAGGAAAGTGTTGCGGGTGAGCTAAGTTGGCTACCTTCGAGAATCGAAGACCTTAATGGTAACTGGATAAGAATCGATTATAAGGAAAATAATATTAGCGGTAATGGAAAACAATATATCGATAAAATTTATCGTAGCGAGGAAGGAAACGCTACGCCTGTGTTAACTTTCCACTACAACGATGCTGAAGCAACGCTAGGTAAGCCGCTATTGCTTGAAGAGATTCACGCAGAAAATGGTACTCGAAAATGGATATATAAATATGAGCAGGAACTGGTTGGTTTTCTGTTTGAAAACAAGCAGCTGACTTCGGTTACGTTGCCTACTGGGGAGGAGTGGAAGTTTGATTATTATCCCAAGATTCCCGACAGTAACCCGAACGACGATCGAGCCTACGATGATGTCGGTAGTTATTCGATAAAACAAATTACCTATCCCAATGGTGCTGTTATTGACTACGAGTATCAAGGGATTGAGTTTTCTGGTCCTACGGGCGACCTTACGACTGCGATTGATAAAAAAACACTCTCCAACACCAAAGTTGATGGCACAGTTGAGCAGTTTGTCTGGCACTACGACTTTGAACCTAAATCAACTGATAAAGACCCTGTTACTAACGTTGTAATCGAGACTAAATTTTCCGAAGATCCAACACTGCCGGGAGTGCCGATTAAGTTTGATAAAACGACGGTTACCAACCCAGACCTAACCACGGTTGTTTATTTACACAAAGGTCAGGGAGAACATTTCGACGAGACTGGCGTCTGTAGTACTTCCTCTAGTTTTTTGAATAGCCATATCGGTGCGCTTAGGGGTAAATATACCTACGATGCGGGTGGAACAATAATTCGTGAGAGAAGATTGTTCTCCTGGAATGAACGGCAAATATCACACGAAACATCTAAGCGCACAACAGTAAATGGCTGTATTTCAGAAGAGCCTTATTCAGTGCTTACGGCTAAAGGCGAATATTTTGGCCGGGATAGTTCAGCACCGACAAACATTCTTCAATTTGCGATCTACGGTGATTACGATGTCTACGGAAATCCTGGATACGTCTACGAGCCAATAAATTTAGATATTACCGAAGCTGAAAAAACCGATGGTGAGCTGGCTAAGAAAACCTTTTTTAACTATAAAACAGACGCTAACCAATGGATAGTCGGTTTGCCTGATGAGGAGCGCATTACCGTAACGAGTCTTCTTACCAGTGATATAAGTGCAATTGACGCTATAATCGGCACGGAAAAAGCTAAAATTACGCGTGATTATTTTGCCAATGGTTTACTCAAATCGGAAAATCGATTTGGTGTCGTTACCGCACATACCTATCATGCAACTGGTGATTTGCATACAACCACAGATGCCGAAAACAATGTCGTTCAATACAGTAATTATGTGCGTGGTACACCGCAGCTTGAGGAGTACGAGGAAAACACCCAATTAAGTCGCGAAGTCAATACTACAGGAACGATTAAGTCCATTACCGACCAGCGTAGCAACAAAACAATCTACAATTACGATCTTCTCAATCGCTTAGAAAATATTGATTACCCGCTAAACCTCGATGTCAATATTGACTATGTTAAGACGGGTGATATTTATCAGCGAGAATTAACACGTGGTCAATTTAAAGAAGTCACAAAATACGACGGTTTTTTCCGGCCATTGGAGATGGTACGAACAGATCTGGATACGAGTGAAACCATTACGACAACGTATCGCTATGATGCGTTTGGACGAGTGACGTTTGAGTCTTATCCTAATTCTAGCTTGGGATTCGAAACCGTATACGATGCTTTAGGCAGAATTAAAAGCGTTACTGCGGCAAATGAATTTACTGTTTTTTATGATTACGATTCGACGGGATATACGGTCACTAACGAAAGAAATTATAAAACCAAATATAACTTGCTTGTTCACGGTATAAATATTGAAAATGCACATGTTTATCGCATAGATGAAGAAATTGACGATACTAAAAAACAATATACAACAATCCGCCCCAATGCTCTTGGACAACCGTCAGAGATACGGCAAGATAATGGTGGCGCTCCGGTTAAACGTACTTATAAATATAACAACAAATTTTGGTTAGAAGAGCAGTACGACCCCGAAATTGGAACAACTATATTTACTCACGACCTTGTCGGCAATGTTAAAACAGAACGTTTAGAACAACAGCCGGTTATCACCTATATCTACGATAAGCTTTATCGTTTAAAAACGGTTGATTATTCAGATAGCACTCCCGATATCGGCTACACGTATTACGACAATGGCTTGACCGAAACAATTTCGAAAGGTGATTCACATTGGACTTTTGAATTTGATGCCAACGATAATCTTGATTATGAAGAATTGAGTATTAACCGTGCAATTCAACGCACATATCGACTCGATTATGCCTATAACGCTTTGGACAATTTAGCATCACTGACATTCCCCGATGGATTTTTTGTCGATTATCAGCCCGATAATTTTGGACGTCCAACCAAAGTTGGTTCTATCGCGAGCAATGTAGAATTTCACCCAAGTGGTCAGTTAAAGTCCTACCTTAACGCTAATGGAACTGAAAGTTCGATAGAGTTGAATAGTCGTCTGTTCCCAGAGTCGATAGGAGTGAAAAAAGATTTAGTCGATCTTGTTAATTTAGCTTATGACTATGATCCCGCTGGAAATATTAAATTAATCACGGATAACGTAAACCCAACAAGATCTGTACAGCTAAACTTGGCTGGCAGTTATGATGGCTTAAATCGTCTCGGCAATGTTTACAGTGCGGGATGGCGTTCATTTGTTGAAAATTGGCCCGAGCAACGGATGTTTGATTACGATGCGACTGGCAATATTAAAAGCCTCACAGCGGCGGTGGTTGATTTAACCACTTTTGTTACTGAAACCTACAAATACGATGTGCGCCAACGTCTTTTGCAGCTTCGCGGCGACAATTTTTATTACGATCGACGTGGCAACATGACCAAAAAATATAGCTCGTTCGATAAAGTGTCTCAGCAATATTTATTCGATAGTGCGAATCAACTTATCTATTATTCGGAAACTGAGGGTCTTGATCGTATTGATGCAACTGCCGCTGCCTCTGATAAAGAAAAGAGTTTTGCCTATGATGGTCGTGGTTGGCGCTTTTTAGAGCAACGATGGGAAAAATTGGAAGGAGCTTCAACACTCAGTAGGGCCGACTTGGTTTATCAGGTTTACGATAGTAGCGGCCAATTAATTTTCGAGGAAGATTTCTTAGATTGTCGCAAAACTTCTTTTGTTAAATTAGGTTCGCGTACGATTGCAAGTTCCAGCGATGCCCCCGATGATGCATCTACAGACAGTGATGCAGACCAAATCCCCGATTGTTTTGAACAAGCTTTTGTTCCTATCGCCGGTATTATCGGTGAACTTGATAGCGATGGAGACGGTTTAACCAATTATCAGGAAGTCATGATTTACGGAACGGATCCGCAAAATAGCGACACTGACGGTGACTTGATTGACGACGATGAAGAAATTAATGTGTTGAATACGAAGCCTTTGATGAGCGATACGGATCGCGATGGATTAAGTGATCACGAGGAACTCAATGGAATTTTTATAACGGACCCTCTCAATGCCGATACTGATTTTGATGGCGTGGCTGACGGCATTGAAATTTCTGAAGCAAGCGATCCTTTATCGCCCGCCGATGGCTTTTCTGACCCCGATGGTGATGGATTTTCGACCTTGCAAGAAGTTCTGCTGTCGCATAATCCTAATGACGCAAATGATCATCCGCAGACGGACGATGCCAATGGTGCGGTGTTGGAACGGGTTCGTGCAATATGGGAAAAGGAGCTTCCTGCTATTCCACTTAATGTAGGCGGCAGTACACGAGAACATTGGACTGGTGTGAAAAGATGGCTCGAGGTAGGGATTGACGGTACGGTTTATTTAGCTCTTCCGACACTCGAAGAAACCGAAAGTTATGATCGAGTCGCTTCGCAATTAGTTGCTTACGAAACAGATGGTCCAGAAAAATGGAGCCAGCAATTAAGCGAAAATATTATTGCTGTTAAGTATTCTCCTGTACAGGATGTGTTGTATTTACTTACTGAAAATTCAGATAAGACACATGAAACGCTTGAGATGTTTGATGCCGCAGGTCAAAGAAGCTTTGTCGAAATACCGCCCGGTTATTCATTTTATTCTGACAATGAAACAAGAATATCACTCGATTCTGCGGGTAACGTTTATTTTAAAGCGAAGTCTTCAACCGGTGCTACACCCTACCTCTTTACGTATGACGCTGTAAATCAACAGCTATCGGTTTTTGAAACATCATTTGAGCCTGCTTTTGCCAATGTTGTTGGTCCGCTGGGTCATTATTATCTTGTTGATGGTACGACTAGCCGACTGATCGCGATGGACTCTTCGGGTGTTATTATTTGGTCGCGGGCATTTGATGGCGAAGCGCGAAATAAACCGGTAATCGACTTTGATGGTTATCTTTATCTGAACACCAGTGCGGGACTCTATCGTTACGACTTGGGTGGCAACCAGTACTGGCATTTAGAAGAAATCACAGATATCAACACTGTCTATGCACTTAACGATGGAGAGTTATTGGCTGTTGGAAATACTTCCTATCTGATCGATGTTAATGCTGGAGCAATTTCGCGCACGATTCCCTATGGCAGTTCTCGCAGCACGCTGACCGATAATAATCGCCTTGTTCTATTTAATGACCACCCAATCGTACCAACACAAACTACGATTGTAAGTGCAATTGATTTAGAAAACTTACCGCCCGTGTTTGATAGTGCGTTTGATCCCGAGGTTATTGAATTTTATAAAGGCACTACATTAATCGACCATTTTAAACATCAGCCTGTCATTGGCCCTGCCGGAATTTTGTATTTGGCAAAAGCAGAAAGCGTGTTTGCATTATCTTTTGATCAAGGTCCCGGTCGCTTCGACAATGGACAAGCTTTTTGTTCGCGTGATGGCACCGTGTATAGCGTAACGTTGGACAGTGATACGGATGGCATAAATGATTGTGCGGAATCTGTTTATGGTTTTTCAGCTTTGGAAAATAACAGCCAGTTTGATAGCGATAGCGATGGTTTATCTGACTTACAAGAGCTAGTCGAGACGCTTACCAATCCAAAGGATGCCGATACCGACAAAGACACGATAGCGGATGGCGACGAAATCTCTTTGCTACTCGACCCCCGGTCAAGTGATACCGATGGCGACAGTGTTGCTGACAATATTGAAATTGCTCTCGGTCGTGATCCGAAACAAAAAGATGCTATTACCGTCGATACTGATGGCGACGGATTTTCGGACCACCAAGAAATATCCTTAGGCACCGCTGCAGATAATATACTCGACAGGCCGATGGAGGACTTGGGCGATGTTTTGTGGATTTCGCCTCAACCAGGAGAAGGCAATTTTAATAATTATGCACCGGCAGTGACCGCTGGTAATAATATTGTTTTTGTGCCATCGGATAGTAACTTAGTGAGCTTTAATCCTAACGGCGATCTTCAGTGGAGTTATCGAACAGAGTTTTCGGAAATACTTGGCGGGCCCGTTTCGGTGCAGGATGGAACGGTTCATCAAGGTGGCTATATCCCATACTACCTAGACGTTAACTACAGTCTGATTGAAGCGCTCACGATTAAATTTGATGAACAAGGTAATCGACTCGATAGTGTTAGCCAGGAATATGCAGTATTCAACGAGGCTGAATTTATTCCGGGCAGCGATGAATATGTTCCATTTAACGAAGCGTTTTGGAAAACGCAATTTTCATCCACGCTTGAGGGCGATTTAGCTGGAGTCGAAATCACCCGCGGGGGCATAATTAATCAAATTAATGAAGAGATTGGATTAGGCGGTCTCGGTTGGGAAAGGTTTGACGGTGAAGAGGGTTCTGTTGCTTACGATGGAATTTTATATTGGACAAAACTTTCTCCCCGTATTTATATCACTGATGACTTTGTTTATACCATTGGTAATGAACTCGACGAGGGGAATATTCAGACGGGCGCGACGACCATCGAAGCGCGCAATTTGGAAGCAGGTGTTGTTTGGACTTTGCGAGACGAAGTGGGTGTATTTGATGATCTGACCGGATTCGACCAAGGTAAGGCGCTAATCAGATATGAGTCGCCCAATCAAAATTATCGCATGTTTGTCGATAATGGCGGTTCAGAACTTTGGCGGATGGACAACCTGGATGTGGTTCGAAGCCCGGACAACAAACTTTTCTCGACACGTAATGGGTTGTTGTGCGAGCTCGACATTGATAACCAGGGGGCAGAAAAGTGGTGTAGCGCTTATGTTACTGCTACGGAATTTGAGACTTATATTTCCTTTAAAGAAAACGGCGCAATTGTTCTAGCAAATGGTGCTACGTTACAAATATTCGATCGTGCTGGTAGACCGGTGGTGACGAGGGATCTAACTGACCAATTTAACTCAGGCCAAACATTTAGTTCACCGCTTACTTCGGCTCAAGACGGGGTGCTCTTTGGCATGATTCATTACCCCGAATTTGCAGATCGATTAGTAGCGATTTCATCGATAAAAGGATTAGGTGATATTTCTGACGATGCCTTTGTTTCAATCAGTCAAGATTTTACGCCAAGTGTTGTCGCCGTTAGCTCGAAAGTAGATTTAATCGCGCAAGCCTATAATTTGGGTTCGGCCATTGATGGCAGTTCACTAGCTTGGAGCTCAGACCGTCAAGGTCCATTGGGAAGTGGAGAGAGTATTACAAGTGAGTTAACAATACCCGGCGTCCATAATATTACCGCCTCAATGATGATAGGCGGTGTTCAGCATAGCGATAGCATTCAAATTGAAGTATCAGATCAGATAACTTTGCCAACGGTTAACATTGTTGAACCTTTAATTCCGGCGGAGTTTACGTTTGGTGAAGCGGTGCGCTTTGATGCAACAATTAGCTCGGGCACACCTTCAATAACGTGGGAATCTGATATTCAGGGCTTTATCGGCCAAGGAAGCACCATCATTGAACGACGCTTAATACCAGGAACACATGTCGTCACAGCATCGCATCAGCAGGGCGATAGCCGATCGACGGCGCAAATTACCGTTGTCGTTGAGCCTGCTCCTGGTGGCAACGACCCGGAGGTTACGATTACCTCGCACATGAACGGCGATAATGTTCTTGCTGGAGCGTCTACGACTTTTACTGCGACTGCAAATGATGTACCCGATGGCTCGATATCACATTTGATTCAATGGTGGTTAGGGCCAAGTTTTCTTGGCAGTGGACCAAGCGTATCGCCAGTCCTGAACGGATTTGGACAGCGAACCATTATCGCGCGTATTGAAGATTCAGATGGAAATACAGCAGAGGCACCCGTAACCGTTAACTTGGTTAGCTCGCTTGATCAGGATCCGGAGATAACAATTCTTCAACCCGTTGATGGCAGTAGTTTTAACTTGGGTGAGTCAGTCAACTTTGTTGTGCTTGCAGATGACCCTGAGGACAATGACATTAGTAACAATGTTAGTTGGTTTACCACGAGTCTCGGCCAATTTGATACCGGGGCCAATGTTTCCGTTGCGACTTTGCCTGAGGGTCAACATACGATTACTGCGGAAATTACGGATAGCGGAAACAATACCGTAAGTGATTCCGTGACTATCACGATAACAAACAATTCAACCCAACCTGAGCAAATGAGCTTTACCAGTATTGCGAGTGAAGATGGTTGGATAAAGGAATCTAGTGAAAATTCAAATACCGCAGGTACTGTCAAAAATGACGCGAATAACGAATACAGTATTCGTGCGGGTGATACAGGAACTGATCAGCAATATAAAGGCTTTTTATCCTTTAATATTTCTGCGCTTCCGTCAGATGCCGTCATTCAATCGGTTGAGTTAGTGACGCAGCAGAGCGGCACGCCGACACAAGGAAATGTAAATCCTTTGGGACCGCTGTATCTCGACTTTAGTGCCAACGGATTTAATGGCTCTAACCAATTACAGGGTGGCGATTTTAATGCGCCGGCGGATGTTGAAAAAGTTGCGGAATTTAATATTGGAACTGGAACTGCCAGCTTAAATGCAGCAGGTATTAGCGCCGTGCAAAGTGCTCATGCTGACGGCAACCGCGTGCAATTGCGTATGGCCTTTGATATCGACGATGATAATGACAATACCAAGGATTACACGGGTTTTTATTCGTCGAATGTGGGTAATAGCGCTTTGCATCCGCAATTAGTTGTCACTTATACGCAAGGTGGTGGAGGTAATAATGCGCCGACAATCGACCTTGTTTCTCACCCGCAGCCTTTGGAAGTGCATGTAGGTGTCACAATTGATTTTTCTGCTTCCGCTTCTGATATTGAGGATGGTGTTTACAATAACGAAATAAGTTGGCATTCATCGATTAATGATTTCTTGGGTAATGGTGCAAACCTCAGCGTCTCAACGCTCTCACCTGGGGCGCACACGATTACCGTGAGCGTAACGGATTCGGGTGGCTTGCCCGCTAGCGATGAAGTTGTCATTACGGTTCTCGATGCTCCACCAATCGATTTACCGCCTACGATATTTATTACTCAGCCAGCAACTGGCAATTCATTCTTAGCAGGAGAGTTAATAACATTCTCGGCGAGCGTGAATGATCCTGAGGAGGGTGATATCGGTCATCAAGTCCGCTGGCTTTCAGATCGCATTGGTCATTTTGATACAGGTTCAACTGTCACAGCTTCAAATCTACCGGCTGGCCAGCACGTTATTACGGCGGAAATTACGGACATTGGCAACAATAAAGAAATTGACGTCGTTGTGATCGATATTGACGGTTCAACATCAACACCAGAAGAAATGAGCTTTACCAGTGTTGCGAGTGAAGACGGTTGGATAAAAGAATCAAGCGAAAACTCTAATACCGCTGGTACGATTAAATCCGATGCCAATAACGAATACAGTATTCGTGCAGGTGATACGGGAACCGACCAGCAATATAAAGGCTTTTTATCCTTTAATATTTCTGCGCTGCCGTCAGATGCTGTTATTCAATCGGTTGAATTAGTCACGCAACAGAGTGGCAATCCCACACAAGGAAATGTCAATCCACTTGGGCCGCTGTATCTCGACTTTAGTGCCAATGGTTTTAATGGTTCAAACCAATTACAAGCCGGTGACTTTAATGCGCCTGCGGATGTTGAGAAGGTGGCGGAATTTAATATTGGAACTGGACGTGCAAGTTTAAATGCCGCGGGTATTAGCGCTGTGCAAAGTGCGCATGCGGATGGCAATCGCGTGCAATTGCGTATGGCCTTTGATATCGACGACGATAATGACAATGTTAAGGATTACACCGGTTTTTATTCGTCCAATGCAGGCAATAGCAATTTGCATCCGCAGTTAGTTGTGACCTATACGCTTGGTAATAGTGGTCCTAATACCCCACCTGAAATTCAAATTACGGCTCCAGGAAATAATTCGAGTTTCGGCAGTGGAGAAACCGTTAATTTTTCCGCCTCGGTTACCGATGCTGAAGAAGCAAATCTTGCTAGCGCAATAACTTGGGTGTCTTCGGCAAATGGGTCATTGGGCAGTGGCGGAAGTATTTCGCGTTCTGACTTACTACCGGGTGAGCACACTATTACTGCAAGCGTTACCGATTCCGGCGGACTTTCAGGTTCCGCGACGCTGACGATAACAGTTGCTGATAATCAGGCACCTACCGTGAGTATTGTGCAACCGGCAAATAACAGCACTGTTATTTTCGGCAGTGAAGTCTCATTTAGCGCAACGGCGAATGACCCAGAGCAAGGCGATATCAGCCATTTAATTACGTGGTTTTCTTCTCAGGATTTAGCGATCGGGTTTGTACCAAACTTTTCGACTTCATCGCTTTCTCTGGGACAGCACACGATATCTGCAAGCGTATTAGATGCGGAGGGACAACCAGGGGGCGCATCGATTACGATCAATGTCGTAGCGGATGTTAACCAAGCGCCGAATGTGACGATCTTGACACCCGGGTCTGGCAGCTCATTTGATTTGGGGTCGAGTATTCCATTTTCTGCGACGGCAAATGACCCGGAAGACGATGACATTAGTAACGGTATAAGTTGGTCATCGAGTCGCGATGGCAACTTTGCGGATAATTCTGCTGCTATTAATTATTCCGATTTAACTGCGGGTACGCATACGATAACCGCCTCGGTAACAGACTCGGGAGAAACACAGGGCTTTGCGACCATTACGATTACTATCAACGATAGTGCTGCTCCTCCAGAGCAAATGAGCTTTACCAGTATTGCGAGCGAAGACGGTTGGATTAAAGAATCGTCGGAGAATTCCAACTCTGCCGGTACCGTTAAGCCTGATGCCAATAACGAATACTCGATCCGAGCCGGTGATACAGGGACCGATCAGCAATATAAAGGCTTTTTGTCTTTTAATATTAATGCACTTCCAGCCGATGCTGTCATTCAGTCGGCTGAGTTAGTGACGCAACAGAGCGGCAATCCCACGCAAGGAAATGTAAATCCGCTTGGGCCTTTGTATCTCGATTTCAGCGCCAATGGATTTAATGGTTCTAACCAATTACAAGGTGGCGACTTTAATGCGCCGGCGGATGTTGAAAAAGTTGCGGAATTTAATATCGCTACCGGGACGGCAAATTTAAATGCCGCCGGAATTAGTGCAGTACAAAATGCTCGCGCTAACAGCAACCGCGTGCAGCTGCGCATGGCTTTCGATATTGACGACGATAACGATAATACCAAGGATTACACCGGCTTTTATTCTTCGAACGCTGGGAATAGTTCACTGCATCCGCAGTTAATTATTCATTACACCGTTGGTGGTGGACCTGTTAATACACCGCCGAGCGTCAATATTGTCTCACCTAATAATGATGAATCTTTTGAGCTGGGTGAAGCTGTACTGCTATCGGCAAATGCTACTGACAATGAAGATAGCAATATTCTAAATTCACTCGTTTGGGAAATGTCTGATGGAACGCTACTCGGAAATTCAAATAATTTAAGTCTTTCGAGTTTGGCGCTTGGTAACTATACCATTATCGCTACAGTAACCGATTCAGGGGATCTAACGGCCAGTGATTCGGTGGATATTAGCGTAATTGATTCACAAGTTAACCCTGGTCCGACGACCTATACGTGGACAATTGTTGACGAATCAAATGCGGAAGTAATTCTCGGTGGTGCAACGCCAAACCATACTTTTGCAAGTAGTGGCATTTACACTATTAATCTGGATGTGAGTAATGACGTGACGACTCAATTACGCTCGCTCAATCTCACTGTTATTGACGAGCCTAATTGTAATGTGGATTACGTTCACAACCAGGTTAATAATAGTGATTATATTGGTAAAGTTACCATTACTAATTTATCCAATACGATAATGAACCCTTGGTCATTGGTGTGGGATTTGGCCAGTGGTGAAAGTTTTACGCCGCAAGAAGACGCGGCACAATTACCCGGTGTACCCAATAACTTCTGGAAAGCTGACTTAACTGTAAATGGAAATACGGTTACGGCTATTGCGCCGAGCTTACGGCCCGATATCAATCAGCAAATTGATGCGAATGGCGGATCGATTATTTTTAATCACAAAGTCGTTAAACCCAATGGCACTTCTCCCAAAACACCGGACGCGTTTAGCCTAAATGGCGGACCTTGCACTATTAACGGCGTTCCGCTTAGCGGCCCTATTAACGTCACTGAAAATGATATTACTTACTCGCTAGACGGTTTTAATATCGATTTAAGTACATCGGTTACGTTGCAGAATTAAGAGAGGGAAGAAAAATGAAAATAAATGAATTATTAAATGGTTTTATGAATATGAGATTCGTATTAATTAGTTTATTAATGTTGCTTTGCGCAAATAGTTTTGCTGCACGGACAACAACTTATTTACACAGCGATATGCTGGGTTCGACAGTTGCAGCCACAAACGAAGCTGGAAATTTAATTTGGCGCAAAAATTACGAACCCTATGGAACGTCGTTTACCTACGACAAAACCGGTGATGATAGCGAACAGGATATTGTGGACCATACCGGCCATTCCAAGGATTTGGATATGGAACTCACCTATATGGGCGCACGTTGGTATGATCCTGAGATAGGGCGTTTTTTAAGTATCGATCCTGCTAGTGTTGCGGGAAACATCATATCAAATCCGATGATGTTTAATCGGTATGCATATGCAAACAATAATCCCTATAAGTACGTGGATCCAGATGGTAGAGATCCTTCCGGTTTCGCGCTTGCGCGGGAGGGTATTAGGGAGATAAAAAGAACTAACCCTGAATTACATGCAAGGGGTTCTAGGTATGCAGCCTATGCCGGCGCCGCAATCGTTTTGCCGGTTGTCATATGGGAAGTGGGTCTTGCAGCTTTTACTAATCCGATTACGACAATGGAAATTGCGGCTGGGTTGAGCGAGACAGGGGTTGCTTTTACCGCAACAAGTAAAATTATTACAAGCACTCAATTTACTTCTATTGTTGATGAAGTCGTTAAATTGAGTAACGGTAAAATTCGCGTGGCAGTAGAAGAAGCGAACAAAGCTGGATTGAATCAAGCACAGGTCATAGAAGTCATCAAACAAGTGACTGAAGAAACTGGCCGTAATATAGGGACAATCGCTGACATAGGTGGAGGTACAAAAGTCCTTACAGGAGTACTGCGCGGTCCCATGCAACCGGTAGTGGCTGTTGGAAGTGATGGCACTTCTCGAATGGGTACAGCTACATTAAGTTTGGGTGAAAGTGGACTTAAAGTTACGGATATCGAATTACCTTGATTGATGCAATGAAATCCATAGATTTTGAAATGTTTTTACTTGATTGTATGCCCCTTGAGTACCGGACTGTGGTACTCAAAGCTGCTGATATAAGTGATTCTGAAATAAAAAGCGTACGAACAGCGAATCCGATTCAAGTCAGTGATTTATCAAGTTTTAATATTGATAAATACATCGAAATATTTGGAAAGCAAAAAGCTCATGAAAAAATAATAAAAAAGAAGCCCGCACAGAATAAAGAGTTTATTGCGCATTATTTCTCACTAAATTTGTGGCCCCATCTGTACTGGGTTGTTTTTGAGCAGGGAGATGGAATTTGTAGTGAAACAAGATTTGAAAATCAGTCAGCAATCAAATTTGATCCTTCCTTGGTACGTGTTGGTATTTGGACTAGGCAGTCGTTAGACGAAATGGCTGATGAGGTTGTTATTTATGATGGTTGGGATGAGGATATTACCTTGCGATATAAATTTGGAATGGCTAAATATGAAGGAAGATTTATTTTTGGTTTGTTAGTCGAGTGGCATAAAATATAAAAGCGGTAAATCAAAGAATCGAGGATTGGAATAGCTTGAGCTGCTTGCCTTTAGTTACTGATGATGAATAAATGATAATAGGATTCACCATCGGTTTAAGTACGTCATTTTGTTGTTACAGATCTCAATGAACGAGAAAAATGAAACTAAGTAAATTATTCGATTATTATGTGAATCCATCTTTCGCTGTGGTCTGTTTGTTGATGTTACTTTGCTGCAATAGCTTTGCTGAGCGCACAACAACCTATTTGCACAGCGACATGTTGGGTTCAACGGTTGCTGCCACAAATGAAAATGGAGATTTAATTTGGCGTAAAAATTACCAACCGTATGGAACGTCGTTTACCTACGATAAAGCTGGCGACGATAGCGAACAGGACATAGTCGATTACACCAGCCACTCCAAAGATTTAGATATGGAAATCACCTATATGGGCGCGCGCTGGTATGATCCCGAGATAGGGCGATTTTTGAGTATGGACCCGGTGGGCGTTCAGCAAAGTGTTACTGCGAATCCTGCGATGTTTAATCGCTATGCATATGCGAATAACAACCCTTATAAATTTATCGACCCCGATGGTGGTGAGGCGATAGACGCGTCGATAATTAATTCGATGAAAGCAGATGCGCGAAAAAAATTACCATTTACAATTTCTCTTAGTAAATTTCACCCAACCGGTAACGGAGTACAAACCGATGGAAAAGGTGGTTTGAGAATTGCAATTGGTTCAAAGGGGCTTTTCCTTACCGACGATGGACGAGAGTCTATTGAAGTGCACGAAACGAAACATCTTATTGATGTGATGAATCGAGCGACAAACTTGGACATAATTAAAGATGCACCGGAGGGTTTGTTTGTAGGTATAGTTGAACCCAAACAAAGGTATATAGCCGAATATGTAGCACATGAAATGACGATTGATTTTTTGCTCTCACGAATGGCAGATAAGAGCAAATATAGCCCATCACGATATATCGAATCGTTTTATGTGCCTGCGCTTGAATCAGATCGAGACGATTATCTGCGTTGGTATGGAAATTTGATCCGAGCAGAAAGGGAAAAAGGCTTAGAGCAAAATAAATAAGGAATTCAGTGAGATAAAATTCGAATTTTTGATGGCGAATTATTTCTGTTCCAAAGATTTAGATATGGAAATCACCTATATGGACGCACGTTAGTATGATCCAGAGATAGGGCGATTATTCAGTATAGATCCGGTTGGTGTCCTAGAAAGCGTTGCTGAAAATCTGATGATGTTTAATCGATCAGATGGCTCAGTTCTTTACTATGTTTTTCGAATTAATTTTATTGATGATGTGACGCTCATTTATGTGTTAGCTAATGAGAATAAAATTGTAAACAAATATGTTTATCCTGGTTATTGGTAGTTGTATTCTCAAAGCTATTAACATTCGCTATTTTTTCTAAAAACAATATTTTTAAAGTATTGTGGCCATTCTGGTGCCAAAAGGTTAACTACTCAATACTTCAAATTCTCTTTTTTGTTTAAATAAATACGCAATATTAATCCTTTAAAATCTTGTTCTGGAAAATGGGTCTGGCACGATATGTTGTTTTCTATTTGAGGTCAAGTCTTCAAGATATGTGCAATAGGAAGGCTTCTTCAGTGTAGCAATATAATGCCATAATTTTCAGGCTGTTTTCCGATCTTTGTGCGGCACTTGACAGGCAAGTCCTTGCTGTGAAGTTGCATGCTAATTAAATGCATTTAACTAGCAAACAAGGTGGTTAAAGATGAACAGATTTTATAGTTATTTAATATTGGGTTTAATTTTTTATGTAACGCAGGTAAGCTGGGCAAGTGATTTAGTGCCTACGCCTATTTTTGATTGGCAGACATACACTGATGTCGGTAATGCCGTTATCCCGTCTCCTCGTCTTGACAGCCCTACGACATTTGATTGGCGGACTGTATTTGATAGTCAACATGCCAGTTCAAAACCTTTGTCAATTATTTTGCGAAATGGTGCTGGCCCTGTGCATGGAAATTACCCGGGAACACTTGCAGAAGTTTTAGCTTATGTCGATCAGCAGGGTTACAAAATAGACTATGTCTTCGCAGATTTTGAAGCGGGCGGCAGTCGCACGCGAGCGGACGCCGAGGAAGATGCAATCGAAATGGCACGACTTGTAAAGCAGCACAGTAACCCGAATATTAATTCGGCTTATGTTGGAAATTATGGTGAGTTTGCCTCGGCAACGCGACTAAACGATGTGTGGGGTAACTTTGATAACCAGCCACGTTCTTCGTTTTATCTGACCAGTGATCTCGATATATCGATGCCAGCCACATACAGCGTTGGCGCGCACATAAATATTAGTACCCGCGAGGACAGGTTGGGTACATTGGATAAATCCACGTGTATGATCACGAATAACGTAGGACAGTTTTTGGACGACAATTGTTTATTGCTTTATCAAAATGAACAAGGGGTCTTTGATAATATTTCACCGTCGGCGCGCCACGGTGGCTTTTGGGCACAACTCGAAAGCGTATCTGCAGCAAAACGAAATTTACCGGTAGGACATCTGTTACTGCCTTGGGTTGGTGGTCATATTCTTCAACAACATTATCCATTGCCAATACCGCACAAGGAAGAGCATTATGCGTTTATTCATCATATGCGGCTTCGCGGTGCCGACGGATACTATACCTGGTCGCATGCCGATAGCCCTCATTGGCCAAGTCGTGAGGCATTCCGCGACGATATCTTAGCTAACGCTTGGCAGAATCCAATGTTGGAAAACTTTTTCACCTATCCCGGTCCGAGTGAAGTTTTAAATGATAGTACAAATAAATTAGGTGCTATTGAGTGGTCTGGCATGCGTCGTGGTAATCATGTTCTTGTAGCTGTTGCGAATTATACGGATTCAGACCAGAGCATTGCGTTGCCGAGCCATATAGAAAACTTACCCACTAACACTCCAACTGTTCCCGGTTTTCTTGCAGCTAAACCCGGTGGTGGATTTTATGGGCCAGACGAGAGTGGCTTTGCGTTATTTGCATATGAGGTGGGTCCATTAAGTTATTGGAACTTTGATGATAATGTCACCGCAGGTGCACCTTTTGCTATAGACCAGCAAGAGGCAGGCAACGATAGCGTAATAGAAGTTGCAGAGCAGTCTAGCAACGGCTTAGTCGATAAGGCTGCGCAATTTAATGGCGTTGACTCCGGTATTGACTTTGGTGATGTGCTGGATCTAGGTCTTGGTGATCGAACAGTTTCTTTATGGTTTAAAGCAGATGGTGTAGGTGTGAATGATCGTATCTTATTGTGCAAATGCTATAGCAGTACGGGTAGTCAATACTCTGTTTATTTACATCCATCTGGACATGTGCTTGGTTTAATGAATATCAATGGCTATCGTATTGTTAGTAGCGACGGTCCTTTAAATGATGGCCAATGGCACAACGTGGTTTTGACAATTGATCGAGACGATAAGATGACGCTTTATATTGATGGCGTTAAGAACGACGATTTGGATATTTCCAGTGATCAGCAACTTGATGTGGATCAGTCGGTATCTTTTTATTTGGGACGGTCGAACAAAGCGAGTCAACAATTTCAGCGTTTTGAAGGATTGATTGATGATGTAAAAGTCTACTCGGGCGTTCTATCTGATTTTGAAATTGCGGATGCATACCAGTCAATTTCAGGCGGACAGCCGTGATCGCTATAGCGCTTTATTTTTGGTATTAATCTAAGCGAGCTATACCAGGAAACCCATGGATGGGTGATCAGTTCACTCTCTCAGAAATATACCCAAACGCGAGCAATTTCAATCAAATCTAATCTTATATATTTGCGTCACATTCGCTAAAAATTAGCAAGATATTACAAGCATCTGGTCTACAGCTGACTTAGTGTCTTTATACCCATTACTACTTCTAAATCTCTGGGAGTTGTTTGAGGAAATTAAGATGCTAATAATAATTCGCATAATAGGTATCCTTTTCTGTTGCCTTGCTATCTGCGCATGCTCTGGCTCTTCGTCTGAACCAAGTTCGCCTTCATCAAGCAGTTCCGGCCAAGTGGTGGTCGATGCCGAGCCAGGTAAACCCGTACTGCGCCGCTTAAACCGACGCGAGTACAACAATACTGCGCGCGATTTGCTTGGCAGTAGTCTAAAACCTGCCGACAAGTTTCCGCGCGATGATATCAGCGAAGGTTTCGATACACTTGGTGCTGCGCTCACCACTACGCCGGTTTTGCTCGAAGGTCTTGTTGATGCGGCGGGGGAGCTTGCACAAGAACTAATGGCGCAAGATTCAGCGCATCCGCAGCGAGCAAACTTTTTTGCCTGCGAACCTGAAAATGCCAATCGAAATTGCTTGCGCGATACGGCTAAAGCACTGGCGTACAAGGCTTTTAGAAGGCCGGTAAATGCGAGCGAAATAGACGAGATAGTTGACAATGTGATCACAACTATCAACGCCCAGGACGGTAGCCCCGCAGAAGCGATGGAGCTGCTTTTAACAAGCATCCTAGCTTCGCCGTATTATTTTTACCAGGTGGAAGAAGACCCTGAACCCGGCAGTAAAAAAGTTCGGGCACTAAGCCCCTATGAACTTGCAAGTAGGTTGAGTTATGCCGTTTGGAGTTCTCTGCCCGATGAGGAACTGCTATCTGCAGCTGAAGATGGCTCGTTGCTAAAGGATGCAGAATTAAGTGCGCAAGTTGAGCGCATGTTGGCATCCCCAAAAGCCAAAGGCTTTATTTATGGCTTTGCCGACCAGTGGCTTTTACTGGGTTTTGTCGAGTCGGCTACTCCGAATGCCGAGGCTTTTCCGAGTTTTGATGAAGAATTAAGAGCATCGATGATTGAGGAAACTCGGCGCACTTTTGCGACGTTGATTGAGGAGGCTAAACCTTTATCGGAATTTTTAGTTGGCAATACCGGCTTTATTAATGCGCGCTTGGCTGAGCATTACGGTATCCCGGAAAATATTTTTATTGCGGGCGAAGCTGTTGGAGGAGGTTTTCGGCGGGTAGAGGGCCTGGATAATTACGAGCGTGGAGGGTACTTAGCTCAGTCCAGTTTCTTACTCGCCAGCTCTCTTCCCACGCGCAGATCACCGGTTATTCGCGGCAAAACGGTGCTTGAACAATTGCTTTGCTCGCCGCCACCTCCGCCACCCGAAAATGTGGGTGATTTACCTGAAGAGACTGAGGTCCAAGGGGAAACGCTAGCCGAATTGCTGGCTGCTCATCGCGATCATCCTGACTGTCGCGCATGCCATCAGATAATCGACCCTCCGGGTTTGGCTTTTGAACGATACGACGGTATCGGCGCATTGCGAACCGTTAAAGAAGTGCCGAGCATACCGATGCAAGAACCGAGAGAATTAGCGCGGTCGATTGCAGCGGACGACCGCTGGGTATCTTGTGTTTCCAAACAGTTGCTGACTTACATGGTTGGGCGAGCATTTTCAGTAAGGGCTGATCAGTCGTGGGTGGAG
>JANQJB010000032.1 GCA_028281865.1 Marinagarivorans sp.
CTTTTGAAGTGACTGACCGTCACATGCAACATATATTAAAAGCAGCGCAGACGATACAACAAAAATATATCGACGAGGAGACTGGCGAAAGCATTGTGCTCTATACAATGGTTACGACTGGTGGGCGTGGCAACGCGTCGCATATTGGCTCTGCCAGGTTCCAGTTAATTCCGCCGGAAGAGCGAAGTCTGAAAACAAAAAGCCAGGATATTGCGCGGGAATGGCGGCGTTTGGTCGGTAATATTCCCGGTGCCGAGGAAATTTCGTTGCGCGCTGAAATTGGGCGCTCAAGCGACCCTATCGATATTCAATTACGCTCAAATAATTTAAGCGAACTCGAACGCCTTTCGGAAAAGGTAAAGGAGCGTCTTGGTACCTATTCAGGTGTATTTGATATTAAGGACAGTTTATCGAGTGGCAAAGAGGAGCTGCGCATCGAATTAAAACCCGAGGCGCATATATTGGGTATTTCGCGTTCGGATATTATTCAACAGGTCAGGCAAGCTTTTTTTGGTTTACAGGCACAGCGTATACAACGTGGTCGGGATGATATTCGTGTAATGGTGCGTTTTCCCAAAGAGGAGAGAAAATCCGTTGCGTATTTAAACAACATGTTAATTTCCACTTCACGGGGGCAGCAAATACCGTTGTCGCAACTCGCAACACTTACACCAGCGATCAGTCCAACCGAAATCAATCGTATTAACGGTTACCGGACGGTTAACGTTATTGCCGATATTGATAAAGAAGTTGTGAATATGACCGCTATCAGTTCAGACTTAAAAGCGTTCCTCGAAGAGACAGTGGTGCAATATCCCGGTGTGACTTACAAATTTGGCGGCGAACAGGAAGAGCAGGAGCAATCATTTAATAGCATGATGTGGGGGGCTGTTGCGGTAATGTTTGTCATTTATTGCTTGCTTGCAATTCCGTTTAAATCCTATGTACAGCCTTTTATTGTTATGTCAATTATTCCATTTGGCGCCATCGGTGCGATGCTTGGGCATTGGATAATGGGTATGACGGTAACGATAATGAGCATAATGGGGCTACTCGCTCTGAGCGGGGTTTTGATTAACGACTCACTGGTATTAGTCGACTATATTAATAAGTTACGCGAGCGAGGAAAATCCTTGAATGAAGCCGTTCTTGAGGCTGGTGCTGCGCGTTTTCGTCCTGTAATGCTGACTTCACTGACAACATTTTTTGGCCTGCTGCCGCTGTTGTTTGAAAAAGAAACCCAAGCTCAATTTTTAATTCCGATGGCGATCTCTCTAGGCTTCGGTATTATTTTCGCAACATTTATTACCCTGTTACTTGTGCCGATTAACTATTTGCTTATCGAGCGAGCGCGATCTGTGGTAAGAAGTTATTTTGCTGAATTATTCGGGCGCGATAAAGACGAGAAGTTTAAATCGGTTTAACGTAATTTATTTAAAATGAAGGGTTATGAAGGGTAAATTGCTTGGCCTACTATTCGATATGGACGAAACCAAGTTCAATAAAAAATAAACCTGCAGCGGTTTTGTAAGGTACGATAATTTGGTTTTCTGCGGTTAATTTTAGCTTTTCATATTCTTGGCGCAGTACCGAGAATGGCCGTGCCATATCAAAATCGTGAGTTTCTGAAATTGTCGCCTTCGCACTGCCGGTAATCATATTCGTCAGCTCCCCTGCAACATCAAGAATTTCATCGTTGATCTCGGTGAATTTGTCCATCAGCATACTTTCGGCGATGGCCAATATTGTCGGTGCTTGAAACGAAATAATGAGTTGGCCAACGATCTCCTTCGTTGCCATTGGCATAATCGCAGCCAGGTCACCTTGTGGACGATTAGACTTTGCCTTTTGTGGTGCTTGTGGTTGCACTTCAGTGTTAGCCATTGTCGTTAGAACGGATTTAACGGAGCTCAGAAACGGCGTTACGAATGCCGTATCGAGGGCAACATTCCGCTTGCTATCGTTCATTTATATACCCTTCTAAAAAGTGAGGAAATGCAGGCGGAGAAGCGAAAACGGGCGAGATTGTCCTTGTTGGGACGGTTTTCGGCAATATTGAACTTTGCATATACTCGATCGAGCCCTAATACGTCTTTAGGCAATTTGGTTAAATAGCCCGAGCATAGTCATAAAATGACTTAACGCTTATTTGTTTATATATAAGATTCTTGTATTCAAAGTGTAGTCAAAATTGTCAATTGGTGACGGAGTTTTATCTGGTGATGCAATTAGAGATGGGTTCCAAATACTTAAGCTGACCCTTGATAATGGTGTGGCTCTTTTTGATAATTGGATCGATTAAAAAGCCCTGAAACGACAAAAAAATGCTTCACGGATTAAATATTATAAAGCTGTTCTTGCTCACACTCAGTTTTATGTTGGTCGCATGCGGTGGAGTGGAAATCGCCGAAGATCCCTTAGGAGCCACTAAGCTGACGGGTTCGGATGCGCTTAAAGCGCGAAAGTTACTGCCATTTTACGTGGACGATTTCAAGTTGGCTGAAACGTTTGATCCGCAGCATAAACTGACTACTTGCCGGCATAATTTCTTTGATGATGATGGGTTTATCGCTCACTTTGTTTATTCCAAAGTGGCGGACGATGCGCCGGCCGAACTGACTTGCAGTTCAGAGGACCAATCGGCGCAAAACGTCGTCTATCTTTATGACGAAGATCGCTTTCATTATATTACTGAGGTGGTTGGTTTAAGTGGAGAAGCCTATCTGCCTTGTGAGGAAGTGGATCTTAATGTATACGCTCTGCCAGTGAAGCGGGCGACTTTCCAAGCTCCTGCTTCTGAAGCTCGCTGCACACCGTCTGAGGCTGTTCAAACAAGCTTGGAAAATTCCCTTTATCTCGACAGCCGTTATCTCAAAAAATCGTTTAAGTATATTGACGCTGGAGTTGATGGCGAGTGGGGCACTCAAGATGACGTGCTAGGGGAGTATTTGCATGCGAAATGGTCAGACAATATGCTCCATAGTCGCGAAAGTCGATACTCTGGTACTGGGCCAGATGGTTTATGGCAGACCGAAGATGATCAAATTCAGCTTGTTATTGAAACCGAATATTCTACTGACGGGCTGCCAACGTTGCGTTATTTCATTACGCCTGGGCCTGATCAAACAATTGACTCACCAGATGATATTGTTATTCGTGCGGAGTGGGATCACTTACAGAACGGAGCTGTCAAGAACAAGCAAATTGGATATTTCGACGAAAACCGCGTTTGGGATATTTTTGGTGATCGCGGAAATATTATTGTTTTAACCTTTCCTTAGTGTTCTTAAATCTAGAGTATTGTTAGAAAAACCAGTGTTTAATTTAGACAGTGGCAACAAGTCTGCGTGCGGAATTCAAAGCAGGTAGGTAAGAAATAAAAAAACTCGCAATTGTTTACGAAGGTATTCGTTCACAAATTGCGAGGTAGCAAAACTTTTTTTGATAATGGAAAGTTCATACTTAGGGGCAAATTAGATTTTGTGCTTTCGAAACGTTTTTAGCTGGCTTGGTAGGTTCAAAAACCGCATGAATACTTCCCTGTAGCTCCGTCAATTCGTCCGTGAATTGACGGTTTTTGAACCTACCAAGCCAGCCAAAAACTCACATCACGTTCTTTGCCTTAATCCTGTTTTTCCTTAATTGGTAGTTAAAAACTATATCTACCGATACCCGGAATAATAATTTCACCACCCTTGGTTCTATAGGCATTTTGGTATGCGATTTTTAACGGCGTCAAATCATAGGCAAAGCGGGTTTCGAAGAAAGCTTCGCAGTGCTGCACGACAATCGGTGCAAAGCGGAATTCGACTTGCACTGGGAAACTCTCAAGAAAAGCGCCGCCGATTAGGAGGTCGTGATGGTGAGGGCTGCAACCTGAATAGCCAAGCGTTACCTCCAAACGATCACCATCGATTTTCGGGTCCTTAAACATCAACTCAGGCCATTTCGCGAGTTTGTCATTGTCGACCATTTGCACAGGTGGCGCACCAAGGTTTCTTTTTCCTTCGAGCGGCCCACATTCGCCTTTATGAATAAAACCTGCCAAGGCATTTCCAGCAACGCATGAATTGGAGTAGGTTGAATATTCATGGTTGGGGCAAGGAGCGACTAAGCACTGAATCATTTGTTTTGCCTTATCGTTGCCACAAACAGGATCGTATAAAGCTATGCACGCTCCAGGAATTTCATCAACTGCGTTACCTTCTTGTTGCTTGGTACAAGCCTGCCTTTCCAAAATTTGGGCTCCGGCTTTTTCAGCAAGGCAGGGGTTTTGATAAGTTTTATACGTCAGTGTAGGGCAGGGTAAGCTCGTGCATGGCTCTATTGACTTATCTGCTGCACAAACGGGCCTCAACTCTTTTGTACACGCCTGTGGCTTTCCAACCGGTTGACCTTCGAGCTCGCCACATTCATCGCGAGAGTGGATAACTGCACCGGCAACCTTAGCCTCACATTCGTTGCCAAAGGTCTGGTAAAACTGGTTGGGGCAAGGTGTTGTTACGCATACGATATCTTTTGTGACGATGCCGCAAACAGGGACGTATTCCTTGGTACAAAAAACAGGATTATCGGGGTCGAAGGCTGGTCTACCCTCTAGATCGCCACATTCGCCTTTTTTATAGAAAATTCCTCCGTGCAGATCGACGTGACATGCGTTGCTATAGGTTTTGTATACGCCGATAGGACAGGGCTCTGTTTTACAAACTGTCTTACGTGGTTCGATACCACAAACGGGGTCGTAATTTAAATCGCAGGCTTGCGGTTTTTCATATACAAATTTCCCTTCAAGCTCGCCGCATTTTCCTGTGAAAGCAACCTCGGCTTTGGCTAAATCGGAGAAACATTGGTTTTCAAAAGACTTGTATTGGCCAATGGGGCAGGGCTCGGTAACGCAGTCGACTTTGATTTTTTCTACTGCACAAACCGGTGGCCCATCGATCATGGCGCATTCGTTGTTAGAGCTTTCCTCGACAAAGCGATAAATTGTATCGCCTTTATTAATGACCAGTCGTTTGCCTTCTTCCTGCACGGTAACGGGCAGAGGACTGATGTCGTCTTTGTCTTCATGGAGGTACAAGGTTCCGAGGTCGCAGTTATAGATACCGACTGTAATCGCGTCACTACCGAAGGTGTATTCGACAGATTGGTCCTGCCCAAATTTAATAAAAGGTGGGACAAATTCGATTGCATCGACTTCGGTTGTTTGGATATCCTCCGTAACATAGTGCTTACCTTGGACGTCGCCGCACCAGTCTGTCTCTCCCGTTGGGCCGGGTGCGAGGATATAGGTAACGGGTTTTCCTCCGAGTGGATTAAAGTCGACCGATGTGAGGTCATCGGAGAAAGCCAAGATTTTTTCGCTGTTGTCTTGCATCTGCACGCTGACGACACCCTCGTCACAGGTGTAGGTGCCGGTGAGCCCAAAATCGGACTGCAGCATGTGCAATATGCCGTTATCAAATTCCAAACTCCAGCGGCGATAGGCAATGCCCGATGCTCCTCGTCCGCCTTCTTTTAGTGTCTGAGAGAAATAATGGCGTTTGTCGAGTTTTTCGCAGGTTAAAATATCGTTTACTTTTTCCACCGAATCAGCGTCGCAGGCGCTCAAAATTGCAGCTGCGATAGCGACGGCAAACACACGAATAAGGCTTTTTACGCGAAAGAGGTTTTTTATAGTCATAGGATATTCTCCAACCTTGGTCAGCTTAATATCCTAGGAGACTATTTACCGTAATTCTGTAAGGAATTGTAAAAGTGTGCAGAGTTCACGCTTTAGTTTTGTAAGGCACAGTGGCTTATGAAAAGTAGCCAGTTTTTATGCCGCCCTACAAATCTGAGAGGCGACAGACTCTAGTAAATAGGCCGGCCTTTGAATACGCCTTTAAATTCACGCCCGTGATACCACTTGCGGTAAATTTCGCCTTCAAAGTCGATGGTTTCATCACTCTCGTAATGCTGGTTCAAGGTGGGAACGTCGCCGACCGCTTGCGCAACGGGGATATCCCTTTCGTAGTCTTTCGTTGGTGCTCTGAGGCTTTGCATAATTGCGCCGGCACCTGCCATGGAGATCAGACGACTATAGGCCATGCTCAGCTCTTTATTGCCTAACATGTCAACATGTTCATGGAGCGTCTGAATAAAGTTTGGGTGTGAAAGTTTGAGTTTAATTCCCAACTCTCGCTTAATGATCTCGACGCATTCTTTAGCGCAACGGATGGTTTGTGGGTTTAGCATCCAAGTCTTATCTGCCACAGTAATACTCCCCTAGTGTTGATAAGTGCAAAAAAATTACAGGCACACCTAAAGTCTAGTTGCCTATCAAGCAGCGAATTAGCACGTTTGGTACTAAAAGGGGCTCAGCAATAAGGGGGAGTAATATAGAGTAAGGATGGAAAACGGGAGAAATTAGTTGGTGGGGCTTTAAGGCCCCACCATTTTATGATTTAGATGCTTTTTAACAAGCGCTTTTTTAGGCTAGGCGTTGTATGTGGTCGAGGCTGTATCCCCTCCGCGTCCTGTCCAGTTGGTATGAAAAAACTCACCGCGGGGACGGTCGACACGTTCATAAGTGTGAGCGCCAAAGAAATCGCGTTGGGCTTGCAATAAATTTGCCGGCAAACGCGCCGTGCGATAGCCGTCAAAATAGCTCAATGCCGAGGTAAGTGCTGGAATAGAAACACCGTGAGTCACCGCTGTGGCAACGACACGTCTCCATCCTGCTTGAGCGTTTTCGACTTTGTCGGTGAAGTACGGGTCGACCAACAAGTTGGTGATATCAGGGTTTTTATCAAACGCTTCTTTGATTTTGCCGAGGAAAGCGGAGCGAATAATACAGCCGCCGCGCCACATCAATGCGATACCGCCGTAATTGAGGTGCCAATCGAACTCTTTCGCCGCTTCGCGCATAAGCACGTAACCTTGAGCATAGGAGACAATTTTAGAGGCGAGAAGGGCTTGTCGTAGGTCTTCAACAAAAGCGGTTTTGTCACCGGTAAATTCCAGTGAAGGTCCCGAGAGGATCTCTGCAGCTTTTACTCGCTCCTCTTTTTGGGCCGAAAGACAGCGTGCGAAAACGGCCTCTCCGATAAGCGTCAATGGAACACCGAGTTCTAATGCTGAAACGCCGGTCCATTTCCCGGTCCCTTTTTGACCGGCGGTATCGAGGATTTTTTCGACTAAAGGTCCACCGTCCTCATCTTTGAAAGCGAAAATATCACGACTAATTTCAATTAAGTAACTATCGAGTTCGGTTGTGTTCCAGTCTGCCAATACTTGATGGATTTCGTCAGCGTTGTAACCGAGTACCTCTTTCATCAATTGATAGGCTTCGCAGATAAGTTGCATATCGCCGTATTCGATGCCGTTGTGCACCATCTTAACGAAGTGACCTGCGCCGCCTTCGCCAACCCAGTCGCAGCAGGGTGAGCCGTCTTCAACTTTGGCCGATATACCTTGGAAAATAGGTTTTAGGGTTTCCCAAGCAGAAACCGAGCCTCCGGGCATAATTGATGGGCCGGTTAATGCGCCTTCTTCTCCACCGGAAACGCCGCTACCGACGAAATGCAAACCTTTGCTCTCTAAATAAGCGACGCGACGATTGGTATCAGGGAAGTGCGTATTGCCACCGTCGATAAGAATGTCGCCTTTATCGAGGTGAGGGATAAGTTGTTCGATCATGTCGTCAACGGGCTTACCCGCTTTTACCATAATCATAATTTTGCGCGGCTTTTCGAGTGACGCGACAAACTCTTCGATGCTTGCAGCTCCGCGAATATTCTTTCCCTGTGCTCGGCCGCTGATAAAGCGATCGACTTTTTCTACTGAGCGGTTGTAGGCCGTCACAGTAAAACCTTTGCTTTCCATATTGAGTATTAAGTTTTCGCCCATAACGGCGAGGCCGATAAGGCCGATATCAGATAATGGTTTCATAAGAAAATCGTACGTTATAGTAGTAATTACAAAAAGTCTTAGGGGCGCAGTCAAGGTATACACTGCAAAAAGGGCGTAAACATAACATCAAATGTTATGTGAGGGAATTCTTGCGGCCTTTTCATACACATTTAATTGCCTGCAGTAGGATCTGGATAAGCGGTAGTTGGGGTTTTTAGAAATATAGAACCGCCGTGGGCGCCTGTTGTATTGTGTCGTCAGGCTTTTTGCGTTTTTTTGGGGCGTTTGCGGTCTGGGTAGCAGGTTTTGCAGATATGACAGGTAGTCCCATCACAGCCGCGCGCGGAACAATATTCTCGTCCGTAATAAATGATTTGTAAGTGCAGGCTGTTCCAATACTCTTTGGCAAATAAACGTTTTAAGTCTTTTTCTGTTTGAGCGACGTTCTTTCCGCTGGTTAAACCCCAGCGCTGGGCGAGGCGATGAATGTGGGTATCGACCGGGAATGCCGGCACGCCAAAGGCCTGTGACATCACCACGCTCGCCGTTTTGTGGCCCACGCCTGGCAACCTCTCGAGCGCATCAATATCTGCTGGGACCTCACCTTGGTGCTCGGTAATTAATATCTTTGATAGCTGGCTAATAGCCTTCGATTTTTGCGGCGAGAGCCCGCAGGGTCTAATGATGGCTTTGATTTCTTCGACTGGCACCTCGGCCATCGTGTAGGGATTGTCCGCAAGCTCCCAAAGCGCCGGGGTCACCTTGTTGACGCGCTCATCGGTGCATTGTGCGGACAATAGAACCGCGACTAAAAGTGTGTAGGCGTCCTTGTGATGCAACGGTATTGGAGGTTCGGGGTATAGGCGTTGCAGTTCTTCTTGGATAAACGCGACGCGCTCGGCTTTTTTTAAATTACTCATGCGGGAAGTTTACAGCGATTCTATAAAGGCCTTGATGCGATTTGCCGCTTCAGCACATTCTTCAAGTGGGGCAACCAAAGCCATGCGTACAAAATTTTCACCGGGGTTGCCGTCAATAGTGTCGCGGGCTAAGAAGCGCCCAGGCAATACAGTCACGTTTTGCTTGGCAAACAGTTGCTGCGCGAATTCGGTATCGGAAATCGGTGTTTTCGGCCATAAATAAAAACTCGCGTCGGGTTTTTGTAACGGTAATACATCATCGAGAATATCGATAACCGTTGCAAATTTTTGACAATACAAAGCACGGTTATCCCGCACATGCCGCTCATCACTCCACGCAGCAATGCTCGCGTATTGCGTCGGCAGAGGTAACGCGCAACCTTGGTAGGTGCGGTAGTGTAAAAATTTTTCCAATATTTGTTTGTCCCCAGCGACAAAGCCGGAGCGCAAGCCGGGCAAGTTTGAGCGTTTTGATAAGCTATGAAAAACCAAGCAGTTTTTAAAATCATTCCTGCCTATTTGCGCGCAGGCCTGCAGCAATCCCATCGGGGGTTTGGCTTCGTCGAAATAGAGCTCTGAATAGCACTCGTCAGATGCAATAACAAAATTGTGTCGGTCTGACAGCTCAATTAACTGATTTAAGTGCGTTGTTGTTAAAACGCTTCCGGTTGGATTGCCGGGTGTGCAAATATAGATAAGTTCGCAGCTTTCCCAGACGTTTTCTGGAACACAATCAAAATCGGGTATAAAGTCGTTTTCAGCAGTACAGTTTAGGAAGTAAGGTGTCGCCCCAGCCAAAAGCGCAGCGCCTTCATATATTTGATAAAACGGATTAGGCATCAACACGCGAGCTTTGCTATCGCGCGTAACGACAGCTTGTGCAATGGCAAAAAGCGCTTCGCGTGTTCCTGAGACTGGGATTACGTTGGCTTCTGCGGACACAGACTTTGGCGCTAACTTAAAGCGCGCAGTAAGCCATGCTGCGATAGCCTCTCTCAGTTCTAGAATACCTTTAGTCAATGGATACTGTGTCAGTTTTTCGAGGTTTTGACTTAATGCGTCAAGGACAAATGGCGGAGCTGGGTGTTTCGGCTCGCCGATTGATAGCGCGATAGGGTCGAGATCTTCTGGTGCGTTGACCGCCTGTTTCAACGCCAGCAAACGTTGGAAAGGGTAGAGTTGAAGTAATTCGAGGTCGCTATTCATTGCTGGGTTCAAGTCTTCGCTGTTTTTAGGACTTTTTAACATGTAAATCGAGTTCTTTGCACAGCGTAGTTTGCAACTTTTCGCAAATGTCCTCGGAAATAAGTTTCCCGTCGATATCGGTTAAAAAGAACACATCCTCAACTCTCTCACCTAAAGTTGATATTTTTGCATTTTGAACCTGTATATTAAACTTGGCAAAAATTCGTCCGATCATTGCAAGCAGACCGTGTCTATCAGGGCTAATAACTTCGAGAATAGTGAGATTTTTGTTACTGTCCTGAATGATATTGGTTGTCGTTGGTGTTGCAAGCTGCTTTAAATTACGTGGTGTCCGGCGCTTGACTATCTCTGAGTATTCTCCAACCAAACTGAGCTCATCTTCAAGTGCCGAAATAATTTTTGCAAACACCGCTGGATCGTCTCCGAGCGGTTCAAAGTTTTCATTTAACACGTAAAATGTATCGGTTGTGAAACCTGCACATGAGCTGTATAACCTCGCATCGACAATATTTAAATTCAGCTGCTCCAGTGCCGTTGTGGCAGCGAGAAAAACGTTGCTCGCATCTTTTACGTGTACAAATACTTGAGTGGCTTGACCCCAGTATTTGGGATGTGCGGCGCGTGCGGAAACGAGAGGCTTGTCGGTATTATGTTGTAAAATTTCTTCGACTTGCCAGGCGATATCGAGATGGCCTTCGCGGATAAAATAATCGTCGTCCATATCTTTTAGCACTTGCATTGCTTGCTCGGTACTAATATTTTTATCGTGTAATTTGTGCAGTGCCAAATTTCGTGTTTCTTCGATTTGCTCTTGTTTATCCGCAGTGTATTCTAAACCGCGACGCAACGCGCGTTTAGTCTCTAAATAGAGTTGCCGCAATAAGCTGGCGCGCCAACTGTTCCATATATCAGGGTTAGTCCCGCACATGTCGGCGACAGTCAGTAAATACAAATAATCTAGGCGTGTTTGATCGCCTACAACCTGCGCAAATTGGTGAATTTCATCGGGGTCTGAAACGTCTCGTTTTTGCGAGTAATAAGACATAAGTAAGTGCTTTTCAACAAGCCACGTGACTAAATTTGTGTCACGCGAGCTGATACCATGTCGCTCACAGAACGACTTTGCGTCAACAGCACCTAACTCGGAATGGTCTCCACCGCGGCCCTTGCCTATATCATGATAGAGTCCGGCAATATATAAGAGCAGCGGCTTTTCCAGAGTTTTAATCACGTGCGCCGCAACGGGAAAACTTTCTTCGGCTGATCTAAGTGAAAATCGTCGCATATTTTGCACAACTAAGAGGGTGTGCTCGTCGACGGTATAGCGATGAAATAAATCGAATTGCATTTGCCCTACTACACGGCCGAATTCCGGTAAGTAACTCCCGAGAATATAATAGCGCTTCATGCGTTTTAATTGGGTCACTAAGCCGTAGCGCACGCTAAACAAATCGAGGAATAACTTTTGGTTATGCGAATCGTTGCGAAATTTATCATCGATTAATCCGCGCCCCTCGCGAATAAGTCTTATCGTGTCTGCTTGAATTCCATCAATGTCGGGGGTGTTGCCCAAAATAACAAATATTTCCAGCAGTGCACTGGGGTAATTTTCAAACACCTTGGGGTGAGTGACCTCAATAAAGTTATCACGCAATTGAAAGTGTTGATCAATGGGAATAATGTTTGACGAATTTTGTTTTGCTTGAATTAAATTACTGAGTATCTGCAACAATACATCGTTTAATTCACGCACCGCGAGTACCGTTCGATAATACTCGCGCATAAATTTTTCGACGGCGAGCCCTTTATCGTTGTCCTCATAGCCAAACAACTTGGCTAATTCTTTTTGGTATTCAAATAATAAACGGTCGTCTGCGCGTTTGGCCAAAAAGTGAATGCCGTAGCGAATTCGCCACAAAGTCGCTTCACTTTGGCGAAAAACGCCAAATTCATATTCTGTGAAAAAATCGATTCCCTACAGTTGTAACAATGTACGCACGCCATAATAACGTTTAGCTATCCAATTAATTGTTTGCAAATCGCGCAAGCCACCTGGCGCGTTTTTTATGTTGGGCTCTAAATTATATTCCGAGTCGTGGTACTTTTTATGTCGTTTTTCTTGCTCGTCGAATTTTGCGATATAAAAATCTTTTGGTGACCACATCTTTTCCGGGCCGACGCCGATGCGCATCTCGTCCAGCAATTTAATGTCGCCGGCGACTCTTCTCGATTCGAGCAAGTTGGTCGCGACACTGAGGTCTTGTTCTGCAAGTGCAACACACTGATTCAACGTGCGCACGCTGCTACCTACCTTTAAACCGATGTCCCACAAAAACGAAATGAGATTTTGCAGCTCGTGGGTATAACGGTTTTCGGCTGCGTTATCCAACAAAATCAATATGTCGATATCAGAATTGGGGTGCAGTTCTCCGCGACCATAACCGCCTACAGCGACAAGTACAATGTCGTTTTTCCAGTCAAATTGATGCCACGCATAATGTAAAATTAAATCTATAAAAATTGCGCGTTCGTACACGAGGTGGCGAATGTCTTCCCCCTCAATGAAACGCAGATCAAAGTGATGGTTGACGCCGGCGAGAGCATCTTTAAAAACCGTTATCGCTGTTTGATCAGCAAGGTTTTGCCGAAAAACTTTTTGGTTAAAAAATAAAGGTTGGCCTGCAAAGTAGGGGCAGCTCTCTACAACTGATGACATGTTTAAAAGCTTTCTTCTGAACGTGCGGTTAACACTTCGACGCCATCACTCGTCACAGCGAGTGTGTGTTCCCATTGTGCCGATAACCGTCCGTCGCGCGTTTCAACAGTCCAACCGTCGTTTTTGAGTTTGGTTTGGGGCTTTCCTGCATTAATCATCGGTTCTATCGTAAAGGTCATGCCTTCTTTTAGCTCCATGCCTTCATTCCTATTGCCGTAGTGCAGCACTTGGGGGTCTTCGTGAAAAATTCGCCCAATGCCGTGACCGCAATACTCGCGCACGACCGAGTAATGGTTGCGCTCGGCATGTTGCTGAATAACAAAACCTATATCGCCTAGGTGCGCTCCGGGTCTGACAATGTCGATAGCTTTATAGAGGCATTCTTGGGTGATGTTAATAAGTCTCAGCGCGTGAGGCGGGGATTTGCCGACTGCGAACATTTTGCTGGTGTCGCCGTGAAACCCTTCGTGTATCACGGTCACATCGATATTCACGATATCGCCGTTTTTCAAAACTTTTTTTTCGGAAGGAATTCCGTGACAAATTACGTGATTCACCGATGTGCAGATTGATTTGGGAAAACCTTTGTAATTTAGCGGAGCGGGAATCGCGTTTTGTTTTTCTGTGATGTGGTCGTGGCAAATACGGTCGAGCTCCGCAGTGGTTACGCCCGGAGCGACGTGTTCGCCAATCATTTCGAGCACTTCTGCCGCCATTTTTCCGGCGATGCGCATTTTTTGTATATCTTCTGGAGTTTTGATCGATACAGCCATAATTCGTTTAGAGTCTAATTGGGAAAGGGGACGGGCATTATATTCATTAGGTGCTTTTCGTTAATTGCAAGCCAATACCAGAATGCCGTCGACCAAATGTTGGGCATTCTATAATGAGAGGCACTTATAATCCTAGTCGAAGGCGGCATGGAGTGGTGTGTTTGAGGACGAAATATTCAGAACATTTGCATAAACAGTGCTTTAATAAGAGAGCACCTTATGGTATAAACGCGCTCCCCAATGCAGACACTTTGGCCCAACGGTTGGTGTTTGCGCAAGGGCCGGTGTCCGCGCCGGATTTATTAACTAAAATTCTCACACATATCGTCACGGTAGCCTGGGTGCCCGCAAGGGTTGGTTTATTGGGATATGTGGAGGCTTAACCCAGACAATCAGGAATTATTATGCCAGCAGTTACAATGCGTGAAATGCTCCAGGCAGGCGTGCACTTTGGTCACCAAACGCGCTACTGGAATCCCAAAATGGCTGAATATATATTCGGCGCCCGAAATAAAATTCATATCATCAATCTTGAGCAGACGGTTCCTGCGTTTAATGAAGCGCTTGAAATCGTTAGGCAGAAAGCTGCCCTAAAAAAGAAAATTCTTTTCGTCGGTACGAAGCGCGCAGCGCAAAAGACTATTGCCGAGCAGGCCCAGCGCTCCGGTATGCCTTATGTTAGTCATCGCTGGTTGGGCGGCATGTTGACTAATTACAAGACGATCCGAGCGTCTATCCGTCGTTATCGCGAGCTTGAGACTCAGAGCCAGGACGGAACGTTCGAGAAGCTCACCAAGAAAGAAGCATTGATGCGCACACGCATGATGGAAAAGCTTGAGCGTTCAATCGGCGGGATCAAAGATATGGGTGGTTTGCCTGATGTGCTCTTTGTCGTCGATGTCGATCACGAGCGTATTGCGGTGCAAGAGGCAAACAAGCTTGGTATCCCCGTCATCGCGATCGTTGACAGCAATAGCGACCCAGCAGGTGTCGACTACATTATTCCCGGCAATGACGATGCAATTCGCGCGATAAAACTCTACGTCACGGCAATGGCGGACGCTTGTCTTGAAGGTGCCAGCGAGCTTACCCAAAAAGACGAATTTGTTGAAATAAAAGAGGAAAACCAGCCGGAAGCCGATGCTTCTGAAGCTTCTTAATTAACCCTGCCAGTTACGTAGGTGAAACATTGGTGCTGTAATTTAGAGCACGCAAAAAGGGGGTAAAGGCCCCCTTTTTTATATTTTTCGTTGTTTGGCTGCTCACCAAGCATTGCTGAACTTCAATTTTTTACCCGATGATTTAGTAAGACCTTGAGGATAGAACCATGGCAATTTCTGCTTCCTTAGTAAAAGAACTCCGCGAGCGCACAGGCTTGGGTATGATTGAGTGTAAAAAGGCGCTCAAAGCAACTGATGGCGACATAGAACAAGCGATTGAAAATTTGCGCAAAGCGAGTGGCTTGAAAGCAGCGAAAAAAGCGGGACGCACTGCTGCGGAGGGTATTGTTGCAGTAAAAATAGCGGATGACGGCAAATACGGCATGCTCGTAGAAGTTAACAGTGAAACCGATTTTGTCGCGCGTGACGAAAACTTTGGTAGCTTTGTTCAGCTGGTGACCGAGACAGCTTTCGAAACGCGCCAAACCGATGTCGCGGCTTTGATGAGCGGCGATTTAGAAAGTAGCCGCGAGGCGTTGGTGCAAAAAATTGGTGAGAACATCGGTGTTCGCCGGATTGTCGCCATTGAATCGTCCGATGGCGCGGTTGGTTCTTACGTGCATTCGAACAACCGCATCGGCGTGTTGATTGAAATGAAAGGTGGTGACGGAGAGCTTGCCAAGGACATCGCTATGCATATCGCCGCGGTTAATCCGCGCGTTATCAGTCCAGAGCAGATGCCAGCAGACGAGGTTGAGAAAGAGAAAGATATCATTAAATCTCAGCCGGATATGGAAGGGAAGCCGGACAACATCGTTGAGAAAATGATGGTGGGGCGTATCAACAAGTTTTTAAAAGAGAACAGCCTGCTCGAGCAACCTTTTGTTAAAAATCCAGAGGTGACTGTCGGTGCTCATGCGAAAGCTGGAGGAGCAGAAGTGCTAAGATTCGAGCGTTATGAAGTCGGTGAAGGCATCGAAAAAGAGGAAGTTGATTTTGCTACTGAAGTTGCACAGCAAGTAGAGGCAAGCAAATCGTAGACGAGCTTATCTATGCAGTTGCACGCGCAGTGCGTATTGTTGGACTAACAAATTAATTGTCATCAAATTAAAGGCGGGAGTCGCATCTTCCGCCTTTTTGTTGTTAAACTTCCGCAACTTTTTCTGGGAGCTTATGCATCATGCCTACGACTCGCGATAAAAAATACAAGCGAATTCTGCTCAAACTGAGCGGTGAGCAATTGATGGGTGAAGAGGGCTTTGGCATCGATCCAAAGGTCCTAGATAAAATGGCACTAGAGATTGGCCAATTAGTAGGCATTGGTGTGCAAGTCGGCCTTGTAATTGGTGGAGGTAATCTCTTTCGCGGCGCTGCTCTGCACCGCGCGGGGCTTGATCGCGTCACCGGAGACCACATGGGTATGCTCGCCACGGTGATGAATGCCCTGGCAATGCGCGATGCGCTTGAGCGCTCCAATATCTCTTCAAATGTTATGTCAGCGATTCCAATGAGCGGAGTTGTAGAACACTACGATCGTCGCCGAGCTATTCGCTTGTTAGAAGATGGTGAAGTGGTTATTTTTTCTGCAGGCACAGGAAATCCTTTTTTTACTACAGACTCGGCTGCTTGTTTACGTGGTATTGAGGTGGAAGCAGAGATTGTATTAAAGGCCACGAAAGTTGATGGTGTTTATTCGGCCGACCCTGTCAAAGACCCCACCGCTACGCGTTATAGCGAGCTAGATTATGATCGTGTTCTTGCCGAAAAGCTGCAAGTCATGGATTTAACAGCAATTTGTTTATGTCAAGATCACGAAATGCCTGTAAGAGTTTTTCAGATGGATAAAACTGGCGCTCTGCTTAATATCGTTGTCGGTGGTGATGAAGGCACATTGATTATCAAAGGTGGAAAAAATGATTAATGACATAAAAAACGACGCGCAAGAGCGGATGAAAAAATCGATAGAAGTGTTAGGTAATAACTTCAATAAAATCCGCACGGGTCGCGCCCATCCGAGCATACTTGATACCGTGTCGGTGAGTTATTACGGCAACCCCACACCACTCTCGCAGGTGGCGAATATCAGTGTGCTCGATGCGAGAACACTGTCGGTGAGCCCGTGGGAAAAGGCGATGGTGCCGGAGATTGAAAAAGCGATTATGAAGTCTGACCTCGGCCTCAACCCCGTTACTACCGGTGAATTAATGCGCATTCCCATGCCGCCACTGACTGAAGAAACGCGTAAAGGTTATATTAAACAGGCTAAAGCTGAAGCAGAAAATGCGCGCATTTCTATCCGCAATATTCGACGTGATGCCAACACCACACTAAAAGAACTGTTAAAAGAAAAGGAAATCAGTGAAGACGAAGAGCGTCGTGCGCAGGACGAGGTTCAAAAAATTACGGATAAGTACGTTGCCGAGGTTGATCAAGCTCTGGCAGACAAAGAAAAAGACCTGATGGAAATTTAAGCGGGTAGTTTTTGGGCGCGGTGGAGCTAAACAACAGTCTTCGACATGTTGCCATTATTATGGATGGCAACAATCGTTGGGCAAAACAGCGAGGTAAGCAAGGCATCGCAGGGCACAGAGCGGGTGTGGAGCGCATTCGTGAAGTTTTGCGTGCCTGCCGAGAACATGGAGTCCAAGCGCTCACACTATTTGCTTTTAGCAGCGAAAACTGGCGTCGGCCGCCAACTGAAGTTGATGCGCTGATGGGGCTTTTTTACACCTACTTAAAAAAGGAAGCAAAAAAACTTCGCGACGAGGGTGTTAGGCTAAAGGTTATTGGAAGTCGTGAGCGTTTTAACACGCGCCTTTTGGATGCCATTGTTGAAGCTGAAGAAATCGCGCGAGACGGCGATGCCACGCTCGTTATCGCGGCTGATTATGGTGGCAAGTGGGATATTGCGGAGGCTGCTAAAGTTCTCGCTAGCAAGGTCGTTGACGGTGAGTTGAACTTGGATGATGTTACCGAGGAAGCGCTTGAAAGACATATTTCTACGGCTGAGTTACCGCCGCTCGATATGTTGATACGCACTGGAGGCGAAATTCGAATTAGCAATTTTCTGCTTTGGCAGGCGGCTTATGCCGAACTTTATTTTAGTGATCTGTTGTGGCCTGAATTCGATGCCTCAGCGATGCACTCAGCGATAAAAGCCTATTGTAATCGCCAGCGCAGATTTGGATTTACTGGCGATCAAATCGAACAGTTCTCTGAGGGGAAACCACTTGCTTAAGACGCGAGTCCTGACAGCGATGGTTATGGCGGCGGTCTCGTCGCTGATCGTTTTTGGCGGGCCAGCTGAATTATTTTCCGTTTTTGTATTAGCCGTTCTGTTAGTAGCTGCTTGGGAGTGGGGAAACTTATGTGGCTTCAACGCACGACCAGTGCGGGTCATCTATTGTGCCTCCCTTTTCATCTTTGCGCTGGCTCTAATGGTGCTTGCCGGGGCAGAAGAGTCGCGCTACCTCGATGCTCTGTTAAGTGCCGCCTGCGTTTGGTGGGCCATTGCATTGCTCTGGGTGCAAAGTTATCCAACAAGTGCCGTGTTATGGGGACGCAGCTGGACTCGAGCCTTAATGGGAGCTTTTGTGCTAATACCACCGTGCATCGCTGTGATTCAGCTGCGTCAATTTGAATACGGGCCATTTATTATTTGCGCTGTGGTTATGTTGGTCGCCGCAGCGGACATCGGGGCCTATTTTACCGGTCGATCGCTTGGAAAGCGCAAATTAGCGCCTCGGGTCAGCCCCGGAAAGTCCTGGGAGGGAGTATTGGGTGGGATGGTGGCTGCCGTTTTGTTAGCGTGTTTATTCACAGCGATTTCCCAGCGCAGTGATTATCTGATTGCCATCGCAATCGCGTTGCCGACTGCGCTCGCCTCAGTGCTTGGTGATTTGGTTGAGAGTATGGTCAAGCGCCACCGCGGCGTTAAGGATTCGGGGACGATTCTGCCAGGTCATGGCGGAGTGCTGGACCGCATCGACGGCATTACCTCCGCTGCACCGGTTTTTACCTTGGCGTTACTCACGAGCGGCTGGAGTTTTTAAGTAATGGAATCCGTCACAGTGCTCGGGTCTACTGGCTCGATTGGCGTTAATACACTCGATGTGATTCGCCTCCATTCCGATCGTTTCCAGGTATTTGCGCTTACGGCGTTCTCACAAGTTGATCTTTTGTTGCAACAATGTCTTGAGTTTAAACCCGTACTTGCTGTTATTGACGGTAGCAGAAATGCTATCGATTTGCAGAAGAAGCTGCACAACCGAGGCCTAAAGACACAGGTTCTCGAGGGTTCAGAAGGCTATAGGGCGGCTGCAAGTGAAGCGTCGGTGAGTACGGTGGTTGCGGCGATTGTTGGTGCCGCAGGTCTTGAGCCTACCATGGCCGCAGTGCGCTCGGGAAAAAAGATACTGCTGGCGAATAAAGAGTCGCTTGTTATGGCGGGAAAGTTGTTTCTCAAAGAAGTACTGCGCTACAACGCGAAACTCCTACCGGTCGACAGCGAACACAACGCGATTTTCCAGTGTTTACCTAGCTCTGATTCGTTTAAATCTTTGTCACAAGCTGGGGTGAGACGTATTTTATTGACGGGTTCTGGTGGGCCCTTTCGGCAACTGCCTGCGAGCGAATTTGATAAAGTCACGCCCCAGCAGGCCTGTCAGCACCCGAATTGGAGTATGGGTGCGAAAATCTCAGTTGATTCCGCCACCATGATGAACAAAGGGCTGGAGTACATAGAGGCTTGTTGGCTCTTTAATGCTGCGCCGTCGCAGATCCAAATCGTGCTGCACCCACAGAGTATTGTGCATTCGATGGTGGAATATGTGGACGGTTCGGTGCTTGCGCAAATGGGGGTTCCCGATATGCGCACTCCCATAGCCAATTGCTTGGGTTGGCCCGAGAGAATTGCTGCACCCGTGCAAGCGCTCGATTTCACGCAACTAATGCAGATGGAGTTTTCGGCTCCAGATGAAGAGAAGTTCCGCTGTTTGGCGCTGGCCAAGTCTGCGATGGAGGTCGGGCGTGATGCCCCTGCGGCTCTCAACGCGGCTAATGAAGAGGCCGTCGCAGCTTTTTTAAATTCTCAGCTTTCGTTTGCGGGGATAGCAGAAGTTGTGGATGCCGTGATGCAATCGTGGCACGCGGGCGAACCGTCTGATATAGATGCGGTCAAACACGCCGATAAAAGGGCTCGGTCGCAAGCAATTAATGTGATTTCAGCTAAGGTTCAGCAGGCAGGTTAGAAGATGCAACAAAGAAAAGTCCCGAATTTGGGTGGACCTTATGCCAACGGTTTAAACCCCCAAACCCAATTGCGAAATAAGTAGTGAAAAGTTTATGGCGATTATAGAAACGGTTTTGGGTTTTATTGTAATGATCGTGATTCTCGTGACAATTCACGAGCTTGGGCATTTTTACGTGGCGCGCTTGTGTGGCGTGAAGGTTTTGCGTTTTTGTGTCGGAATCGGTGTGCCGTTTTGGTCGCGAACCGATAAGCACGGCACTGAATGGGGTATAGCGCCGTTTCCGCTGGGCGGCTACGTCAAG
>JANQJB010000035.1 GCA_028281865.1 Marinagarivorans sp.
CTCGCAATTTCTTTTTGCTGAACAGCGTCAAAAATTTGGATAGTGGCATTTTCTTCGGATCCATTTTTTAGAACTACGATCTCATCATATCCGTTACCAGTTAAGTCGCCAGTATCGACGAGATTATAAAAACCGGCCTCGTTTTTCCATTGTGCTTCCAGTATTTGACCATCAATCACTGTTCCATCACCTAGAATAATTTCTTTAGCCTCATCGTTGTCAACGTTAGCAAGCCAAAGTCGAATCGCATTTGCTTCGAGATTAATCGTTATCGGGTTCGTCAATTCGCGGTAGTTTTTTAACACTATCACTCGCCTATCGTTTACCCCGTCAAAAGTCTCAGCCAGTACAACGATTTCCTTATTACCGTCACCATTAATATCCGCAATATCAAAGTCAACGACCCTTTTAACAGATAATGTTTTGGAAAATAAGATTTTGTTCGTCTCGATATCATATGCGCTAAGTACTTCGTCATGAAAGGTCACGACATCTTTATCACCGTCAGCATCAACATCGCGGGTTTTTATAGAGGGCAAATAAGATAATTCATCTGACTGCTTAATATCCCAGGGGGCTAGCCAATTGGTTGTTAAAATTTCCCCCGTTACAAGCCCTCCAACTGGTTTATTCGATTTCGTCAAATCAAATACCTGAATTTTACCCTCTTTAGTTTTAACGAGATCAAACGAATGCGGGCTAGATCTCCACGCGGCTATCGCCTTGCGTTCAACAGTGCCTTCTGAACCTGCCAAAATACTCGTTTTTATTTCTCGCCCAGTGTTCCCTGGCAAAGTAAATACAAATTCATAAAGTTGTGTATCGATAATATTTAACGGTACTTTCCATTTAACGATACCGTCCGAGTCTATCGATGCTCCTTTAGGTGCGCTTTTTAATTCAGCATTTAATTTTTGATCAGGTATGTCAGCGTCAACCCAAAAAGCGGGAAACTCTACCTCTTCACCTTCGGTGACCAAGCCAGGAATACCATCGCTGACAAAAGTATACGGGCGATCTTGTATTTGCCGAGTAATACTTCTTTTGAAGGGTATTATAGAGGGGGCGCCCTCAACATTTATCGTAAGCTCGACCACCACCACATCACCTTGTGAATAGTTTTCCTTGGCCAGTTTTAAACCTTGACCTCTTTGTACCTCCTCATCGTTAACATACCAAACAACACTGAAATTCAGTTTTTCCGTTAGCGCGGGGTTAGTTGGTCTAAAAGGGCGCAAGCGTAATTCCATGTCATCGTCTTGCGTGGGAGAAAATGGCGATATTCCGTCCAAAGGACTGAAATCAAAAATAAGCCGTTCAACGGCGTTAAATACCAGCTCTTCCGCAATGGTTTGCGTTCCATCACCGATATTGGCAACAAGACGATATTCACCGATGACTTCAGGAATAAACTCAACCAGTATTTGTTCAACGCTGCCAAGGACGGGGTGCTCGTATGCATTTACCTTTTCGACAGTTGGTTGCCTTTCCGATGAGCCCTCCGGTCTTTCTACAATCGCAATTTTAAAGGACAAGTCCTTGGATTCCGGGTCATTGATAGTCACGTGAAAACCCGTTCTGCGACCCACGCTAATTTCAGCGTTGTTCCAGTTAGTAGCAAACCCAGGAGGAGACTCGATATCTACGCAATCGATCACAACATCCGAAACATCACTATCGGCAATACCATTGCCGTTTGTGATTGTGCAGTCACGATCATAATATTGCTCGGCCAGTTCAATTTCGTATGCCTGACCTTTATCTATGAAAAATAAGCGCTGCAAACCGTTATCGCTTACTTCAATGGTTTGTTCAGCGGTTTTTAGTTTAAGAGGTGCCGACTCATGAATACCGCTTATTGTTGCGGAAACTAACGCAATGTTCTCACTTGCGTTTTTCGAAGTGCCGGAACCGCCGCAAGCGGTCATTATCGTCAAAGCTAAAACGCCTAGAACCGAGCGGCCTAATACATAATTGATTGGATATTGAAAGGATAATTTGAAAGAAACAAAAGTCTTTATAGCTACACGTAAAACGCACCAATCCATTTAACCACCTAATAAATTTGAAATTTCTATTCCCGTAGGCCAGGGTTGGCGCATTATATAACAGATTGTGTAAAAATGACTAAAAAGGGAATTACATGACTACTGGCTCACAAAAAGCCCAGTAAAACACAGCCAGCAAGGAAACGAAGTTACTTTGAAGCGCAGGAAAACCAACCCAGCTGCCAGAGTGATTTTCATGTAGCTAGCTTGAACAAATCGCCACTACGGCAAGGTATGTTGTTCCTTCCAGCGTTGAATAAAATAAACCGCAGCTTTGTCCATCCACCAGGTCCTGTGCGGTCCTGGAGGGGTACAACGAATGACTTCGTAGCCCGGCTTGCAGCCCAAATACATTCTGCATTGCCTGTTGTATTCCAGCTCTACCGTTTCGTTTGAGCATTGGTTCTGTTTGGTAAAGATCTCTTCAACATAGAAGGTCATTTTAGGAAAATTGTTTTGATCGCCAGTCGAGCTGATACCGAAAAACAGCACATTGCCATTGCACTCTTCTACCGAGTCTACGTCTGGACCGCCCGGATTGCCCGGTGCTACACCGCGGAATAAATCACCTACCCAGCAACCACCGGTAGCCGAGCCACGCCCGCCCTGACTGTTTCCTGTCATAAATACACCGTTGCGGTCGAGACAAAAGTCCTTCGCCACATGTTCAAAACCGGGTCGGTAGACTTTATGCGCAATCTCCGCATTATTTCCCCAGACTAAGCCTCCAGGGTTAGGGTGGTCGAACCACAATTGCAATGCATCTTCACCAATAACATCGCCAACACCGTAGCGCCCATAAGAACCGTGTAGCGTGATAATGACAGGATATGCGCGATTCTGGTCGTAGTTTTTAGGGAGACGCACGATATATTTAGACGTTCGATTACCATCAAATGTCACCGTGCCTTCGAGCGGACCGGGATCTTTACCACACCCCTCGGTTTTAATAATCGGAAACTTACCTTCTGCAGGGTTTAGTCCACCTGTATCCACTTTACGCATTACGACGCCTGCTAAGGCTCCGCCAGCGGAGGTTTCTATCCCTAACACATTACTCACTAAAACATTTTTGATTTCATATGTGTACGCAGTATTTGCAGCACCGCTGCGCTCTGAAGCTTCTATATCAAAGTTCTCCATGGTTTTGTCACCAACTGAGAGCGCAAACGGCGCGTTATTAGTGATACTGGCAAAATAAAGCGTGACATCGTAATAGCCGTCCGGGACTGGAATAGCATAACTAAAATTGCCAATGCGCTGGTTTTGATAAAGCTCATCATCGTCAGTGCCTGCAATTGGCATAGCTGAGCTCTGATAATCTCCACCGCTAAAATGCTCATCTTGGGCAAAATAAATCCCGTCCGTAGAGCTGTATTCACCCCCGCCAACGTTAATGGCAGATACGATGCCCTGCTCGGCGTTGGTGGAAATACTAAGGCCGCTGCTGGAGCTAGAAGAACTTGAACTAGAAGAACTACTTGAACTGGAACTTGAACTACTGGAGCTGGCAGATGACGAGCTGCTCGATGATGAACTTGAAGAAGCGCTGCTACTGGATGATGAACTTGAGGATGACGAGCTGCTGGTGGACGAAGAACTACTAGAAGCCGGCTTTTGCTCCTCGCCTCCCCCGCAGTTAGCAAGCAACAAAGAATAAAAAGCTATCAAAAACAGGCGGCTCAATCGGATCATTATTTATTTCCAAATATGAATTAGGGGGCTCGAATAGCAGCCCTATGAGACATACATTTGGTCCCAGCTCTCTAAGGAACCAAAGAATAAGCCAATAATTGTGACATTAACGTGCGCAATTACTCATAATTCCCACGGGCAAATGCATTTAAACTGACCGAATCCGGCAATTAGGCCGATATAATACGCAGGTCAATTTGGGTTGTTTGTGTGTCCAGGCACTCGCCATTTAAACTTAAATCATCGACAGAATAATCATGCTAAAAATTGTCCCTCTGGCTATTACCACCCCACTTCGTGTATTTCTTAACTTGCTTCCGGTATTTATTACCTTGATCTTAGCCACAAGCTGCAATTCGACAGCCGACCGCTCACCAGCATCGTCAAGCAGCTCAAGCTCGTCCGGAGCAAATTTACCCCTCTATATCGACCGGACCGATACTCAGCTAAATATCGCGCAGCTAAGCGGCCGAACCATGGATGCTGCCAGCGCAGATTTTGATGGCGACGGCGACAACGACATACTATTAGCCATGGAATTCCAAAAAAATATTTTACTTATTAATAATGGCCAAGCTGAATTTTCGTTGGCGGACGCAAGCTATATACCCAATACCACGCATGACAGCGAAGACATTGGGGTCGCTGATTTTGATGGGGACGGCGACCTCGACGCCGTTATTGTCAGCGAAGACGACCAAACCAATGAGCTCTATATTAATAACGGCGAAGGTAAATTTTCGTTAAAAGAAAATGCCCTGGGCGTAACCGGTGTTTCTAACGCCGTAGTCGTAAGTGACCTTAACGGCGACGGAAATATCGACATATTAATTGGGAATAACGGTCAGAATTTTTGCTTGATTAATAATGGCAACGCCAGTTTCACAAATGAGACTAGCACACGCTTGCCCAGCATAAACGACGCAACGCAAGATTTAGAATTGGGTGATATTGATGCGGATGGCGATTTAGATTTAATTGTCGGTAACGAAGATTCAAATAACTTATTAATCAATAATGGTTCGGGTTTTTTCACTTTATCGCAAAATCAATTACCGCTAAGAGCAACACCGGAGGAAACACGTGAAGCCGACTTTGGTGACATCGATAACGACGGCGACATTGATTTAATATTTGCCAATATTCGGTTTATTGAAACGCAAGCAGTACTGCAAAACCGCTTGCTAATCAACGATGGCACAGGCGTTTTTCGCGATGTTACTTTTGATCAGCTACCGCAAGATGAAGACTTAAGCTTCGATGCCGATTTTGTTGATCTCGATGACGATGGCGATTTAGATATCGTAACCGCCAACGGACTGCGCGAACAAACCCGCTTTAAAGTCTATGAAAATAACGGCACAGGTTTCTACAGCCTTGCCACAACCAAGTTTTTTCCAGCAAGCGCCAGCGGTTTAGGCTTCGATATCGAGGCCGTCGACTTCGATAATGACGGAAAATTAGAGCTTTATCTCGCCAGCCGAAATAGCCAGGATATTCTGTTACAAGCCCGCTAATAACGTTAAGATCTAGGCCGCACGGCATAAAATAACTGCACCCCGTTGACACCAACACGTGCAACTTTATTTGTCTTCAGGCGTAAGAGAATAATATAGGAAGCTCTGATTAACCTTATGCAACCGATATATTGAGCGTAGTGAAGATGCAAGCAAACGACTCCCAAAAAGATCTCGAAGATTTAATCGCCCGCTGCGCGCTTAAAGATAAAACAGCACTGCATTCACTATATCAGAGCTCAGCGCCCTATTTAAACGGCATAATATTTCGCATTGTTAAAAATAGCGATACCAGTTCAGAAGTCTTACAAGAAGCCTTTATTCAAATTTGGCAAAACGCCGCTGCCTACCGCGCAGATAAAGCCCGCCCGCTGACCTGGATGACGAGCATTGCACGCTATCGAGCACTTGACAGGCTAGAAAAGGAAAACCGAAAACAACAAACTATCCTCGACAACGACGAAGACACCTGTGTCGATCAGTTTGCTAGCGCAACGCCTTCCCCAGAGGCACTCGTGTCACATAACCAAGACAATCAAAAACTTCAATATTGTCTCAGCCAACTCAGCGACGCAATCCGGCGCTGTATAGAACTCGCCTACTTACAGGGCTATTCGCGCGAGGAAATTGCTGAGCAGCAAGGTGCTAAAGTCAATACAGTTAAATCTTGGCTGCACCGCGGCGCTAAAAGCTTAAAAGAGTGTTTACTGGCAAATTCCGGAGGTTTGGCATGAGCGAAGATTTCGACACGCAGGCCTTTGAATATGTTAGCGGCACACTGCGCGGCGCGGAGCGCGAAGAGTTTGAACAGATACTCGCGGAAAATAGCCAAGCCAGAGAACTCGTCGCATTTTGGGAGCAACGTCTAATGGAGTTCAATGAGCAAACAAAAGAAATTCCGCCTAACCACAGCGTTTGGCCAGCAATTGAACAGAAATTATGGCCCAGCCCCGCCGAGGAAAAAGCACCGAGTTGGTGGTCAGGTTGGCGCTATTGGGGTATTCCCTCGGCCATTGGTGCGGCTATTTTAGTTATTGTTTTACTTGTTACTCCGACAAGTCCCGTTTTTTCTCCGGCTTATGTTGCAGTACTAACCGATGAATCTGGAGCTGCAACACTGACCGCATTAACCGCTGATACGGGTGATACCTTGATCCTGCAGTGGGAGAGAGACTACAAGATGGTACCTGATGAGGACTTACAAATTTGGGCAAAATCAAAACGCGACGGCGAAATTCGCCCGCTAGTTGTACTCGAACAAGCGAGCGACTCGCGTATCGAAATTGACGAAGCGCAATGGCGCCTGGTGAAAGATGCTGAATCTCTATTGCTGACCATCGAAGAAGACGGCGGCTCACCGATAGACGAGCCAAGCGATCGGATACTTGCAAAAGGTGTCTGTGTGCGCCTGAAAACCGATAGCGAAAAAAGCTAAAAGCCCGAGATACAAAAATATCGATGTAAATTCTTCGTGGGCTTAAATATAATCGGCGCTCTCTAATTCGATATAGGGCTTGCACGTGTCCGCAACAATGAAAAGCAAGGCTAACCGTTGCTTTAAGCGGCTGTATAATTACTCACTGCCTAAATACAGTTATTCACTACCTAAATGTAGTTATTCATTACCTAAAATAGCCCGCCAAAGTACAGTCATTGCCATACTTGTTGCTTTGCTTGGAATTGAATACACACCACTCCATGCCTTTGAGTTCGACGATAAAAACCTCCGCGAGTGCGTTGCACAAATTGCCAAAAAGAACAAGTGGACCAAGGCAGAGCAGTTTACAAAAATCAAATGCCACAATAAAAAAATTCACTCTGTAGAAGGATTACAGCAATTTAAGAATTTGCGGGTATTATCGCTATATAACAATAATATTAAACAAGCCGAATTGTCGGGTCTAACACGACTTGAAGAGTTAAACTTAGCACGTAACAAGCTTACAAGTTTTTCCTTATCCAGCTTGCCTGTGTTGAGCAAAGTTTATTTATTTAATAATCGTCTTGTTACACTTGAGTTAAATAGCTTGCCCAGTTTTAAATTAATCAAAGTCAACAATAATCTGCTTACACAGTTCAACTACAGCGCGCTTGAAAAGCTGGAAAAGATAGTTGTTTTCAACAACAAAATGGAACACTTTGATATCCACCAGCTTCCCACGCTGAAGTATATGGATGCGCGTCAAAACCCCATGCCCGATAAGCTCTACGAAGAAATGGACAAAATGAAAGGCACCACTTTTTTGCACGATGGCAACGCAGAAGACTGGCAATAAAAATGAGATGTTTACCAGCCTTGTTAATATTCGCACTGCCATGCGCCGCCTCGGCATTGGGTGATCGGCATGACTTTAATTTAAATTTTCGCTCGCGTTTGGCAGCTTTGGATGTTGCTGAAAACGACGGTCATGCAGCATCCTCACGTATTAGAGCAAATATTCAGAGCCAATGGGCCAACAATCTAACAAGTACATTCGAGTTAGATTACGTCGCAAGCGCATTGAAAGACGAGCATAGCGACGGGGTTCGCTTTAACGGTAAACCTGTTATCCCCGATGCACCTGGCGTAGATTTAAACCAAGCTTTTTTTTCTTTTAATATTGCTGGCGCCGATACCCAAGTTGGTAGGCAAACACTGTCTTGGGATGAAGAGAGATTTATCGGTCACATCGCAGTCTGGCAAAACGAGCAGAGCTTTGATGCCCTTTCTCTGCGTTATACGAGCTTAAATAATTTTATTTTTAACTATCACTACATCGCAAATACTCATCGGATTTTCGGCATAGATGCGGGCCCAGCACTGCGATCAACTGATCTAAATTTTGCAGCAGAAGGAGGTAAGAGACCTCTAGCTAGACGAGGGCGACATCGGCACAACACTCACGCTATTCAATTAGCCTACGAGGGTTTTGATTACCATAAATTTAGTTGGTTTTTCCTCGATATCGAAAATAAAACGGCAACCAGATTATCGAGCGCAACTGCCGGTTTTCGCTATCAATTTAATATAAAACACGGCTCTTGGCGCTACCACACCAAGCTACTATATGCGCTACAAGATCAAGATGACCATACAAAAAAACTCGATTATCACCATTTAACCTTGGGCACAGGTTATGGCGAAATTTCACTCTTTGCTCAATACGAACGGCTTGACGGTGACGGAATCGCTGCATTTACAGCTTCATTAGCGACGGGACATGAACACCAGGGCTGGGCTGATTTATTTTTAACTACCCCTAGTCAAGGTATTGAAGATTACTCACTACGTTTATTGTGGCGTCATAGCCCTTGGAAACTGGATATCCGCTACCACCGTTTTTATGCGGTTATTGACGATGCGTTTAATCAAAATAATCATGGCGATGAAATTGATTTTGATATCAGCTATCAAATAGATAAACAACAAAACTTTTCGCTGCGCTATGCTCGCTTCATGCCCAACAATTCCAATAACTCTGCTTTGCCTGAAGTACAAAGAGTATTTGCAACTTATTCTCTGCGATTTAATTTTTGATATTAAATATTAATTTGATATCAAAAATAAGAAGCCGACGATAAAAGGTTTTGTTCGTCGGAAGTTTCTGACTCAAAAAGAAATCCTTACTAAATTGAAAAAAGCCAACAATGCCTTACTGCCCTATAAATTCTGAGAGACATGGATTGGGGGTTGTTTGCAAGACCGTCGCGCGCTGGATGACCTCCAAGGATGGAGGAAATACTGGCAATGCAGCGGTCCGGCGTTCCGGAGCAATTGCCAGTGCTCGCGCGATCGAGCCTACATGGGTGAGACAAGTGTTTGCAAAGCACTGCTTTGCGCGCAGTTCGAACGACAACAATTTAAGATTGTTGGCCGGACCGGCTTGCCGGATTAAGGGGGAGCGCCCAGCGCGGGTCTTGCAAATAACCCCCAATTCATGTCTCGGTGTTGATAAGTAGAAATACTCACCTGCTCCCTTTAAGATTTCTACTAGCCCAAGACTAACTTAATGAAAAAGCAATGACCTAAAAACTATATTGCCCATAGGAGTCATAAGTTGAATCGTCATCCTCATCGAGTTGTGTTGCGCTGGTTTTTTCCGCTAGGTGCCACACACCGCCAAGGCCATCTCCCAATTTGTCTTGCGGGTTCACATCGTCGCGATAAAAATAAAGTGGCTGACCTTCGAAGGCCCACTGTTTGCTATCACCGCGATCGATAAGCGTAAATTCACCGAAAGCTTGTGCGCCGTCGGCTGCCATTAACGCGGGCCAATTCGCTAAACAATTGTCAAAACAGTTAGATTGATTCGCCGCGTCGTTGTCAAAGGTGTAAAGACTAAAACCATCTTTCGCAATCTGAGTAATGACTTCGCCAGTATCTCCAGGAGTAGCGAGATGAACCTTTCCAAGCGCAACAAGTTGACTATCGTTAAAAATAAAATTATTGGGGCGAGCTAAAGCCCAGTTACTGATATCAGCACCCAGCGTTTGACCGGCTTCATTATCGCCGCTATAAAAGTAAAGCGGACTGCCATTGTAGGCCCATTGGCGATAATTTGAATCAGCTCGATCAATAAGAGAATACGGTTCTGTGGCATTTGCATTTTGGTCAGCTAATAACGGCGGCCAACTATTAATACATCCAGCGCTGGTGCAATTCGACTGACCTTGAATATCGTTAGCAAAAGTGTAAAGCGAAAAACCTGATTTTTCGACCAATTCACTCACAACAGCTCCGTTCTCATACAGACCTTGCAATACTTGCCCTGCGGACGCCAGCAACGAAGCGTCAAGCGCCAATTGTGCTGGACCTGTATACGCTAAATACCAAACGTCTCCCAAGCCGTCACCATTAATATCACCATCTTCGGTATCCGATATATAGGTGTAAAGTGGTTTGCCACGCAGAGCAACTTGTTTCTCACCCGAATCCCTTTCGAGGGTTGCAAAAGGATATTGATATTCAGTCCCCTCTTCGGCGAGCAGCGGTGGCCAGTTATCCGCACAAACGCCATTACAATTTGACTGCAGGTGTGTATCGTTTTTAAAGGTATACAAAGACTGCCCAGCTGTGGTCCATATCTCGCCAGCCAATGAGCGGCTTTTTGACAATTCAGCCGTTTGCGGCGGCTCCGCACCGCTTGAACTTGCGCTCGAAGAGCTTGAGGAGCTTGCCGAAGGCGAGCCGTATTCATCACCAAACGGACTCGATGAGCTACCACAAGCAAATAACAACAAACTCGTACCAACAAGGGATAACAAACAAAAGGCAAACTTTAAAATTCTCATGGTCACAATTCCTGATTCAAATGTATGTGCCTTGGATGTACGCCTGAGAAATAAAAAAGTTGCAAAACCCGAAATAGGCCACAAAAAATGGTCAAACCGCATTCCAACCGAGCGCAGACATGCGTTAGATTATTAACAAGCTCTTGAATATAAACCGGTTTTGATAATGCCTACATCCAAACTGTGCCTTTGCGGCAGCCAACTCCCTGTCGAAAAATGTTGCCCCGCGATTATAAAAGGCGAGCTACCTGCTGCATCACCCGAGGCTTTAATGCGCTCGCGCTTCTACGCATTTTTGACTGGCAATATTCATTATTTGATTGCCACCTTACACCCGAGCCAACGCAAAGAGAACGATGAAGAAGTTTTGCGCTCGACGATTGAAAGCACGCAGTGGATGGGGCTTAAAATATTAAAAACGGATGACCGCCAACACACGGTGGAATATGTAGCCTTTTACAGCGCATCGCCCGTTGGGCAACTACATGAGCAATCAAAATTTATTAAGGAAAATGACCGTTGGTATTACCTGAACGGAACTATTTTGCCCCCGATCCGAATTGGTCGCAACGATCCATGCATTTGCAATAGTGGAAAAAAATATAAAAGATGTCACGGCGCAAATTAGAAAATTCACGCCGCCAGAATTGGATTAATATCAACCGAAATAATCAGGCGCATTGCCCTCTTTCCATTTTATATTGCAACCCATAGAGGGGATCTGCTCCTCCGACACGTGCTCGCCGGCCAGTACCTTATCCAAGCTTGCTTTCAAATCAGCTCCGGTAGCAGGGTTATCTCCAGAATTATAATTACCAGAGGAAATTCGATTGGGTCGAGTATCGTCAAACTGCCCGCGGTAAACCAGTTCGCGATCTCCATCAAAGACGTAAATATCGGGTGTGCAGGCAGCACTATAGGCTTTAGCTACTTCCTGAGATTCATCCAATAAATAGGGAAAACAATAATCGCGACTACTCGCCTCCTCCTTCATTTTCTCAAAGCCGTCAGCGGGATAATTTTCTACATCGTTGCTATTGATCGCCACAAAGGCAACATTTTTCTCTGTATATTCTTTAGCCAATTCCGACAAAGTAGGCGCAATATGGATAACGTAAGGGCAGTGGTTACAAATAAACATCACTACCAATGCATCAGCATCGGCAAAATTTGCTAAGCTAATCGTTCGACCATCAGTCGCAGGCAGTTCAAAGTTAGGTGCTGGCGTCTGTAGCGCCATCATTGTTGATTCTGTAAGTGCCATGGTAAGACCCTCTTCGCGTTGTGAGTAATTGAAAAAATGGCGAGTTGTCGGATAGATTTGCTGGGGGATTCTAACTGATTTATCTTGTGTTCACCAAGGCATTTAAGTAGCGTTTTGCAGCAAACGAACGCAATGTGAGGCAACATTTACACGATGTTGTTTATTCATTATGTCGTCATATTTATGAAGAAAGTTACAAAATATTCTTTATTCACAGTTTTTTTTGTAAGCATATTGGCTTATCTCTTATTTCCCTTCCTTATTGAAAAGTACGTCAAACACAGTTTTAGCCAAAAAGATTGGAATATCCAGGAGATTAGAATCTCGCACCCAGGTTTGACCCGGTCACACTTGATACGGCTAAAACTCGAGCATAAAAATTACGGCCAATTCGAAATCAACAATGCAAAATTACGATATTCACTCTTGTCATTAAACTCTTTCAAAGTCGATATAGATCGAATTATTTTTATACCAGCTTTAGATGATCAAAAGCATCGTAGTCGCAACAGCAAAATAGAAAGTCTAAACCTAAGTAACTTCCTGCCCAGCAAGCACCTGCCCCAATTACCTGAGATCAATATCAGAATTAATCACATCGACAGTCCACTTTTTAGTTCGTTCACAATCAATGAGTCAATTGAAAATATTCACATTTTACTAAATTCACTACAGGCCGAATTGTCAGTAGAAGCCCAGTTACAAGCAGGGGATATCGTCAAGAGTATCTTTCTAGTCAATACACACAATATCGCCAGCATGTCCGTTATAGACCAACACTCAAATAAACCACTTTTAATGGCGGAAGCGAGTATTGCCGAAAAACCAGGCAGCATTTCGATAACTACGGCAACTAAATTTGATGTTGGCGATTTAATTCAATTTACCTCAGAAAAAACAAATTTGCCCGTTTTCATTCCAACAAAAAATTCAATTAATGGCGGGCAAACTCATATAGCAATTGCAACTGAACTCCCCTCGAATATAGAAGATATATTGCAAGCAAACTTGTTGGGTAGTATCGAAATAAAATTAGACAAGATCACTTATATTACACAACAGTATGGCCTCGAATCTGATCTAAACGTAAATTTTTCTTACAAATTAAATAACGGCGACCTCGAATTAAAGCTTGAGCCAGGAAACCTTGAAAATTCAATTGTAAGCATTAACCGAATTCAAACAGGGCAAAGCGATCCGATAATCAACCACTTAAAAATACCAGAGCCGATTGAGATAAACCTACCCAATATTACGCATGCGAATGAAAAAGCTATTCCCGAGATAATAGTTAGTCACCCAATCCTATTAGAATTTTCACAAAACGAAAAAAGCCTTGCCACTTTCAACATTAATAACGTCGTCGCTGAGAACTTCTCGTTGAAGCCCTTCAATTTAAGTCGTGTACTATTTGAGGTCTCCTCCCGAATAAGTTTGGCTCAAACAAACTACGCGTTTAATTTATCAAAGCTAGATTTCCAAGATGCGATTTTAAACTCCGAGAAAAAAATCTCTGTCAGCAATAACAATTTAGCCATCAGCTTCCCAAATCCGATACAAATTGATGGGCAACAATTAAAGTTGCAAGACTTTATTATTGTTCAACCACAAATTGCCATAGAAACATCTACAATAAAATTGAACTTAAAAGAACCCCGCGATCTTATTGACACACCTTTGGCGGCCAACATTAATATCCAAACGCAATCCTTGTCGCATACTGCAACAAAGGTATCTGGCTTAAACTTGGAAGCTCAGCTAGAACTGAAGGAAAAGAAACTAACGCTTAATGCATCGCAATCAGGCTTATCTCTGCATACAAATGACGCTCAAGTGATTAAAGTTCCGCCGCTCAACTATGCTGTTGCCATGCCCTTTAATAACAAAATAAGTGGCTTAAAAAGTGTAGGATTTGACTCTATAGCCATAGAACTCAGAAACCAGTGCGATGAGTTACTTGCCGCAGGAAGATATAGCAATAACGAAGAAGAGCAAAACTTCAGCGCGAGTATAGAACGCTATTTTAACCCCGAGGCCACGTTACGGCAGTGGTTAAACGATCGTACATTGCCAATTGATTTTACTGGAGGCAGGTTGACCGCAGATATTGAATGGTCGCAATTGAAGCAGCAAACAGGCGAACAAAAACGCCCAAAAATCAATCTGACTCTTGACGGTGTAAATGGCATCGCCCCCGGGGCGAGTTTTGAGGGGGTTCAGCTCCAGTTAATTTCACCAGAGCTAAAATCGAGCAAGCAAGATTGGCTGTTTGGCATTACCAGCTCGATCTTTTCGGTTAATACAGGAACAATGCTGACCGACGTGAGTTTTAACGGGCGCGTCATTGGGACAGAAAAAAGCTGGTTAATTGATACTGAATTATTCGAAGGAGAACTTTGGGGAGGACGCCTCTCAATCAAGGATCAAAAAATCGATTTAAGCAGTGATTCACCCGTTAATATTGAATTAGATTCACTGAGCCTTTCCAAAGCTGTAGAGGAACTAAAAGTCGACGGATTATTTACCACGGGCTTTGTAAGCGGAACACTACCTATGACGATATCAGATACCGCAGTATTACTAGAGAAGGGGGAATTAAGCGCACCGGCAGGCGGTATAATAAAATACGAATCTGATTTATCGCAAAGTGAAGATTTAGACCCACAGTTAAAATTGACGCTCGACGTGCTGAAAAACTTTGAATATGAGGTGCTTAAATCTGAAGCGAGCTTTAATGGGGAGGTGCTACAATTAAAGTCTTCAATTCGAGGCAGGAACCCCGAGTTCTATGATGGCCACGAAGTCAACCTAAATCATAACGCGAACATCGACTTTCCACCCATCTTGCAAGCTATGCGAATTCGCTCCGGGCTTGAAACACAAATACAGGAGTTTTTTGCAAAAAAGACGGCACAAGATTTACATAAACCTTTTTGCCAACGATAATACTTAACAATTCACTAAATAGGTCGATATTTAAAGGCAAAACACATTGATAGGAAATATACATTAAGAGGAACAATACATTGAATAGCAACTATTTAACCAAACTCAGGGTGCTTGTCATAGGGACCATTTTGACTCTTGCCCTAACCGCTTGCGTCCAGGTTCAAATCCCGGATAAACCGATAACAATTAACTTAAATCATAACATCACGGCAGAAGTATTAGTGAAAGTCGAAAAAGAACTCGACGAAATTATGTCTGATGATTCAGGTTTATTTTAAAATTTAGGAGGGGAAAGAACGTGACAACTAAAACAACTATTTTTACTGGTTTCAAAGTATTCGCTTTATTGCTAACTTTAATTTTCAGCATTTCTGCAAGTGCGCTTGAATTAAAAGACGCTAAGCGTAACGGCCTTGTCGGTGAAACTTTAACCGGCTACCTCGCAGCGGTAAAATCCAATCCAAGCGCAGACATAAAAGCGCTTATCGATGACATCAATAGCAAGCGTAAGGCGCGCTACGAAGCAATAGCAAAAGATATAGGCAAACCTATTTCAACAGTCGAGCAACTGGCTGGACAAAAAGCGATAAATAAAACCCTGCCAGGTAACTACATACAAAGCGTTGATGGTTCATGGAAAACGAAATAGCGCTGGCTTGCATAAACTCATACGGCCTATTGAAAAAAAATTTTAGATCTATGCTTCGAAATAGGCCAGTTGTACTTCGATAAAACACCAAAGCACGTGGCACCAAAACTATCTCTCTGACATCACCTGGCGTACTGAGTTTAAGCCGATAATGTTATGATTAGCTCAGCCTTTGTCCAACGGACATTGGCTAAGCTGCAAACTAATAATAAAATATGGTCTAGCAAAATATCGTCCAAAACTGAAATCGAGAAAGCTGTTTTGTACTGCGCTAATTTCAGGTTCTTTTATAAAGACGATATTGGGCGAGTTTCAGTGAACTATTCAGCTTGTATTAAATATACGTGCAAGGAGTCGATGTCTTGAATTCCAAGAGTGTCTACATTTCATATTCGTGGCGAAGCGCCAGGGATAGCGGGACCTTTGACCAATTAGTCGCGTGCTGCGAAGCGAGCGAAATTGAGGTTAAGACAGATAAAAGCGAAATCAAATATGGTCAGTCTATTCGCGAGTATATGGATAAACTCGCAGAAGGTAACGCAATTATTTTGGTGCTCTGTGACTTCTACTTCAAATCTCCAAATTGTATGTATGAGCTACTCGAAATCTCCCGTAACCACAGAGATAAAATTAAAGAACACATATTCCCAATAGTACTTGCAGGTACAGAGTTTCACTGTTTTGATGATCGCAAACCCTATATTGATTATTGGCAAAACAAGACCGTAGAGTTGAACAAGCAACTCTCTTCAGTCAAACGTACTAATGTAGCGGCTGAGTCTCATGAAGAACTAAAGCATTATGAAAGAATTGCGGGTTCAATTGACGAATTGCTTAGCTTAATTTCGGGTATGAACCACAGTACTGAAAAGTCGCATCTTGATGAAGGGTTTGCAACAATTATTAATCATGTAACTTCAATTTCTACAAATGCCCCAACTTGCGACGAAGGTTTATCAAAAAATAATCTTGGGAACTTATATTCTGTTCCGTCATTACCACCCAACTACCTACCACGCAATGAATATCTGACTCCTTTCCTCGACAAAATTGTGAAAGATGGGGAACTCGCTACCGGCATTACTAATGCTAATAGGTTTGTTGGTGCTCAGGGTATGGGAGGAATTGGTAAAACAGTTTTGGCAATTGCAATAGCACATGACGAAGCGGTGCGAGCCAAGTTTAGCGGGGGAATATTCTGGTTGCAATTTAGGCAAGATATTGACGACGATTACCTTCTAGACCACCAAAAGTACATTCTTAGTAATCTAGGGGTTGAGCAGTCGCCAACAAATTTGAGAGAAGGCAAAGATTTGTTAAACCAAGCACTGAAAGAAAAGCAATGCTTGTTTATTTTCGACGATATATGGGATGTCAGTTACTTCAAGCACTTCAATTTATTTGAATCGAAAATTACTTATCTTTTTACAACACGCAATGCTTCTTTACTAAAAAATATAAACGCTCACGAATGCCCCATTGATTTGCTGTCGGATTCACAAGCCTTATCGCTGTTGGCTCAATATTCCGATTGCGATCGAGAACAGTTACCGAAACAAGCTTCAGCGATCGTTCAAGAATGTGGAAACTTACCCCTGGCGATTGCAGCAATAGGTAGTATGGTAAGAGGAAAACCGGAGAACCGCTGGGAAAATGCTCTAATTAGGCTACAAAATGCACACTTAGAAAAAATTCCTTTGACCCATGATTATTCGTATGAAAACTTATTTAAAGCCTTCCACGTTAGCGTGGAGGCTTTACCAGAATACGTTCGCAAGCTCTTTTTCACACTGATTATTTTCCCGGAAGACAAGAATATTTCAGATGCTACTTTAGAAGTTTTCTGGCACTACTTAGTCGGCTCCGATGAAGATCCACTAGATGCAATAGATATTCTCGTTGAAGCTTCCTTATTAAACCGCATCGACGACCTTTCTTTAAGATTACACGATTTATTGCGTGACTACATTGCCAATCAAGGTACTGATATTGTCGAGTTAAATACCAAGTTTTTTTCTGCCTATAAATCTCAGTATCCAGATGGATGGCGAACGGTTCCCTATAAAGAACCCTACTACTTTCATAATAATTGGATGCATCATATAAAAGGGGCGGGAGACTCTGAACTAGCAAAAATAATTGCTACCGATCTTATTGAGGGGCAACCCTATTTGAACCTTAGCAAAGTCAGAAAAGCGCTTGTTTATTCGCGTCTTAAATTTAAGGATATCGCCAAGGAGCTATTAAAAACGAATAAAAGTCCTGATGTGATAGTACGTTGCTTAAGGAAATTGAGTGAAGAAACTAAAGGTAAAGAAAAACAGCTGCTAACAGAGAATGACGTAAGAAAAGTGCTGAAGGAAAATAAAAAACACGGTGGAGTCGTAAGCGTTTGTCTTGACTTACTAGGAAGCAAAGCTAATAAGGAGGCTAAACAACTATTAAAAGAAAGTCAAAACGGTGAAATACTCGTTGCCTGCATAAAATTATTGGGCGATGAAGCTAAAGAAGATGCAAAAAGACTACTTAGGGAAAACCAAAATCAAAATGCGCTAATCGCTTGCCTGAAGCTATTGGGTGATGAAGCCAAGGACGATGCGAAAAGACTGCTTAAGGAAAACCACAATAAATACGTTCTAGGTGCATGCTTGAGATTATTAGGCGAAGAAGCCAAAGAAGATGCAAAAAGATTACTAAAAGAAAGTGACGAACAAGAGATACTGGTACCTTGCATTTTCATTGCGGGAAAAGAGGAAAAAGATTATATACGATGCTTACTTAGATCATCTGAGAACGAATATGTCAAAGTTGAGTGTATATATGTTCTGAGAGACAATGAGGCATTAAAGGCAGCTGAAATGCTATTAAAAAGCTCTAAGCTCAACATAATAAAAGATAGGTGTCAAAAATTTATTACGAGCCAATCTAATTTTGGCGTATTGCAATCGATGGATATGTCTACACTGGATTAGCAATACATGTTCCGATGTCCGTTTCGTGAAAAAGTTGAACCATTTGTAAAATGCCCACGTAACGTCATCCCGTGCTTGACACGGGATCCAGGAGAAAAGGATGAGAGAGAAGGATTTTTACGTTTATATAATGGCGAATAAAAAGATGGACTTCAAAAAATTAGAAATAACCATAATAAAGTCTGTTTTAATTTTACGATGACTGGCAGTGTCAGTAAGTCTTTTTCCCACAAAAAATTAATATCGGTATTTTCAATTGAGTACAACACTTACACCCACGCTATTTCGATGAAGATATTTCAGGAAGAATAAAATTATTTAGCAGTCTGTCCGGCACTTTCCATGCATCCCTCTGGTTATAATTTCCAGCAAGCACTACCTGAATGAGTTGATTTTGTTTATCGACTAGAAGACGCTGGCCACCATTGCCAAAACCTGCCACCCATTGTGTCGGTGCGCCTTTAGGAGAGACATACCAAAAGTAACCGTAGTGAACGCCAAAAGGCACATCTACAGTACGAGCAAACGATTGCCTCAACCAGTCCTTCGACACAATTTGTTTTTTTGCATAAAGACCATCATTTAAAATTAACTGGCCAATTTTAATAAGATCCTGCGCCGATAAGCGCAAACCAGCCGCTGCAACCGCTCCACCATCCTTGTTAGTAGTCCAGCCAAATGTTGAAATCCCAAGTGGCTTGAAGAGCTTTTCGTTGGCATAGTCGGTCAACGACTTACCAGTGCCTTTCTCGATTAACTTAGCAATAAGCTCAGTTGAACCACCGTTATAAATCCAACGCTTCCCTGGCTGCTCGACAATTAGCTGACTCAAAGCATAAAGATGGCGATCTTGCGCTAATTCCATGGCTGTCTCGCTATTTCGAGGGTCGGTATAGGGCAGGCGCTCATTCCATTCCAGTCCCATTTGCATACTCAGGGTATGATGAATGGTAATTTTCTGCCTTTGCTTATCACCGGCTAAATGGGCGTATTCAGGAAAGTGCTCGACCAGACTGCTCTTCACATTGGGGACTTTTCCTTCTGCTAAGGCAATACCGTATAGCAAACTTGTAATGCTCTTGGTAATAGAACGCAAATCATGAAGTGTTGTGGCAGAGTGTTCTACCTTGCCTAGTGATTGACCCCAGTTCCTGTCTTCGCCAATGAAGTGATTGGCCGCGATGATTTCACCCTTGTGCCAAACCATCACCGTATGCAAACCGTTGAGGTTGCCCGCTTGGAAATCTCGATTTATTCGCTCTTCCATGGAATTAGGCTTAGCTATTGCTGATAGGGTAAACAGCACACCCATTAAAAAAGCACACCCTGATACCCCGCGGCGCAAACCACATTTCAAGTAGCACATATTTATCTCCCAAACTTTTTAAAAGAATGGCCTAGTTAATTTAGGCGCAATCGGCTGATCAACTGATCGACCCCACTTTACCAGCAGAGCTGGCACGATGCGTCCTAAAACGCAATTTGGGACCTTAAAATCAGGTTTTAGAACGGGGTTCGCGGATTATGACTGTCCGCTTTTCGAAAGGAGGAATTGATTACAACATGCTAGCTGATGCAGCTAGGTCGGTCTCACGCAGAACTAAGGCTTCTTTTAAAGGTTCATCTTTGATCATAATCCTTTGCCGGCACCTTTGTTGATAAGCTTGTAATTGAAAGGCTTAGTTTCGAAGCACCCAGAGCAATTTCGATCAAAAACCGCCACTGCTTGCTTGTTAAAGTTTGTCCTTCATTGTTTATCCCACGGAGACAAACCATGAAAGATCTAAGCAGTTATATCCTATTTTATGCACGTTAGAAGGCCGCAAAGCAGCTGATTTTTTTGTTGAGAAACTCGGCTTTGAAGTGGTATTTAAGTCTGAGTGGTACTGGCATATAAGCATGGCGGATCAAGCTTCAATCAATCTGGCCTTTGTGCAAGCGGACCACCCGAGTGTGCCCGAGGCCTATCGCAAACCTGTTCAGGGCATGATTCTCAATATCGAAATGGAAAATATTGATCAATTCCATGGCGATACTCAACACTTGGATTGGCCTGTAACATTACCCTTAGGCAGCGAGCCCTATGGATTTTATTATTATAGAAATCAATATCCAACACACGCAGTCGAATACATTCCATTAACCTCATACCGGTACCATAAAGCAGGCTAGCCATTAACGCATATTTTTCGTTATTAATAGCAAAAATTAATTATTTAACCTCATCACGCGACATGACCACGGGTAAGCGCTTAGTGCTTTATGCTCTAATAAATTCACCAAAGTCGTTTGTTTTTTTAGTCAAAACTTGGTTAAAAAAGAAAACAACAGCGCTAATCACAATTTGCTGAGTACTAGCACTTACACTTTGATCAACAGCTAAGTGATTTAAAAAATATTTAACCTCTTTGTCCGATAATGCCGAAACATCCTGTCCTTCATCAAATCGCAGAAACCTTAAAACCCAAGTAACATAAGTTGTTTCAGTTCTTATCGTATAATTTTTTGAACGGAGCTTTTCGCGCAACTTATTAATCGCTTGCTTTTTAACCGCGCTAACAATCCCTGCTAATGGAGTATCATCGGAATCCGATAGGCTAATAGGGTTTTGCTCACGAGCTAACGTTGGGTGACAAGATTCCAATTCCTGAGCAGAATCTATCCAATACTGCCAGTCAAAGCTACCGGCCCAATCCGGTTTTAGTAAATCACAATATAAGATACGAAGTGCATTGACATTCTGAGCAAATTGCCAGGCTTCAAGGCGTGGATTTCGCCCGAACTGTGTAAGATTAAGCTTCGATATCACTGCTTGATTTTTGAGCTATTTTAGAGCTGGTGGAAGAGCGAATAAAGCGCTCAATATTGCGCACAAACCAGCGATGCGCGGTGGGTTTAACATTATTTTGATGTAAGCATGAGATATAGAGATCCCAAAACCTTTTCTCTGCACAGTCCTTTGACACCGAAACATGCTCCCTGTAAGTTATCAATTCTTGGCGCAGAGAATACGTATGTTTCGGTGCCTTGTAAAGCGAAAACAAATCGACTTATACGGAATCGGCATAATTAGGTAAAATACGGATTCCGTATAATGCACTGTTAGGCAATAAATGGAGAAGGGTATGGATGATAAAGTACTAGATCTTGTAAACCAGGATGACCATCTCCAGGTTGTAATACGTTGCCATCTAGTGATCGAACATTTTTTGGTAAAAATTATTGAGATTAAGCTACCTAACCCGAAGGAATTTCAAACTGATAGTTTAAATTTCCGTCAAAAAGTAGAATTAGCGATAGCTCTCAACGGTATTAATAAGGGTAAAAAAGGTATTTTATTGTCTCTAAATAAACTTAGAAATCGTTATGCTCACGACATAGAGAAAAGGATAACAGAAAAAGAGATAACGGAATTGGAAGGTACTTTAAGCAGCCAGGAAAAAGAAGTTTTAGTTTCAATGCGATATTACGATAAGCAAGTAGTAGGTAAACTTGGCGGTTTATTCTTGCTAAATTATGCGTATCTTGCAGAACAATATGAATACCACGAAAAAGCCTAACAAGCGACTGTGGTGTCAATTACTTAAAGAATTAATGTAAACACCACTCTCGTTTGTCTCTCACCATTGCATTTGATATCGTAATAAATTTTC
>JANQJB010000062.1 GCA_028281865.1 Marinagarivorans sp.
TCAAGCCGACAATGTTAGCAGTTTATCTATCGATAAGTCGCTATAAGTTTCACATACGAGCGCACAATCACGTAAGTCGATACTGTCTGTGATGTTCAATGTCGACGTAGTGGCATTTTTTGGCACTCAAATTACTGTTTAAATAAGTTATAAAAACAAGCAATCCTGCTTTGATATTACTTGTTCATATATGATGGGAGCGCTGCTAAGGATATTCAGTAAATCGAATTTTTTTATTTTCTTGCTTTTATTTCCTATAGCTGTGCTCATTGGCAATACCGAAAAAATTACCTTTTCCCTTTGTAGTAGTCAAAATTCCAAGTATCAATAAATGAACGTGTTCTTGAATTTCGCATCACTTTTTTTGCATGGCGAACGAGCTCCGGGTATTGCGATGCAAGATTAGTTTTTTCCGCGGGATCGTCGCGTAAATTGTATAACTCGATAGGCGGATCTACATCGCCTTTTTGCTTAAAAAACCTAAGCGCTTTCCAGTCTCCGTTTTTGTCATCGCGAATTCTTATAGCCTGTGAATGCGTGCCGTTGAAATGGTGAAATTCCCAATACAAGTGCTCGTGTTTTTTCTGATTACCGGCGCCTGTTAGCGAGGGTAAAAACGATATGCCGTCGATGTTTTTGGGTGCTTTGCCACCGGCGATTTCAGCTAGTGTTGGTAGTACATCCCAAAACGCGGATACGTGGTCATTAATTGAGTTTGGTGCAATTTTACCAGGCCACCTTGCCAGGGTAGGCATGCGTATTCCGCCTTCATATAAATCCCGTTTATAGCCGCGGAATTCAGCGTTGCTATCGAAAAACTTGAGGTCGGCGCCGCCTTCGAAACTCGGGCCATTATCGCTGGAAAAAATCACCAAGGTGTTTTCGTCGAGCCCGTGTTCTTTTAATTTAGCGAATACGGCTCCAATACCTTTGTCGATATGGCTAATCATCGCTGCCCGCGTTGCACGAGGCCTAAAACTGGGAATATATCTTCCCGCAGATTTACCGTCATAAGGCGTATCGGGCAGGTGATCGTAAGCGGCAATTTCCTCGTCCGGTGCTTGCAGAGCTGCATGCGGAGCGGCGTAAGAGAGGTAAAGAAAAAACGGTTTATCACGTTTTTCCGCAATATATTTCACTGCTCTATTCGTCAGTCTTTGCTGTGCAAAATCTTCGCGTTTGAATTCTTCGTATACAGCTGGGTCGTTTGGGTTTGCTCCCGGTGGTAATTGCGCATGCGAATGCAGCCACGCATTATTTAACGGGAACCAGTTTTCGCCTTCCCACAGATGCGTGGGATAATGGTTGTGAGCCTGCTTTTGGTCCAGATAACCAAAGAAATAATCGAAGCCCTGTTTGGTCGGCACGCCATAAGAACTTGGTCCACCCAGGCCCCATTTTCCAATTAGCGCCGTGGTATAACCGGCGGACTGTAGCACCTTGCCCAGTGTTTTTGTTGCTGGGTGCAGCGGCATTTGGCCCCATTCGTTATTGTCCTCAAAGCCGCCGAGTTCATAGTTACCGCGAATTTGTCCGTGTCCACTGTGTTGTCCTGTCATAAGCGCAGCGCGCGACGGCGCGCACACCGTATTGCCCGCATAATGTTGCGTAAAACGCATCCCCTCCGCAGCCATTCTCGACAAATTTGGTGTTTGGATAATTTTTTGACCATAGGGTTGAATGTCACCTATACCCATATCATCCACCAAAATATAAATAATATTCGGTCGATTATCAGAATGCCGTTGATTGTTAAACCTTGCTTCCGAAGTGCTGTCAGCATTTTTTGTTTGTGTTGCTGAGCAGGCAAAAAGTGCTAGAAAAAATGTAATGCTTAATAAGCGGCTCAATATAATTCTAAGGTTCATAACTAATGCCTTTTAAAATTGAATAGATAAACAAATATGCGGCAAGCGTTAATCGGTTTTTTTAAACGGCGAAAATGAATAAGCGTAACGGTAATCCAGCCAAGGTAAAGTGTATTTGAATAAAGGCGGTTTACCCCAAGAGTTTGTGCCGCCAACGCCGCGCTGACGGTAATCAATATTGACAAATATACGGTCGCGACGCTTTAAATCGTGTGGGTGCATTTCGCGGCGCCTCGTATCCTCTTTATTACTATCGTAATCTTCGCTGGCATAAAATTCGGCGCCAAAACCAATTAACGGTGAACCGTTAAATTGTATGCCGATACCGTCATCGTTATAGAAAGCGACGTGACGAACGTCAGTGCGATAACCGTTTTCTTGTGGGCGCACATAGGGAACATAAAGTTCATCGACAGAGCTTTCGAATAAACCGACGTGAGCGGAAGCCTGGCGGTCCCAATAATTCTCGTGCGGGCCCCTGCCGTACCACAATACATTTTGGAATTGAGTTTCCAACTGAAACAAGGTGCCAATGCGCGGCAGTTCACCATAGCGTTTATGCGGTGCAGCGTAAAAGTATATTTCGACATCAAACTTGCCATCGCCGTTTACAATATAGTGCGTAAAATAACGCGAGCCTATTGCCGGTAACTGATGTTCCGTTTCAACCTTAATTTGTGTTTTGTTTAAGCGTGTAAAAGTCGTCGAAACAAGTTTGCGTTTTTTACCGGCTGCTTTCCAGGCCATTAAGTTTTTTGTGTAGTCAGCGATGGGTAGGTCGTTGTCTGTAGGCGCGCGCCAGAAGTCGGGTCTCGTGGGTGCTTTTAGGATCTCTTTACCGCCAAATTTAAGTGACGAAAATAAACCTAATTTCTTATCAAAGGTCGCTTGAAAGTTTTTTCCTTTAAATTGCGCGAACGCTGATTTTTCAGAAAAATTAATTTTGGAAAGTTTTGTTTTTGCTATTTTTTCGTTTGCGGAATTATTGGGCAGCGCAATTTGTTCCCATGCCACAATATGTCCGGCTTTTAAAAGTGCTTGGTCGTCAGCGAGCCTCGCTTCTAAATTTAAAAAATATTCCGCTGTAGGCTTGCTTTTATAGGTGTATTCAAGGTCGATAGTTTGTGAGCCTTGCGGTTTGGCATTTAAAGGAATATTACTGCCTGCCACTATATTTTTGCCGTTTTCGATAATGCTCCAGGATAATGTTAAGCCTTCCAAGGGTATAAAATAGTTTTTATTTTTTATTTGAAGTTTACCTGTTTCGCCATCAAGTAGATGAAATGCAATATTTTGCTGAACTTTTTTGACTTCCCATAGGTAAGGATAGGGTGTTCGATCTGCGTAGACTAAACCGTTAGCGCAAAAACTTCCCGATGTGTCAGTTGCAGCGGGTTCAATATCACCGCCGTAGGCCCAGTACTTTTTTCCATCGAGTGTTTCTTTGGCAAAAGTCTGATCGACCCAATCCCAAATAAACCCTCCTTGCAACGACTTATGTGCCTCAAAGGTATCCCAATACTCTTTAAAATTACCCAACGAGTTGCCCATCGCGTGTTCGTATTCAATTAAAATTGCTGGCCTTTTGGGGTCGTGATTTGCAGTGGCGTAGCGTGAAACTTGTGGGATGCTGGCATACATTTGGCCATAGGCATCGGTGTGCCTGCGCAATTGCGCTTGTTCGGAAATAACCGGTGTATTGGGCTCGCGCTCTTTCAACCAGTCGTAACAAGCTTCTAGATTAGGTCCGTCGCCTGACTCGTTACCGAGCGAACGAAATATAACAGAGGCATTATTTTTACTTCTCTCATACATATTTGAAATACGATCAATATAAGCCGCTTTCCATTCAGGTTTATTGACGAGGTGGTTTGCAGGGTTATAAGCCCCGCCTTGATTGGCTGCGCCTATGCCGTGGGACTCAATATTCGCTTCGTCCATCACGTAGAGACCGTGGACATCGGCGAGATGATAGAAGTAGGGATCGTTCGGATAATGCGCCATGCGTACAGAGTTGATATTAAACTCTTTCATCAGTTGCACGTCTTTTAACATCGACTCGCGGCTTACAACATGCCCGGTATGGGGGTCGTGCTCGTGACGATTGACTCCTTTAAAATAAACGGCCTTGCCGTTTACTAATATATTGCCATCTTTTAGCTCAGTAGACCGAAAACCGATATACCGTCCTATATGTTCAATCGCGTTATTTTTTTGATTTAGTAGAGTGAGTTTTAAACGATAAAGGTACGGATCTTCTGCACTCCACTGGCGAGCTTTGGCTAATTTTTTGTTAACGCTTATGTTTTTTGTCGCGCCACTTTTTATAGGGGGAATTTTTAAGCTATCGCTGCTTACAATTTTTCCGTCCGCGTCTGTTAGCTCAAGCTTTAAAGCGTATTGCTCGGCAATAGAATTTCTCGTGTTGCGAATTTTTGCTGTGAACTTTAATAGGCCATCTTGATAGTTGTTTTCCAAAGTTGTGTAACTATGAAAGTCTTGCACGTGAACTTTGGGTGTCGCGTAAAGATACACATCGCGCTCAATACCACTTACGCGCCACATGTCTTGGCATTCAAAATACGATCCATCGGAATAACGCATAACTTGTAGCGCCAATAAATTCTCGCCGGGCTGAACAAATTGACTTATATCAAATTCTGCAGCGGTTTTGGAGTCTTGTGAATAGCCGACTTTTTTACCATTGATCCAAAGAAAAAATGCGGATTTTACCGCACCAAAATGCACGTAGACTTGTTTGTCTTGCCAATCGGCGGGAATTTGCAATGTTTTACGGTAAGAACCTACAGGGTTGTAGTAAATGGGTAATTCGGGCGGAGTGGCTTTGGGTTTAAAGCAATGGTGGGAATGATAAAACGGTGTGCCGAAGCCGTTGAGTTCCCAGTTACCTGGAACGGCAATTGTAGGCCATGAAGAATCATCAAAATTAGGGTCTTGGAAATTGCGGGGCCTTTTTGTAGGGCTTTCGACCCAGTGAAAATTCCACTTGCCATTTAAAAGTTGGTGGTTTTTTTCCTGCCAAGGTGCAAGGGAAAAGGCGTTTTCGGCATTATCGTAGGAATAAAAAAAACTGCGTGCTTCTTCTTTATTTATGCGAAATATTTGCGGGTCTTGCCACGCATCGTCGTTAAAAGCAAGTGATAATTCACAGAAGAATATAGCACTGAGCGCTATAAATAATGGTAATCTAGTTTGCATCTTATTTTTAACCTTAGTTAATGCGATTAATTCACTCATAACGCCTTAATCGACGCATACATTAGGAGCGTTACCTTTAGAAACAAGCAGATAATTTATATCCAACTAAGTTGTCAACTTGTTTTTATTTTCGTCAAACTACTATTTCCACCAGGCAATTGTACTTGTTGAATAATAACTTTGCTTTATACTTCTCGCCTCAATTTTGCGCAGAATCACTAGAGAGTGTTTAAAAACCTCAAAACTACCCGATCGCAAAATCAAAATAATACTTTTGGGGGGTAAAAATGAATTATGTTAACCGAATTATCTCATCATGCTTGACGCTTGCTGTGGGAGCGTTTTCGCCTTATGCGCTTGCGCAGGATGAGCAAGGGGAAAATATCGAAGAGGAAGTCATCGTTATCGGTATTCGTCAAAGTATTCAGTCGGCGACAGATTTAAAAAAGAATTCGGATAATGTAGTCGATGCGATAACCTCCGAAGATGTTGGCAAGTTTCCGGACCAGAATGTGCTCGATTCTCTACAGCGTATTACCGGTGTACAAATCGGTCGAGATTTTACCGGTGAGGCGGCGAGTTTTACCATCCGCGGCATTTCGCAAAATCGGGTTGAGCTAAATGGCCGCACAGTGGCTGCCGGTGAAGACGAATCGCGGCAAGTTAACTTAAGTGATATTCCCAGCGAGCTAATTTCTCAACTCGAAGTGATTAAGTCGCCCACTGCTGACATGACGGAAGGGTCTTTAGGTGCCACAGTAAATTTAAAAACAGCGCGCCCATTCGACCGAAAAAAAACTTTGAGAAAATTAAGTGGGAAAGTGCGTTACGGCGACAATGTTGAAGAAGTATTCCCCAATATCAGCGGCTTTTTTTCCAAAACCTGGGATGAAACGTCGATAGGAAAATTTGGCGCCTTGTTTAGCATCACACACAATGAGAATGAAGTGGCCGGTGATCGGTTACGCGTGCAAAACTGGCAAGAACGCTGTACGTCATACGCGCTGACCAGGCCCAATGGCACCAACCTAAATGGTCAGGGCGGTGTTGCCTACGGCAGCAATAATTGTAATGCGCAGGTAAATGCAGGAATGGAGGTGCAACGTACTTTTGCGCCAGCGCAATTTACGCATTTGCAGTATTTTCAAACACGCAAGCGCTCTTCGGTCAATACAACGTTTCAGTTCGCGCCAACAGATAATTCCGAATATACCTTGGATATGACCTATCTAAGTAAACGCGATATCGCGCGTCGTAATACCCTAAATTTAAATATCAACTTGCCTGGCCAGGACATAGATCCAGCCCTTTATGACGGTCAACCAGATGGTTATCAGGTGCTGTGGGATAATGTGGTGCTGGGACCAGAAATCGAGATTCGCAATCGTTTAAATGAAGTGGATAGAACCGTCCAGCCGGTGCAATATGCGGAAATTCAAACCGCGTATTTAAATAATGTCAACGCGCAAGGCGAGCCAAAATCGTCTCAGCGCTTTACCTTGGGCCTTGAAGGTGTATGGGATTTCGACAAAATGGAGATTAGTTCGGAGTTTAGTTTTTCTGAGGCAGAACATACTCGCCACTATTATGCTACTGGGCTGGCACGTTGGGGTGGAAATCGTTGGAATCAGCAAAACCAAGTATTGCGCGTCGATGCGGGCGAGGCGATTCGACCCTGGGGGCAGCCTGCGACGATAGATTTTCGTAACAAACGCCTGCCCGAAATTGACTGGCAAGGCCACACACTTACTGATATTCGTTATTTTCGTTTGAATAATGTGCAGGACGATGGGTGGGTGCATGAGCCACGTGAGATCGCGTTAAAAGCTGATGCGGATTACTATTTGGACTTTGGACCAATTAAGTCGATTGAGTTTGGCGTTAGGTTTACACAAAATATTATGGAGCGTTCGACACGCTTTAGATTTCGCTGTAATCGTGACAATGATTACGGGAACAACGGACCAAATGCTTCAGACCCAAGACGGTCATTTAACGCGGAAATCGATAGACCTTGTGCAGACCCCTCGGTGTCGACGACAGATTTTCAAAATCAATACCCCGGTATTTTTGATATTGTCGACGGTTTTTATGATGCCGAATCTGTTGCGACTACTGAGCGGTGGCTTCAAATCAATAATGATCTATATGTCGATAATCGCGATCTCTGGCGCGAAATTTTTGGCTTTGCGCAATCGGGTGCGGATTCCGAAGTGCCTGGTACGAGCGGTTATTTATCGATTCCGTCTGAAACTTACAAACTGACTGAAGATACCGCAGCAATTTATGTTAAAGCTAATTTTGAGGGCGAATTAAGTGATCGAATTGTTTATCGTGGTAATGCTGGGGTGCGGGGTGTCGCCACGGATATCGAATCGTTAACGCGCATTGCCGAGGCCGGTGCCGAGGACTTAAGCACGCAAAGTCTTTCACACGACTATTTTAATACTTTGCCAAGTTTAAATGTGGCGTTTGTGTATGACGATTCGACGATATTGCGCTTAGCTGCCGGTCGGGTAATGGTGCGGCCAACATTCGATCAGCTAAAACCCACTGGGCAATTCAATACCGCCGGCGGCGGCTGCGCATATTATTGGCCCGATGACCCCTTTAATCGTTTAGGGCGGGAAGTGCCGTCGGTTGACGATGATGCCCAAGCGGCGGCAGTTGCGGATTGGCAATTGGGTAGTACGCCGTGCCCAGGTATTCGAACCAATACCGTCAATATCGGTAATCTTGAATTAGATCCCTATACTGCCGACAACTATGATCTGAGTTTTGAGCAATACTGGGGTGAAGCTAACTCTGCATCAGTTACTTGGTTTTATCGCGATATAGGAACTGGCCTAACGCAGCTTAGAACAGTTTTTGGTATTCCTGTTGATCCCGCAACACAGCCGGTAGGGTCGTTTGAGGAGGGTGTGGAATATTGGCGCGCTCGCATTCGAACTAACAGTGGCAATGAAACGCGTGAAGGTATCGAATTGCAATATACGCAATTTTTTGATTTTCTCGAGAGTTATTGGGCCAATTTCGGAGTGCAGTTAAATTACACCTATGCGGATGGTGACACCTTTGATCCAATTTATACGCTTGAAGATGAAAGAACAGATACCGATGGCAATCCGATAACACGGGAAAATGCTGATGATGTTGAAAGTATTGATGCGTGGTATCCGGTAGTGGAATTATCCCAGCATACGTATAATGCCTCGCTGTTTTACGACGATGGTCCGCTGAATGTAAGGCTATCGTATAATTTCCGTGATTCGTATTATACAGGAAATGAATCGCAAAAATTTGAAGACTCAACCGATCGAATGGATCTAAACGCGAGTTATAATTTTGCAAATGATATCGGTATTACATTTAGCATACAAAATATGCTTAGGGATATCGAATATAAATATTTTGATAGCATATACAGAGCGGACGAGAGCCGTTATGCTGATGTGGTTTATAGCTTAGGCGTTTCCGCTAAATTTTAGCATCGAATAAGACTGCTACTCAAAGCGACTTGTTTGGATAAACAAGTCGCTTTGAGTATATTAGTGGTCGCCTTTTTTAGTGCCTTTGTGACAAGCCAATGAACCGCGCAACAACCGTCTTCTTATTATTTTATTTTTTTCACGGATCAATTGTTGCGTTTTCTCAAGAAAGTAAAATTTTATCAAAAAACACGCCGCAAACTCGCCCAAATATTTTATGGCTCACATTCGAAGATACCTCAGCGAGTGAATTAAGCCTTTATGGCAACCCTTATTTAAATACCCCCACACTAGAATCGTTAGCAAAGCAAAGCTTGGTTTTTGACAACGCTTTTGCCAATGCACCGCAGTGTTCCCCGGCGCGCTCGACTCTAATTTCAGGTGTCTATGCAACGACCTATGGCACTGACTATCATCGCGCAAATATCGAACCGATAGGTCAGCGCGTTTATTTTCCCGCTTTATTAAAACAGTCGGGTTATTTTACCAGTAATAACGTTAAGCGTGATTACAATACGCGCTTGACAAAGAATCAGCTTTCTAAGATTTGGACGGAATTTGCTAAAGGCGCTAGCTATAAAAGTGATAAAAGGAAAAAAGGCCAACCTTTCTTTTCTGTCTTTAATGCAAATATGACCCATATGAGCCGGTTAACTTCAGCGCATATGCTTGAGCGTCGCGATTTTAGTCGCGATGGAATTCCCAAGACAGCTCATCCAGGACATTATTTGCCGGACTTGCCTGCAGTGCGTTCGGATTACCAATTTCACTTGGAAGGTGTGTTCGATGTCGATCAATGGCTTAAGTTGTTCTTAGATGAACTAGAACGCTTAGGTTTGCGCGAAAATACTATTGTTTTTGTTTTCTCCGATCACGGTGGAAGTTCACCGAGGGGCAAGGGGTTTCTGTTTAATACCGGATTGCAAGTTCCATTAATAATCTATGCGCCGGAGAAGTTTAAGCATTTATTGGGTGAGCAAAGCGTTGGCAGAAGCAAACGTTTGGTAAGTTTTGTCGATTTTGGCCCAACGATTTTAAGCTTGGCAGGAATTAAACCACCTGTAGCGATGCAAGGCAAAGCGTTCTTAGGGCAATACGCTACGCGAGCGCAGCAATATGTTTTTACATTTCGCACCAACCAGGAAAATCACTTTGATCCTTGGCGTGGAGTGACTGATGGCCGCTATAATTATTTTAAAACCTACCTCAGGCGAAAACCCATGCAACTAAGAAATGGGTTTCAATGGTTAATGCCGTCAAACATTGCTCTAGATCAATATGCTTTGGAAAATCCAAACTCCGAGTTTACGCAAAATTTTTATAAGATGAAGCATGGAGAATATTTATTCGATTTGCAATCAGATCCTTTAGAAACTAAAAACTTAGCCTTAGACACGAACTACAAACAAGTAGTAGATAAACTACGCAAAGCAAGTCATGATCATTTATATGATATACAAGATTTAGGTTTTGTGCCTTTAGTGATTAAGCAGTCCGTTCCTCACCATCAATGGTTTAACGCTAGTTTTAATTTTGACGATTATTTGCGACTTGTTGAAGAGGTAGGAAGCGCCTCTGCTTCCTCCGAGGCGATTTTTGAACATGCATTGCGATCAAAAAGCCAACTCGCTCGGTTTTGGGGTGTACAAGGTATGGCTGAGCTTGCTGCCGCTGGACTTTTAAAAAAACAAAATGAAGCATTGCGTTCTGCAAGTAACGATCAATTACCGTATATTAGTGCAATTGCGTTAGAGGCGCTCGTTTATCTTAATGAACCCGAGTCTCTTAAGAAGTTATTAGCCATGGATACAAGGGATTATCATGTGCAGTCATCGCTTGAAACAATCGCTTATTTGCATCCGCGATATTTCGACCCCTATATTAAATTTATCGAAAAGCGGAATACAATGGTTGATAAATCGATATTACGCAATTTGGGTATTGCTAAGCAATTGATTACCAAGAAGCAACACAAAAAAGGAATAAGAGTTAACTCAGTTCGTCGGCCAATTATTCCTCGGCCATAGTGTATGCTGGTTGACACCTCTGTTATCCCGTAAAGGCTGAGAGGCAGGGATTGGTACTTGTTTTCAAGACCATCGCGCGCCGGATGGCCTCCATGAATGGAGGAAATACTGGCAGTGTAGATTAACAACATTCTCAGTTGCGTTTAATAAAACAGATTATTTTATGAGACAGTAGTGGATTGACATACTTAATTTTAAAAGTTCTAGCGTAATTTAATTGATCAGGAATCTGCAATGATAATTAATATTGTTAAAAAAATACTATTAGTAGCAATAGTGTTGTGTCCGTTTGTAGTCTTTGCTAAAAGTTTACCTCGCCCGAATATTATTATGATAGTTATCGATGATTTGGGCTGGTCAGATGTAGGCTATAACCTGCACGGAAATGCTTTCGAAACCCCGCATATTGACAAACTCGCTAGCAGTAGTTTGGTTTTTACCAATGCCTATGCCGGTGCGTCAAATTGTGCCCCGAGCAGAGCAGTGCTTATGAGTGGTCAATATACGCCAAGACACGGTGTTTACACAGTATCGCCTGCGAATCGCGGCAACGAAAAAACCAGGAAACTGATGGCTGCAGAAAATAGAAATACCTTGCGCGACACTAATGTTACGTTGGCGGAAACGCTAAAGGCCGCAGGTTATACGACGGGGCATTTTGGCAAGTGGCATCTCGGCGATGACCCAAAAACACAAGGGTTCGACCACAACGTAGCCGGATACAATAAAGGCCATCCAAAAACGTATTTTAGTCCCTACAATATACCGTTTTTAGAAGACGGCCCCAAAGGTGAATATCTACCCGATCGGATTACTGCTGAAGCTATTACATGGATCGAGTCTGTTAAAGATAAAACTTTTTTTGCTTATATACCCTACTATACCGTGCATACGCCATTACAAGCAGTAAAAGCCATTAAGCAAAAATACTTAATAAAGCCCGGCATCGCTAACGAGAGGCAAGCGACTTATGCTGCGATGGTCGAATCAATGGATACCAATATCGGAAGAATTTTGCAGGCGATAAAACGTAATAAGCTAGCACAAAATACCTTAGTGATATTTACATCCGACAACGGTGGTATTCGTGCGATTGCAGCGCAAGACCCATTAAGAGCCGGCAAGGGAAGTTATTACGAAGGCGGTATTCGCGTACCATTGATTGTGAGTTGGCCTGGAAAAATTCAAGCGGATATTGAAGACACACCGGTTATTAATGCCGATTTTTATCCGACCTTAATTAATATTACGAAAGCGAAAAAACCACGGCAAACGCTTGATGGCATGGATTTGACGGAGCTAATGTTGCACAGAAAATCGCTTGCAGATCGAACTTTGTATTGGCATTTCCCAATTTACTTGGAAGCCTACAATGCTCGGGTAGATCAGGGGAAAGATCCCTTGTTTCGCACAAGACCTGGTTCTGCGCTGCGAAAAGGAAAATGGAAATTAATTCATTATTTTGAAGATAAAAGTTATGAGCTGTACGACCTGGAGAGCGACATTGGCGAGCATATCAACTTTGCCAAGTATTATCCCGACGTAATGCGGGAGTTAAAAGGTGATCTTCATCGCTGGTGGAAAATCACATCAGCTCCTATTCCCACAAAACCTAATCCAAAATATGATGCCGATTTTGAATACACGTTTGCACAAAAAAAATTAATGAGAAAAAAATGATTTCCAATACTAGAACCTACCTCATTATTAGTGAACGCGGTTAAGACAAGACGGAAATGAATAAAAGGCGCTGAGTGCGCTATTAAATGCTTGGCAGAGTCCGGCTAAACTGCTCCCCAGCCTTCCCGAATTGCACCTGTTTTCATATCCAGCGCTTGTTCAAGCTCCACCGTTGGATATTTCGGTTTATAGGCTTTCAGTTCCTCCCAAATAGTAATCAGCTTATTAGCTGCTGAAATACCTTTTAAATCGCTCTTTTCTATCGCCAATTCTTCCATTGTTTCATTCCAAGGCACACCTTGTAAAAGAGGTATCAGCGTAAATGCTGTATCGGCAATCGTTACTTTCACCGGATCTTTTAGGTTGACGATAAATATCATTGCTTGTAAATCACTGGAAAATGCCTGCTGATATTTTTCGATTAGTTCCGGTAATACATCTATGTCATCGAGTGCACCGATTAATAGTTTAATTTTTTCATCGGCGAGTATTGCGGCTCCGCGCAAGACTTCTTTAGGTGGCTTGGCGTGGCCTTTATCATCGCCTATTTCACCTTCGACGATAATCAACTCTCCGCGGTAGGCCCAGTGACTGCCGTCATCGGTTTTTTCCAAAAAATTAGAATTAAACAATAATTTGTCGTTGTTATACCGCTCTAATAACATAGTGCACTCCCGGTTCGAGTAGTGAAATTAATTAGTCGCTTTCGCCCCATAAAAATTCGTCAATTTCCTTCATCATAAATTCGTTTTTGCGGATGTTTCGGGCGATATGTTCAGCTTCATGCTGATCGTAACCCTGTAAATTAAAACTGGTGCAGCCAGCAAGTTCACCTTCGTAAAACAGGTTTATATCTAATAACCAATGTTTATTCTGTGGCTGCGGTGATAGCTGAATGAAAGCCTTTAAATTGCCTTCTAATTGTGTAATAAGATTAAAATTATGTTCTGACATTGCTTTATTGCTTTATTGCTTTATTGCTTTATGCAGTTGCGCTTACCTTGTTCAAATGCGCTACAAGCGCGGCGTCCATATTATTTATATGTAAGTTAAACCAATCGAATATCGTACTATTAATGTAGGCCTTTGCCATACTTAAGCGGCCGACTTCTACTCGCTTGTTAAAATTATGCAATTCATTTATTACACGTGTATGCTCGCCGACATGCTCGTTTATGCCGGGGTAGCGGCTCTCGCGCATTAGGGTTTGTTCGTAATGAAAATGTTTTTCTAAATGTTCGATCAGTGTATTAAATAATTCGCTAAATTCTGAGTTGGTTGTTGCTTTTAATTGCAAAACCAATTGGCAAAAATACTCGTGGTCACGGTCGATCTGTTCGTGATTAAGTTGTAAATGACTTACCGTTTCTGCCATGCATGAGTTTCCGATCAATAATTAATTGATGTCAAGTTTGTCAGCTTTCGAATTGCAAAGTCCGCGCCAAGCCTCCCTGGCAAAGGTTTGTCGAAGTGTGGAGCTTTAGTTAGTCCGTAATACTCGGGATACCGTTACCCTAGGAATGCTTATCTACAAGAGGAGAATACTAAGCAACAGACAAAGAGCTTTGCTTGGGAACTGATTTTCGGCGAACGCGTTTAATCCGTCGGGATTGTTTGATTCGTGACAAATTGTTGTTAATCTGACTTTTGTCTGGCTAAGCATCCATACGGTATTCGCCTGCATCTATCATTCCTTCCAGGATAGAGAAAAGTTTTTCCGCTTCGATAAGACACAGTGTTTTATTATGTCTTGGCATAATATTGAGGACGTAGTGTTTATCAACAAAATATTGCAGAGAGCAATCAAGGAAATCTTCCAGTGATTCTGCATCGAGTTGTCGAGATATGCTCAGGCCCTTATTAAAGTCTTGCGCCAGGCGCTTGTAAGGCCAAACGGGTACCATTGGATTTGCACGGCAAGACGGATTGATTTCCTTGTCAGCCTGTGATTGAACATAATAGTGATTGTCGTTGTTACGCAGTGTCCATATTTCTTCTGCTTCAAAGGCGCGAGTAAGAAAATAATCCAACACCTCGTTGCGTGAGAAATCATTCATATTTTGATATTCATACTCGTAGGGTGCGTAGCGCATTTTTGATACTCGCTGCTGCTGATGTTTGTAAGCTTATCAACTACTGTTTACAAAAACTTATTAACCTTAAAGCCAGTTGCAAAACTTATTCCATTCCATTGGGCAGCTAATGTTGCATCGGTATTAAACAATAGCAACCGATTTGATTTGTACCCAAACGGGCATGCCAGACTTTAATTGCATATGTGTTGCAGAACGTGTGCTGATACGGGCGAGTAGTAAATCATTTCCCAATTTCAACTGCACAAGTGTTAAAGCTCGGTGTTGGTCGATTGCCGTATTGATTATTTCTGCTGGCAATATATTTAAGATACTGCTGTCTTTATGTTCGCTCAGTGCAAGACTAATATCGCGAGCTAAAATTCGAACACGAATTTCTTGGCCGATAGTAGCGCCATTATCGCGCAACCATAACTCACCACCGGAAAAGTGGACTTTCGCCATCTGCCACTCAGAGTCTTTTTCTACAACGCTAGCGCTGATAACGCTGCCAGCTTCCTCAGCTAAATTAATTGGTAAATCAACACGTGCTAGGCATGCTTGAATATCACCAGAGGAGACAACCTTGCCCTGATTCAATACCACCAAGTGGTCGGCTAAACGCGCGACTTCGTCAATCGAGTGGCTAACGTAAATAATGGGTAGTTTTAATTCACTACGTAGTTTTTCTAGGTAAGGTAAAATTTCTTGTTTGCGCTGATAGTCGAGCGAGGCAAGTGGCTCATCCATAAGCAATAAACTGGGTTTTACTAATAAAGCGCGCGCGATGGCAACGCGCTGTCGCTCGCCGCCGGATAATTCGCTAGGGTATTGATTGAGGATTTTTTCGATACCCAACAACGACACAGTTTTATCAAAATCGTCAGTGCTGTTTTTTTCTGCGCGTTTTATCGCGAATTCGAGATTTTTTTTGGCAGTTAAGTGATCGAACAAACTGGCTTCCTGAAAAACGTAAGCCAATGGTCTTCTGTATGTAGGTAAAAATGTATTGTCGTTTTGCCAAAGCGTGTTTTTGAATTGAATTCTGGCTCCGGCTACTTTTTCGAGCCCAGCGATGCAGCGTAAAAGCGTAGTTTTTCCCGAACCAGAATGACCGTATATCACGCTGACGCCATGACCGGGTAATTGTAGTTCGGCATCGAGCTGGAAACTGCCGCGTGTTAGCTGAACATTGATATTGATTGCAGAATTCAAGGTTTATAGCTCTAAAACTTTTGGACCGTCATTGACCTTTTTCTTGGTTTTGTTAAAGGTATACAAAGCAAGCAAAACCACAAACGAAAAAATTAACATGGCTGCGGCGAGGCGATGCGCATTGAGATAATCCATCGCTTCCACGTGTTCGTAAATTTGTACAGAAATAACTTGCGTAACACCGGGGATATTACCTCCGATCATTAATACAACACCAAATTCGCCAACTGTATGCGCAAAACCTAAAACCGCGGCGGTGACAAAACCGGGTTTTGTTAGAGGCAATACGACATTGAAAAATGTATCCCATGGCCCGGCCCGCAGAGTAGCGGCAACTTCAATTGGCCGGCGACCGAGCGCCTCAATAGCATTGTGAATAGGCTGCACAACAAAAGGAAGAGAATAAATAACCGAGCCAACAACGAGTCCATTAAAAGTAAAGGCCAGTGTTCCCAGCCCTAGTGAGCGGGTGATAATGCCTAGCGGCCCCTCGGGGCCCATCATTACCAGTAAATAAAAACCTAGAACGCTTGGCGGTAGCACGAGCGGTAAGGTCACTAGCGCGCTTACGCAACCTTTCCAGGCCGATTGCGTGCGCGCAAGCCACCACGCAATTGGTGTACTGATAACCAATAAAATAATAGTCACGATACTGGCTAATTTCAGTGTTAACCAAATTGCCTGTAAATCACCTGCACTAAAAAAACTCAATTTTTATTGCTCGTTTGTTTGTATTCATATTGAGTATTTGTAATTGAAACACCTTGCTCGGGAAGGTCGTAATCAAATTGCCGAATGATTTCGCGTGCCGACTGGCTTTTCATATAGGTCAAAAAGGCATGCGCGGCGCGATTATTTGCTGCTCGTGTAAGCAATACTGCGTCTTGCCGAATGGGATCGTGTAGTTCGGATGGCACGGGCCAAACGGTGTAATTGCTTTGCATTTTATATTGTGCGATCTGCGAACGCGCGATAAAACCAAAATCGGCGTTGCCACTTGTTACAAACTGGAAAACCTGCGCAATATTTTCACCCTTCACAATTTTTTTTTGCAGTGTTTTTGTTTGCCCGAGCTGGTGTAAAACTTGTTGAGCCGCAAAGCCATAGGGTGCTAAGCGTGGGTTGGCGATTGCGAGTTTATTAAATTGATTTTTTTTTAGTGATTCTTGATTAGCCTTTATTTTTGGATTGCTGGACAACAATGCAAGCGCGCCGAGCGCGTAGGTAAACTGGCTGTCAGGTAAAGCAAGTTTTTCCTGCAATAATTTCGACGGTATCGCCTGGTCCGCAGAAAAAAACAAATCAAATGGCGCACCGTGACGAATTTGCGCGTAAAGTTTGCCGGAGGACGCAAACGAAAGACGCGTTTGGTATTGATGACTTCTGTCAAACTGCTGGGACAGCAATTTCATTGGAGCCGCAAAGTTTGAAGCGACTGCAATGCTAACGTCTTTTGCTGAAGACGTGCTGGAAACCAATACCAGCGACAGAAAAAATAAATGCGCTTTAAGCAAGTTTAACCTCAATTATTGTTTGGCCGTCTTGATTTATTGATTGAGCCGGATTGTTCTGCCCATATCTACCGGTAATATTACATAGCTCTAAAGCCCCCGTTTAAGCCGGATCTGCTCCTCTATCATAACAACTGGTAGGAGCGAGTAAAATCTGCAATTGTCACGCGACGTTTATGGCCTTGCATGGCTGTTCGCTCCTATGTCCTCTCTGGTCTTTTTTGTAGGCCTTCAGGTTACCTACTGGCAAGCCGCTTTGGCTGTTTTCCATTGCATAGCAGCCAATGATGGTCTAATTACCTGCCTTCCTGCACGCCAAAACGACCTTATACATGCAGTTGAAAGTAATCACTTAAAACAGCTAATCGTTTATTATTTAAATTTGCCTGTAAATGCTGATTATTGATGCTTACCGCATTACAAATTCCACATAAATAAGGCAAACCATACTCATGTCACATCCTTACTGATCGACATGACTCGATAAAGGAAATGCGTTATCATCGGCGCCGATATTCTGTTCGATCTTGATAAGGAAATTTATGTATGTTCCCGTCTGTTGTGTGTAAACCCTCTCGCCTTATTTCAATTCCAAGCTTCGCGTTGTTGCTCTGCCTAAGCAGTT
>JANQJB010000109.1 GCA_028281865.1 Marinagarivorans sp.
GTAATAAAGCGCAACACCTGAAAACGAAAATTCAACCTGTTTAATCTGTGCTATTGCACGATATTGCTTATACGAAAAGTAAGCACTAATAATTGCGACACCATAAATTAATAGTATCACCCACCACTTAAAACCAAGAAACAAGCATATCAATAACTCGCAGATATGCGCTGCAATCAAAAAAATTGCAAAAAACCGGGAAGACTGCAGGTTAAAACGAAAAGATTCCGTAAAGGCCATAAACTAGGCTCTGATATAGCCGGATAACTTATTTCGCCCGGCGATTGTAGGAACGAACCAATGACACAATTTTTAGCAGATCCTCGTCGTCGGGGTCTACACGGCCGAGAAACCAAGCAAAGAGGTCTTGGTCCTCACATTCTAATAATGTTTGATAGAGTTTTTGATCCCGCTTATCAAGTTGGTCATACACCTTTTCCAAAAAAGGCATTAGAATTAAATCCAACTCAAGCATGCCGCGACGACTGGCCCAGAACAAGCGATTTCGGTCCATAAGCACTGCCCATTTTAAATCGGTCATTATACAAAGCTTATAAGGTTAATACGAGTTTGCATGATCCTATATGATAGTTAAGAGTCTAACACCATGACAATTATAGGTTTAACCGGAGGGATTGGTTCGGGAAAGACTTATGTCTCTTCAATTTTCAAAGAGAAAGGCATAACTTGCGTAGATGCTGACGATGTTGCTCGTGAAATCGTTTTCCCCGGGCAGCCTACACTGGCGAAAATCGCTGAACGTTACGCCGAAAAACCTGACATTTTGACGGCCGATGGGCAGCTGAATCGAGCACTCTTACGCTCGATTATATTTAACAATCCCAATGAAAAACAATGGCTCGAAAATCTTATGCATCCCGTTATTCGCGATCGATTGGTTGTACTTTTGAACCAGTCTGCAAGCCCATATTCTTTGTTAGTGTCACCACTATTGTTCGAAACGGATCAAAAAGATTTAGTACATCGGTCCGCAGTAGTCGATATTCCCGAAGACCTTCAAGTTGAGCGCGCATCTCAGCGAGATAATGTAAGCAAAGAGCAGATCAAGCAGATTATGCAAGCCCAGCTTACAAGAGAACAACGCCTAGCCTTGGCAGACGATATTATTGACAATTCCATTGATAAGAAAGAAACAAATCAGCAAGTGCAAAAGCTGCATGAAGCCTACCTCAAACTGAAACCTACCTCAAACTAAGAACATAAGTACAGGATAAAAAAGAATGAGATTTCACGATGACAGTTAAAACACTATCGGTCGCCTGCCCTACTTGTGAAAAGGAAGTACTAATGACACCGGCATCGAAATACCGGCCTTTTTGCAGTGAACGTTGCAAACTAATTGATTTAGGCGAGTGGGCATCTGAAAATCGCCGTATTCCAGGTCAAGAAATGCAGGATGAAAATTGGAGTGAAAATGAAGGAGATATTGATAACTAAAGGTCTATGACCAAAAAGCCGATATTGAAGCAATACCTTGCCCACCAACTTCACGAGCCGTCTGAATATCCGAGGGTTTCAAACCTCCCAGCGCATAAACGGGCATTTTCGCTTTTTTACATAGTTCCGCAAAGCACGACCAGCCTATTGGTATGGCATCTAAGTGAGTTTGTGTTTCCTTGACGGGAGAAAGTAAAATAAAGTCCAGCTGTAAATTATTGGCGAACTCAACTTCGTCAATGGAATGACAAGCCGCGCTCACGTATTTAAAATTAAATTCTTCCCGCATTTCTTGCGCTTGCCGCAAATCGCTCGATCGCAAATGCAAGCCGATATGTGTATAGGTCGGGTCTATATGTTGTATCGACGGAAATAAGCATGAATTTATTTGCAAGTCTACACCAGCTCTTGCACTTTCTTCACAGGCGTATCGTATCAATCCTAATGGAATTTCTTGTCGCATATCAGCCGGGCGCAATTGGATTAATCTGACGCCGGCACGAATGAGGTTTTCAAAGCTTGACTTAAACTGAGTCTCGCTATCAAAACTCCCTGTTATTCCTACAGTATCTGGCAGGTCCAGCGCATTAATAATTACGCGGTTTACATCGGGAAAATTAATTGTCCGCAGGTCACGCTGCTGTACCCACTGAATCGTTTGACCTTCTCGACCCACAGCCTCACCGATAAAATTTTTAACACAATATACATCAAGCAAAACAGTTTTTTCGGGATATTCGTGTTGGATTTCAATCAGCGGTTCAGACTCGACAATTGTAATACCCACCTCTTCCTTTAATTCACGCGCTAGTGCGTGAATAACTTCCTCACCATTCTCAACTTTGCCACCTGGGAACTCCCACAGTCCCGCCAGATGCTGTCCCGTTTGCCGCTGAGCGACCAAAATGCGCTGTCGACTATCCCTTACGACACCAACTGCAACATGAACAGACTTGGATTTCATAAAGAAAAATTAGGTGCGGTATTCAGCATTAATTTGAATATATTCATGAGACAAATCAGATGTCCATACAGTTTCTGTTTCCGTGCCACGATGTAAGGCGATACGAATACTAAATTCATTTTTTTGTAATACCGCTTCGCCAGCCTCCTCGCTGTAACTTTGCGCACGAGTTCCGTTTTTTACAACGAGTACATCGTCAAGCCAAACATCTATTTTTTCAGATTTTAAATTGGGTACATCAGACTTTCCGATTGCCATAACGATACGTCCCCAATTGGGGTCAGAAGCAAATAACGCAGTTTTTACTAATGGAGAATTTGCAACCGAATAAGCAACCTGCAAACATTCTTCTTTATTAGTGCCAGACTCGACAATAACACTCACAAATTTTGTTGCACCTTCACCGTCTTTGACGATTTGCTTAGCAAGTGACTGGTGCACGTCAACAAGCGCACTGAGCAAAGCTTCAAAGAGCTCGCCCCTCGCCTCATTAATTTGCTCATGCCCCGCATGCCCGGTAGCAATTAATATGCTCGCGTCATTCGTCGATGTATCGCCGTCTATACTAATACGATTAAAAGATGAATCCACAGCGCGAGTAACAAGTTCATCAAGTACGCCTTGCGCAACGACAGCATCAGTCGCCACATATGACAACATCGTCGCCATATTGGGACATATCATTCCTGCACCCTTTGCTATTCCAGTGACAGTAATCTCTTCTCCATCAAACTCGAATTTCTGGCTCGCTATTTTTGCGACTGTATCAGTGGTCATAATGGCTTTGGCGGCCTCCCGCCAAGCTTCAGCATTGAGCTTGCTAAAGGCTAAAGGCAAAGCTTTACAAATTCGATCCATCGGTAGGTCTTCCCCGATCACCCCCGTCGAAAAAGGAATAACCTGTTCGGCACGAACATCTGCAATTTTCGCTAACGCGTTACAAGTTTGCTTTGCATCGGCAAGCCCTTGATCACCTGTACAGGCATTCGCATTACCAGAATTGATAACAAGAAAACGTGTATTACCAAAGCCTAAATGATGTTTACCTACAATTACCGGAGCTGCGCAAAAAGCATTTTGTGTAAACACACCGGAAACAGAGGCGCCCTCATCGATTTCTATTACGAGTAAGTCATTACGATCAGCGTATTTGATATTCGCTTCTGCGACACCAAGTTTTACACCGCTTACCTGATGTATCTCTGACACTAACATCGCCTACACCAACTTACCATGACAGGCTTTATATTTCTTTCCAGAGCCACACGGGCAAGGATCATTACGGCCAACTTTTGGCCCTGATCGAACTACCGTCTGCGGCTTTTGTGATTCATTGGGTTCATTGCCAAGACTCGAGACATTTTCATGCTGTAATTGCTGTTGCCGTATTCTCTCTTCCATTTCCCGGCGACGCATTTCTTCAATTTCCTTAACTTGTTCTTCTGTAATTGGACGAACATTAAATAAATTACGTACAACCTCAAATTTTAAGTTGTGTAACATCTCTTCAAACATCGCAAAACATTCGCGCTTATATTCCTGCTTAGGGTCTTTATTCGCATAGGCCCGTAAATTAATTCCTGCGCGCAAATAGTCCATATTGGCTAGATGATCTTTCCACATATTGTCGAGTATTTGTAACATCACTTGCTTTTCATATTGTTGAAAAGCCTCTTTATATCCTTCGCGCTTCTCGCGATAATGCTGTGATAACTCGTTAATTATCTTTTCACGCAAAGGTTCTTCATGAAGTTGCTTGTCCTCTTCAAGCCATTTTTTTATCGGCAATGCAACGCCAAAATCAGTTTCCAAACCTTGCTCTAGTCCAGCGATATCCCATTGCTCTTCTATCGATTGCGGAGGAATATAGCGAGAAATCACTTCGCCAATCACATCGTGAATAATGCCAAAAATCGCGTCTTCGATTGTATCCAATTCGAGTAAGTCGTTGCGTTGTTCGTAAATAACTTTACGCTGATCGTTCGCAACATCATCATATTGCAGCAAGTGCTTACGATAATCATAATTGCGTGCTTCAACTTTTCGCTGTGCGCCCTCAATAGAATTTGTCACCATCTTGTGTTCTATGGCTTCACCCTTTTCCATTCCGAGCGCACCCATAATTTTTCTTACACGATCCGAGGCAAATATACGCATTAAATTATCTTCCAACGAAAGATAAAAACGTGATAAACCCGGGTCACCCTGTCTCCCGGCACGTCCTCGCAGCTGGTTGTCAATGCGACGCGATTCGTGCCGTTCAGTACCAATTATGTGCAAACCACCTGCGGCAATGACTTGATCATGACGCGCTTGCCAAGCATCTTTAATTTTTGCAATTTTTTCTTCAGAGGGATTTTCTAGCGCATCTACCTCTGCTTGCCAACGACCACCCAGCACAATATCAGTACCGCGACCAGCCATGTTAGTCGCAATAGTAATTGATCCTGGACGCCCTGCTTGCGCAATAATATCGGCTTCGCGATGGTGATGTTTTGCGTTTAATACTTCATGTTTAATTTTTTCTTTTTTAAAGCGCGAAGACATTTCCTCAGAAGTTTCCACTGATGCCGTGCCAACCAATACAGGGGCTCCTTGCGCAGCAATTTCTTTTACTTCTTTTACAATCGCTTCAAACTTGTCTGCCGCACTTAAATAAATTAAGTCGTTTAGGTCCTTACGCGCTATCAGCACGTTGGTGGGTATAACCACCACATCTAAACCATATATTTGTTTAAATTCGACTGATTCTGTATCAGCGGTACCGGTCATGCCAGAAAGCTTCGGAAATAAACGAAAATAATTTTGGAAAGTGGTTGAGGCTAGCGTTTGGCTTTCACTTTGAATCTCAACGCCCTCTTTAGCTTCAATAGCTTGGTGCAATCCATCGGATAAACGCCTCCCTTGCATAGTGCGGCCAGTGTGTTCGTCAATCAAAACAACTTGCATTCCTTGCTCCGTTTGCTGAACGATATAATCTACATCCTTTTTAAATAATTTGTGTGCTTTTAACGCATTGTGCGTATGATGCAATAAGTTAAGGTTTTTCGCATCGTAGAGACTTTCGTCATTAGATAGCAAGCCGTTTTTTACCAACAGCTCCTCAACAAGTTGATGCCCTGCTTCAGTGAGTTCGCATTGACGCGATTTCTCATCGACACGAAAGTGCCCTTCATCTTCATAACCATCTTCTGGTTTTTGCACATCTTCGAGCTTTGAGGCCTCAAGCTTCGGAATAATTGTATTCATTAAGCGATAGAGGTCAGAGCTGTTTTCCGAAGCCCCGGATATGATAAGCGGAGTTCTCGCCTCATCGATTAAAATCGAATCTACCTCATCGACAATAGCGAAATTTAATGGCCGTTGGACACGCTCCTCGCGAAACATCACCATGTTGTCACGCAGATAATCGAAGCCAAATTCGTTGTTAGTGCCGTAAGTAATATCCGCCTGATAGGCATCTTTCTTTTCTTCGCCTGGCTGTTGCGAAATGATGTATCCGACCGTTAAGCCGAGGCTTTCGTATAGGGGCCGCATCCAGTTAGCGTCGCGCGTCGCAAGGTAGTCATTGACAGTCACGATATGAACTCCAGAACCCGACAGCGCATTAAGATAAGCTGCCAAAGTTGCAACCAGTGTTTTCCCCTCTCCTGTGCGCATTTCTGCTATGCGACCCTCATGCAAGGTGATACCACCAATTAACTGAACATCAAAATGGCGCATTCCCATAACGCGCTTGCTCGCTTCACGACAAACGGCAAAGGCTTCAGGTAGCAGGCTATCCAAGCCTTCTCCCTCGCTTACCCGCTTTTTAAATTCTGCGGTTTTTGCTTTGAGTTCGTCACTATCCAAGTTTGCGAGTTCACGCTCAAGGCCATTGATAGTCTTGACTATCTTGCCCATACGTTTGAGTTCGCGATCGTTTTTAGAGCCAACGACAACTTTAAGAATTTTTCCAATCATAATAACGCCAGTAATATTTCTTAGCCCAAATCTGCGGCAGCATATTAATCGAGTTCAATGCTTGGGGGAATGGCTTATGATAGATTGCTACTAGAGAATTTATCTACCGTGGATAAACGGGTTAAACCCAAGCGTGATTAGGGGTGCCAAAAGTGTGTAAAGTACCAAATTGGCTTATAAATTAACGCCGCGTTCGGTGGATATAGGAAGAAGGGTCGACGGTGCGACCATGTTTGAAAACTTCAAAGTGAACATGGGGCCCAGTTGAGCGACCGCTCGAGCCCATAAGTGCTATCACTTGGCCTTTTTTGACGACATCGCCGACTTTTACCAAGTTCTCCTTGCAATGCGCATAGCGCGTTTTGTAACCGTTACCGTGATTAATTTCGACTAAGTTACCATAGCCGTAACGATCAGAGGACCAGGTAACCACCCCAGATGCAACAGCAATTACATCTGAACCGTCTTTACCGGCAAAATCGACACCCGCGTGCCAGGCTATTCGGCCAGTAAACGGGTCGGTACGGCGACCATAACGAGATGACATCCAACCTTTTTTTATTGGCCGGCCAGCAATAAAGACATCGCTTTCAATTTTCTGATTCGCGAGTAAAGCTTCAAGCACTTCCAATTGATGCTGTCGATTGTCGATACGATTAGCTAAATCATCGAGCATCACGCTAAACGTCGGCACATCGAACTCATCGTGAACAGAAAGGTTATTTTCCGGGCCGCCAAGTGCCGGAGGGTCGCTAAAGTCGAACTCCCCGTTATCAAGCTTGGCAATATTGGTAAGCCGTTCGCCCAGGGCATCCAGTCTGACAATACGGGCCTGTAGTTCAGCAACCTTCAATGTAAGAGCCTCTAACTTGCTCTCCGCCTCCTGGCGCGCCAATTCGATATCGTTTTCTTGCTCCGCTAACGCATCTGACCAAACATTTTGCACATCTGTGGAAAGCAGCTTAATTTGCTTTGAGGAAATAGACGGAGTGGGCAAAAAACCCAAAGCGGCAAAGATAAACGTGGGGATACCAAGAACTGAAAGAGCAACCACTGGCAAAGTCCAGCGACCCAAATCAATGGTTCGCGTTCCGCCGTACCGCTTATTGACTAAAATGATCTTCACAAACTCATTGCACCGCGTGTGTAATCATTCTTTGTTATTCGCCTTTCATAGAATAAGGTGAGATAAGCAAGTCGTATCAAAACGAACTTGTTATATGACCATCGCTATTTCAATCGCCGCACTTAAATCTCGTTTTTGTCGCACATTCAGTTAAAGCACACCCGACAAAACCTTATAATTGATCACTAAACAAGCAATTAAATTCCTAAACTCAATAATAAACGCCATTCTTATTGCAATTATTCGAGCAAAATCTTGGCCGATATTTCGAGAGCGGCATTTTTAAGTTTAGACACATTTAACGTTCAAAGAAGCAAAGCGCGAATTTTTTATAAAAAACCCGTGAGATATAGCCGTTCGCTTTGCAGAGCAGGCGACTATGGCACAGAAGAGCTAATCTTGGCAAGGTTGATGCGGAGTGTTTATAACGTTACTTTGATGTATTTCTTATCTAATTCTTAGCAAGCAAACACTATTTAACCAATATGAATAATTTTTAAGCGCAACAAAATAGTGTGCACTAGCCAACCGCAACAAGCGGTTTAACATAGGAAATCGGCGCTTGGTCGGATTCATCCTCAAACGTCACGTACTCCCAAGCATCCTGCCGACGCATCAACTCGCGAATAGATTTATTATTTAATCCATGGCCGGATTTGTACGCCTTGAACTCTCCAACCAAACTATGTCCCAGCAAATAAAGATCACCAATAGCATCAAGAACTTTGTGCTTGACGAATTCGTCTTCGTAACGCAAGCCATCCTCGTTAAGGATACGGAATTTATCTACGACAATGGCATTATCGACGCTGCCGCCCTTTGCTAAACCCTTGGAACGCAAATATTCAATTTCATGTATGAACCCAAAAGTCCGTGCCCGAGACACTTCTTTAACAAATGAGGTGCTAGAAAAATCAACCGACGCATCAAGCTTACGACCGCGAAATACCGGGTGGTCAAAATCGATAGTAAATGAGACTTTGAAGCCATCAAAGGGCAAAAACTTCGCTGTTTTATCACCCTCAACAACAGAAACAGGCTTTTTAATGCGGATAAAGCGTTTAGCCGCATTTTGCTCTTGAATTCCTGCTGATTGAATCAGAAACACAAACGGTCCGGCACTGCCGTCCATAATAGGAACTTCGTCTGCACTCACCTCAACAATGGCATTATCAATGCCCAGCCCTGCCATGGCAGACAACAGGTGCTCAACGGTTGAAACACGCACATCATCTTTAACCAAAGTCGTTGATAACATCGTATCGCCAACATTTTCAGCCTTCGCTTCTATTTCGACGACGGGAGACAAATCGATCCGGCGAAAGATAATGCCGCTATCAATAGGTGCTGGACGCAACGTGAGGTATATTTTTCGGCCGGTATGAAGACCAACACCAGTGGCACGAATTTCATTCTTTAATGTTCTTTGTCTTATCATCTAATCTTGCTTCTAATTCATTTTGTTGTGCAAAGCAGTTCTCAATGTCACCGCCCATACCCATTTTGCTTCCTTGCACAAAAAATCCGTCTGCACCCCTTAGTTTTTTGTTTTTAACAATAAATTCTAGTGATATCGATCGAGCCTGTGTTCTTCGATCGGTGACACCAAGCATCAAATTTAGGTATAAAAACGCCTAGTGTCTAACCACTTACAGCAAGCCTCAGTTACATTGCCTAAAGCTAAGCTATAAACCAATTCCCCCCAAGTGTGTAATTGGTTACAAAACATTTTCCCTGAACCTAACTGAACTGAAACTGAACAGTGTCTAATCAGAACATTGCGCCGATTAAACTCAGGCCCTGTCAAATGCAACTAGCCCCAATTTTAGGTCGACAAAGCAATAGCAATACCAAAGGCTTCGATCTAAAAAGAGCTAAAATGCACCAACTAACACAGGTACAAATATATAAGCAGCATTTCGCCATTGAGTTAGCAAAACCATGAAACTCAACAATCAAATAGATCGTGCTATCAATTTGGTTGAGCACCTCTGAAATAATGGCGAGAACGGGCAAATTTGCTGTACCCGGCACTTACATTGCAATTATGGTAACGGTGATGTGTCCCTACACCACCTATTAACCCAGCAGTAAGATGTTCTTCGCTCGTTTTCGCAAATATGCAAACGGCTAGTCAGCTTGGCGGCGCAAGAAAGCTGGAATATTTAAGTATTCCAAGTCGTCAGAAGCATCTATCGGACGAACTGCTCTCTTTTGCTCAACCAGCGGTTTTTTACGCTGATCACGAAAAACGGTTGGAATATCGAGCTCACTCTCATTTAGCTGCCCGTTGGCATTGCGCGTATTGTCCACCACTTTTGTAGGCTTGGTATTGCGCAATTCCACTGGAGAACCTAAACCTGTTGCTACTACGGTAACTCGCAACTCGTCACCCGCGTTAGGATCGATAACAGTACCCACCACAACCGTTGCATCAGCAGAAGCAAACTCTTCAACCGTATTACCGACTTGCTCAAACTCGTGTAAACCCAAATCAACCCCGGCGGTAATATTAACGAGAATACCGCGCGCACCGTCTAAATTAATGTCTTCTAACAACGGGCTGCGAATCGCTTTTTCGGCAGCTTCTTGGGCGCGGTTTTCACCATTTGCAACACCGCTACCCATCATCGCCATACCCATCTCAGACATAACGGTCCTGACGTCGGCGAAATCCACGTTAATCATTCCAGGGCGAATAATTAAATCGGCAATGCCTTGCACAGCACCTAGCAAAACGTCATTGGCAGCTTTAAAAGCATCGAGCAAACTCGTTGTTTTTCCCAGTACTGCTAGCAATTTTTCGTTTGGAATCGTAATTAATGAATCCACCCGATCTTGCAATTGCTTAATGCCCTCTTCTGCAATCGCCATACGCTTGCGACCTTCAAACGGAAACGGCTTAGTAACAACGGCGACCGTCAATATACCCATTTCGCGCGCTATTTCCGCAACCACCGGAGCACCCCCAGTACCAGTACCACCACCCATTCCGGCAGTAATAAATACCATGTCGGCGCCGTCCAATAATTCGCGGATACGCTCGCGGTCTTCCATAGCCGCTTCACGGCCAACCATTGGATTTGCACCGGCGCCCAAGCCCTTCGTGATGTTATTACCCAGCTGTAAAATCGTGTGGGCTCCAATATCACGCAAGGCCTGCGAGTCAGTGTTGGCACAGATAAAATCTACACCTTCAACTTCACTCTCAATCATGTGTCTAACGGCATTACCACCACCGCCACCTACACCGACAACTTTGATCTCAGCATTTTCTGGAATATTATCGACTAATTCAAACATATGCGTTCCCCTCATTTTTCCGATGTTAAAAACGAACCAATTATTAAGTTAAAACCTACCAACCAATTAATACCTACACTAAAGATTTTTTCGAAACCAAGTTTTCATTTTTGAAAGTGCACCTTGGTCGCGAGAATCACCATAATATTTATTCAACCCTTCTTGCTTCATTCCATACAGCAACAAACCAACACCAGTTGAATAAATCGGGTTATTTACAATATCTTTTAAGCCTTTTACATCTCGCGGTGCTCCAATACGCACAGGCATATGAAAAATTTCTTCTGCGAGTTCCACCACGCCTTCCATTTTTGATGTTCCACCCGAAAGTACGACCCCGGCCGGAACAAGATCTTCAAAACCACTGCGTCGAATTTCGTTTTGTACGAGATGAAATAATTCCTCGTAACGCGGTTCTACTACTTCTGCCAAAGCTTGCCTTGATAAATCGCGGGCGGGGCGGTCACCGGCACTTGGGACCTTGATAGTCTCATCAACGCCTGCAAGTTTCGCCAAAGCGCAGGCATATTTAATTTTTATATCTTCGGCATGCTGCATCGGCGTGCGTAATGCCATTGCGATATCATTGGTCACCTGGTCACCTGCGATAGGAATGACACCTGTGTGCCTAATCGAACCGTCGGTATAAATTGCGATATCAGTTGTGCCTCCTCCGATATCGACCATACATACACCGAGCTCTTTTTCATCTTCGGTCAATACTGCATAGCTGGAAGCTAATTGCTCTAAAATAATATCGTCTACTTCCAAACCACAGCGCTTGATACACTTTTCAATGTTTTGCGCAGCGTTAACCGCGCAAGTCACTAAATGTACTTTTGCTTCCAAGCGAACGCCGGACATACCCAAAGGTTCTTTAACCCCGTCTTGGTCATCAATTTGATATTCCTGAGGCAAAATATGCAAAATGCGTTGGTCAGCAGGAATCGCCACAGCTTTCGCAGCATCAATTACACGATCGATATCTTGCGCAAAAACTTCTTTATCTTTAATTGCAACAATGCCATGCGAATTTAAACTCCGAACGTGATTGCCTGCTATACCGGCATAGACTGAGTGAATCTGGCAACCCGCCATCAATTCTGCTTCTTCGATTGCACGCTGAATGGATTGGACAGTCGAATCAATATTGACAACCACACCTTTTTTTAACCCCGTGGATTTATGCGAACCCAACCCAACAACAGATAATTCGCCCTCCGTCGACAATTCGCCAACGATAGCAACAACTTTCGAAGTACCGATATCCAAACCAACAATTAAACGGCTTTCATTCGATTGAGCCATATTTTATTCACCCCGTTGCTTAACTCGTTTAATCACGCTAAGTCTCTATCTACTATTTGTATTGTTTTAATCTTTTAACTCGATGGGTTAATCTTTCTCTGGTTTGTCCCAGACAAACCAATAGCACCATGGGTCGGAACCTCTTCATTTGTTTCTAACCATGTCAAAGCAAAACCGTTGTCGTAACGCATATCGATTATTTTAATTTTGCTTCTTTCCTCAATTAAATCCTGTTGCAACACATGCGTTAATTTTTTTAATTTATCGAATGCATTTTCACGACCCAGTTTTATCTCAATATTGTCGTTTAGTGTCACCGACCAAGCCCAAGTACTATCCAGCGAAACGCGATTTAACTTGAGTTCGTTTTCGTTCATTAATTTATTGAAAACAAGGTATTGCTGCATAACGTTCTTTGCATACCGATTATCACCCACTAACAATGGCAGGTAGTCTAAATCTGTTGCCTCTGTCGACGCGATAATTTCCCCATTTGAGTTAAGAAAGTGCTTTTCTCCCCAGCGTGCAATGGGCCGCTGCTCGTGCACTCGAATAACAAGTGTATCGGGCCACTTGCGACGAACACTCACAGAATCTATCCACGGGTGGTCGGCGACACCAGTCTGCAAAGCCAAAATATCGAGCTCTAAAAATGTACTGGATATCAAACGATCCACCTGCATTTTTATCTCTTCTTTGCTTACCCGATTAAATTCTCCTTCGATATTAATTCTTTTAATTGGCTTGTTAACAAACGATTCAAACTGAGAATATGGCTCAAACTGATCTAACGACCAAACAATGCCCGCAAAGGTAATAATCGGTAATAATAGTGCTATCACAATTTTTACCGGAAAACTTTTACTCCGCTTTGGTGCAACTCTCGAAGCACCCGACTTGCGACCTTCAGCTCTAGGAGTTTTTCCCTCTTTATTTCTCTTTTTTTTAGTCTCGCCCCTTTTTTGAGCCTTGCGCCGTACAGGTTTCGCTGGTTCTTGCCGCCTTCGATTTAAAGTCACAGTGTTAGCTCACAAATTTTCTTAACTAAGTCACTAAACGAATAGCCTACCTGTCTCGCTGATTTTGGAACTAGGCTATGACTTGTCATACCTGGTACGGTATTCACCTCAAGCAAGTAAAAATTTCCTTTGTTATCGGCCATTACATCGACACGCCCCCAACCAGTTGCACCCAAGGCATTAAACGCATTTATAGCTAAATTTCTCAACTCACCTTCTTTATCATCGGGCAGCCCACAAGGACAAAGGTAACGTGTTTCGCCATCCACATATTTAGCTTGAAAATCATAAAAACCACGATCCGTTTCCAATTTAATAGCCGGAAGCGCTGCATCCTCAAGAATTGATACCGAGTACTCGTCGCCATCGATAAAAGATTCAATAATCACACTTTCGTCATATACCCGTGCCTGTTCGTATGCCACTTTTAAAGTCTGCCAACTATCAGCCACTGCAATACCGATGCTCGACCCCTCTATTGAAGGTTTTACAACAACTTTATCGCCAAGCGTTTCAAAAACGTTTGCGGGAATTTCTCCGTTTTGCGGAGCAATAAAAGCGGGGGTCGGTAAGCCTAATGCTTGCCAAATATATTTCGTTCGCAATTTATCCATTGCGATTGCTGACGCCATGACACCACTGCCAGTAAACGGAATATTTAAAAAACCTAACACCGCCTGAATTTTTCCATCCTCCCCACCTGGACCATGCAACGCAACAAATGCGCGATCCATCTCACTCTCCATAATTTGTTTTATTGGATTGGTACCAATATCAATCGCGTAAGCATCAACTCCCGCTTCAACTAAACCGTTGAGTATTGCTGATCCACTGATAAGCGATATGTCTCTCTCGGCTGAGGTGCCGCCCATCAACACTGCCACACGACCCAATTTTTTCGGATCGATGGTTGAATTTTCGCTTATTGTCTGATTCAAAACGTTATCCACTTGTTTCAAGCGCCACACAATCGTTTAAATTAATTACAAATAAAAAATCTCAAAAACTCTTGACCTGGCAGTAACTACTGCCAGATCAATAAAAACCAAGTTTTTCCTTTGCCAAACTTGTGGCCAAACCTCCCACATTTCCTGCTCCCTGCGTAATTAAAATATCACCGGGTTTAACAATAGCCTTAACAACGCGAGCGACGTCTTCAATTTTCTGCACAAACACTGGGTCTACCGCACCGCGTGTGCGAATGCTACGGCAAAGGTGGCGACCATCGGCACCCGGAATAATTTGCTCACCGGCGGCATAGACTTCCAATAAAATCAGCTGATCAACCGAAGACAAAACATCAACAAAGTCCTCGTATAAATCTCGTGTACGCGAATAACGATGAGGCTGATATATCATGACCAATCGACGCTCGGGCCATCCGTCACGCACAGCCGAAATTGTTGCTGCTACCTCGCGAGGGTGATGTCCGTAATCGTCAATTAACATGACCTGTTCGCCTTTACCAACGCTATATTCCCCATATACCTGAAAACGTCGTCCCACACCCAGGAAATTACTCAATCCGGATTGGATCGATTCGTCGTTGATTCCTTCGTCGGTGGCAACTGCTATCGCGGCCGTCGCATTCAGTGCATTGTGCTTTCCCGGCAAATTTAAATAAATCGCTAACGAATTTCCGCTTGGACGTTCGACAACAAAACGTTGTGAACGCCCTTCTTGTTTAATACGTGTGACGCGATAATCACAATTTTTACTCGCTCCGTAGGTTAAAACCGGGCGCGAAATTTTCGGTAAAATTTCTTGCACCACCGGGTCATCGCCACATAAAACTACGAGGCCATAAAAAGGCAAGTTATGTACAAATTCCAAAAAAGTTTGTTTTACCTTATTAAAATCGCCGTCATATGTATCCATATGGTCCTGGTCGATATTGGTGATAACAACCACCATAGGTTGCAAGTGTAAAAAAGATGCATCACTTTCATCGGCCTC
>JANQJB010000111.1 GCA_028281865.1 Marinagarivorans sp.
TTCGTCTTCCTCTTCTTCGTCTTCCTCTTCTTCGTCTTCCTCTTCTTCGTCCTCCTCTTCTTCTTCATCCTCCTCGTCGGCCTCACCATGCTCTATACGTTGAAGATCGTCCAAGTCTTCCAGTTCGTCAATAAAATCATGATCTTCAGGTTCGATGATGTTTGAGGCACCATTTTCCAGCTCTTGCAATGCGCGAAAATCGTCAATCCAGTCGTTTTCTTCGTCTTCCTCAAGCTCGTCTGACACTGCATAAACGGCGCAAGCTAAGATCAGCATTAACGCGAAGATTAATTTGTGTAGCAAACGAATAATCATGGTTTTGGGCTTAAATACTTCGGTCCTGCGCGCCTTTGCACTCAGATTGATTAAAATACAATTAGTCGATTTTTATCCTTATTGACTATTATGCGTTCAAAACCCTTCGATGAGTATGCAAAAATTGTCATTGCTTTGTATAGGAAATGTTAGGGCCTGTTAACACTAGTTTTCAGCTCCCATCGAGTTACTGTTAATAGGCCATTTACCTCGGCCATTCGAAACTGAACTTTGCTCCACCCAAAGAGCTATTGGCAATGGAGATATCGCCGTCGTGCATATCGGCGATACGTTTTACGATCGCTAGCCCCAGCCCGTATCCGCCCAGCTTTTTGTTGCGACTGCTTTCAATCCGGGCAAACGGCTTAAAAAGCTCCGGCCACAAACTTTCGGCGATACCTTCGCCGTCATCCTCGACAACGATCTGATACTTGGTGGGTTCGAAATAGTAGGATAACTTCACATTTGACTTGGCATAGCGAAGAGCATTGCTGACAAGGTTCTGCAGTAAGCGATTGAAATGGTTAGGAAAAATGGTAACCCGGTCATTCTGTTCAACTTGAATGTCTACCTGTTTTTCGGGAAACAATGTGCTTGTCTGTTCGATGACTTGATCGAAGCACCGCTGAATATCACGCTCCTCAAGCTGTTCCGAGTGTTTGTTTGAGGCAACTACACTGGACTCAAGTTGGTGAAACAGTAGTATTTCGTCAACGAGTCTATCGAGCTCTTCTATGTCGCGTTGCATCCCCGCAATCTGCTTCGACCTATCTTCCAGGTCTTCCGCATTTGTCAGGCCGTCCAGCCTAAACTTCAAGCGCGAAATAGGTGTGCGCAGGTCATGTGATACAGCCTGTGTAATATGCTTTTGCTCTTTTAGCAAAGAGCCTATGCGCTCAGCCATGTTGTTGAGCTTGAGAGCCAGCTTGGCAATAGCATCACGGCCTTTTACATCGGCGCGCGTGCTCAAATCACTCGGCCCCAGCTTTTCGACGACGCTGTTCATTCGGGTAAGACGAGTTTCCAAGCGGTAAACCAGCAGGTAGGCGATTGAGCCCGTAATGATTAACGAGAAAGCTATAAGCGCTGCGACCAAGGTGCCAGGCGTTTGATTAAAGTTTTCGATAGGTCCCAGAACCAGAGCGAGTGAGGGGTCATTTAGTGCAGCATAAACCATCAACTGGTCGCGGCCGCTGGTGTCAGTTTGCCAGCTAACAATTACGCCGCGCGCGGCTATTCGCCTGCGCTGGATGGCGTCTAAATCCAGCTCATTTATCGATGAAATGGCTAGATCGAAAGCAAAGATTCTGTTCAGTCGCAAAAGTTGTGGTTTTTGTAATGTTTGCGGATAGAGGCTGAGTTCGTTGATAACCAATAATGCTGCGGTGCGGATTTGTTGCTCAGCAAAATGCTGAATATGCGCGACCAGCAACTTGTTTTCGCGATTACTTACAGTACCGATAACATCGAAATAATCGCTGTTGTGATTGTGGCGAAAAATTACGATACCTTGCGCTAACTTTTGCCGTTCCTCACGATTGAGACTAATGCTATTAAACTCATGCAATTGTATCTCAAGGCCGCTGATGCGGTTGACGATAGCAAGCCATTCATCTTGTTTGTCGCCTTCGTGGCGTCCCAAACCCTCGAGAATCAACTTAAAAGTGCCGCTGAAAAGTCTTTCGTTATAATGCACGAGGCGTTTAGCATTAATATGGGTGAACATCGCGTAGCTGCCTACGGCCGCCAGTAGCAGCGATACAATAATGCCGACATAAATACGTACAAACATAGGTTATTGAATGTTGTGAAAGGTAAAGTTTAACAGCGTGAATTCTAACACTAGCACAAGCCATAAATTTATTGACAGTCATTGCCATTTTGATTTCGACGAATTTGAACCCGATCGTACTCAGGTATGGAATGAATGTCAGCGTTTGGGGGTATCGGCCATTATTATCCCGGGAGTGAATATGCCGCAGTGGCAAAAAATTGCAGAGTTGGCGAATTCGTATCGCGGTATATACTTTGCTGCTGGTTTGCATCCTTGGTGGGTGGAAGACAAAAACTCTAGTGAGAATGATCAATTAGAAAAAAAACTTGTTGATATGTGCAAGCAGCCAAACTGCGTTGCACTTGGCGAAATCGGCTTGGATAAAATTAAAGGAGCCCCTATTGAACTGCAAACCGATGTTTTTGAATATCAATTACAGATTGCAAATCGTTTGCGAAAACCAGTAATTTTGCATTGTCGCAAGGCTCACAATGAAATGTTGGAAATACTTGACCGACATCCGCCCGTCGCGGGTGGTGTTTTACACGGATACAGTGGCAGTTTGCAACAAGCGCAAGCTTATTGGCGGCGCGGAATTTATATTGGTGTTGGTGGCACAATATCATATGACAGAGCAACCAAAACCCGTGCTGCAGTAAAGTCCTTGCCGCTCGATGCGATAGTACTTGAAACAGATGCGCCCGACATGCCTTTAGTGGGCCAGCAGGGAAAAAGAAATTCGCCGGAAAACATTCCTTTAATTGCGCAAGCGTTAGCTCAACTTAAATCAATTACAGTACAAGAGGTTTCTGAAGCCACTGTGCGAAATACAATGAAATTATTTGAGCTAAAATAAAACGAGTTTACAGAACAGCAGTGATGTCAGATAATTTTAACGCCGTAAATATGGACCAGTTAATTGCGGCACGTAATTGGCAGGATAAATATCGCCTGATTTTACAGTGGGCAAAAATTATTAAACCCAAAAAAGATCTTCGTAACGATTGTCATCTTGTTGCCGGCTGCGAAGCTAAAGCCTGGTTAGCTATTGAGAAAGCCGGCAATTGTTATCATTTTATCTTTGATAGTGAAAGCCTTGTGATAAGAGGTTTGGCAGCTGTTTTGTTTTCTCGCCTAGATGGTGCAGAAATAGAGACAATAAAAAAACTGGATATCTCGTCTTTAATGCAAACTGCGGGTTTGCAAAAACATTTAACCGCTTCACGCAGTAATGGTTTCAGAACGCTTTATCAGCGTGCTGTCGAGCTTGCTGAGTCTCACAATTAGTCTTTAATTGTTTCTTTTTAGCATGCCGTGTCTTTGCAATAATCGCTCAACTGCTCTGGCTGCTGCGATAAAACCGAAGGTTCCGGTAACCATCGTGCTTGAGCCAAATCCGCTGGCACAATCTAATTTAACACCATCGGATAACGCTTTCTTACTTGCGCAAACGCTTCCATCCGGTTTTGGGTAAACCATATGTTCGTCTGAAAAAACTGCGTCGACGCGAAATTTTCGATTTTTGTCACGTGCAAAATTGTAGTGGCGGAAAAGTTGTGTGCGAATTTTTGCCAACATAGGGTCGGCTTGCGAGTGGGCGAGGTCTGTCACTTTTATTCGCTTCGGATCAAGTTTGCCTCCCGAAGAACCGCAGACGATTAAGCGTAGTTTTATTGCCGAACAGTAAGCTACCAGAGCGGCTTTAATATGTGCCATGTCCATCGCATCTATAACAATGTCAAAGCGCCTATCAATCAACTCGCGCATATTATGCGTGTCCAAAAAGTCTTCAACGCTATGCACATTTATTTCTGGGTTAATCAATTGCAGACGCTCAGCTAAAATAGCATTTTTGGACTGACCAATAGTCGATTGCAGTGCGTGAATTTGGCGGTTGGTATTAGTAACACAAATTTCATCAGGTTCAATCAAGGTTATATTACCAATACCTGAGCGCGCTAGAGCTTCTGCAACCCAGGTACCAACGCCACCGAGTCCGATAACGGCAAAATGGGCTTGTTTGAGGATTGGTAGAGATTGTTCTCCGTATAAACGTGCAATTCCACCAAAACGGTTCAGGTAATCTTGAGACAATACTGCATTCATTTAAATAGAGGATATCAAGCAATTACTTTGACGCCGAATTTTACCTAATTTCATTTTTCTTTCATATGGGGAGGGTTTTAGGCGTTTAAAGCATCGAATTTGGCGCCTAATTTCGTGCAATTTAACCTTCATCTAAGAGTTACAATTCTTTACAAAAAAACAAATTTATCCATGTTATTTTTCTGCTCGATGTTCTCTTGTTGTGTTAAAGGCTTAACACGCTCTCTGCTTACTAATGCGGTACCAATTAAATAATTATTAAGGGGATTTTACGATGAATAAGTCGAATATTTTGTTTCGCTTACTATGCCTTTTAAGCGTTGTTATCATGGGTTTTGCACAACACGCTTTAGCCAAAGGCGAGCAAGCTTTTACTGTTGACGCAGGGGAAGTTGTCATTACGCCTGCTCGCTGCCCACCCGATAGTTGTGTTATTACGCGCGCAAAAATTTCAGGCAAATTTAGTGCAAGCTTTGCCCGCGACAACATGCGAATTTATTTCCCACGTTCAGATTTAAGCACTTCGCCTGATGTGAGTTTCCAACTACCGCTTGACCCAATGTTAGATGAGGGCGGTACTGTGCGGGACATCGGCTTTGAGTTTGATGGTACTCAACTCGACTTTAAAGGTTCGGTAGACTCGCGCGCTTTTGATGGTCCGTTGATTGAGTATAAGATTTCGGCAACAGTTTCGGAGATGGAGTTCAGCGCGAGAGGCTTTTTTACTGCACGACCTGATTTGCGCAAGTGTGTTTCACCCCTGTGTGGCGGCTACTGGGTTAAGAAGGTCAATCGACGCATGACACGCTGTGCCGATGGAACTATTCAGCGTGAGTGCTATGTCGCTTCAATTCAGTGGCCTGGTAGCGAGTTTGGTCCAGTCATTCAGCACAATGCACCGCTGTTGTTAAAGGGGAAAATCATTCCGCGCGAGTACCCTAATTTCGGTAATTTAGGTGCGTTTATTGCCAAGGCTGCCTACCGTCCAGCGAGTACCAATGTACCTAGAGGTCGTTTTTACGGGATTCAGAACAATGGCATCGTTTGTATTACAAGTCCGTGTTTTAGTTTTGATCAATACTTGCTCAATTCGAGGCGTCAGCAGACAATTTCTTCATTTGACCTCAGCAGGGCCGGCGCTGGAGAAAAAGAAATTGATATGGCTATGAAGATACTTGCCAACGGTGGCGTATTACTTGGCAGCGGAAAAAATGTTAGGGAAAAAGGCTTAGCTGGTGTCGGGCGTAAATTTCTAGCTTCACAGTTCTACCTCCCGCTGCGTCGTTAGATTTCTCACCTTTCCCTCAAAATCGGCGAAGGAGCGCCGATTTCCATTTGCTATTTCTCTTATTTGTCGCTCCGATATTCATAAAATCTCTGTTATTATCCGCGTGCTTTAATCCATCCGGATAACTCCCTGTACTATTGAGGTGTCTATGCGACTCGTTTCGTGGAACGTCAACGGTGTGCGTGCCGTAATGAAAAAAGATTTTATGCAATCGTTTGAGGGTTTTGATGCGGACGTACTTTGCTTACAAGAAACTAAAGCCCAGGACGACCAAGTCGCTGAAGCGTTAGAATGCGTGGACGGATATCACATCTACTCCAATTCGGCTGTAAAGAAAGGCTATTCCGGTACGGCGATACTAACCAAGGGTGATCCGATTGAAGTCACGGTGGATATCGGTATCGACGAACACGATCAAGAGGGGAGAGTTATCACGGCAGAATTCTCGAATTTTTATCTCGTTACGGTTTATACACCCAACTCAGGCAGTGAATTAAAACGCCTTGACTACCGCCAGCAATGGGATAAAGATTTCCTAGCCTATGTTAAAGGCTTGGAGGATGAGAAACCGGTAGTTATGTGCGGAGATTTTAACGTAGCGCATACGGAAATTGATCTTGCTCGCCCTAAAGCGAACTACAATAAAAATGCGGGCTTTATGCAAGAGGAAATCGATGGCATGGATAACTATATAGCGGCCGATTTTCTGGATACTTTTCGGCATTCGAGACCTGAAGATATAAAATACAGCTGGTGGAGCTATCGCGCCGGCGCAAGACAAAAAAACGTTGGCTGGAGAATCGATTACTTTCTTGTTTCTAGGGCGTTAGGAAACAAAATTAAGCAAGCAGATATTCTCACCGATGTGATGGGCTCAGATCATTGCCCGGTGCTACTCGAATTAAAAAAATAGATGAGAAAGACTTTGGACTTTATTCAAACGTCAGAATTTATAATTTTTGATTTGGAGTACACCGCGTGGGAGGGTACCGGTGCTCGGCAGTGGTCTGGGCAAAATGAGCACCGGGAAATTATTGCGGTAGGTGCAATTAAAGTCAAAAGTGAATCAATGTCGTTAATTGATGAGCTTTCGCTATTGGTGAAACCCAATGTTAATTCAATCTTATCGCCATATATTCAAGAACTCACAAAAATATCAAACCTTGATATAGAAGAGCGTGGTTTGTCGTTCATTGAAGCGATGCATGATTTCGCTGATTTTGTTGACGGCCTGCCCGTTTGTTCATACGGTATGGATGGCTTAGTTATATTCGAAAACTTATTGCTTAACGAAATTAATGCCCAAGGGCATTTGTTACAAGATAAAATTGATTTTTCGTTGTCGTTAGCGAAAAGCGGAATTGTCGAGGAAAGCCCCAATATATTGCCAATCTATGGCAGCAAAGCCAAGATTACAAAAATGCGTGCGCGCCAAGGTGTAAAACTCACGGTTGAAATTCCCTCATTGCCCGAAAGACCTAAACAGCGTATCGATTTTTATTTTTACGACATCGTTCCTTGGGTGACAACAAATATACCGCGTTTGACTGGGAGGTCATCTGGCGAATTGGCATCGTTCTATAGCGACTTTAACGTGGAAGGGCAAATCCACGACCCTATGTTCGATGTTAAATCTATTTTATTTGTATTAAAGAAGATTTCAGAAGATCGGCATGTCGTTGATGTTTAGCAAATGAGTATTTGCAAGCAGGGTTTTTAAAAAAAGTTTTAAAAAAAGGGAGTGATAATTCACTCCCTTACAGACTTACTAGTTAAAATTTATATTATTTTAAGTCCATGCAATTTGCATAATACGTCGTCGTGGCGGGCCAATCCGAAAATACGCCCAGTACGCCAACTCGTTTTGCCAATACATCAAGCACTGTGAACATATCGCCGTCGTTATTAACGGCATCGGTAATCGTTTGGTGATACCAACCACCGCCATTTGCCAGTGGACCAGAACGCTCAAGTGTCCAGGTGATAATGTCCAAGTCTGCTCGCTTGGCAAGTCGCGCGTATTTTGATGGGACAATTTTATTATCTGAGTTTAGAGTTAATAGAGCCCACATTGGCGGTGCAATAATATTTACGCCTTTGGCTTTAATCGATTCAAAATCTGCGAGTGAAGGTTCGAAATTCTCGTCGTTGTAAACGCGATCATCCAAGTAAACTGCCTGCTTACCATAGCGAGGATTATTTTCAACCCAGTAAACAACATCCTCTAAATTAAACGATTGTGCCCAGACATCGCGTGGAGAAACACCTGCTCTGCGATATTCGTTAATTAATTGTTGTGCGTAATCTTCTTGTGTGTAGTCACCTTCAAAAGGCATCTCAACGCTAGGTGATTTTAATTCCGGTGTGAATTTGGTATCTAGTTTTTTGAAAAGACGAATGCTTTCCTTGTGGCTCAGGACAGTTCCACATGTGGAGTATAGGTCAGTACGCCAATTAGCTGTGCCGCCCAAGTATTCTTCAACTGTGGTGGCGCTTGGGTCTGAGGCGTCCATTTTTCCGCAAAGCGTTTTAAATTCAGCTAAGGTAATATCGCTTGTGCAACACAAGGCAGAGGCACTTGTTCCTGTCGCTGGGTCTGCTGGAGAGAAAGGCTCAGTACATTTCGCGGCTAATTCGGGAATAGCGAGAATATTGGTTGTCGTGTGTAAATCACATTGTGAATGACGACATACAAGTTCTCTGTCTTTCGTAAATGTCACGTCACACTCGAGTATACCAGCCCCCATTTTTGCAGCTGCGACATAAGATTCTTTCGTGTGCTCGGGGAATTGCAAAGGCGCTCCACGGTGACCAATTGAAAAATCTGATTTGTAAAAGGGTCCGTTTTCACAACGAGATAATTTGCGTTTAAGCGGGCCTTCATCCATGTCATTGACAAGATAAAATGGTCGGGGACCAAGTTGAACAGATGCAGAGTTAAAATGTTTCTTTTTATGAAAATCTCTATATTTTTCGATAAGTTCATGACGATTGTCACGATGGTCATCTGCAAATGCATTAAAACTTAACAGCAAAAGTAACGGTATAGTGAATAAAAAACAAAATAGCTTATTCATGAACGACTCCAAAATTAGCCTGGGAATTTAAATATTGCGCTGTCTAACCTAGGAGCCAATTGTGTCGGTTAGAATTATTTTTTTTGAATAATATGTGAATTTTTTTTATCAATAATATAACGGTGAATTTTATAGGCGTATAAATCATCGTAGGGTAGATACAAGTAAAAATACATATACTATTTTCTGAGGCTTATGGCTTTACTTATAGTCATTGCGTTTACGAGTGTGTGAACGCTTACAAATAAATCCATTTGCGTTGCGTGTCAATAGGCGTATTATTTCAACTGTTTGAAAGCTGGTGCGGTATTGGCACCAGCTTGCAGCGCAAAGGAATTACCTTTTATTTTCTCGTGGATTACTGTAATCACGCCGGTCGTGTATGAGGCGATTGTAAAGATAAGTCGTGGTTCTGCAAACGTTATCTCTCTCAACCTTTTGGCGATGGGGTGAGAATTAGTATTTGTTCTACTATCTAGGTAGCTGGAGAAGGCTCCGATTAGACCTAAAGCCGGGTTACTAGTGGATAGGCAGATACAAGATCAAACAAATACAACAACAAGTAATTATCTAGAGGTAGTGACCATGAAGATAGCTGTACCAAAGGAAACCTTGGCTGGTGAGGCTCGCGTTGCTGCGACACCGGAGAGTGTGAAGCGCCTTGTTACCTTGGGGTTTGAAGTTGATGTGCAGGCCGGCGCCGGGGCGCAGGCGAATTTTTTGGATAAGGACTATGCGGACGCCGGTGCTTTCTTGGTTGAAGATGCTGAAAGCCTGCTTGGTGGCAGTGACATAGTGCTTAAGGTTTCAGCACCTACGGACGATGAGATTGGCTTAATAAAGGAGGGGGCTTGCCTCATTAGCTTTATTTCTCCTGCACAAAACGCGCCTTTGCTTGAAAAGCTCTCTAAAAAGAATATTACCTGTTTAGCCATTGATTGTGTTCCGCGCATTTCGCGTGCGCAAAAACTTGATGCTCTGAGTTCGATGGCGAATATCGCCGGCTATCGTGCGGTAATCGAAGCAGCACATAATTTTGGTCGTTTTTTTACCGGCCAGATTACCGCCGCGGGAAAAGTTCCTCCCGCCAAGGTATTGGTCATCGGCGCTGGTGTTGCCGGGCTTGCCGCCATTGGTACAGCAAAGAGTATGGGTGCAATAGTCCGTGCATTTGATACTCGACCGATTGTAAAAGAGCAGGTTGAATCGATGGGTGCAGAGTTCCTGCAAGTTGAAATAGAAGAAGACGGATCGGGTTCGGGTGGTTATGCCAAGGTGATGTCGAAGGCGTTTATTGACGCGGAGATGGCATTGTTCCGTGAGCAGGCACTGGATGTCGATATCGTTATTACGACTGCTTTAATACCGGGCAAACCAGCACCTAAACTTTGGCTTGCCGACATGGTTGAAAGCATGAAAGAGGGTTCAGTGGTTGTTGATCTTGCAGGAGAGCAAGGTGGTAATTGTGAGCTCACAGTGCCCGGCGAAAAGGCGGTAAAGCACGGCGTGACCATTATTGCTTACACGAATTTGCCCAGCCGAGCGCCTACACAAGCTTCTACTCTATATGCAACCAATCTTGCGCACTTGCTCACGGAACTGACCCCGGAAAAAGATGGGGTTATCGCGGTAAATTTCGAAGATGAGGTTATTCGTGGAGCGACTGTTACGCACGAAGGAGGCGTTACTTGGCCTCCGCCGAAAACAGAAGCTCCGCCGCCGCCACCTCCACCCAAGGAGGCAGAAATACAGAGTCAAGAACCTTCGAGCAGCGCGAGCGAAAAGAAGAAAACAAATCCGCAATCGATTGTTATTTTTTGGCTAATAGCGGGGGCGTTGTTGTTAGGTTTAGGACGAGTTGCGCCGCAGGATTTTATTTCGCACTTTACCGTTTTTGTGTTGGCCTGTTTTATTGGCTGGCAAGTTATTTGGAATGTCACGCACGCGTTGCATACGCCGTTGATGAGTGTCACTAACGCAATTTCGGGTATCGTTGTTCTTGGAGCGTTGTTGCAGATATCGGGTTCGGGTTCGAGCATTGTCACGATCCTGGCGTTCATATCAGTTCTCGTCACAACGATTAACATTGCCGGTGGGTTTTTCGTCACACACCGCATGTTAAAAATGTTTCGTCGATAAAGGGGGCTGTTATGACTGGAATTATCTCCATGGCGTATTTGTTTGCAGCAGTCATGTTTATCTTGAGCTTGGGAGGTTTGAGCTCTCAGGAGTCAGCTAAGCGAGGCAATATCTATGGCATGACCGGCATGTTCGTCGCCATTGTTGCCACAGTATTGAGTGCTTATGTGCAAGCCTATGGTTTATTGCTGATTGCAATGACGATTGGTGCGGCAATTGGGTTGGCGTTAGCGGTGCGTGTCGAAATGACGGCAATGCCGCAGCTTGTGGCAATGTTGCACAGCTTTGTTGGCTTAGCTGCGGTGTTTATTGCTTGGGGCGGGTATTTAGACCCGCGTGTGCAGCACGCCAGTCACGCGGCGATGGTGGTTCATAATGTTGAGTTGTATCTGGGTGTCTTTATCGGCGCAATCACGTTTACCGGTTCCTTGGTTGCGTTTGGAAAACTGCAGGGAGTTGTTTCTGGTAAACCGCTGATGCTTCCTTTTCGTCATGGGCTGAATGCACTAGCGATTATCGCAACGATAATTTTGGCAATTTTGTTTGTGCCGGTCGAACACAGTGAGGCGACAACGCTCTACTTACTTATTATGACCGGTATTGCCTTGCTCGTTGGCATACACTTGGTTGCTGCCATCGGTGGTGCAGATATGCCGGTTGTTGTGTCGATGCTCAATAGTTACTCCGGTTGGGCAGCTGCGGCAACCGGTTTTATGCTCAGCAATGATTTATTAATTGTAACGGGTGCGCTGGTTGGCTCCTCTGGCGCAATATTAAGCTACATTATGTGCCGCGGTATGAACCGATCTTTTATCAGTGTCATTATGGGTGGTTTTGGTACTGACGGTGGCGAGGTTGTTAGCGATGAAGGTGCGCCGCAAGGTGAAGCCACGGTCACTAACTACGAAGAGGTCGCTTCAGAGTTAGCGCAGGCGAAGAGCGTTGTCATTACGCCAGGTTTTGGTATGGCAGTGGCTCATGCTCAGCAGGCGGTGAGTGAATTGACCTCAATTTTGCGTAAAAATGGCGTTGAAGTGCGGTTCGGTATCCATCCTGTGGCAGGTCGATTACCCGGTCATATGAATGTGTTGCTGGCAGAAGCCAACGTGCCTTACGACATTGTATTGGAAATGGACGAGGTCAATCCCGACCTTCCAAACACTGATGTAGTGCTGGTTATCGGTGCCAACGATACGGTGAACCCTGACGCTGTCGAAAAGCCAGGTTCGCCTATCTCTGGAATGCCGGTGTTAGAAGTCTGGAAAGCCAAGCGTGTTGTAGCATTAAAACGCTCAATGGCCTCGGGGTACGCTGGTGTGGCAAACCCGCTATTTGTAAAACAAAATACACGGATGTTATTCGGCGATGCAAAAGATAGCGTGCAAGAAGTTATAAAAAATTTGGAGTTTGAAAGCTGAGTACCTGGGTCAGGAATGCTGCTGAACTCATATGTTTGCGCTGAGTATTTTCGATTCTACGCTTGAAGAAAGCCGGGAAGGCTTTTTTCAGGATTGGCGACATAATGCGCTGCGCTTTTGTCGCTATACTATTTTCTCTATCTCATTATTTTATTTGCTCAAAAAAGAGTGTTCGAATACGACCCCATCTATTTTATTTGACCATTTGCTTTTAACCGGAATCACCTTCATATCTGGCTTTTCCTTTGTGATTTGCAGCACGTTTTTGTTATTTGCTGTATGAATATTAGCTATTTATCCCAGTCAACGAGTTTTTATGAATACTCGCTTATTTGTTCTGGGTCACGTTGAATAAAAAAAATCGCTGCATACCTGTGGAACTTTCGTATTCGTTACAAAGACTAAAGGTCCAGGTGTTAATTTGGCATTTTTGCAGTGAGAAAAATCACACCTTTATAAAATATAAATAAATAAGAATATATTTATTTATATTTTATAGGAATATAATTTGGTCATTTTATGATCAGATTGTGTTGCTTTTTAAAAATCCTTTGGGGATAATCGCTGCCCTTGTATGCCTTGTAAGCACGCATTTTCATTGTGACTCGCAGTTAGAGAAACTTGCTTTGCTCGCGAGTTCTAATCGAAGTATAGGTAGCTTGGTACTATGAATATAATAAAATTGTCGTTGTTTTTTTTATTGAGTTTAGCTTTCACACCCTCCTCTTTTGCTGAAGATGAATTTTTAAAAGTTGAAGAGGCCTTCATTATAGATGTTGTACCTGGCGACCCAGGTCATGTCCGTGTCCATTTTGAAATTGCTGACCACCATTATATGTATCGTGACCGCTTCAAGTTTAAAGCGGGCGATGAAAATACAACCGTAGGTCAACCGACATTCCCTCCCGCCGAAGAAAAGTATGACGAAGCCTTTGGCAAAACCATGTTTATCTATCACGACAGTCTGGATTTGCAGGTTCCGGTTTCTACAACCGCAGAAAAAGCCAATATTTCGATTCGCTGGCAAGGTTGCGCTGAAGCGGGGCTTTGCTATCCACCTGTCACAAAAAAGTTTGAAGTAGCAGTAGTTCCCGGTGATGGGAGTGCTCTAACGACTGCAGCCGCGAGTGAGGACGGCGCTGGCACATCTGAAGGCTCGGAAGATGGGGCCGTAGACGCTGATGAAGAGGGCGGTGATTTATTCAGTAGATTGATTCTGGGCAATAAATTCATAATGTTCTTAGGGTTTTTTATCTTTGGAATCTTATTGGCATTAACGCCATGTGTTTTGCCCATGGTGCCGATTCTATCAACCATCATCACAGGTCAAAGTGATCTTTCCACTAAAAAAGCATTCAGTTTATCGCTTGTTTATGTGCTGTTTATGGCCTTGACCTTTGCACTGGCGGGTGCAGCTGTTGGGGCTGCTGGCGCTACGGCAATGCAAAGTGCGCCGGTATTGGGTACCTTCTCTACAATTCTTGTGCTCTTATCGCTATCAATGTTTGGGCTCTATAAATTAGAGTTGCCCTCGGGTTTTCAAAATAAGCTGACGGCCTTCAGTAATAAACAAGAAGGTGGAAATTACGTTGGTGTTGCGATTATGGGTGCCTTATCTGCTCTGATCGTTGGCCCTTGTGTTACGGCACCGGCAGCGGCGGCGTTAGTATTTATTGCCGACACAGGTAACTTGGTGGTTGGGTTTTTTGCTCTGTTGGGCCTTGGACTCGGCATGGGCGTACCGATCCTAGCCTTTGGTACGGCAGCTGGTGGCTTGGTGCCTAAAGCTGGCATGTGGATGATTCGCGTTCAACATATCTTTGGTTTCATTATCTTGGGTATGGCCATTTATATCATTGACCGTGTGATGAACGATACCTTGGTGTTATTCCTTAGTGGCGGTTTGATGGTGGCCTTTGGTGTTTACTGTAACCCCTTCGATCACAACAGCGACAAAGAACCCGGTTGGCACACTACCTTTAAAGCACTTGGCTTGGTTTCACTGATCTGGGGTGTCTTGTGTATCTACGGAGCTGCTCAAGGTGGTGTCAGTTTGATGCAACCCATTAAGAGTTCGAGCGTTTTAGTGTCTGGAGGTGCTGCTGCACAAGCGGAAAAACTCAAGTTTGACTATGTGAAGAATACGGATGAGCTTGATGCCGCGCTGGCGAAAGCCAAAAGTGAAGGTAAGCCTGTGATGCTGGACTTTACCGCTGACTGGTGCACCTATTGCAAAGCCTATGAAACTAAAATTCTACCCAGCCCGGACGTTGCCGTTTATTTAAAGGAAATGGTGTTGTTGAAGGTTGATGTGACCGAGCTAAATGACGATCTAGATGCGATCAAACGCCGTTACAAAGTTGCAGCTCCACCGACTTTCGTGTTTTTTGATGCAAACGGCAAAGAGTTAAAAGCCGCTAAAATTGTAGGCTCCAAAAAACATAAAGAATTCTTGGATAACCTCAAGGCCAACGTGCTCAAGATATAAGCTGTCTAGAGCAAATAAAAAGCCTCCGCCCTATATTAGGCCGGGGGCTTTTTTGTGCGCGTATTTAATCTAAGTGATTTTAAATATTATTTGGAAAATCATTGCTGTCCCACAAATGCAGAGAGGCAGGGATTGGAGGTTGTTTTCAAGACCGTCGCGCGCGGGATTCGCGCGATCGAGCCTACAGGGACGTATTAACGGCGTGTTTTGAAAACAACCTCCAATTCATGTCTCGGTGGTGGTTAGTAGGAATATTTCGTTGTATTTATTAAATGTTTTGTTGATTGTGAAAAAAATTTAGGGGACAGCGGTGTTGGAAAATATTGAGCCGCTCATCTTGCTTTGATCGGCAAGCAAACTTAAATATTCCTTAAGCTGATGGCGATATATTGTGTTTGACCTTCACTAGATTTTTCAATTAATGTGAATTCGACTAAATGACCTTGCTTTTCGCTTCTACTTAAGGCCTTATGCTGTTCCTCGGGCCTTGCTTCTGGCTCAATTAGTAAGAATAAACTTTCATCATAAGGGCACCTCTAAAAATGCACTTTTTGTCTGATTGCAGCTTCGGCCCCGTCCTCAAATCCTCATTTACTCCAAGTAAACTGCGGTTCTCCGGGCGGTGCTTCCTTGCACTCAAACAAAAATTACTATTTTTAGAAGCACCCATAATTTAATTTTTAATGAGTGAACCATGTTTCGAGTTTGTACAACCTTCTTAATTGCTGCACTACTATCGCTTACTGTTTTTGCAGATGAGCGCCCGAATATCGTCGTGGTGATGGTGGACGATATGGGTTTTTCCGATATTGGCTCTTACGGCGGTGAAATACCGACACCCAATCTAGATAAGCTCGCCCATAATGGTGTGCGTTTTTCTCACTTTTACAATGCTGGCCGTTGTTATCCAACACGTGCGAGTTTGATGACAGGTTTGCACCCCCACCAAACAGGCATTGGTGGAGCAACCAATTCTCCTAAAGGCTTGGGCGGAGACCATGGAGTTTTCGGTTACCGAGGTTATTTAAATCGCAACAGCGTAACGATCGGCGAGGTATTAAAAGATGCGGGTTATAACACCTATATGACCGGCAAATGGCACTTGGGATACCACACTCCAGACCGTTGGCCTCTGCAGCGTGGCTTCGATAAATTTTACGGCATCATCGCTGGAGCATCAGCTTACTTTAAACCCAACGGTGGCCGTGGCTTGATGTTAAATAACGAACCCTTGCCAGTTCCAGGAGACGGTTACTACACGACGGATGCGTTCACTGATTATGCAATCAAATTTGTGGAAGAACAGAAGAACGATGACCCGTTTTTCCTTTACGTCGCCTATACAGCTCCCCATTGGCCATTGCATGCAAAAGAGGAAGACATCCAAAAGTTTGTTGGCAAGTACAAAAAAATTGGTTGGGATAAATTGCGTACTAAGCGCCTCGCCAAACAAAAGAAAGAAGGGCTTTTTGATAAAAAGCAAAAGCTCAGTCCACGCGATGGTGGTGCGCGAGCATGGAAAGAGTTAACTGACAAAGAAAAAGATCGCGTCGACTATCGCATGGCAGTGTATGCAGCTCAGATGTATTCCGTCGACTACAATGTTGGCAAATTAATCGATTCGCTTAAAAAGCAGGGTAAGTTTGATAATACGGTTATTCTGTTTCTCTCAGATAATGGCGGCTGTGCTGAGATGTATGATGATCTCGGCAGTAAGGAAGACGCAAAAATTCACGACGAATATTTCTCTGGAGCGGTCTCATATGGGCAGGGATGGGCCAACGCTTCTAATACACCATTTCGCCGCTTTAAGGTTTGGCAAAACGAAGGGGGCATCTCCACACCGTTGATTGTTCATTGGCCGAAAGGCATTAAGAAAATGAAAAATAAATGGATTCGCACCCCCGCCTACCTTCCAGATTTTATGCCTACCTTTGTTGAGTTAGCCGGTGCAAAGTACCCAGAGAAACGCAATGGCTATCAAATCACGCCAGTGGAAGGTGATAGTCTTGTTACGGCTTTAAAAACAGGAGAGCACGTGCAGCATACCTGGATGTTTTGGGAGCATATGCGTCATCGTGCGGTTCGTTTCGGTAAGTGGAAAGGCGTTTGGGAGCGAGAGTTAGGCAAGTGGCAGCTTTTTGATATCGACAACGATCGCAACGAAATGATTGATTTAGCGCAGAAGGAGCCTGAATTGTTGAAGAAAATGACAGATAAGTGGGAAGAGTGGGCCTATCGTGCACACGTTTGGCCGAAGCCCACAAAAAAAATCGCTGATGGTATCAGTGCGCCGAAAGTACCTTGGCCGGCCTTTCAGAAGGCGAGGGGCAAGGGTGTCGAGCTTCATTAATAGGTTAGTTTTGTTGAGTTAAATAGAAAGGTCGCATTAGCGGCCTTTTTTTATTAGTTCTATTCTATCTTTTGACCCAATGGGACAGATGCAACCTAAAAGAAACCGTGCGTGGCTCGTGTTTTTCATCAATGGTTCAGTTTATTCTTTCTATTCTGAGGAAAGTTTGACATCTTTAAAGCAACCTTTGATCAATAAAGTACAAACTCTATGAAGACAACACCTAGGTTGTTGTTTGGAGTTAGGTCTTTTACCGCTTCAATATTTTTTGTTGTGCTTACTGCTTGTGGATCTGGTGGTGGAGACGAGACCTCTAACCCTATTGGTTCATCGAGTTCGGGGTTGAATAGTTCGAGTTCTAGCTCATCGTCATCTACGTCTGCTTCGAGTAACTCTTCCTCGTCTAGCAGTAGTTCCTCGGGCTTCTCGTCATCAAGTTCATCCTCTTCTAGTAACAGCTCTTCAAACGGTGCTGCATCGAGCAGCAGTTCATCAAGTAGCAACTCCTCTTCGTCTAGCTCGTCTTCAAATTCATCGAGTAGTTCTTCCAGTTCTAATAGTGGTGGACAAACGGCTTCGTTTTATGCGGAAAAAATAGAGCCGGCAATAACGCAAAATTTTTGCGTGGCCTGCCATAGAGCAGATGGGCCGGCCGCAGCGACGCCGCTGAATTTTATTGCTGGAAACGACCAGTCTAGCAGCAATGAAAATGTGTTTCGCACTTACATAACCAGCTCAGAACTCGCCTATCAGCGTTTGCTTTCGAAAGTTAAGGGCGAGCTGGAGCACGGTGGTAATTCTGTTTTGTCGTCGGGTTCTAGCGAGTATAAAGACCTCGAACAATTTGTATTCGATGTTGCCGGAGTGAATAACGGCCAGCAAAACAATACTGATTTTTTTCAAAGCCTTGAGCGTGCTCCGACAGCCCAGATATTGCGGCGTGCGAGTATTTTGTTAGCGGGTAGCTTACCGACTGAGAACGAAATTTCTCAGGCAGAGCAAGGCGAAGAAGTATTACGTGATGTATTGAGAGCACTAATGCAGGGTGAGAATTTTCATAACTTTTTAATTCGCTCTGCCAACGACCGCCTGCTGACCGACGGCTTTTTAGAGCAGAGTTCTTTAAACCTCGATATTTTTGATCCTTTTAATCTCTTTTATCCCAACTTGGCCAATCGCAAAGTGGTAGTTGAAGAGCAGGCCGAGTTGGAACAGTTTTATTACTGGTTACGACAATTCAACTATGGTGTTGTGCGTGCTCCTCTTGAGCTGATTGCCTACGTGGTTGAAAATGATTTGCCTTATACGGAAATACTCACGGCTGATTACACGATGGTTAATTCACACAGTAATGAAATATTTAATTCGGGGTTAGATTTTACCGGGCTTGACTACCGGCAGTTTAAAAAAGGGAAAAATCGCGGGCAAATATTTTTAGATAGAAACTTTGTCGGTAATTTTATAGAGAATATTGGTGTTGAAGTAGCCGGGCACAGCGGGTTTTTAGAATATCCTCATACGGGGCTATTAAATGACCCTGTGTTTTTAAACCGTTACCCTTCCACGGAAACAAATCGCAATCGCGCGCGAGCCAGGTGGACTTATTATCACTTTTTGGGTATCGATATCGAAAAATCTGCCTCGCGTACTACCGATCCCGTTGCACTTGCAGATACGAATAATCCGACACTGAATAATCCTAACTGTACGGTGTGTCACTCGTTGCTCGACCCGCTTGCAGGAGCGTTTCAAAATTACGGTGATGAAGGATTTTATCGTAATTCCTTTGGCGGGCTCGATGCATTACCTGAGACATACAAAATGCCTGAAGGCGGCGCTCAAACGCCCTATATAGATGGAGATACTTGGTATCGTGATATGTTGTCTCCCGGTTATCGACAAAATTTGGCGCCTTCGGCGGAAGGAAGTTTGCGATGGCTGGCAGAACAGATAATTGCTGATATTGACTTTGCAAAATCGGTCGTCAGGTTTTGGTGGCCCGCCTTAATGACAGAAAACCTGATTGAAGCCCCCGAAAATAGCAGTGATAGTTTTTACGCTGACGATTTACAGCTTTATCGTGCCCAACAAGCTTTTATTAATCAACTAGCCGAGCAATTTAGCCAGGGAATTGCTGGCGGTACTCCATTTAATTTGAAAGATATGCTGATTGAATTGGTTCTAAGCGATTGGTTTAGCGCGGGAATTGTTACCGAACCGCTCAATGAAAATCGCGTTCGGCAACTTCAAAGTGTTGGTATAGGGCGTCTATTGACGCCGGAAGAACTCGAACAGAAAACACGCGCAGTCACCGGCATCGCCTGGGGAGAGGTGGATGCTGATTGGACCTTAGACGGTAAGTTTTCGCGCTTAGACGAGCAATATAAAATTTATTACGGCGGGGTCGATTCCGTTGGTATTACTCAGCGTGCGCGAGAATTAAATAGTTTGATGAGTAACGTAGCGCTGGCGCAGGCTGTATCGGTCTCTTGTCCTGCAGTCATTTTTGATTTTAATAAACCCGAGCAGGAAAAACTTATTTTTAAATCGGTTGACCGTCATTACGCGCCGGACACCGTTGCTGTTAAGCAATTTGAAGTGACAAGTCAAACAGGTGTTGCCAAGCAGGAGTTAAATTTCGAGGCGTCACTTAATGTGCCCGCCGATAAACTTCATATTTCATTTGATACTCCGTATTGGGACGAAGCCTCAAATGAATCCGTTTTGTTGTTAATACACGAAGTTACAATTTTTGACCAAAGTGGAGCAAATGTTGCGAATTTTACCGGCGAGAATTTTGCTGCTATAGAAAACATCGCTTTTTCCAAGGATAACGATGGAAACAATACCAGCGTTGCTTACACAGAGTTACCAGGCTATTCCGCATGGTTAATGTGGAACGGTTATATTGAAATTCCGATAGCACTTCCCGCGGGCGAAGGATATCGCGTACAGCTCAGTGTTTCTCGCACGAACGTCCCCTCACGCAAATTATTAATGTCAGTTGCTCTCAATGGTGGCGAATCTGGTCAAGCAACTACCGGCGAACAATTGTTGCGCCAGCAACTAGCTGAGATACATCGCCAATTTTGGGGTGAATCGTTAAGCATTGACGACCCGGAAATCGATGCGTCTTATGAACTCCTGGTAGAAATGTGGCAAGACCGAAAAGTATTAAATGGCTTTCAGCGTACGGCCATTAATTTTGAGGTGGAAACCTGTGAAATCCCCATTGAAAATTGGTGGGAGCAGGATTGGTCTGAGGAATTTTCCGATCCTCAAAATATGATGGGAGCATGGATTATGATGCTAGTGTATTTTATGACGGATTACCGTTACTTGCATGAGTAAGCTATGAAAATGAAATTTACTCGTCGACGATCGTTAAAATTATCACTGCTTGGAGCTAGCCTTTCTCAGGCCTCCGCTAAAGTTTTTGCTGCGCCCGAAGATTATACCGGTCGTTTTTTTGTTACTCTGCAGGCCGAAGGTGCTTGGGATGTATCGAGTTTTTGTGATCCAAAGACCAATCAAGCTGGTGAAAAAATTATTAATAATTGGGCGCGAGACGGCGAAGTCGAAACAGCCGGTAATATTCCCTATGCCCCATTTGGCAATAACGCGTCTTTTTTTCAAAAATATTATCGTGATTTATTGATTATTAACGGAGTTGATGCACAGACGAATTCACACAGTACGGGGGTGCTTCACAATTGGAGCGGCCGTAACTCTGCAGGCTACCCATCGCTGAGTGCTTTATTTGCCGCTATTAACGCACCCGATATTCCGCTTGCGTATTTAAATTTTGGTGGCTATGCAGAAACGGCACGTATGATTCGTTACACGCGATTGGACGAACCTAGTTCATTACTTAATGTGTTAAGACCTAATGAGGCACCGTGGGATAGAAATTCGCGTATGCGGGTTCCTAGTTTGCTGGAAAAAGTGCAGATGAAACAGCGCGAGCGTCTTCAGCGCTTACGAGCGCAAGAAAATATTTTGCCCCGTCAGCGCTTTGCAATGGATGCTTATCACCTGGCACGCGAGAACAGCAAAGGTTTAGCAGATTTTGCCAACGTGATTCCACCAGAAAATGAACTGCAAGGTCGGACGATGCTGTCACAACAAACCAGTAGCAATTTGTTGGGCCAAATGCAGATAGCAACTTTGGCGTTTAAAGCGGGAGTGGCGTGTAGTGCAGATTTCCATTTGGATGGCTTTGACACTCACGCATCGCACGATGAACAACACGAACCTCTGCTTGCGCATTTGGTCGATGCCATCGATTATTTCTGGACTTACGCGGAAACGCATAATATTGCTGATCGAATAACGCTGCTGATTGGGTCGGATTTCAGCCGCACACCCTTTTATAACAACGGTAATGGCAAGGACCACTGGCCCATAGGAAGCGTGATGGTAATGGAAAAGAATGCCGCTTGGGGAAATCGTGTTGTTGGAAAAACAGATGGATGGCAGAACGCGATGAAAATTAATCCGTCGAGTTTAATGCGTGATGATAGCAACGGAACAATCCTGTATCCAAAACATATACATAAAGCTGTGCGCCGGTATTTAGGTATTGATCAACACGCATTAATTACGCTTTTTCCGTTTAATAATGTAGAAGACTTTAACTTTTTTGCAGTGTGAAAATAAATACGATCTATTTAATGGCTAGCAATTTACTGGAAGACATCGCATGATAAATAAAACCCAGTAAAACAAGGAGTTTATCCTCATCCGCCTCCATGAATTGAATGCCGCAAAAATAACCTTCGTCCCTCTTTTTATAAGCGCGCACTAATGCAGTTACTGTAAGCCTACGAGAGATATCCTCAATTTGGAATTTACCCTTAATCTCTACCTTATTACCCACCTTCGCACCGTCTTCAAATAACATTAAGCCGGCACCTGATGTGCTGATGTCGATGATCTGTCCTGGAATGCCCGAGGTGTTTAAAGTTACATTTTCAAGCAGAATAGGCTGTCTAACCTCTACTCGAGAAGCACTGCGAATTTGTTTAAATTTGACGTTACGCGGGTAATCTAAATAGATCATCAGCGCGGGTATTTCGCTGATATAAAGAATGGTAGTTGGGAACAGGGCTATTCCACCCGGTAGCGCAACGGAGAGCACAACGCGGCCTCCTTCCTCGATTCGCGGCATGTTTTCGCCCTCCTTTAGCGTGACAATCACTGCTTCGTCGGGCAGGCAGCCGATAAAAACGCATGAACAGCCGCTTGTTCTATCGGTAGGATCTGGGTAGAGAGTGAATTCTTGGCCCCACGTAAGGCCTAGTTCGTTAAAGGTGTATAGTTGATCGCCATTCATAGCCAAGAATCAAAAATTTAATCGTTCTCTTACTAGAATAGCTTCATAGTACCTGGAACGAGCTGAATTCTCACTCTAAAATGACAAAGTGCAAATTTGCGCGACGAAAAATTGGAAGAATTTAAAAATTTAACATATTAGCTCTGGAAGCCTGAGATTGGTCGAGGTTAATCAGAGCTTCCTATAGTTGGTGCTGGCGCTTTATCATTAGCCTGACAAATGACAGTGGTTACCATATTCAGTAATTATGAGCTTGTGCTCTCTGTTTTCAGCGGGATACCTGCCACAGCTCAACAAAAAATGAGAAAGAAACGAGAGAGATTGGAATGAAGGTTTTGTTTTTATGCACTGGGAATTACTATCGCAGCCGCTTTGCGGAGGAGTATTTTAATCACTTGGTCAAAAGTGAGGGCCTGCAGGCATCGGCCTATTCCCTGGGTTTAATGAGGGACTTTAGTGGCAATGGCAATGTTGGTCCAATATCAAAGGATACGTTGGCGGAACTTAACAGTCTCGGAGTTGAACCGCGTGGGCACGAGCGTATGCCCGATTACGTTTACCTGGAGCATTTTGATGATTTTGATCTGGTTATCGCCGTTAGCCGTTCAGAGCATACACCAATGGTAAAAGAAAACTGGCCAGACGAATCGCCGTCGATAGAATATTTTGACGTTGAGGACTTACATCTAGAAGGCCCTGAGACTGCACTTCCCCGATTGCGGCAGCATATCGAAGGCTTGGTTGAACGCTTGCGGGCTCAAGCTAAATAAACTATTGGTCTCGTTTTTTTGCGCATCTTTATTGTTGTATTTGAACACTAGTGTTTGTTGTCGCTGCTTACTTTTTTGCTTTTTTAGGTTTTTTGCGAGACTTTGAAGAATTGCTACCGCTCTTTTGCTTGTCCGATTTTGTTTTTTGGGATGCAGATGATATAGCATCTTGAGTTTTGGCGTTTTTTCGCTTTTTGTGCGGACGTGCAGTTGCATCTAAGCGCTTAAGGCGCAAGGCTTTGCCACAGACACGCGCTTTTTGCAGGATATTGAAGATTTCGCTTGGCATACCCGCAGGTAATTCTACTGTTGAGTGGTCGGCATTAATGCTTAACTTGCGAATGAACTGGCTCTCGATTCCCGCTTCGTTTGCAATTGCACCGACGATGTTTCCCGGCTTCGCGCCGTCGTCTAAACCAACTTCCATTCGGTAAGACACCATTTTCAGTTTTTGGCTGCTTTCATAGTGTTTGGCTTTTTGTTGCTTCTTGTCGTTTCTTTTAGTTTCTGAGTTTTGCGGCTTGAGTTTTTCATCGAGTAACAACGGCTGATCGCCTTGAGCGAGCTTGGCTAGGGCTGCAGCAACAGTAAGTGCATCGCATGCATTCTCCTGTTGTAGTTCTTCGATAATATGCTTGAAAAAATCCAGTTCCTTATCCGCGAATAAATCTGTAATGGATTGTTTAAAGCGTTTGACGCGTTGTTCGTTTATCGTCGATGTACTTGGCATCCGCATCGGTTCGATTGTTTTTCCGGTAGCGCGTTCGATTGCTCGCAGCATTCGCATTTCGCGTTTGGCAACAAATAAAATTGCTTCACCGCTTCTTCCTGCCCGTCCCGTGCGTCCAATACGGTGGACATAAGATTCGGTATCGTAGGGGATATCATAATTAACAACGTGGCTAATGCGCTCAACATCCAAGCCCCTTGCAGCGACGTCAGTGGCGACTAATATATCGATTTTGCCTGTTTTAAGCCTGTCGATAGTACGTTCGCGTAAATGTTGCGATATATCGCCATTCAAAGCCGCGCTGCTAAATCCGCGAGCTTCGAGTTTTTCTGCCAGCTCAACTGTCGCCGTTTTTGTGCGTACAAAAACAATCATCGCGTCAAAAGTCTCAACTTCCAGAATACGGGTTAATGCATCGAGTTTGTGTAAGCCGCTCACTGGCCAGTAGCGCTGATTAATGCTGGCTGCTGTAGTTGTCTTTTGTTGAATATGTACTTCGACAGGTTGGTTGAGGTATGTGGATGCAACTTTGGCAATGGCTGTAGGCATAGTGGCTGAGAATAGCGCTATTTGTCGCTGTTCGGGCACCTTCTCTAAAATCCACTCGACGTCGTCAATAAAGCCCATACGCAACATTTCGTCGGCTTCGTCCAGGACAAGGTGCTTAAGATTATCGAGCTTGAGTGTACCTTTACGCATATGGTCCATTACGCGGCCCGGTGTGCCGACGACAACCTGTACACCGCGTTTTAGGCCACGAATTTGCCCCTCATAACCCTGGCCACCGTAAATAGGCAATACGTGAAAGCCTGATAGATAGTGTGCGTAACTCTGCATCGCCTCAGCCACCTGAATAGCTAATTCGCGGGTCGGCGCAAGTATCATCGCTTGAGGTGTTTTTTGGCGCAGGTTTATTTGGTGCAGAATTGGCAATGCGAAAGCCGCTGTCTTTCCGGTGCCGGTTTGAGCCTGTCCGAGAATATCTCGTCCCTCGAGTAGCGGAGGAATACTCTTGGCCTGAATGGGTGAGGGGCTTTCATAGCCGACGAGTTTCAGCGCTTTGAGAAGCTTTTCATTTAACCCAAGGCTGGTGAAGTCATTTGGCGCTTCGGTGAGGCCGTTAGTCATGAGCTTTCCTGTATAAACAAAGATTTAGGCGGGTGTTCGGGTGGGGTGCGGATTATAGCGACTTCATCGCGAAATAATCCATCGAAAGTTGACAGGAGGCCTCGCGTCGTCAAAATGCCTGGACGCAAATTCAGTAGAATATCTTTTTCCTACTAAGTACGTGTCTAGCCGTTGCGGTTTGTCGGTCGAATTTAAATTTGAGAGTGGAATATGAAGAATAAATTTAATCGAGTGTTAGGGTTTCGCAAGTCATTTTTTTTATCTGTCTGCAGAGTTTTCTGGGCAGCGTTTGGTGTAACACTCATGTTTTCATGTTCAGGACTGACGGTGGTAAAAAAAGGTGCAGTGGCTAAAGAAGAAAAAACCTTAGATTTGCCAGTTCCACAAGCTGCGCCCAAGGACTTATCTAAATTTCGCTGGTATAACGATACGCCTGAGGATGTGGTTGGGGTAGAGCATTTAGTGCACGCACATTTTTACAGTGAGAAAAATCAGGCAAGCCCTGGCTATTATATTTATCTGCCAGAGGGTTACTCAAAGCCCGAGAATCGATTTCAGCGCTACCCGGTTATTTATCATTTACATGGCGGCAGGCCCGGTGCTGAGTTTAAAGGGATTCGCCGTTTTCATGAAATGCGCGAGGCTATGCTCGCAGGCAAATTACCAAAAACCATAATAGTCTTTCCAAATGGAGGCAAGCTCAGCCACTACGATCATCAAGGTTCATTTGGTGAGCAGGCGTTTCTAGAATTGGTTGAACACGTTGATTTGACTTATCGTACTATCGGTAATCGCAGTGGTCGATTATTACAGGGTGGCTCCCAAGGTGGACGCGGTGTAACGCGTTATATTTTTAAATTCCCGCACCTGTTTAGTTCTGCAATTGCGACAGCTTCGGGGCATCAGTGGGAATATGCCATCAGCCAAAATAATGGTCGCGAAAGCGAGTTTCTTACCATTGACGACCCGAATAATAATACCTGGGACTTGGCCAAAGCTTATGCTAGCGATCCTTCGCTACCGAAAATAAAACTCATGATTGTTATTGGCGACGAGGATAAAAATTACAAAAGCAATGTCGCTTATTATCAGATGACGCAAAAATTAGGTATCGATAGTCAGCTTGTGGTGGCAAAAAACGCTGGTCATGGCTTAAGTTTTAAGTTGCCGGAATTAGAGAACAGTATTTTTGGTTTTCATCGCGAAGTATTAGAGTTTGTGAAGTATTAGAGCTTAATGAATTGACACTCTATTAAGTCATGCATCGTTAGCCGTTAGAGGGTTAAAAGATTGTGAATCTGTCTTTGATATTGAGTTAGATAAAATATATTCAAAAAAAAAGGGCACCTTAAATAAGGCGCCCTTTTTTTGTGGTGGCTAGCGTTGCTTTAATCGAGAGCTGCGCTAATCGAAAATTCCCAGCGCGTTCCTGAATATTGCAATAGTCGGGTCGCTTGACGAATACCGGTGTACTGACGGTTATGTTCGTCGCCGATATTACGCCCGTTCAAACGCATTGTAATGCCATTCCATCTGTAGGAAATCGATGCATCAAGTTGTCCATAGTCTTCTTCGTACTGGGGTAGAGCAACGGTATACGGTGCAATTTCTGGTTGCCCTTGAGCGTTCAGCTGCTCAGTCCAACCGGTAAGGTCTATATTGCCATCACCGTCGCTAATATAGCGCTCTTCCCGCCAGTTGTATGCCGCGCGGACTTCGAAGCCATAGCCTTCCCAATAGAGGACGAGGTTATACGAGTTCTCTGAGGTATCCACTAACGGTAGAATACTGCCATTGAGCTCGTTACGGAAATTATCGGGTTGGCGACTGTCAGCATAGGTATAGTTGAAGATACCGCCAAAACCGTAACCCCAGTTTTGCTGATAGTTTAATTCGAAACCTTTAGTTTCCCCGCGCGGACCATTAACTTGTGTGCGAATGTTAAAGTCTGTAAGCACACCGTTCATCCGGTCTTCTTCATTAACGAAGAATTGCTCTTCTGAAAATTGGTCTTTGAAAAACGAGCTGAGATTAACTCTAAAGACAGCAAACGACAGCGACGCATCTTCCATGAAATACCACTCTAAAGAGGTATCGAAATTAGACGACTCTTTTGCATTGAGGTCGGGGTTGCCCCGGGTGCCCGTTTGTTGAGCGCCCTGCAACGACAACGAAGGCGAAATATCGTCTAGATTCGGTCGAGACATACGTTTTGATGCATGCAAACGCCAAAGTAGATCTTCTCGCAGGTCAAACGTAATCGTCGCGCTGGGGAGAAAATTAGTGTACTCACTAATAAGTTCTAAGGTTGGTCGTGGATCGTCTAACTGGCGTTGTAGATTTGTCCAAGCGTTAGGATCACGTCCAATACTGTTGACGCGGGTACGTACAAAACGGCCGCCAATGTTTCCTCTAAAAGGCAGGGTGAAATCATCAGAATTAAATTTCACCATGGAGTAGGCTGCGGTAGTTCTCTCCGTAATGTCATAAAAATTGCTGAAGTTCTCTTCGAGGTCCAAAGTGAAATTTGTATTGTAGGTTTGATTCACGAAAGTGGTCGCTTCGACCAACATTGCGGTGGTTTCGTCGAAATCAAATGGGCGCGGGCCGGCAAACCATGTCCGCTGGATGTTGCCTTTTACGTCAGGTACGACTGGGTCTGTTTCGAACTCAAAGTAATTTCTAACATTCTCAGGCAAATTGCCGAACGGAGTTAAGATATTGACATTGTTGCCCCGAATACGGAACTGCGTATTCTCTGCACTGCGTTCAGCAAGTCTTATTCCTGTTTCAAGGGTGAAATTCTCGTTGATCTCAAAATCAAAATCGAGCTTTAAGGCATCTTCTTTGATTATTTCACCCGGTCCAAAATCATCGCGGTTACCGTTGATTTGGAAAAACGACAGGTTATCAATGTCAGTGAAATCAAACAGTAAACCGTCATCGGCATTGACGTAAACAAGGTCCGCAAATTCGCCGCCGCGCGTGAAATTATAGTTTAACGTAGGCGTGTTAGAGGGTATGCCGGCACGGTTATTTCCATCGTGTGTGGTCAGCTGAAAGTTATAGCCGCGCGCAGTTTGTTCACTCTCTGCAGAACTCAATTGAAGGTCGATTGTAGTGCCTTCATTGTCGGTCCATTTCATTGAAAAAGAGTTATTCCATTGCTCTTGTTCGTTTTCAGAAAAATTGCTCGCAAATCTAGGACGAGACAGTTGAACTGTTCCTTCCAAGATAAATGAGCGGGTCACCTCATCCACTTTTTGCGTGCCGTTCGCATCAGAAAATTCTCCGATAAACGGGTCACGAGTCACGGTTGCCACTGTGAATGGCTGTGTCTCGTCGAAACGGGCAAAGCCTTGCTGCCGGAATGGAATGACTGTTCTCTGTTGACTGGCGAAGTTATCAAACTTGTTGTAGTTGACGTGCAAGGTAAATTCAAGATTGTCGTTCGGTGCAAATTGGATAACGCTATCGATACCCGTTCTTTCGCGTACGTCAAACGGTCGTTGAATTCGCACTAACTGCGGAACTGCGTGAAAAGTTTCTTCTAGGCCTGCAGGGTTGGCTTCACAAGCGGCATCACAAAAGTTGTTGCGTTCATTCCGCCAGCCACGCCAAGAGGGCACATTCAGTTGGTGAGACGATTCATGGTAGTCTTCATATGAAACATTGATCAATGCGCCGAATCGGCCCATGTCCATGTCCCAGGAATTGCTCGCCAGGAAGGAAACCTTGGGGTCGCTATCATCAACATCAGAATCTTTACCTACACCGAGTTGCCCAGATAGCACAAAGCCAGTATCAAGTGGTTTGCGTGTGCGAACAACGACGGTTCCGCCCAATGAGCCCTCAGTAAAGTCGGCCTGTTGCGATTTAAATGCATCGAGAGAGGCCACCAAGGTTGCAGGAATGTTGCGCGTGCTGCCATTTCGATTGTTGGCACCAGCGGGCAGAATAGTGCGCCCATCTAATTCGACTCGGTTTTCTGTAATACCACGAATTTGGAAACCATCGCCTTCCCCTGTGCCGTCTCGTGTAACCTGAATTCCTGGGATGCGTTGTAAGGCTTCAGCGACGTTGTTGTCGGGAAGCGTACCAATATCGGTCGCATTAATGGAATCCATGATAGCATCCGCGTCGCGCTTGGTATCAAGCGCGGTGCTCAGCGCCTGGCGAATGCCGAGCACGATTACTTCCTCTTGAATGGTTTCTTCCTGAGCCAGTGCATGTTGAGAGATTGCCACGGATAGCAGTGTGGACGCGACGCCCGCCATCATAACTCGGCGCGCGCAGTGTTTGCGTAGGGTCATTTGCTGTGCCTCCTAAAAAGGATCGGTTTACTGTCAATTAATTGTTATTGCACGAGTGCAATCGAGTTTTTTCTATTTTTGCCGCCGTATATTGTGTAACTTTTTATCGGTGCGCTATTTTTTTATCTATTTATTTTATTCGATTTATGCAGCTTCGCTTATTTTTTTGCGTGGGGAACGATAGTCTTGTTGATACTTGGTGTCAACTTGACGACTAGCGTGAAAGGCCTGAATATCGCCGCGAATTGAAAAAAGTGACTATTAGGCTGGTTGATTTGTAACCAGCCTTAGCAGTTGTGGCATCAAAAAAAGCGATTTCTTATATTATTAATAAATACTTAAGTTATTTTTGGTTAAAAAATACGCTTTTTGTTTTTTAATTCGCCAGCAATAGGTGCTTTAGTAAACAAATAATTAAATTGTCTCTCTCCTTGTTATTGACTCACGGATTTTAGTTTTTAAAGCGGGGTCAATTCGATATTGCGGTAAAATAATTCTGCGCCCTCCGCTTGTATCAGTATTTTTCCTTTTTCAAGCTTTTTCCAACTCCCGGCTTGGCCTTTTGCTCCGCGCGTATTGTCCCAATATTTCATGTCGATAGCTTCGTTGACGAGCTGCCCATTTGCATAATATTTTGCGTGATCGCCGTCTACGATAATTTCGATTTTATTCCAGCCCGGAATGTCCCAAGAGTAGCTGCGATGAAAACGTGAAAAGTGCGTATCAGGGCTACCGCGGGTAACGGGCTCGCCATTGGGGTCGTAGTTCAAAATAGTCGAATTGACTTTGGATGTGACGCGGGTACCGATTGCCCAAATATCGCCTGTGTCTCCCTCCTGGATTTGCATTTCTACGCTTAAAGGCCAAATGATGTCGGGGCCGTGAACATGGAAAAGTACACCCGCATCGCGCACGCGATCCGCTCGTGGAATGAATTTTCGTTTAGCCCATTTATATTCGAGCGAAAGCTTGTAACGGCTGTATGAGTTGTGGGTGATTAAACCGGCATAACTCTGTTCTGAACCGTCCTTTTGAGTCGGGTAAACGTGGATGATGCCGCCCTTTTTGACTTTAAAATACTTTTCGTCGGCCGCATCTAAAACACCTTCCTTGCGAGAAATGACGTACCACCCATCAAAATTCTTTCCATTAAAAAGCGAAATGGTTTTTTTACTTTTGTGTTCGTCCTTTTTGTGGTGGCCGGCGTAACAAGTGCTTGCGAACGAGGCCCCGATAAAAAAAAGCAGGGCGAAATGTTTCAATTTCATGGCGATTCCTGTTTGAGTTGAGCTAACAAGTAACTACAGAAAGCCCTGATTAATTCGTGGATGAATAATCTATCAGAGTTCCCTATAGTATTTGTGTTTAAACAGATAGTATTTGGGTTTAAAAACTAATCTGGGTTTAAAACTGCTAGGGTGACTTATCAAATGTGTGCAACCAAATCGTCTAGTCATACAAAATTGGCTTACACGAGGAGCTGCAATTTACAGGCTTTTGATGCAATCGCCAATAGTTGTACTCCGCTTGCTTGGCATTTTTCGTTGCAGAGAGTGACGCAATTCGCGCGTGTTTTCGTCACGTTGTTTTTATGCGTCATGTTTTTTGGCGCTTGCCAACCCTCGGCAAATAGGAAGGTACCCCTAAACGTTCCCAACCCTATCTTTGCTATGAGTTATGGTTTTCCTGACTTTTCAATTGAAGAGCAGATCGATTTTCTCGCTGGGTCGGGGTTTGACGGAATTGCGCTTCATATATGGAATGACGAGACATTTGAAAATTTGTGGCGCGCGCAACAAAAAGCGCAGGTAATGGCCGGCCATTTCAAAATATTTGGTCTCTATATGCCTGTGGATATAAAAAACTCGCGTCATCATGAGTTGCTTTCACGAGTCATTGACGCGGTGGAAGCGCAGTCGATTCCGTTGTGGGTGACGACAAAGAATAGGGAGGTGAGTGAGTCAGAGATTGTTGCATTTTACCGCGAGCTTGCGCGCGAAGCAGCGGCCAAAAATGTCGATATTGTTATTTATCCTCACGATCGGCATTTTATCTTGTCCGCGGAGGAATCATTGAAGATTATTCGCCAAGTGGACGCGGATAATCTTTACACAACATTGCATTTGAATCACGAATTGCGCAAAGGCAATGGGGCTCGGCTTGAGGCAGTCGTGCGCAATGTGATGCCGTATGTCAAACTCGCCTCATTGAGCGGTGCAAATGAGCTCGGGCTATACAATCAAGGTTCGCGCGACTGGAGCGACGTTGTGCAAGCTCTTACCCAGACAAAATTTGATGTGCATATATTTTATAAGCTTCTTCAGCGATACGAGTATTGGGGCCCTGTGGGCTACAACAATTTTGGCATTGCTGGCGACCCGCGGATTCACCATCGGGAAACGCTTGCGATTATCCGATCTTGGCAAAAATGAATTGTGTCTCGTTTCAGCCTTTTTGCCTATAAAACTTAGCCTATCTACCGCATACCCTTCGTCTATTAGCCGCCCAGCTCAGCGTGATTAACACGATCTTCGTTTGAAAATTGACCAATATTTGGCTCGCTGGTCAGCCTTCCTGTACCTGTGTAGAATGCATCGCCGTGTAGCTTTTGAACCTTTCGATTAACGCATAACAAGAACAAATATTATGAATATTGTAGAGATATTATTATTTGTGATCGCCGTGACAGGCGTGATCAGTTTCGGGGTTTGGCAGGGGCGCAGCGCCACACACGATTCAGCCGGCGCGGCTAGTGGGTATTTCTTAGCGGGCAGACACCTGTCGTGGTATTTAGTTGGTTTTTCTTTAATTGCTGCGAATATTTCAACTGAGCAGTTTGTTGGGATGTCGGGGAAAGCAGCTGACTGGCTTGGAATGGCTATCGCTTCTTATGAGTGGATGGCAGCAGTAACGCTGGTAGTCGTTGCATTTGTTTTTCTACCGAAGTTTCTTAAAACGGGTATTTATACTATCCCCGAATTTCTCGAGTACCGCTACGATACTTTCTCTCGCACGGTAATGGCGGTTGCCACTTTATTAATTCTCGTCGGTGTGCCGACTGCTTCGGTTATTTACGCCGGCTCATTGGTTATTTCGGGTTACTATCCAGAAGTCCCCATCCTCGGTAATTTGGTCGCGTGTTGTTGGCTGATAGCGATTCTCGCGGCCGGCTATGTATTTGTCGGTGGTCTGAAGGCGTGCGCATGGACCGATCTTATTTGGGGGGCATCTCTTATAGTCGGGGGTGCGATCGTGGCTTATCTGGCTTTTTCTGCGTTGGGCAGTGCCGACCCAGCTACTTTGGTTAAAACTGCCACACTAAAAGATGTCTCACCGGATGATCTGGCTAATGCCGGTTCCTGGGAGCGCTTTCAATTGTTGAACGCTGGCTCTGCGGAAGAGGGTGGCAAACTGCATATGGTGCGACCGCTGTCTGATCCTGAGATTCCGTGGTCGGCACTGATACTTGGTTTGTGGTTACCCAATTTCTTTTATTGGGGTTTTAATCAGTACATTATGCAACGGGCGCTCGGTTCAAAAAGCTTAGCCGAAGGCCAAAAAGGTATTGTTTTCGCTGCCTTTCTTAAATTGTTGATTCCTTTCGTGATTGTTATACCCGGTATCCTCGCGTTTAACCTCTACTACGAGCAGCTTGCACTTGCTAACGGCGGTTTTAACTACGACGCGGCGTTCCCAACTTTGTTGCGCAACTTAATTAAACCTCACCCATGGATATCTTGGTTTGTGTTAGCCGCTATGTTTGGCGCAATTGTGAGCTCTTTGGCTTCAATGCTTAATTCGGCGTCTACCATTGCCACAATGGATATTTTTCACAAGATAGTTCCACAGTACGATGAGGAAAAACTTCCGACAATTGGGCGTATTTGTGTTGTTTTGTTTGTTGTTATCGCCGCTATTATTGCGCCAAACCTCTCCAAAATGGGTGCGATTTTTACTTTTATTCAAGAGTTCCAAGGTTTTATTAGCCCAGGTGTTATAGCGATTTTCTTATTTGGTATGCTGGTACCGCGTGCACCGCGCTTCCTAGGCTGGAGCGGGATAGTATTAAATGCCGTTCTTTACGGCTCGATAAAGTGGTTCCTCGGTGCGAAAATCGTGGCGGCGGGTTTGTGGTTTTCCGATAGTATTTCCTTTCTTGATCGTATGGCCATCTGCTTTATTTGTGTGTGTATATACTGTGCGGTTATGACAGCGGTTAAACCGTTGGAAGAGCCTATTCGGATGCCTGTCAATGAAGACATGGATATGACATCTTCACCTGCGGTAAAAATGATGGGTTACGGCGTTATCGGTTTAACCATTATCTTATATATCATATTTTGGTAATAATTTAATTCTGCATCTGGAAGAGGTTTAAAAGGGGTAGGGCTGAGTCTCTGCCCCTTTTCGGTTTCGACAAGCTATTAGCCCATCAATAAGTAATGATTGAGCGATTAAATGACAATTCAAAGTGAACATTTTGGTTTCTTGCCTGATGGAAGAGAAGTCAAAAGTTACACCCTGAGTAATGCAAATGGGATGCGCGTCGAGCTAATATCGTTTGGCGCGATTGTGCGAAGTATAGTGGTCCCTGATCGCAACGGAAATCTTGATGATATTGTCTTGGGCTGGAAAACACTGGATGAATACCGGGTTAACGAACCTTATTTAGGTGCGACGGTGGGACGTTATGCGAACCGCATTAAAAATGCTCTTTTTACGCTTGATGGCAATACTTACCCGCTACCGGTTAACCAATCACCGAATCACTTGCACGGTGGTTTTGAGGGTTTTCATAAAAAACTCTGGCACGTGGAAACTCAGGAAGAAAAAATTGTTTTTTCCTATTTGAGTGAAGACGGTGAAGAGGGTTATCCAGGAAATTTAAAAAACGAGGTGAGTTATTCACTCGGCGATGACAACACATTTTTGATTGAGTTTAAGGCGACAAGTGATAAGCCAACAATTTGTAACTTAACTCATCACTCTTACTTTAATTTAGCGGGTGAAGGTTGTAGTGATATTCTTGATCACAGGCTTATGATTGCGGCTGATCGTCTGAGTTTAATAGACGAACAACAGGTTCATATGGATGATTCAATCGCAGTAGAAAATACGCCGTTTGATTTTACCTCTGAGCATGCGATAGGCGAGCGTATCGATGATGAGCACGAGCAAATAAAAATTGGCTTTGGCTACGATCATAATTGGATTTTGAATGAGCCAGGAAACACGGAGCGAGCTCAAGCACGTGTTTTTGATCCGCGATCAGGTCGCGTCATGGAAATGTTTACGACTCAACCCGGTATTCAGCTTTATACTGCCAATTTTTTAGAAGAAAGTATGCTGGGCAAATCGGGTAAGGCGTATCCACGCCGCTCGGCATTTTGTTTGGAACCTCAACATTTTCCCGGCGCGGAAGCTGGCCGTTGCAAGCCCTGTAATCCGCTTTATCCAGGTGAGGAATATCGGCAGAGTATAAATTTTAAATTTTCGGTACAAAAATAGTTTAACAGTCTTGTGATTTGCGGAATAAGATATGCTAGGTGACAAAGAGTTGGAATTAACAGATTTAGTTCAACGCGCAGAAAATACTTTTGAAACAAATTTTAAAAAGAAGCCACAGTGGGTCGCTTCTGCGCCGGGCCGTGTTAATTTAATTGGCGAGCACACGGATTATAACGGTGGTTATGTTTTTCCGATGGCGATTCAACGCAGCGTTGTCTTGGCTGCCGCCCCAAGCGATGAAACGGGAGAAAACGGCGAAACGATTGTCAATATTTATAGCCACAACTTGGGTGAAACAAAAAGTTTAAAAATAATAGATAACAAAATAAAACGTTCGCTGACTTGGACGGATTACATCGCCGGAATTTTTGCAGGCTTTTTGGCATTGGGCGCCGAAATTCCATCGTTGGATATTGTCGTGGATGGTAATGTGCCACTTGGTGGTGGGCTTTCAAGCAGTGCAGCGCTAGAAGTTTCGGTTGCTACTCTGCTAGAGGCCGTTACGGGTAAAAATTTATCGGCGCTCGATAAAGTATTACTATGCCAAAAAGCAGAGCACGATTTCGCTGGAGTTCCATGTGGCATTATGGATCAATTCGCGTCGGTAAATGGAAAAAAAGATCATTTATTGTTGCTCGATTGTAAATCGACAAAAGCCTATGTTGTCCCGTTTGAAAACCCCGATATTTCGATATTAATTATCGATAGCAATGTCAAACACCAGCTCGCTAACGGTGAATACGCCAAAAGACGTGAAGAGTGCGAAAAGGCGGCGGAAATTCTCGGTGTTGAATTGTTGCGTGATGTAAAAATGGCGGACTTGGAAGCTAAAGAGTCTGAGATGGATGCAACGGTGTTCAAGCGCGCGCGACATGTTATCGCTGAAACTGAGCGAACCGCAAATGCAGCTAAAGCGATGAAACGAGGTGAGTGGTCGCTGGTTGGTGAGTTGATGTTGGAAAGCCATGCGTCATTGCGCGATGACTACGAGGTAAGTTGTAACGAATTAGATTTGTTGGTTGAGCTGGTTATGGATTGCGGCAAGTCGAAAGGTGTTTTGGGAACACGCATGACGGGTGGAGGTTTTGGGGGGTGCACAGTGAGTTTAGTGCCGAAAAAAATTCTTGAGGAAATTATTCAAGATGTATCGGCTCGCTACTTCGAAAAAACGGGAATCCAACCTGCGGTATTTACGACGCGTCCGGCTCAGGGTGCACAGATGGTTAAACAGTAAGAACCAGAACCCGCAATCAAATCGATAGGACGATCGGTTTGATTGCCAAGTTAAAAACAGAGAAAAATTAGCGAAAGAAATATTATGACTGAGGCGCTATTACCCGACTGGATGGTGAGTGGAAACCAATTTCGCTACAACCCATTGACGGGAGAAAAAGTACAAGTATCGACCGAACGATTGCTGCGGGCCTGGGGGGGTGAAGTATCTGCAATTCCCAAAGAAAAGATTGATGAATATGTTAGTGACTGCCCTTTTTGCCCCGGCAATAAACGCAAGAGTGGCGAAACTGCTCCTACAAAGCTTGAAGAATATCCTTATGCGTTTGCCAATGATACTGCTGCGCTGAAACCGCGTAATGACGGTGATGCTCTCGATGGCTACAGCGACCCAACCGGGATTTACCGAGCTGAGCCTGCTTATGGAACCTGTGAGGTAATTATTCACCACCCCCGCCATGACTTAACGCTTGCAACGATAGAGCGTGCGCATGCGGTTAAGGTATTTCGCTTGTGGGCTGAACGTTATCGTGAATTGGGCGCTAAGCCTTATATTAATTACGTTAATATTTTTGAAAATTTCTTGTTTGGTTCGAGCATGCGTCATCCACACAATCAACTGTGGGCATCATCGGCTGTTTCACCGATTCAAGAAAAAATACTCAGTAATATCGCCGGTTATCAAAAGCAATATGGAAAACATCTAATTCAAACCATTGCAGAGGAAGAAATTAAACAAGAAGATCGTGTGGTTTTTCAAAACGATGATTTTATTGGCATTGTACCGTTTTGGGCTGTATGGCCATTTGAAATGATGATTATGCCAAAAACGCCAAAAAACTCTTTACTCGACTTAAATGAAAGAGAGCTGGAGCATTTTACCGAAGCCTATGTGACCGCTATAGAGAAGCTTAATGCGTTATTTGGCGGGGACTGTCCGTACAGCGCGGGCCTTTATCAGGCGCCGACCGATGGTGGAGATTATGCAGGCGTTATGTATTTAATGTTTCGCCCACCGGTGCTGCGCGACATACGCACAATGAAGTGGATGGTAGGCTATGAATTAATGGCCATGTCTCAGCGAGACTTAACACCCGAAGCCGCAGCGTTTTTATTGCGCAACCCGGGCGGTTGGGAAGAGTTTAAAGAAAAGTTTATACACCAGTAGTGTAGCAAGCATATTTAATTGGCAATATTAATTATGCAATAAAGATTTGTCGGAAGGCTGTACAGACTTGAAGTAAAAACCCGATAAAAATTAAAACACTGATACTCAAACAAACTAATATTCAAACAAACTTAGGACCAAAACAATGTTTAAACACATAACACAATTCACAGCTGTACGGGGGACATTTGTTGGTTTAGTTGCACTGGGCATCGCGTGTGGCCTTGTAGCGTGTGGTAAAGAAGAGGCTAAGCCAAGTGAGACAGCGGATGCAGCCAAAGCCACTGAAGTAAAAGCCGAAAAAACTGCGGCTGCAAGCGGTATAACGGTAACGAGCGAAAAGTGGGGAGAGGCAGATGGCAAGACTATCAACCTTTATACACTGAAAAACTCTAAAGGTATGACTGTTCAGGCCATTAATTGGGGCGCTTATATTACTTCGGTAATTGTTCCCGATAAAAATGGAAATTTTGAAGAGGTTACAATTGGGTACGATACATGGGAAGAATATTACAACGATAATAGCTACTCCGGCCCGATTGTCGGTCGCTTTGGCAACCGAATTGCAAAAGGTAAATTCACGATTGATGGTGTTGAATATAATGTCACTCGTAATAACGGCGGCCCTAATAATGATATCAACCAGTTGCATGGTGGCCTTAAAGGTTTGCATAAGCGCGCTTGGGATGCGAAGCAAGTAAAAAATGGTGTTGAGATGAGCTATCTTTCGCCCGATGGTGAAGAAGGTTATCCCGGTAATTTAAATATTAAGTTAACTATCACGCTAAACGAATCGAATGAACTTCGATTAGACTACGAAGCGACCACTGATAAGAAAACCCCTGTTAATCTGACCTGGCATGCTTATTTTAATTTGTCCGGAAATATGCAGCGCGATATCGAAGGACATTTGCTTACAATGGCGGCGGACAAAACTACCCCTGTTGACGACACGTTAATTCCATACGGAAACTTAGCGTCGGTTGAGGGCACGCCATTCGATTTCCAAGCACCTACGGCTATAGGCAAGAATATTCGTGTCGCCGATGAGCAGTTGAAAAAAGGTGGTGGTCAAGATAAGGAATACGGCGGCTACGATCATAACTGGGTGTTCTCTGAGTGGGATGGTTCCTTGAAAAATCAAGTGACACTTTACGACCCTGAAAGTGGGCGCTATATGGATATTTATACCGAGGAGCCAGCGATACAATTTTATGCGGGCAACTTCATGGACGGCAGTGTAAAAGCGCGGGGAGGTAAGCCGGTTAACCATCGTTATGGTATGGCACTTGAGCCGCAGCATTTTCCAGATTCGCCAAATCACCCGAACTTTCCCAACACAATTCTTGCGCCGGGAGAAACTTATCAAACCACCTCGGTGTATAAGTTTGGCGTAAAGTGATTGCCGTGTTTTAAGTCGAACCCCGCATAAAGCGGGGTTTTTTTAACCTTAAATTTGAAGATTTCGCTATGTTTATTAATAAAAATAATTTTATTGTCTTTGCAATTTTCTTTGTATTTATTCAAGCGTGTTCGGCGCACCAGCACAAATCGCACTCGGCAAAATCCAAACCCTATGCTCAGCGCGATGCTGACGCGGTTTCACGGGTTGTTATGCCGGGTAATTATCCTGATCCCTCAATTGTCTTAGTGGGCGATATTTATTATCTAACGCACAATACCGACGATAATAATCCTGGCTTACCGGTTTGGAAATCGAAAGATATGATGAACTGGGAAAAAGTAACCAATGTATTAGATCGTCATATTGGCGCAGTGTGGGCGCCGGATATTATTTTTTATAAAAATAAATTTTATATTTATTTTACTGTGATGCGCCCATCAGGTGACCTTAAAAACTATGTCGTTACAGCGGATAAAGCTGAGGGACCTTGGACTCAGCCAGTTATGTTAGAAGTAGACGGTATCGACCCTGGACATATCGCTACGCCGGAGGGAAAACGTTATATTTATATGAGTAAAGGCTTTATCGCCGAGCTGGATGCAAGCGGTACAAAAGTGGTGTCTCCTCAGCGCCATGTTTACGATGGTTGGGAAATTCCAAAAGAATGGCACATTGAATGTTTCTGTGCCGAATCGCCAAAATTGATTTATCAGCGCGGCTATTATTATTTAATTACAGCTCAAGGTGGAACAGCGGGGCCGGCCACGAGCCATATGGCGGTTGCTGCGCGCTCAAAAAATATTGATGGCCCTTGGGAGAATTCTCCGCACAATCCTGTAGTCCGCACTTGGAGTCGCAATGAACGCTGGTGGTCGAAAGGTCATGGAACCCTGCTGCGAGATAAAAATGGCGATTGGCAAATGGTTTATCACGCCTACGAAAAAGACTTTTTAACACTTGGTCGTCAAGTCGTCGTTGCTCCCATCGTTTGGACCGACGATGATTGGTTCCATGTTGGTTCCTCGACAAAATTAACCGATGTAAAAGGCCGCTCCTGGAGAGATGATTTTAAACGCAGTGATATATCGCCTTACCTGGCTTTTTTAAGCAAAGATAATGTTGAAGAAGATTATCGTGTAAAGAAAGGGCAACTTGTATTAAAAGCGCAGGGTGAAAAGATTGAAGATAAAAATACGCTGCTTGCAAATGCCGAACACAAGTCCTATGAAATTATTACGCGGGTCAGGGTTGATAAAGGTGTGACAGCTGGCTTAACGCTGTATTACAACGACCAATATAATGGTGGCGTTGCAGTTGATGCGAAAAAAATCAGCCAGCTAATCAAAGGCAACCCCTGGCCACATACAATCGATAAAAAGAAAAAGTCTGTATGGTTAAAAATCCATAACGACGCGCATAATATTGCGATGTATTACAGCTACGATGGCAAACAATGGGAAAAATTTGATTTTGGCATGGAAATTTCCGGCTTTCATCACAATACGCTTGGTTCGTTTAGAAGTGTTCGCGCGGGTATGTTTGCTTTTGGTAAAGGCGAGGCTAAATTCGATTTCTTTGAATATAGAGGTTTGGATTAATCAAGTTTCACATTTGTTGATTTAGTCTAAATATATCTTGTTTTCAATAGCGCCGGCGGTGATGCCGGCGCAATTATTTTTGCAATAAAATAATTATGGATATCAAACTTTTCTCGACGATTTTTATTGCCGTTTTTATTGCTGAACTGGGTGACAAGACTCAGCTGGCAACCTTTTTGTTTGCCGCTGATAAGCAGGCCAGTCGTTGGTTAGTATTTGCTGCAGCAGCAACTGCCTTGATATTTGCGACAGCTATTGGCGTACTAGCGGGTAGTGTGGTGGCAGATAAGGTTGACGAAAAATTACTTTCCTACGTTGCTGGCGCTGGGTTTATATTAATTGGTGCCTATACCATTTATCGCGCCTAACGCCAAAGCCCGTTTGAGTAGCGATTAAGATGCCAGGCTTCGCAAAAATAAATCTTACTCAAAATCTAATTCGAGAAACTGCTATAGTCTATTAGCCAAATTGACTCTAGGCAAAGCTTTAAGTCAATCACTATTTCAAGCATTGGGGATATCTCAAATCGTATTTTGTGATACGGTGAACAAAACCCGTTCAACTAGTTAGAATCAAAATTCCTTAATTGTGCGTAAACTTGAACGAATTTGTTTAGATGCAGCGTAACGCCAGTGGTGGGGCTTGCCATGAGAGTATTCAACTTATTGATTTTATTGCCGTTAGTCGCCTTGCTTTCGGCCTGTGGGGGAGAAAGCAAACCTCCAGTTGACGGAGGGCACTTCAATCCAAGCAGTGCGCAAGTAAATCAGAGCGTAGTTTGCCCATCGGCTCCTGCACTAAATGTGCCTGATCAGACCGATAGTGTTCGATATAACTTTGACCAACTTAACGAAGTACTTAAAGCTGAAGGGCTTATTGGTTTAGTTCATGGCGCTGTCAATATCAATCAGCAATTTGTGTTTGCCTTTGAACCAACGGGTAACATTTTTAATATTGAGCGCATGAGTTTATCGAGTGACGACGCACAAGTTCGTTCGGTACTTGGCACTTTGAATCGCCATGATGTTATTCGAGTAAAAGGCGAAATACTTGATAATGAAAGATCGTTGCGGCATATAAAGGTTAGTGAAATTTCGATAGATCAACGTTATCCGACGCCGCAAAATTACAATCACGATATTGATGAAAATCTTTTTGACGGGCGCGATAAGGTTCGCATGTTGGGTAAGGTCCATGCGGTATTTGCGGGTGGCTCGGGCTTGGCGTTCGAGCACGAAGATATGATTTTGCCGGTTATTGTGAGTCCCAGTTTAATACCTGAAACAGAAAGACTGTTTCGCAATGATAAATTGGTTTTAAATTTAACGTTGCGCAGAACACCCGGTGCGCCACTTCATTTTTATACGGACGAGTCTGCCGAAAACCCGATAGAGCTTGTAGATTCGATGGCCAATTGTCACGGGCATCCAACCACGTTAAACGGTGAGCTTGTACGTTTTCTCCAAAGCCCGCAAATTAATACAGATGTTTACGCTGTTAAGGTTAGAGACAGTAATAATATTGTTAGGAATTTTACCTTTTTCCCCGACGCAGATTTTAGCTCGCCAAATTTTGTTGAATTATTTAATAACTTGAACGATAAAGCTGCCGCGGCTTGGACGGAGGGTGCAGCTACCGCGCAACCCGCGCGTAATCATATGGTGAACCCGCAAATACAAGTCACGGTTAAAGGGCGAATGAATATCGTCACTAACGATCAGGCCAATCCTCAAATTTATATCAGCAAAGTTGAAGACTTGACCTTTAGTCAGTAACCGGGACTATCTTTTTCTTTTCGCAATTGTAAAGCGCAGTTGGAATTTTTTGAGGGTCTGTCCCTTGGGTTCCTGTAGGGACACGTTTAACACGTTCTGCATGTATCATCATTTTGTGTGCTGAGGCGCTCTATAGCGAAATATGTTACGAATTGCCACACAGTCACTAGACACCGGTGTCACTTTGGCGCAGAATGCGGTCAAATTTTAAGCGTATTTCGATTAACTCAATATGTATATTTCGACTGGCTCAATATATATTTTGATCGGTTTAATATGTGCATTTTAATTGACTCAAATGGTGAATCAGGATGCTAATAAAGCGACAACTCTTTGTTCCTGCGCTTCTGGTGACGATTTTGGCAGCTTGCGGTGGACAATCGGAACCGAAGGGCGAGAGCTCGAACTCCAGCAGCTCATCAAGCTCCAGTAGTTCAACAAGTTCTTCTAATAGTTCTAGTTCTTCCTCAAGTTCAAGTAGTTCCTCAAGCTCTAGCAGTTCTTCGAGTAGCTCTTCCAGTTCTTCATCGTCGAGTTCCAGCAGCTCCTCTGGTGAGGTGTTGCCGCCGATGGTCAGCTGTGAGTTGGAAGCAGACTTTGGCAACAGCGGAAATGATTTCAAAGCAACGGTGTTCAACATCGTCAATGACGATAGCCGTGAAGTTGAGAGCTGGACGATCACACTCGATTTTGTCTCCGGCAATATCAATGGCAGTGTGGGCGATGTGTTTGCGGACCCTCAAAAACAACAGAAGCTTGCGTCGGTGTCGCGCAATGGGCTTGTGCTAACGATCTCAAGCGAAGATCCGATCCCGCCAATGACGACGCTACCTATTTACGGTTTGGAGCTAGCGACCGCCGGTGTTAACAATGTTCCCACTTGTGAACTTGAGGTAAAAGGTGAGGGCTTTAATGGTGGCGGTGGAAACAACTCCGGAGGCGGTTTTGCTAATGTCACGCAAGAAGAGTTGGACGCCTATTTTGTCGATTATCCTTGTGGCGTAGGCTATACAGCAATTGGTAACGGTGGTTGGCCCATGTGTTTTAGAACAGAAGACGGGCAGGCGGCGTGTAAGAGTGGCGGTGGGACCGATGTCAATATCATTAACTGGAATGATCAAACCCCTGTCGACAACGTTATGCAAGTGACCGGTATGGGGCCAGATCGCTTCATTATGGTAACGGGTGATGGCGCTGCCTATGCCGGCAAAATTGATACGGGCCTAGACCCAGAAAATGACAAGGTTGTCGATACCGGAGCGATTACAGCGAGCGGCGGCTTTAAACCGCGCGGCTGTATTATGGTCGATGCGGGCGACAAGCGCGATGTACTGTGTACCTACCAAAATAATCCTTGGGAGCGCCCCGAATTACCAGAGGATTTTGACGCGGTTCAACTCAGTTCGACATACAGTTTTGACTGCGCGCTAAATCGCAAGGGCGAAGTTTGGTGTTGGGGCGATACGCCGCAAAAATTCGATAACATTTGGGACGGCGGTAAACCGGTTCAAATGCCTTTTGACGCGCCGCTAATTAATTTATCAGCTGATCAGACGACGATCTGTGGCATTAGCTACTTTGGCGGTCCCAAATGTTTATATAGCAGCAGTGACCCACGTTATATGCCGATTGGGCCGAATCTTCAGGGTGAGCAAAGTGTTGTAACCTTGCCGGAAGATTTTGAGCCAAATGCGGTGTTGTTCCACGGTGCTTATAGCAAAGGTATTATTGTTAGACAGGATGGTTCGGCTGTCTATTCCACTGGCAATGGGACAACTCCGCTAAATATTCCTGACATTATTGCGGGAGGTGGTAAACGTCAGTCGGTTTCTGTGTTAACTGCAAGTGGGGACGTGTATGCAGTTGATGGCGGTAATGCTCAGTTAATTGACAGCCACAAGGCGCAAAATCCTGTTTGTCCGCGTTGATTAATGGCTGATATTTTCAAATATTGCTTTGGAAAAAGGGGCTCTTAAAAACGCATTGCTGTCCCAAAAAAGCGGAGAGACATGGATTGGGGGTTGTTTTCAAGACCGTCGCGCAGCGAGATGACCTCCATGGAAGGATAGAATACTGTTAATGCAGGAGCAATTGTCAGCGCTCGCGCGATCGAGCCTACAAGGATGTATTAAGGGGGGCGCCTAGCCCGTGTTTTGAAAACAACCCCCAATTCATGTCTCGGTGGTGGCAAGCAGTAATACTTACTTCTGCCTTTGCCTGCGTGTCATACTGCCTAATCTCTGTACCCTACGAATTCCACATTAATTTTTACGCTTCGTTTAATAGCTGCGGCAAAACTTTCATTGAACTAAAACTGGTAACGCCGTGTAAATCGCATGACTCTCCATACGGATTATAAAAATAAGTTTTTATACCGGCTGCAACTCCCGACTGGATACCAACTGGGCCGTCATCGATTACTACGCAGTCATGTGGGTGATACCCCATATCTTTTGCGGCGTGTAAATATATACCGGGATCAGGTTTCCAAATCCCTACATCGTATGAACTATATAAATTATCATTAAAATATTTTGCTAAGCCACATAATTCAAGAGCATGTTTTATTTTTTTCATCGGTCCGCTTGAAACTACAGCTTTAGCACCGTCTATTGACTCAAGTACATCTTTAATGCCTTCGATAGGCCGCAATTCTTTATCGAATAGGTTTGAAACAATAGCGCGATACTCTGAAACAAAAGAATCAGCTAGTTTGATTTCATATTCGCGTTCAAGCGCTTCTAAAACTAAGGCTAATTTCCAGCCCCTAAAGTTTTTAACCAAAATATTTGGATCGAGTTGAATACCCAGTTTCTCAAACATTAAAGCCAAACCGAGATTACATAAAAATTCGCTGTCAACCAAGGTTCCGTCGTTATCAAATAGAAAACATTTATTCATATATCTTGGCGGTTTATTCAAGTAATTTTAAGATTTTATAGCGAATCATATTTTTCTCCATCTATGACAACGCATACTGATAAAAGGTACCAAGTATCGTCGATTAACCCGAGTCCGTATTCGTATTCATCCGATAAGTCAATACCTCCCATTAAACGCGTATGTTTTGTTTTAATGAGCGAACGGTCTTTTGTTGCAATAACTTCGATAATTTTTTCATTGCTCGGATCGTGATTGGGCTCACTGCCGAATGCAATAGGTTGTCTTAGAAAGTTTGGAGGACAATATTTTGATATTATTTCATCATATTTTTGTTCTGTAATATGTATGTTTTCTTGTCCTTTATCAGAAGTATCCTTAGATCGCTCATACGCTTCAGTATTCCAGTCAAAATAGTCTTTAATAAAATTTGCTACCTTTTCCTTCAATAGTTCTCTTGTATCATCTGAAACGCTAGGGTCGTCTTCGAGCTTCTCTTCGGCTTCTGGATAGATAAAATCAGTGTTGAAGTGCCAGGAATCTTTTTCTTTGTAGAAATGCATTGTGGCAGTAGTCCATACATCATTGTTCTTTGCCATTGTGACGTATAGCTCTTCACATAATGCTCTTAATTTTTCGCTTAATTTCGCCTTGTCATCGCTGTTAGAGTTCTTTAAAGCACAGTTCATTGCATGGCCATCACAATCAATTGTCAATTTTCCCTCACTCCAAGAGCTCGGTGAGCAATGAATGCTCTCTGATATTAGAGAATTAATTATTTCGTTGTACTGTTGTAGTTTATTTTCTGACATTTGTTGCTCCTGTATTTACGTTGCGCTGTAATTGGAGTTTTTTTTCTTCATGACTATTCCTAATAAGAAACATCTCGCGTTTGATGCGCTGTTTGCGATGATTAGTTGTTAGGCTTTATTGTTAATATAAAGCCTCTTGGCCAAACGCATGATAGATACCACTTTCAATAGCGTTGTCAATTACCGTAATAACAGCGATAGCACCTTGTTCAGCTGTATGCTCTGCATCACTCGAGCCTGAGTCAGTTTGCAGTAAGCCTGGATTGATTGAAAGTACCACCGCGTTAGCTAATTCAGAATCGTTCGCTAAGCAAAGCGAAAGCATATTTTGAGCCGCTTTTGCGATGCGATAAGCGTAGGAAAAATCTCGGCCTTTGAAATCGCCGCGAAGAGTCTGGGTGATTGAGCCTAGCCTGGACGTGATATTCACGATTTTTGTATTTTTTAGATAGCTCCTTGCACCCGCAATAACTCGCAAAGCCGATACACAGTGGAGATCAACTTGCTGTAAGACTTCATCAGGTTCTATATTGGAGATATTATTACCAAAACTACCTGTGCCCGCATTATTAATGAGAACATCGATGTTAACGATACTGAGTGTTTTTAAAAAAGCTTTAAGTTTTTGGGTAAAGTCGATAGCTGTTATATCAGCTGATAAATGATGAAAGTTTTTTGCTTGAATCTCAGTTGCTGTACGAGAAATTCCTATTACAAGATTTTCCTTCTGAGTAAACTGTTTGGCGAGTTGGTAACCCAGTCCTTTCGATGTGCCTGTGATGAGTATTACGTTCATGGCTTTATATCTTAGATAACAGGTCTATTGTGGGCGTATAAAAGTGGAGCTTTTTCAATTCCATGTTGTAGACAGTACAAGGGTTAATCAAAGGTTCCTATCTGTTTTTGCTAAACACAATCTGTTTTTTGGATTTTACATAGCCCAAATTTTGATAAAACTTATGAGCTTCTTCGCGAGTTTCATTGGCTCTGACCCTGATGACTTTAGTGTAACTTCTCAACCACTTTTCTGCGGTACTGACTAAGCCTTTACCAATACCTTTACCCCTAGCACTTTCATTTACGACTAAACTTACAAGCTCTCCGGTTACGCCTTCTGCTAAGCGAGCATCCAATATTGCTGATATACAACCAACGACTTTACCCGATAATTCTGCAACAAATATTTCCCCATTTCTGGCTCGTACAGATTCTACATTATCAGTTAAGCTTTTTGCCGTATGCCTATAACCGAGCTGAGACATCAGCTGAACAATTATAGGTAAATCTTCTTGTTTTAACTTTCTATATATCGGTTTCATTTATATCTGGAATTTTATACAACAAATCGGTAACACCAATATCAATACCAAGTTGGGAGAACAGAGTACTGATTTGTCCTCTATGATGCGTTTGATGATTAAATATATGGAGCATTAACAGCCCTGTATTTTTTACTAAGGGTATGCCCTTCATATTTTGAAATGCCAATGGTTTCTCTAGGTCACTTCCATTTAATTCGTCGACAAATGCGATTATCGACATATCAATTTTCTTCCTCTGGTTTGTAAGCTCCTCAATGGAATCAAATATAATCTCGTCGAGTGTATTGGGTTTGCTTAGCGAGCGAATGAAATCAAGCGATTTATTGTTTCTAAAGCCATTAGCAACACGTTGAAACCAAATGATATCGCCTACCATGATATGGTTTAGCGTACCAATAATCGATTTAAAGTACGCGCCTTTATCGTTACTTAACTCATGTTCATCAAGGTGGTGGGCTGCTCGATAAATATTGTCATTCATCCACTGGTTATATTCAGCCATTAATTTTAGATATTCTAACGCAGCCATATTCTGTTCCTAGCTTGAATTGCGGGCAGGGTGGAGCACACTATGCGCTAAATTCTATCGTATCAGCGGGGAGACAATAAAGCCAAAAGGCGATGATCAATTTCTTGGCGAAGTGGCTCGGCAGGGTCACGAAAAGAATGTGGCGAAACGATTTGTGGGAGGCTTACAGTATTTGTAATTGGATTATAGAGGGTTCTGCTAGCGGAAATGGGCAGAGAAAAGGTTCTTGCTAAGTCGGAGAAACGGCCAAGTATTAAGCACTATTTTGCTAGATTTAAAAGCCTCGACTTTCGCCGAGGCTCATAAATAAGTAATAGATCTAGCGGATTAAGCGGCTTTCTTTTTTCTGGATAAGCCGAGGCCAGCTAGAACAAGTCCTAATAGCGCAATAGAATTTGGCTCAGAAACAGATACCGCCGCGAGTTTTGAGCGAACGTCATCAATGCCATAAGTATTATCGTTTACGCTTAAAGTGACTTGACTGAATACATCACCGCCTGTAGCTAAAAAGCCAACAAAAGTAGCTGCAGAGTTTGGCGCTGGTGCAGGGTTATACTGATTTACGCCATCAACTAAAAAGTTGATATTGCCAAAGTCGAGATCAGTAAAGTTTGCGCCCCAAGCCATCAAGCTATCACCTGATGCTAACGATATATTCATATCATCATGAAATGAAGCTGAAGCCGTCGCCAATAAGTAATTAGAGCCGCCGGAAGTCGTATTGCGTGCACCAAATGTATGTGGGGTATCAGCAATGGCGATTTGCGAGCTAGGCGTTGAGTCATAATAGAAGTCGTTAATGGTTGCTGACGTTCCGTAACTGCCGGTCGCAACTGCCTCAAAGTCTTCTAAGTCATGCGCGCCGACAGCATTAATAAAACTCACCTCATCGGTGAATAGCATAAGCCCCGCGTTAGCTAGACCAGAACTTAGTAATGCAATGGTACCCAAAAGCATTCTGATTTTCATAATAGTGTTCGCTCCGTTTTTGATATAAAAATTCATTCCTATATTCCAGATAAATACAAGAACATCCACTGAAAAGCAAAAATGATGCCCTTCATATATCTTATTGATTTATATGGTGATTTTGCAATTTTTTGTTTGATGGCGTGCCAGGCTGTAAAAAAAGCTGACGTCCTCACGTGGAGTATCTAGCGCTGAATCGTGTAGAGCTAATGATTTCTGCGCTTATTCAGGCAGATAACAATATGATTAGGCTGGCTATTTTTTCCGTATCTATGTAACTAGAATTTTTGCTATCTCCGCATGCAGCGTTGCTTGAATGATAGTTGCTGTCAATTCCCGAGCCATCAGTCACTGTAACAAAATATGTTACTCCGTCATTAATACATGACAGGCCATCTTCAGTGACCATAAGATTTGCCATGAATTTTCTTGCAGACTCGTTGATCGTATCTCTAGAGTAATCGTAAGTCTGATATCTAACCGTGGCGTTACCATTATCCTGGACGATAACAATACGCTCAGAGTCTGCCTTCCATAAGCTGATCTCGCTATTTCCTCCCCACAAGTTATTATTGAGGCCTACTTCCACATTACAAGACACCAAGCACAAAAGAACCATAAATAAAGTTATTACCTTCATAAATCTGTCCTCTCTTAGTTGCTTGAGACCATGAAGTTTAGACATTACCCTATATGTATACTCGCGTCTGTTAAAAATTGTAATATTTGAGGTCAACATAGTGGCAATGTAAATAAATGGTGGCAACGTAAATAACGCGATCTCGTAATGTTAGTTCCGCGCTTTTTGTGCGCATATTAGCTGCGTTGCTATAAGCCAATACACGTCATTACTTTATCAATTTGTTTATAGTAATTAATATTAGGTTGGTGTTTTATTTTGCTGCCCACTAAAACGAAATTGAAGCCAAGTTGTTCGCATGCCTTTTTATCCCAGCTTCCGTCACCAAAATATGTGAACGAGCAGGCTGCCTCTTTAATTGCTCTGGATGCAGCAATTTTCATAATTTCTTCTCTTTTAAAATGATCATTCGAAGATGCAATAGGAATGCCCGAAAAATCTATGCCAGCTGCCAATAGCTTTAATGTTGCTGTTTCTTGCGAACCTCCGGTAGCAAAAGAAAGCGCTATATAATCAAGAGACTTCAAATGCTGCAAAAACAACGAAGCTCCTGCAATTTCTCGAACCGGGTTTAGAATAATTTTCTCTTTAATTTTTTGGATAAAAACACTTTTAACTTCTTTACATATTGCTTGCTTATCAGATATTCCTTTCGATTCAAGGATTTCATTTAATATTCCTGCATCTGTAACATTCGCATAAGTTGACCAATCAGAATTGATATCAACTCCAACCACCTCTTTAACAGCACTAATAAAACACTCTGAATCCAAATCGTATGACTGAACCAGAGTGCCATCTATATCGAACATTATATGGTGCAACGTAGAACTTCCTTTGACTGATAACCTTGTAATAGTCGTTGAGCAATTATAAACGTTGCGAGAACTTGTTGCTGGAAGAGGCGCTTTTCGGCTTAGGCAATAGAGTGGTTTAATGCGTCTAGAGATATGCTTCGGTACAGATATAAAGGTCGCTATTTTATTTCGGCGACTTGGCATTTACCGACCAAGTCGCCTGAGTGCAGCTAAAGCTTAGGCGAGAGCAGAGCAGGGCCCATCGGCTGCGCCGCCTGCTGCAGTAGAATTACCAAATTTATTAACGTCGTAACCAAATTGACGCATAAACGTTACATGGATGTTATGCAGTTTTTCACCTTTAACATCCACGAAGCGATTGGTCTTCCATTGGTTTAACCCTTTGCCGCCCATGATCATCCAGTTCATATTTTTATGGCAGTGACAATCGGGTTTCGATATGTCGCAGGAGTACATTATCAACGTGTTATCGAGCATACTTCCCGAGCCGTCGGGCTCCGGTGTTTCGGACAGCGTTTTTAGCATGCGAGCGGTAAGATCGACGTAATGCTTGTCAACTCGGGTATGCAGCGCGTTCGCTTGCGGAGTACCAAAGCTTTCAGTATGCGTAATACTGTGGTGTGTTTTCGTACCATAGGCTTCAGTATGCTCTGGCATCCAGTCGTAAATCATATCGGTGGCTGACTTGCGTGTAGCATAGGTTGCGACATTGGTGAGACCGCAGATAAATGCCTGCGCGACTAAATCAAGAATTAACTCCGCTTCTTTAGGACCGTTATCCAGGCTGCCGGCAGTATTGGGTATGTAACAGCCTTCTGAACTGCTGCCATTACCGGCGCTGAGCTCGATCCTTTTCTCCAGGTCGCGAATGGAATCCAGGTGTTTCTCTAACGTTAATTTATCGTCGCCGACGAGTTCTTTTTTCATCAGCGCAATTTGCCCCATGATACCGTCGAGGACGCGCATTTCTCGGGCAATTTGTTCTGGATCAGCACCGGCGGGGTTACCTCCGCCCATGGAGGCTCCCGGCGTTTGGCCTTTAAAGAGCTTATCAAAAATCGCTTGTCCACCATTGATAGCTTTCAACGGCGTATTAGGGGCTGCGTAAACAATGGCTCTATTGTTACGAAAGCCGGCTTCCAGGCTGGTAAAAGGCACGCTGCCGCTGACTTTATCCGCGATGAACTGATCGACAGAGCGCGCTGATGAACCCGCATCGGGGTTCGACGGGTTCGTGTTGCTACCCGTTAGCATGGTGGGTTGGCCCAACTTGTGCGCTCGAGTATTGCGCGCGGCGGTATTATTTAAGCCTTTTATAGCGACAATTTGGTCTGCGTAGGGCTCAAGTGCTGCATGAGATTTACTAAAATTAATCGAGCCATCCGCGTTAGCCGTGGACCAGCCTCTCTGCCAAAAACCGCCGGGTTGATACATGCAGAAAAAACGTTTTGGGCCCTTTTGGCCGGTTTGGGCATAGACACGGTTAAGTGGGTAGGCCATCGTAAGTAGACCGGCGGTCGATAACTTAGCGAATACGCGGCGACTAACAGGAAGGTCTTTTGAGAATTTTGACTTTTGCATGGCGATTACTCCCCGAAAAACGCAGTTTGCTTTAATGTTTCAATAATCATCCGCTCGAGGCCGGCAAAACCTTCGGCACTATCGATCACGCCTTCTAATTCACAGTTCAAAGACTCGGGTTGCTCGACCCTGTACGCGTAGGCCATCCAATGCTTGGCAGCGCAATAGCGCAGTTCTTTAGTATCGGCGACATAATTGAGTAGGTCGTCGACATCGGTAAATTCGTATCTGCCGTCGTTTGTTGGAAGGATGCCGCTTGTCTCGATCGCTATGTTGCGATCGAAAGAGCGGACTTCTCCGTTTTTGTCATAGACTTCAAAAGCGAGGCCCATCGGGTCAAATAGTGCGTGGCACGAAGCACAAGCGGGGTTTTCGCGATGCACGCGCAATTGCTCGCGCAGGGATAAGCCGTTGACGGGCTCTGGAAACATAACGTCGCCGGCGAAAACGGGCACTTCTCGGCAGAGCAGGTCCTCGACAAAAAACACTCCGCGGTTAATAGGCTCGGTGCGTGCCGATTGGCTAAAATGTGCGGTCCAAGCGGTTTGCGTTAATATGCCGGTGCGCTGATTGTCGCCGATCAACTGGCCGGTATCCGCATCGCCAACCGCGGGTTCTGTAAACAGCCTTTCTAGGCTACCCTCGTCTCCCCAAGCGGTTTCGAGAATGAAGGTCAGCGCATCATCAACGTAAGATTGGCGGAGCTCGATGGCGAGATCATCGCGATTCCCGGTCGGGTTTTTAACCTTTAACCAGCGCGCTAAAAATTCACGAGAAAGATACTCGCGCGCTTCTGCTGTTGCTAATAAACGCTGAGCGTGAGCGATAAGCTGGTTGTTATTTAATTCGTTGGCCTTGGCCGCAGCCCATAGCGCATCATCGGGAATACTGCCGGTTAGCAAATAAGAAAGACGGCTGGCATTGGTATAGGCTTCGGTAGTCGCCGGCGCTGCGCTGGAGCCTATGGCGGTGCTTGGGCGGTAAAGAAAGAAAGGCGATTGCAAAATCACTTCTATAGCATCTTGCACACCGTCAGCAAGTGAATCTGTTTTACCAGCATCGTAGACATCCAAAATGGGTTGTAGTATTTCGCTTTTTACCGGTATGCGGAATGCTCGCTCGGCCAGGCTTGCGATATAGGCTTCTGCACAGGAACTGTCGTCAATATCGCAACCAGTTTTAGTGGTGTAGTCGCTAATAAGATCTGCGGTAACTTGTTTGGCGAGCTTTGAATAAGACGCGGCGGTGTCGGTTACTACGCTCGCGGAATATAAAAATCCAACCTTGCGCTCCTCTCCTTGAAGTCCTTCGAGTGACGGCGTTTTATCGAGATTAAAAAGATCTTTGAGGCTCAGCACATATTCGGCGGGGCTCAAACGAACCAAACTCGGACGTTCAACGTGCTCGTCGGGTGAGCAAGTCAAATTACTGCCGGAGAACAGCGTGGGGATTTTTCCGATATCGGTTCCCCAGGACAACATATACTGCGCCGTATTGACCGCACACTCACCGACACATTTTTCCGGGCCGTAGCTTTTTGGCATCGTCTCAGCAATATAGGCGACGAGCCCGTCAAAGTTGGTATGCTTTAAATTATCGGGGTCAATAAAGCTTGCACCCTGATTTTTTCCGGTACCATGACAAGTGTTACAGTTGTGCTCAATCCAAGCCTTCGCGCCGGCCAAAGCATCGCCGCCGACATCTACCGAGGATGCCGGTGTGCTACCTGGCTGGCTGGTGGATCCGCTAGATGAAGAATTGGAACCCACATTATCGGTGCCCGTGCACGCGGCAAGTGATAACAGCGCGCACACCAATACGAAAGTCCGCCATCCACGAAACTTATTAGACCGCCACGTCAGGCAACGAATAATCGATTTTGTAAGATGAGCTAGTTGAGTATTATTAAATTTATTTTTCACAACGTATTCCTCAATTCGCTGATACGTAAAAGCTATTAGAAAAAGGCCAACCAAGGGATGTAATCACCTTTGCGGCATTTATTTAAATGCCAGCTAACCGACCTTTTTTATGCTTGAATAAAGTCGGCACACTGTTTGTCCAGCAGATAAATGTGGTACGGGTCTTATCGGCTTTTTCTATACGCAGAAGAATTAAACGCAGAAAAATTAAGATCTATGTATTTATTATTTTATTTTTTACCTTGCAATCCATGCTTTTTCGCACAGCGTTGGCGGTATGGCCTTCGATTTGCGCGATTTATATTGTGTTACCTAAAGTTTTGTAACTCTAGGTTTCGTTACCTTAGGTTTTATTACCGATGCCTCATTGATAAACGCGTACTCGATTATTTTTTTTATTTTCGAGCAACAGTTTAAAACTAGCATTTTTTCCGGCAGATTATCCAGGCAAAGTTTCTTATATTTTCGCCCGAAATAGGGCTTAATTAGCTATATCGCTGATATATATAAGCTTTTTAATGTATGGGTTATTTTATAATTGACTAAATTGAGACATCGCTCCCACTATCTCTATAAAATAATTAAATATTTTCAGTCGAGGGAAGGTTTTTTGAGGGAAGCAAGCGTAAATTTGGAATGATTTATCGAGAGGTAGAGAGAATTTTTCGACAACTTTTAGCTGTTTCGATCCTTTAACTCGGCTTTTAAAACAGAAAAACACAATGTGTACTCGTTAAAGTATGCGCTATTAAATTTCTAGACCATTGATGTCGCTTAAATTAATTTGTTACTTCTGCACACAACTATCGAATTGCACGATAATGTATTTATTAAAAGTCGTTTTACCTCTATATAGAATGATTGGTATTTACACCTAAGATTCGTATTTACAAGTAAATAGCGTCGATTATAATTCTCCCACTAAAACCAAAGTGACCTATTCTTCGAAAAAGTCCGACTCCATTTCAATTCTCTTTGCCTTCTTCACATCCGTTATCGCCCTCCTCAAATCTGTTATCGCCTTCCTCAAATCCGTCATCCCGTGCTTGACACGGGATCCAGTAAACACAGGAAACAAGCTTTCCTTACTCTGATTATTCTCTTATCTGCGTTCTAATTTGCATCTCCTTCTCTATCTTTGCCTTATGAATTGACTCAATTGGGTAATTACCGAATTAGCCGCCTTTTTCATTAATCTCCTCCGCAACCACCTCCACACCCGGAGTCCCCGCCGCAACCGCCGCAACCAGAACCACAGCCAATATGTCCAGCGCAGTACCCATCTGCGCCTGGCAACTTGCAATTTAGTGAATATTTAAAACCATCGGGTATTTTTAAAATATCATCGATAACGAATAGAAGTGGAAGTTTAGCAGCAGACTTTGGTTGAATTTTTTCTCTAAAGCACGATATTTTCCAAGCTGTTTTTATTCCTGCTTGCGCTACTGTTGGGCTCTTCATAGCTTCAGCGGGGGTATGGTGTAAAAAACGACCTAAGGCTTTATTGCAAAAAGTTTCATATTGTTTGGTAAACAGTATAAATTCATGCCAAGCGATATCAACGACTTGCGAGGGCATAGAAACCATTCTTTTGCCTGCGATATTGCAAAGCTGAAAGTACTCTCGCAGTCCTCTTAACACGAGAGCTAGCTGGTTTTCGTCGAGATGAGGATATTTCTCGATAACTTTTTTTGAAATAGTCTCAGGGAAACTATAGCTGTCTATAAGTCTTTCTCTTCGAGCCCGTGCAATCTTTCGTAGCCCTTTATAAGCTGTGAAGAGAATGCTGCCGAGAATAACTAAGATTATTACGTTTTCTATTGTCATAAAATTTCGTTGCTTGATTTTGATTATCTATGATCCTGAAAATATTGCACCCTCATAACAGCAGCAACTAGTTTCTTAGCCTATCTTGTAATGTTAATTCAGTTCTCTAGTGGCTGCTTTTTACTTGATATTCACCTTTGGTTCTAATGTAAAGGATAGTTTCTGTTTGGGTTGAAAGCACATGTTCCGTATCTTTAATTGAGCTAAAATAACTGCCCTTTTTTAATTGTGAGCTTGAGTAAGCTTCATGATTAATTTCTCCGTTAATAACTACAGCTCGGAATTCGTCTGATTTAGATATAATGCTTCCTTTAAATCCAGCAGGAAGTTTTAAAAAAGTACCATTAGATTCATTTGTATAAATACTGCCCCAGAGATAGGCAATTTTTGGCGACTTATCTGACCTTGAAAAACCCATTGGGTATTGCCAAATAATGTTGCTGGGGTCAATATTTATCGGTCGTTCACCGCTATCAAACTTTTCCTCTTTACTTAGCACAAGATAGGGGCCTGAATCAATTTCGACCAGCGCGATATTGTCGGGTCCCTTTGCTGCTGTTATATGAACCTCACCTTTTGGCTGAGTCCAAAAAGAACCTTCGGGCATCCACATTTTCTCTGCCTTAGGGTCATCATTATGGATTTGACCCGATATAACCACAGCCCGATATGTAGCGTTATGAATATGCGGCGGAGAAGAAAAGCCATCGACAAACTTAGCCAAGAAACCGGTTGCCACTGGGCGTCTTCGATCACCCCAAAGTGTAGCAGCTTGAGGGCTTTTGTCGCCTCTAGCCGGGTTAAGCTTCTGCCATTCAACTTCTTCAACAGGTAGAACAAAAATAGAAGAATGTTTTTCTGGGAGTGTTTCAGAATGTTTTGTAGTGTTGTCACAGCTACTGAGGAATAAGGTAAGGATAGCTATAGCTACAAATTTCATTGCTTGGAGACCTCTTAGAGAAAGGTGTGCTTGTATTTAACTGCTTTGCAAATGCCCGCGTTTTAACGTATTCCCTGGCTTGCCTTTTATCGCAAACTGTTTTGTTTATAAACTAATTTAAATGTTTCGCACACCACTTTAGATTCACTATTAAATGCTATATTAAATTGAGCTAAATCTTTAGTAAAAAAATCTTCGTGCACATGTTGCCAATATTTAAGTGATAAATCTCCTTCACCTTCTAATTTGGCAAATTCCTCTGTAACTTTGTTAAAAGGTAAGATATCTATTTTTGTTGTTTCGATAATACAATGTGCCTTGCCGGCCCAGTTGGTGATAACGCTAAAATCACCCTCTTTTGGAAGGTTTTCATCAATTTTTGAATAGATTTCAAATGCGCTAGATGTTGCTCTTTTTTTGCCTTGTAAAACAAGTTCGAGCAACTCATCAGCGTCTTTTTCGTTGTTAGAAAAATACCATGAGGTATAAATATCGGCGGTATTGTCCGACTCTAAATCTTTTCTAAATTCTCGCCATAACTCTTCTGGAGTCATATTATCTCCTTTATCAGTTTAATGTCGCTTCGTTACAACACGACTTGCAGATTTGGCCATATTGTTGTCCATTGCTTGGAGCTAAGCCTGCTTTTAAATATTTTAATAGAGCGCTTACTGTTGTGTGTTACTTTACCGAGCTTTAGGCTTTCCAAGCCAAATGCACTGACAATAGATACTTTGTCTTCATCATCAATCGAAGCACAGAAATAGCGGTCACATTGACGGCATTGTTAAATGCAGTTTGTGTCATGATTTTTAATTTACTCATCCGTCATCCCGTGCTTGACACGGGATCCAGTGATCTGTGCATAAAGGTCGATCCAA
>JANQJB010000142.1 GCA_028281865.1 Marinagarivorans sp.
GCCAGTTTTAGAGTGAGTGACAGATTTTTGGCATTATTCAGAGGTGTCCTAAGGCTCCGGTAAGCCTTGTATTTTCATACCGCGTTTCGGTGTGAATGCTTTTCCGTGTCGGTCCGTGAACTTAATGCGCTCCGTCTTTACCTTGAAACCGGCATTTCTTCGCACGACAAAGTGTAAATGTGGTCCGGTGGAAAACCCCGAGGAGCCCGACAGAGCAATTTTTTCACCAGCGCGTACTTTTTCTCCCGCAGCAACTTCGGCAGAGCCTTGTAAGATATGGGCGTAAATAGCATAGGTTCCGTCCTCGTGTAGTATCGAGATGTAATTTGCTTTATCGAGAAAATAGCGCGCAGCACCACCCATATGATAATCCTCTTTCACCCAAATAACAGTTCCACCGCGTGCAGCTGCGAGTTCTGAACCAACCTGCATACCAATATCCACTGCATTGAAATTGGCTTGGCTAAAGTGAGAAAAACGCCCGCCAAAGCCTTGTGTAATAACAAACTTTTGATTGGAAATAACCGGAAAAAGATATTTTGCACGAAAATCGTGTTTGGCTTCGCTGTCGCCGAGCATCCAACGATACTGATATTTTGGAATCGTCTCTAAGCTTTTATAAATATCTGTGGTTGAATTGGGCTCTAATTTAAATACCATGTTTTCTTGTCCGGAAAAACTCGACTTTAATTCGATTTCAACGGGAGCAAAGAAGGGATTTTTAGCAACTAAAAAATTAACGTTCTCGCGTTTTTCTGTAAAAAGCTGAATTTCGTGAACGTTTTCGGCTTTACTTTTAAACGTGAGAGTTTCAACGTTTTCTATCTGATCTTTTTCTTCCGGCTTTTTATCACTAAATACCCACTTGCCGTCTTTATCTTGGTATTTATAGATTTCGCCAAAAGACGAATAACTAATTAGACACAATATAAAAACTATTGGGACAAATAGGTATTGTAATGCTTTCCGCTTAAACGGAAATAAATGACAACATAGCTTTGACTTCATTTTCGGCAGAAGCAGAAAAACTGTGGGCAATTTCGCGATCCATCACCAGTTTTTTAAACGAGCGAGCAAACGTTTCTCGGTCTTCCTCGGGAATTTCGACTTGCGACTTATATTTTTGCAGCCGCATATATACTGCAGCGTTCAAAACATACGCTTCCAGCCTAAATCCCGTAGGTGCATTTTGTGGTTCCAGCTGAAACGATATCGGATAGCGAATATTTTTTGGGAAGCCCCAATACAGCAGACAGATATCACACAGCGCAATTTCCATTGAGTATCCTAAAAAATCATCGGTGTTGTGTCGTGCGACTTTTATGTGCTTTGAAATACGCATCACTTGGTTTTTTTCTTCGTCGTCTAACACTAGAGTCAATAAGTTGCCGATGTTGCTAAACAAACCGAGCGTAAACATTCGCGATGGTTTTTCAAGTTCGAGGTACTCCGCCATTTTTCGTGCCATAACAGCGGTGTACAGCGTTTGACTCCAGTATTCTTCAATGGAAATATTGCTTGACGGGCTAATATGAGAAAACCGCAATGCATAAACAATTTCCATCAAACGGCCTGTACCCAAGCGTTCGATGGCTTCTTTCAAATCGGAGACATCGTTATCGGTAATAAAATGTTTGGAGTTTGCCGCTTTTATTATTTGCATAGACAGCGCACTATCGGTACTCACAACATCTGCAAAATCTGCAAAGTTTGCACCTTTGTCGTAGAGCGATTGCAACCTTTCAACAAGTTTTGGAAATGTCGGTAAACGGACATCGGACAATATTTTAATTGAGTCACCCATAAATAAATTCAGTCTTTTTGCCGTGCACTGCTAATTAGTGGTTAGTACTGATAGTGGTTAGTACTGACGAGCCGAGATACCAAACTAAGCCATGATAACGAATAGGCCAAGATAACCAATAGGCCAGAATACCAAATGGGCCCAAATACCAGCTTGAGCCAAAGCATAAAGCGAGCTGAAAAAGCTCTGAACTCGACAAGCTCTATTGATAACTAGGCTCTCTAATCGAAGTACTCCAAATTAAATCAACGCCCATTGATTAGGTAATAGAAAATGGGAGGTGTACCGAGGAAGCTGACGGTACCATCATTTGGCCGTTACACCGCTATTTTACGCTGATGTGGACACAAGCGGCAAATATAGAAAAGAAAATTGGCGCGAGTATCAAAACACTGGTCGAAATCAATTTATCGCCAGTAGGCTTTGAGTTGCGAAGTAGATGTTGAGCTCCGGTAAGCTCATATCCAATATCTAAATCACTGCTTCAAGGCAACTGTCATTTTTTATAACTAAACGAAAGGTGCGCCTTGGGAATGTTGCATTGACAGTCCAATTGTGCACAAAACTGGTGTGAATACGTTATCAGTCTTATGAATTTCTTTTATGAGAACAACCTAAGACTGAGCCGTCAAGGTATACTCAGTCGTATTTACAATAATGAAGTGCACGGAAGATTCCACCATATCAAGAAGAAGAAACATATGTTTACGGGGTATTCTACCGTGTCAAATTGCGATTTTTGTGCCGTTAAATTGCTTTCCGATAAATGCACGATCATAGCTAATGCTGTTAAGTGTTTTCTAATTTTCTCCGCTATTTACCTCTTGGCCAGTTGTGGTGGCGCACCCGACGACGGTAATGGCAACTCGGGTAATCAGCAAAAAACCAAATCGACGTTCTCCATTAATATAAGCGGCAGTGGAACCGGCAAAGTCGTAGGTAGCAGTCAGATTAATTGTGAAACAAACTGTGCTGTGGAAGTTGATCGCAGCGATTCGCTTATCGAGTTGATGGCAACGCCTGCAGATAATTCGATTTTTGCTGGTTGGTCTGGCGATTGTTCCGGCAGTGACAGTGTCTGCACTCTTTCTGCTACAAGTGACCGCAGTGTGTCGGCAATTTTTGAATTGATTCCCCCGAAGGATATCAATATCGCCATCGAAATTTCGGGTAGCGGAAAAGTAAGCGGGCCTGAGATGCTTGAGTGTGATATGAATTGTAATGCTACTTACTCAAGCGCACTGGGGTCGGTCATGCTATTGGCGCAACCCGAGGACGGTTTCGATTTTGTCGGTTGGGAGGGCGCTTGTTCAAGTTCGCAAGTCGGTTGCGAAATAAGCTTAACGGAAGATCAATCGGTAAGAGCAGTTTTTAGACCTCTAACGGCACGGCTGGAAAGTTTAGTGCTGATGAACACAGAAAATGGTATGCCCGTTCCCGGTTTCAACCCCCTGCAAGATGGGGCTGTTATCGATCTGAATAAAGTGCCGACACGAGCGTTGACGATAATTGCTGAGCCAAAATCGCTTGTTGGCAGTGTTCGCTTTGGACTCAATAATCAACCGAATTATCGTGTGGAAAGCGTCGCTCCCTATGCGCTCGAAAGTGATCAGGTTGGGGGGCAATTATTGGCTTGGGAGCTTGGCCTAGGACAGTATAGCGTGACTGCAACACCTTTTACCGAAGCTGCGGCTGCGGGTCAGGCCGGCGAAACCTTAGCTGTGAATTTTAGCCTTGTTGAATTTATTTTGTCTTCGTCAGCTAATACCTTGAGTTTCTTTTCCGTTCAAGATCAAGCTCCACCTGAAAAGCAGACGATTACGTTGAGTAACGCCGGAAATATAGAGGGTGATTTTACTATTTCTGGAATACCCGCGTGGTTAAGTGTGCAACCCTCTAACGGCAGCCTTGCGAGCGGTGAAGAATTGAGCGTCGAATTTTCAAGCTCACAGTGTACGGATGTTGGAAATGAAGCAGCGAGCTTGCTCGTTGATGCGGGAGCTGCGCAAGCTTTGCAGATACTGGTTAATCGCAACTGTAGTTCAGGTTTGGCACGCTATGATTTTAAACTCGACCGCTTCTATTTTAATCAAGCGGTTCCTGCAATGGATTCAAACCAGTCGCTCAATAATCAAATATATACCATTGCGAATCGCGACGGTGTTGCTAGGGCATTTGTGACTGCAAATGAAAACGGTGCACCGGTTCCTGAAGTGAAACTATTTTGGAAAGACGCCCAGGGAAATACCGGTTCTATTAATATGACTGCACCTAATGCTATGCGTACTAGTCTTGATGAGGGCAGAGGCAACCACACCTACAATGCTGTTTTACAACCGGACTTTTTTGCGCAAGGTAGAGAATTTTATATCGAAATTGATCCCGATAATAAAGTTCCTGAAACCGACGAAACGAATAATCGTTATCCCGGCGTTGGTGGCAATAATAATTCTAATCCTGTAAGTGGTGATCAATGTAATACGACTGCACAGTGCCGCACGTTGTTTGGCGACGCTGCGACCGACTGCTCGGATAGTGCGTCTAATCAGAGCGTATGTATGTGCGGCAATTCGCCCTGCGGAAATTCAGGTAATGTTCCTACTGCCACCGCTAATGGTGGCTACTTGCCATTAAAATTAGCGCAAGTTGCCAGGCATGATGTGACGTTTATTCCGATCAATGCGCTCAATAGAACGCCGACATTAACAGAAGAATTTATTGAAGAACTCTATATCGATACGCGTAAATTAAATCCAATTTCAGCATATGATCTACGCTTCCGCAACCAAGCGTACACATTCAGAAAGCCGAGAGGTTACGATGATCTTCCTGCAGATGAGCGTCCGTCGCTGTGGTCGGAAATGTTACGTCAAATAGAAAGTTTGCGGGTTGCCGATGGATCCAGTCGTTATTATCACGGATTGACGGTTTCTGGGCCGGTCGCAGGAAGCCGAGTTGCAGGCATTGGATATGTTCGCGGTCGATCTGCTGCCAGTTTATTGCGCCCGTCGACGATCGCGCATGAATTTGGGCATAATTTCAGTTTAAATCACGCACCTTGTGGTTCGGTTGCCGGTGCAGATAATAATTATCCGTATCAGAATGCAAGGGTTAGTATTCACGGCTACGATATTTTTGACCGCACCTTGAAACAGCCCAATCAACCCGACTTTATGAGTTATTGTCCGCAGCCGTGGGTGAGCGATTGGACATTCCGCAAAGTGATGAACTTCCGTGGTGGATCGGTATTGAGTTCTGGCCAGCAGCAAAAAACACAAGCTACAAATACAGAGCCAGGCCCGATTTTGCTGGTAAGTGGCATGCTTAAAGATGAAAAGTTTTCTTTTACCGATATTTTTGAGCTGGAAGGAAAAGTCCACGACTCCGGTTATTCAGAGTTGCGCTTGGTTGGTTATGACGCTTTTGGTTTAGTGTTATTTAGCCAACCCTTTGCTGCGAAAAAAGTAGATCATGTTGACGGCGAGTATCATTTCACTATCACGGTTTCTTTAAGCGATATCCAAGGTCTTGTGCAAAAGCTGCAAATCGAAGCCAACAATGAAATTCTGGCTGAATATGTGACCGATAATAGCCAGCAGCTGCGCAAAGCTGGAGCAACTAAGGCCGCGAGTGCTACGAGCACTGATCCTGGAACCGTTGTGATAACCTGGGATAGCAAGGCCTATAAAAGCGCTATTGTGCGCGATTTAGAAACCAATAATATTGTCGCAATCGACAGTTCCGGCGAAGTTGAAGTAAGCTCTTTTAGCGATAAATTCGAGCTGCGTTATTCAAGCGGGCTATCGAGTAAAACGGAAATTGTAGAGCTTCAATAGATTGGATTTTCCAGAGAGGGACCTCTGCACTTCATTACTTCATAAACTTAGCCAACACGCTTCTATCTCAGATATAAGATACGCCTCTATACACAGTACGTGAATAGACACATTAACTGTCTTGTGCTTTCCTTTCTTGTGTGTTTTTAATTTATTGCAAAAACTGATATCAGTTTTTGCACTTACTTCTAATAAATCTTATTTTTGAAAAATTAAGCTGGCTGGACTGCGGTAAGCAACAAAACTATTTAAATGGAATTTATAGCTATAATTATAAAATCATCGGATGTTGTGGTAGTAAAATGCTTGTATCAATAGTGGACCTCGTGATAGTCGGTTTGTATATTGCCGGAATTGCAGCAATCGGCTTGACTATTTCGCTCAGAGGGTCGAAATCTGTTGAGGGGTATTTTTTAGGAGGCAAGTCGATACCGTCTTGGGCCGTTGGTTTTACACTAATGGCTACGTTAATCAGTACTGGAACTGTTGTTGCTCACCCGGGCGTGGTGTTTAAAAACAGTATGATTTTGGTTCCAGGTTTTCTGATGATACCTTTTGTGCTTGTTTTTACCGCTTATGTCATCGTGCCGTTTTATCGCAAGCACGTCAAAATGACTTCTTATGAATATATCGGTGTTCGCTTTGGTCAAGGCGTGCGCGGTTACACTGCCTTAGCTTTTGTTTTTGACCGTACCTTCGATATTGGATTTACACTCGTCACGACCGCGTTATTTATTAAAGTCACGCTTGGCATCTCAGTTTTTTTTGCGGTTTTTTTAGTTGGTATTTTTACCATGATTTACACTGCAATTGGCGGCATTCGCGCTGTAGTGTGGACCGATGTCGTTCAGGGCATAATTTTAATTATGGGTACCGTGATTATTGTGCTCATTTTACTTTTTAAAACCGAACAACCTTTTCAGGCAATAACCGTGGCTTGGGAGGGCGGAAAGTTCGGTTTGGGTGACACGGGCTGGGTTTGGACCGACCCAGAACGCCGCACTGTTTGGATGTTTATGCTGGGTATTACGATTATTTGGGCGCGTCGTTATATGTGCGATCAAAATATGGTGCAACGTTATTTACTGGCAAAATCTGATGAGGAGGGACGGCGTGGAACATTGATGGCCGCATGGTTATCAGTACCTATATTGCTAGGCTTTAATATTATTGGTGCAGCGCTTTGGGGTTTTTATGAAATCAAGGGCATAGAAGCACCCGCGGTGAGGGATGAGATTTTTCCGCATTTCATCGGTCATTACTTGCCAATCGGGTTGGTTGGATTAATGTTAGCCGCTATTTTGTCGGCTTCAATGTCATCTATCTCTTCTGATTTAAATTCAATTGGCACGACAATATCAAAAGATTTTTTACAAAAACTCTTTCCCAAGTGGAGTCCAGAACGGCAGCTTGATATCGGTCGCTTTTCGGTTTTTTTTGCCGGTTTTTCAGCGTCTATTGTAGGTTTGTTATTAGTCCCCGATGCCGATTCAAAATCGCTTGTCGAAACTGTTATCAAATGGGCATTAATCATTAACTCAGCGACGCTGGGCCTATTTGTACTCGGGTTTTTTACTAAAACAGCTACTCTTCGCGGTGCCTACTGCGCTATTGCCAGCGCAATAATATTTATTATTTGGGCGCAATTTGCGGGGCAGTGGCCATACCACGATTTTCTAATTGGCCCCACATCGCAGTTAATGGTTTTTGTGGTTGGTTATTTTTCCAGTTTAATCCTTGGAGGGTATAAGCCCAACAATGTGAATGAGCTGTGCATCTTTTCACGTGCGAAAAATGATGCAACTGCTGAGATTAGCAAAGCTGAGCCTTAATACCCTTTGTCTACCAGTGTTTCGCATTAGGCTTTTTATTCTAAATAAATACCGCCGTCTTTTTCTTGTAAACTAATATGCGTTTTGGTATGGCCGTCGAATGCATCGACAACCGGTAAATTAAATTGCATCTCAATTGCAGGGTTGCCGGGTGGATTGAAAATAACAAAACCTTTTTCAAATTTTCTTTCATAGGCGCCGTTGTTAATTTTCTTGCCAGCGCCCAACGGCTTACCGAGGTCGACATCCCAGAAATCGTACCAATCGTGCAAATGGTCGGGTGTCGGCAGCGGGTTGGGATCGGCATATAAAATATAGGCGTTTGATTGTGTTAGCCCCATAGTTGTGATGGCACGCATCGCTTGAAAATTGTCGCGATCTCCCCACAATTCAAGGGCATTAATACGCGGTTCTAAAAACTCGGTTTCAAAAAAAGCGAGTGCTTTTTGCATGCCTTCCCAAGAACACAGTTGTTTAACTTCGGGCCCACATTCCATAAATGAGCCGTTAATGTAGTTTTTGTATTTTTCACCGTTATCGATTTCGTCGTGAATATTAACAATGATCAAGCCATCTTTGCCCAACGCTTCGCGAACCTGCTTAATAATGGGTAGGTAGCCACTCCAATCAAGCATAACGCCATCGTAAACGCCTGACGCCACTGCCGCGACGGACTGTTCTGCTACACGCTTTTGAAAGCCTTCGTGTTTGAAATTTAGCATGTAGTAGGGTTCTGGGCCGCCTTTCCAGCCCGCTACGCGTTGCCCATCTTTGCTTCGCAGCCAAAACTCACTGTCTTCGGGAAAGTAACTACCCGGTGCATCACGCCAGCGTATCTCCATTAGAAAAACCATATTGGGGTTGAGCTCAAGCAGGCGTGCCCGATTTTTTCTACCTTGCTCCAAGGTCGCCTGGGTAAACCGTGTTGCCATGCCGGCATTTGGGTTATCCCACTCCAGTCCGAGAACCAACGGTGTGTTAAAGCTGATTTGGCTGACAGGTTCTTCCCATAAAAGGCTGTGTTTGGCTGCATTTTGTAAGCGTTGTTCGAGCGTATCAACCGGGAATTTCTCCGGCATATCCAATGGATTCCACGCTTGAAAAATTGCTGGGAAACGCTTGTTTTCAACCCGCCGCTTTATATCATCGGCGATCGATGAGCTCGACCCGGGCTTTTCTGTAACTGTTTGTTTTTCGTTCGAAGCCGAGGTCTCGTTCGATTCGCTTCCCGTTGCTGGTAGCGATGCATCCTCTTGTTTGGAACAGCCGCACAACAAAAGTATTGCGCAACAAAAGACAATAGATGTTTTTAAAAAACCAGGTTTGCCAATAGTCAGTGAGATCATTTATTGAGCCTTATTTTTAATCAGAGGTTTCTACATGGACAGCTAAATTTGCGCTACTATATGCGGCCGAGAGAAATGGCGCTGCAAGTGTGCCACAGGAAACTGTTGCAAAAAAGCTACTCTTGCAAAAAAGCCTAGGTGTTGAATTACCTGAAATAGTATTGAATTGCCTGAAATAGTATTGAATCGCCTGAATAAGCTCTTATTTTGTGTTGCCGCCGGTTATAAGTTTATGTGTGCAGGTTATAAAGGACTGATTGGTCATCTGCTTAGTAAATGCAATAAGTCGTAACTTGTGTTTGCAGATTGAAAACTTAATTTTTATTCATATTAATTTTGGAGAATCGATGAAAGCAAATGTTTTAACCGCAATGGCTATGTTGCTGTTTTTAGTGTCGTGTTCAAATAATCAAACCCAGCAGACGCCCTCCCCGAAAACACTCGCTAATGAAGCTTATTTTGAATATCAAAACCCAATAAGTTCTGGCATCGACCCAAAAGGCCTGCGCGACTGTCAGGTTTTTAGAGATGGCGAATGGTGGTATTTAACCGGCACGTCCTACCCGCATTGGCCGCGACAAGAAACGAACGGCGAGCTGAATCGCGGTGTTGTACTTTATCGCTCAAAGGATATTAATCACTGGGAATTTGTTAAATATATTGTCGAGCGCCCGAGTGCAGATAAATGGTATTACAGGCGTTTTTGGGCACCAGAGGTACAAAAGATTGGCGGTAAATATTACGCGCTGTTCAATTCTCGCAATGATGAACTGGGTTATGTCGGTCAATTTACTGGTTATGCTGTGGCAGACAAGGTAGATGGGCCGTACACAGTTGTTACAGAAGATAAACCACTTTCAAAAGGCAATGACCTGACTTTTTTTGAGGATGACGATGGCACGGTATGGGCGCTTTGGAACGAAGGTCGCACTAACGGTATTCTTGTTGCCAAAATAGATTTGGCCAACGCGCGCTTGCTAACAACGCCAAAAACGGCAATTTTACCGAGTAAAATTGAATGGGCTTATGGACCCGACGGAAATATTTTACAAGAAGAAGCCTATGACGGCCGCTTAAAAAATAAAATTGGAAAATATTATGCTTGGGATTCGATTGGAATCGAAGGTGCCTACGTCATCAAAAATAAAGGAACCTATTATTTATTCTATTCCAGTTGGACACGCGGTTATGAAATAGGCTACGCCACCGCGAAATCGATGTTGGGCCCTTGGACCAAACACCCTAACAATCCATTTTACGGCGCGCAGGATAAAGAAAAAACTTTGGAAAGGGGTTTTGAGTATACCGGCGACCCTAACAACCCCTTTATTCATGTTGGTCACAATGAAGTTTTTCGCGGGCCCG
>JANQJB010000151.1 GCA_028281865.1 Marinagarivorans sp.
CAAGTCGAAGGCTTTAGCTTTCATCTCACTTTAGCATCTGTTTACAGACCAAGGTAAAAAACAGCAAAAACCTTTCCATAAACACCTTCAAAAATTACACGCAAAGATCCAAAGCTATTTAAAAATAGCTGATCACCTTATAATAAGGGGGCTCAATGTAACCAAAGACTCGTATTGGGTCAAACAGATTACGAACACACAGTGACCCTTTCGACAAAGATGAAATATATTCCTATAAATATTAAAAAATTTACTTTTATTACCTGCATAGCTATAAGCCTTATTCTGCTTTCTAATGTGCTTAAGGGGCAAACAGTAAACCCTAATCCCGAGCGCTTTAAAAAAGATATTCAGAGATTTATCGACCAAGATAAAACAAACGGATTTGCTAAGGGCGCAACCGTTTTCGTCGGCAGTTCCAGCATTCGGATGTTGGACATCGAAAAATACTTTCCAGGCTTAAAGGCACTCAACCGCGGTTTTGGCGGAGCGCATATTTCAGATATCAATTACTATCTCGAAGAAACAGTGTTGAAATACGAACCCCGCAAAGTCGTATTTTTTTGCGGCGGAAATGATTTATGGAAAAATAAAAGTATTGCGCAAGTTACAGAGGATTTTAATCAATTTACCTCGCACTTGTTTAAGCGCGTCCCCAATGCGGAACTTATTGTTCTAGGCCTGCGGCCTAGCCCTAAAAGACTTTCGATAATTGACAAAGAATTAAAAATGAACAAAAGGTTTGCCGCGATTGCAAGTCAGGATAAACGCATAAGCTATCTCGACGGCTCAGCGTCTGAGTTCCTGGATAACAAGGGCAAACCTATACCATCGCTATACGCTCCAGATCAATTGCATATGAGTCACGAAGGTTATTTAATCTGGCAAAACCTACTGAGCCCTTTACTGATAAACCCCTTACAATCAAGCCCTTTATCAAGCTCCCAAAAAGAACGCGTTAAACCGACACGTCCCTATACCATTGATAATTTATCGGCTTATCATCGCTGGGTCGATCCAGTCGCTGAAGAAGAAGTTCCGAATGGTGTTGAACACGGCACTTATTTTAGTGAAATCATGAATACCAATATCGGTTATTACATCTATTTACCACCGCAATATAAAAAAGATACACGCAAGAAATTTCCAGTGGTTTATTTTCTTCACGGCGGACGACCCGGCTCCGAGGGCAAGTTGGTGCACATTGCAAAATATGTTGATACTGCAATTAAAAACAACGATATAAAACCCAAAATATACGTATTTGCTAATGGCGGTGTACTGAGCTGGTATAACTACCCTTCTATTAGTTCCTGGGGAGCAGACACGTTTGTTAAAGAGCTTATTCCTCATATCGACACAAACTATCGAACTGATGCGAAGCGAGAAAGTAGAGCCATTGAAGGTTATTCTCAAGGCGGACGCGGTGCTGCACGCATCGGTTTTAAATATCCCGAACTGTTTTGCTCAATGGCACCTTTAAGTGCCGGACACGAGGCTGAACTTACTATTTCAGAAAATAACGGACGAGAATCAGAATATTTTACTTTCGTACCTGGCTCAAACACTTGGGATTTGGCAAAAAATTTCGCCAAAAAATATCGAGCTTCTGGCTCAAATAAATTGCCCTTATTTATCAATGTAGTTGTGGGAGACGAATCCGATCATAACTACGAAGGTACTTATCGGTGGTCAGGTTTTTTAATGGGCCTGGGGATTGAGCACGATTTTTCAGTACTAAAGGGAGTTCCGCACAGCTCAAGGCTCACCTACGAAAAAGCCAGTATGGCGCTTATGCAATTTCATGACCGCGCATTTGCAAGATGTCGATGACAACTGCAATCCCGCAAAAGAGATAAGGTTATATTCCTCCATTTGAATGAATTTTCGGGGAGCTAGGGCAAATTTGTAACCAAACTCGGCAAATGTTGTCTGAAAAAGTCCTCTTGTATAAGTACAAGCAACTATAAGCCCCCAACTATTTCTACTCAAAAGCCGGAGATATTGATATGACTCGAGCTAAACTCTTAGTGGCCACGTTGGTCCTACTTTTTTCCCTGCCCTCATTCGCGGGTAGCGATAAGGGCAAGCCTAAGTTATTGGCCGTATTGTTCTACGCAGATTGGTGCGGAAGCTGTAAAGCCCTAGACCCTAAAATTGTAAAAGCTCGCGGCAAGGCCGACCTCGATAATCAGGACGTATTGTTTGTGCGCTTAGATTTGACCGATGCAGCATCGAGGCACCAATCTGCGCTGCTTGCTGATCAACTCGGAATTGGCTCTTACTACCGCGAAAACGCCGGAAAAACTGGCTTTTTACTTTTAGCAGACCCCAAAAGCGGTAAGCCACTTAAACGCATACTTAAGGATCAAAGCGATGCGGAAATTGCCTCATTGATTAAGGGCTACCTCAAGTCCTAACAGTTTTTAGTAAAACGGGGCCACAGCTAAAGGCCCCATGCTAAAAGGTTAAAGCTTATATCCCCCACTGACCTCTATCCGCTGCCCAGAAATCCAGCGCGCAGCGTCGCTGCACAAGAATGCCACTACACCGCCGATATCTTCTGTTTTTCCCATTCGCCCTAGCGCAGTGTTAGACGCAATAAATTCACGCATCTGCGGCATTTTTTCTAAGCGCGCAGCATTAAATTCGTTGTCAATCCCTCCAGGTGAGACCGCATTCACAGTAATTCCTCGCTTGCCAAGATCGTTAGCCAGATAACGCGTAAACACTTCAACTGCACTTTTCATCGCAGCATAAATAACCATCGGAGAGAAGGTCACACGAGTCAAACCCGTGCCCATCGTAATGATGCGCCCACCGTCACTGAGCAAAGGCTCAAGTGCTTGCGTAAGCAAAACCAGGCTTTTGTAATTGGTTTCGTAAAGTAAATCGAGTTCGTTCTCACTAATATGGCCAAATGGCGATTCGCTGGTTACGCCGGCGTTATTAATTAATATGTCAAATGAAGTGACGTTCCAATTGGCAAGTTGTGCAGAAAAGCTTTGTTTAAATTGCTCTATTTGATCACTACTCGATAAGTCGAGTTGTAGCGATGCTGCTTTTACATTTAATTCAGCAAGCTCTGAACAGGTCTGATCAGCTGATTCAGCGCGGTTTTTATAGGTGATGACAATATTGGCGCCCTGTTCGGCGAGTCGCAAAGCCGCATCTTTTCCAAGACCGCGATTGCCACCAGTGATTAATGCAGTTTTACCTTCAAGAGTTTTCATTGTTCGCTCCGTTAATGGGGTTGAAAGGACGACATCCATAATGCTTCTATAGCGGAGGTAAATCGATTCCCCAGAAACGTATTGGGCCATACATCAGCGTATGGCATACTTACCCATAGCTCATCCTCATAAAGTGTGACCGTCGCTGATGCCTCATTAAAAGCGCTTTCAAACGCTTTTTGCCTTGTCTCAGCATCGCAGCAGTGACTATGAGATAAATTCAAGTTATTAAACTCAGGCGAGAAGCGTGGACTGGAACGATATTTTTTACGTCTGCAAAGTTGTTGAACACGGCAGTTTTTCTGCTGCCGCGCGTGCTTGCGATACTACCCAGGCAACGATTTCTCGCCGCATACAAAAAATAGAACAGGAAATTGGTTCTTCGTTATTTATAAGATTAACCGAGGGAGTGGAGCTTACTAACGCGGGAAAGGAATTGTATCAGCATGCGTTGGCAATGGGCTCTGCCTATCAAAGCTTCGAAAAAAAGTTATATGAATTAAAGCAAGGTAGCCAGACCATTGTTATCACTTGCGGTTCCCTTATCGGGCTGCACTTATCTAAGCATATTCAACAACTCAATTACGGACTCAAGAATACTGAAATAGAGATAAAAACGACTAATGCATTTTTAGATCTGGATAAAAATGAAGCGGATCTCGCATTACGCAACAAACGTCCACAAACAGGTTCGTTACTGGCAAAAAAACTAGACGCACAAAATTACGGAAAATTCTCAGTATTTGGTAACAGGAGAATTTATTCTAAACATAATTTGAGTTTCGACGAAGTAAAGCAGCTCGACTGGATCAGCTATACACTAAAGTCTTCCGATGCACCTAGTGCAAAATGGATTCAAAAAAATATTGAAGAAAGCCAAGTAAAATACCGTTTAAACAGTGCACTTATGATTTACGAGGCTCTTCGAGAAAATAACGCCGTTGGCCTACTGCCTCAATTTATTGGACGCGCTGCACCAGAACTTGTCGAACTGTACGGGCCAGTAGACGGTTTGAATTTCGAACTCTGGTCAGTGCGCCGCGAAAGTAGCCGCAACGATCCAAACCTGGTGCAACTTATTGCTAATCTTGAGTCAATTTTCTCTAGTAACCTTTAACGCCCTCCACTCTTTTTTTTAAGTTTCCAAGTTGATTCGCAATTTAAGATTTTATAATGGCGAAGGCCGCATTGTCTTACTTGGACTGACGGGTGCAATATTTGTGTTAATGAAAATCCATTTTTCATTAACTGCTCTGTTCAGATTTGATTCGTTGAATCTCAATGCTAATTTTGTGTCCTATCGACAGTCACGCTTACCAATTGGCGAGATCTACTATAGTTTGAAAAAGCCTCAACCCATGTAATATAGTTATCGTCTTTATTTGTATCACTCGCTTCAGTTGGTGCAACAAACGTTAAAACGCCAGAAAACTCATCGACACTAAAAAAGCGTGCATCCAAATCATTAGGTATTCGGTAGCGAATGACTTGTTGATCTTCAGCTTCAGCTTTAAGGTCAAATCTAGCCGTTTCCCCCGGCGCAACAGCTTTTTCTTGGTAAGCCTTAGGGAACAATAGTCTAATCTCGTAATATCCATATGCTCCGGTAACGACGCCTACATATTCTTTCAAGCCATCACCATTAAAATCCGCCATTTGAGGATTGACCAAACCAAAGTCACCGGCAATTTTAAACCTATGATTACCATTGTTTTCAAAGTAAGTGCGTTTCTGATTATAAAATCCAAATGTATCCATAAACCCATCTTGATTAAAATCCAATAGTGCAATCGGCCGCGTAGGGGCGAGCACAAATTCTACATCATCGTCTAAATTCCCACTCAGAAAAAACGAGCGCCTATTATCGCTTGCAACCACAGGCAAATGATCACTTACAAAGGTTCTATTCTCCGCAGAACTATTTTCAAATTGAACCAGCTCAAATTGCCCAAGGTGTTTCTTCTTTTCGATGACAAAACGATTATTACCCTGGTTAACCAACAACTGCGTATTTGAACCCGATCCCGAAAGCAAGTCATCTAAACCATCACGATTATAATCGTAAAAAAACGGCTTTTTCCAGCGAAAATTTGCACCAATCCCATCGAATATTTTATCCGAATACTCAGTATCATCTGAAGTTAAACTGCGATAAACTATCTTTAGCGCAGCAGTCGATTCACTCTCGCTTATTACACCACTAAAAACCACATCATAATCAGTACGCAATTGTATTTTTGCCATGTTCAAATGCGTAAATTTAAAATCAGGCGCTCGAAACCTTTTCTTACCTTGCGTAGAAAAATCTAGCACGTTTACCCACTTTACATCTCCGATGCAGTTTTCAATTACCACCATGTATCGTTTATTCGCTGAAACGTCAAACTCGCCAAATCGACAGTCACTGTTGGGCTTCAGCAATCGATATTCGTTGTTATTTCCATAAAAAGAAATCGCGGCATATTTTAGTTCGTTTTCTAATGTATCGTAAAAAATGAGATTTGATCGCCCGTCACCGTTAGCATCTATTATTTTAAATTCCTTTGGGTATTTGTTTTGTAAGTTAAGATAAGTTTGATTGACTGGATTAGATTCTCCCTCTACAGCTGACCAATGTATATGTGAAAATACGGTATTATTTTCCGGTTCTATATCAAGAATATCTTCTGCACCGTCATTATCTGAATCGTTATCCTCATTATTCCCAATTCCATCACCATCGGTATCTCGCCACTCATTAGCATTATGGGGTGCCCAATCCACATCATTATCAAAGCCGTCGTTGTCATAATCACGATTATTGTCTACAACACGTATTTCGATTAACCGGCGAATAGTTGAATAACCATCGTCGGCATTTAACCATGCTCGATAGACATTGCCAATATCACGTAAACTCGGCGCATTAAATTTTATAGTGCCACTTTCTCGATCGACAGAATAATATCCGCTTTCATCGTCAATCGAATAGTTAATATCTGCCCCATCTATTGGCAATTTAAATTGATACGTATCCCCTTCCCTCACAAAACGTAGCGTATCTGCCGTACGTTCAAGCCATGAAGATCCGGTATAAACATCGAGCAAGCCATCATTATTTATATCTACAAGATGTAAGTGACTCTCATAATTCAATTGTCTAGCATCGAAATTGTAGCGCCGAAAAGTAAAAATACCTGCACCATTGTTTTCATAAAAAGATATCGTTTTCCCATTGTAGTGGGAGATTTTTCCGTATTGAAGTGCAACTATATCCTGGTCACCATCATTATCAAAATCACCATTTTGCGCGTAACTATAACCAAATTGAGCATAGTCTCCGTCGATATTCAAAATAGAATGGACATCTAAGCCATTATTTTTTTTATGTGACAATTTAGTTATGCCAACCAAATCGTCATTAATAACACCACGAAAACTGACCACTACTTCCCTCTGACCATCACCATTAAAATCTGCTGTTAGAATATTTGGAGGGTAAAAACCACCCTCTTCAAGTATCAGA
>JANQJB010000046.1 GCA_028281865.1 Marinagarivorans sp.
CTTCGCTGGAAAACCTGCGCGCCGTTATGCATAAGGTGGTTGAGATTACTGGGCGGAACAGCGGCTGTTTAATGGTGAACACGATTGTCGAGCTGGCACCGCACAATGAAGAGGTTAAACAAGCAGTCCAAACCTTTGGTGAAAAACGTATAGCAGCAATGGCAGAGTTATTAATAGCTGCGCAAGCCGAAGGCGAGATCCGAGCAGAGCTTGAGCCGCGAAAACTTGCAATGCATATGATGGTCACGCTTGCCGGGACGGCCACCTTAAGCAAAGGCTTTATTGATAGGGCCGCAGCAGACGATATTGTCGACGAAACAATCAACTCTTGGCGTTGATTTTTTTTACCCTATTTTTGACCGGACAGTAAACAATAGAAGACAACAGACAGTGCAACTAGCGCTTTTTTTGTACCCAATTAATGACCAAACAGTCACAAATTAAGAGGATCGAGCTATGAAAAGTTATTTTAAACACGTGGAGGATAAGGCGGCTGACTTAACCCGCAGCTTTATCCGCTATCGTTGGGCCGTTATTATCGTGTCCCTTATTCTCGCCACACTAGTCGGTAGTGGCGCCCAACATCTAGGGTTTTCAACTAACTATCGCGTATTTTTCTCCGACGCAAATCCCGAATTACAAAACTTCGAAAAATTCCAAAATACCTATACCAAGAACGATAACTTTTTATTTGTACTCGCCCCGCGTGACGGTGAGGTTTTTACCGCCAATAATTTAAGCGCGGTTGAAGAACTGACTGAGCGCGCGTGGAAAATTCCGTACGTCATTCGCGTGGATTCGGTTACTAACTTTCAGCACACGTTTGCCGAAGGCGAGGACTTAGTTGTTGAGGACTTAGTAAAAAATGCGGAAAGCCATGGCGAAGTTTATTTGGCAGAGCGACGTGCAGTAGCACTGGCCGAACCGCTATTAAAAAATCAATTAATAAACCACGATGGATCAGTTACCGCTATAAATGTAGTGTTGCAATATCCGGAAAAAGGTTTTTTGGAAGTACCGGAATCCGTCGAAGTCGCGCGCGCACTTAAAGCCGATATTAGTGAAAAATATCCAGACTTGGAGATTTACTTGACCGGCGTTTCGATGCTTAACAACGCCTTTGCCGAAACCGGCATGCTCGACGGGCAAACGTTAATGCCGCTGATGTTTGGATTAATTTTTATTCTAGTATGGTTAGTTATTCGTTCGTTAAGTGCTACTTTCTCCGTTTTTGTTGTCATTAGTTTTTCGACAATACTGGCAATGGGTTTTGCAGGTTTAAGCGGTATTAAATTAACGCCCATCTCAATGTCGGCGCCGATCGTTATCCTTACACTCGCCGTTGCCGATTCCATCCATATCTTAATTTCGTTTCGCGGTTATCTACGTGAAGGCTTAAATAAAATAGACGCTTTGGTCGAAGCGGTAAGAGTTAACTTTCTCGCAGTATCAATTACCTCGGTAACCACCATCGTCGGATTTTTAATGTTAAATTTTTCCGACGCACCGCCGTATTGGCACTTGGGCAATATGACTGCAGTGGGCATCGCCGGCGCTTGGCTTTTCTCCTTAACATTATTGCCAGTGTTGATTAGTTTATTGCCAGTAAAAATTAAAACTCAGTCTTCGCCGTCGATTTCACAAAAATTAATGGATAAGTTAGCGGATTTTGTTATTGCTCGCCGCAACTTCTTATTATTTTTTTTCGGCGGTGCAACCTTAGCTGTTATTGCCTTTATTCCAACACTGCAATTTAACGACCAATGGGTGGAGTATTTTGATGAGCGCATCGAATTTCGCGTTGACTCCGACAAAGCCCAAGAGCACTTTGGTTTATATCCAATTGAATATTCTGTACCTGCAATTGGCCCCGGTGGTGTAAGCGAGCCCGAGTATCTTGAAAACTTAGAACGCTTTACCGAATTTTTACGCGAGCAACCCGGCGTTACGCATGTATTTTCGTTCTCTGACATTATGAAGCGTTTAAATCGCAATATGCATGAGGACCAAGATACTTATTATAAAATTCCAGCGGATCGTGAATTATCAGCGCAGTATTTATTACTGTACGAATTGTCCTTGCCTTACGGTCTCGATTTAAATGACCGCATCAATATCAATAAGTCTGCCAGCCGCATTACCGCTACCTTAGCCCGCTCCAGTTCTACTGAAACTAAAGAATTTTTTGCCCGCGTTGAAAACTGGCAAGCAGAAAACTGGCCCGAATATATGCACACCTCGCCCACTAGTGCCGCTGTAATGTTTACCTATATTAGCAAGCGCAATTTCGACAATATGATTAAAGGTACAAGCATTGGTATTTTAGCTATATCGCTAATTATGGTGCTGGCATTACGTAATGTCGGTTTAGGTTTATTGAGTCTAGTGCCCAATACCTTACCAATATTAGCAACTTTCGGTGCGTGGGCTTTATTAATTGGCGAGGTTGGTTTTTCAATTGCGACCGTCGCTTCGATTTCGCTAGGGATTGTCGTTGATGACACCGTGCATTTCTTATCAAAATATTTACGCGCGCGTCGCGAGCAAGGGTTTAACGCCGAAGGTGCGATTCGCTATGCGTTTCATAACGTTGGTATCGCCATTGTAGTTAACACCATTATTTTATCTTTTGGTTTTTTAGTGATGATGACTTCAGCATTTAAAATGAATGTTGACCTCGGTTTAATGACGCTGCTTTCTATTGTTTTTGCCCTTATTCTCGATTTTCTATTTTTACCCGCCTTGCTACTTATTGGTAGCAAAGCACGTACAGAAAAAATAAATGCAGAAACAAAAACGAGTTCAGAACTCCCTAAACTCACCCAATTAAGTCACTAATATTTGGAGAAATACAATGAAAAAGTCATTTTTAAGCTTATCAATTGTTAATTTAATTCTAGCTATCACGTTTTTTACAGCGCCAACATTCGCCAGCAAAGAAAAAGGTTTTGAAATTGCGGCACGCTCAGACAGGTCAGACCTCGGTTTTAAAGACAGCAGTGTCAAACTAGAGATGGTATTGCGCAATGCCGCGGGAGAAGAATCCAAGCGCTCACTAAAAATTACTACCTTAGAAAAGGAAAACGAGGATGTAGGGGATAAAAGCTTAGTAATATTTTCCACGCCTAAAGATATTGAGGGCACTGCGCTACTATCGCACGCAAAAATCTTAACACCAGACAATCAATGGCTATTTTTACCAGCACTTAAACGCACCAAGCGTATTTCTTCGAGTAATAAATCGGGCCCTTTTGTTGGCTCTGAGTTCGCGTTTGAAGATTTTACTGCAATTGAGCTAAATAAATTTGATTATACCTATTTACGCACGGAGACTTTTAATGGCAGACAATGCGATGTTGTTGAACGAACGCCACGTTATGAAAATTCCGGTTATACGAAACAAATTTCATGGGTTGATCAAACGGATTTTCAAATTCGCAAAGTCGAATTTTATGATCGTCGTGGAGACCTATTAAAAGTGCTGGAATTAAAGGACTACCGTCAGTATGAAAACGGCGTTTGGCGTGCACACAAATTATTAATGAAAAATATGCAAACCAAAAAGGAAACAGATTTAATTTACGAGCCTTACGCTTTTAACCAAGGCTTGCAAGAAAGAGATTTTGTAAAAGGTAAATTAAGTCGTATCCGGTAGCGCTTATGCCAAAGATAATTATGTTAAAACAACAAATATTTCGTATTTTTACAATAATCACTGCGCTAGTTCTGGCACAAGCGGCAAGCGCAGAAGATTGGGCTGTAAGTGCAGATCTAGAATTACAGTTACGCGGCTTTGCCGAAGATCCGCGTTGGCCGGGGCAGGAAGACCAAAATTTACAATCGGCAATTACAGCCTCAGCGGATCTGCACTGGCAAAGTGACGACGGCAAGCAACGCATAAGTTTTGTACCTGTGGCTCGCTGGGATGAAATTGATAGCGAACGCAAGCTGTTTGATTTGCAGGAAGCTTATTGGGCGATTGAAACTCGTAATGTCGAAATACTGCTTGGTGTCGATAAGGTTTTTTGGGGCGTAACGGAAGCTGTACATTTGGTTGATATTATTAACCAGACCGATACGCTTGCAGATATTGACGGCGAGGACAAACTCGGGCAACCGATGTTACGCCTATCAACAGAAGAGAGTTGGGGGCAGGCAACATTATTTGTTTTACCGTTTTTTCGCGAACGTAATTTTGCCGGTGCGGAAGGGCGTTTGCGCTCGCCCTTTATTGTCAATAAAGACCTCGCCACTTACACCTCATCGGAAGAAGAGAACCATATCGATTGGGCATTTCGCTATAGCCAGTTTTTTGGTGATTTTGATTTGGGCTTAAGTTATTTTTCCGGCACCAGTCGCGAGGCGAATTTTATTCCCGGAGCGGCAAACGAAGCTTGGCGTCCACATTACGATCAAATAAAACAAATAGGCTTAGACTTACAATATACCGGCGATGCTTGGTTGTGGAAATTGGAGGCGATTCATCGAGAATCGAGCAGCGATACTTTTTGGGCTAGCGTCGCAGGTTTTGAATATACGGCTTACCAAATTTTTTCTTCGACGGCAGATTTAGGTTTTCTAGCAGAATATCTTTACGACCAACGCGCTGAAACCGAACCTCTTACTACAAATGACAACGATATTTTTGCTGGAATGCGCTTGGCCTTAAATGATACGCAAGATACTAGCGTTCTCGCTGGAATTATTTACGACCACCATACCAAT
>JANQJB010000049.1 GCA_028281865.1 Marinagarivorans sp.
TTATCTCCGAATAACCAAAGTTTATTACCTTGGGCTAACAAGCTAGCGTGGTTAGTTTCGAAAGCCGGTACATTTTCCTGTGGTACTTGTACCCAACTAATCCCGTCGTCGGAATACCACATATCGTATAACCAGTTGTCTCTTGCATAGCTCCAACCGCCGGCAACAAACATCTTCCCATTAAATGATGCGCTTAATGCAGCGTAGCGTTCAGGTAAATTTATTGAACTTGATTCTCGTACCCAGTCACGCCCGTTAGTCGTCGACCAAAGATCAGTGTAGTTTGTTTGTTGTGTGCTTGATAAACCATTAACTATCCAGAGTTTGTTATTTAGAGAAATTAAATTAGCACCGATACGTGCACCGAAGGGTGCCTGCTCTGTTTCGCGTACCCAAACATTTCCATCTGTACTGGACCAAATATCTGCTAGGGAAGTGAAGTCGTTGTTAATATTGCCTCCGATAACCCACATTTTGTCCTTAAATACTGCGACAGCTTCGTTACTGCGCTCGGCAAAACGCGCAGAACTTAAATAGGAGTTTCCAGTGCGGTTTAAACCGTAGTTGTAAAAATAGTAACCCGCATTCGAAAGTGTTGTGGCAGTATCGATAATCGTCGTTTGTCCGACCACATGATACTGTCCCATTAGGCAAGAAAAATAATTAAAAAAATCGCATTCACTATCGCGGCTGCTAAAAAAGTCTAATCCGGTAACGCTTTGGTCAAAATAAAATTCGGTATTGTTTTCGCCCACCCAAGCTGTTACGCCGAACGTGCTCGGAATACTATTAATTTCAATTTGCGCTCCGGTTTGTGTTATTTCAACGCCGGTTTTAAAGTAATTTTCAGCTGAGCTTTTAAAATTATTTGTTGCATGAGCGGTGATGACGGCATTTCCTTCGCTGAGAATGCTTACAATGCCGTCGTTCGCTACAGTGGCGACTGCGGGATTGCTTGACTCGTAACTCGCTACGTCAAAATCGAGTAACGCGGCCATGCTAAATTCTTCGTTGACAACCCGGTCTGAGATAAACGCTTCGTATTCGACTGGCTCGCCACTTGAACTCGAACTGCTAGCTGATGAGCTGGAACTCGTACTTGAAGATGAAGTCGACGACGAGCTGGATGAGGAAGAATTTCCGCCGGAGCTCGAAGAAGAGTTCGAACTAGAGCTCCCTTGTTGAGAATTATTCGGATCATCAGCAGTGTCGCTGCCGCACGCGACTAGTGTCGCAATGAAAAAAATGCAAGAAATTTTTTGCAATAGCCTTTTGTACAACATATATCAATCGCTGATTTATCAATTGCCTATTAACTAAAGGCTAGCACAGTCAATACCTCTAAAAATGGAAACTCGGGCTATGCAGAGTCTTCTTATGGACGGAAATATTATAAAAAAAAGATATTGATTCTTATTTATTTGGTAGCTGTTGCAAGGTATAAATCATTAGCGAGGTCAGATAGAGACAAGCTAAATGGACAGTTTTATAATGGCATTTTGATAATTAATTTTTATAAGCGTTTTAAAAAAACTCGAAAATGGTTTTAAATATATCTGAAAAGTATTGAATGTTAGCAGTTTAACAAATCACTTTACTTTATTTCGTTAATTGAGCCGCCAGGCGGCCGTGTAAGAAATCAAATACTGCTCGCACGCGTAAGTTAGTCCTTAGCTCACGATGCGCCACTAGCCAAAGCTGGCTCGTGTAAATGGAATCCTCGTCTGATAAGGCTCGTTTTACTGCCGGTTCAGCGTCGCCGACATGGGTTGGCATTACACCGAGACCTACGCCTTGTTTGCACAATTCCCAATGAGCTAAATGATTGTTACAGCGTATGGGAAAGTTTTTTTCCGTTAAATTAAAACCTTCGTCATTTAATACTGACATGTATCTTTCATTGTCCTTGGGGTAGCCGATAAAATCTGCGCGATTAAATTGCGATTTTTTCGTGGGTTTCCCAAGGGCGTCTAGATACTGGTGCGAACCGTATAACGTTGCGGTGAATTCACCTATCAAGCGCGTAATTAAATCGGCTTCGTGAGGACGAAATGCTCTTATAGCTATATCTGCTTCGCGGCGCTTTAAATCGCTGGCGTCGTTCGAGGAAATAATCGATACCTCAATACCAGGGTAGGTTTCGCGCAATTCTTTAACGATTTTGGGTAACTGAAAATAAGCCGCCACCTCTGTACAGGCGATGCTGATTTTTCCGTCGATGACCGAGACTTTACCGCTTGCGGCTAAACCCAGTGCTCTGGCGGCATCGGCCATTGTGCGGACATGTTCAACCAGGGTCATCGCTGCTGGAGTGGCTATTAAGTTGCGGCCAACGCGTTCGAATAATACGACACTTAACTGTTGCTCGAATGCAGAAATTTGCCTACTCAAAGTGGGTTGCGATAGTCCAAGCTCTTTTGCCGCTGAAGACAGCGAACCTCGTTCTACCGTTACAAGAAAGGCTCTTGCAAAGTTCCAGTCAATATTGGCTAACTCGCCGTTTAGGCTTGACGATGGTTTGCGTTGATTGGGCATCACTAATTCTCGGAATGAAGCGATCTCGCTTATTCATATTTGAATATAGAGTATGCAATTTTAGCTGTTTTTAATATTTTTTGCATAAGTAAAATAGCTTAAAACACATTAAAGAAGGATACCAATATGCCGAGAGATACAAAGTTTTGGGACCGCATTGCCGCAAAATATGCGGCTAAGCCGGTAGGCGATGAAAAGGCTTATCAACACAAGCTGTCCGTTACACAAGGTTATTTCCAGCCCGATATGAATGTATTGGAATTTGGCTGCGGTACGGGATCGACTGCACTTATTCATGCTGCGAAAGTTAAGTTTTACACAGCGGTTGATATCTCGCCGGCGATGATTGAAATTGCTAAAAGTAAATCAGTACCTTCTGGTGCAGAAGGGCTTGCATTCAAAGTTGCCACTTTGGAAGATTATGCTCAGCAAAACGCGGCTTACGATATGGTGCTGGGTTTAAGCATTCTGCATTTGCTGGATAATTTAGACGAGACCCTCAAAACCGTGCATCAAATTTTAAAACCTGGTGGCTTCTTCGTAACAAGTACGCCCTGTCTAGCGGATAATATGTTTTATTTAAAATTAATAATTCCGTTAATGCGCTTATTTAAGCTAGCGCCTAAAGTTTACTTTTTGAAGCGCGGTATACTTGAGAAAAAACTAGAAAATTTGGGCTTTGAAACTGAATATCGATGGTCCCCGCCGAAAAATCCGAGCACGCTTTTTCTAATCGCTAGAAAGTCCACAAAAGTTTAAATTCTAAGAGAGTCAAAATTGGAATTAGCAAAACCCGATGTGCTAGTTGAGGTATTGCACGGCTTCCTTGCCATAGCTAACAAACTGCCGAATTTTGTTAAGTTGATTAAAGCGATGAAAGGTAGTTGTGCAATTGCTCCATACCCGCACCCCAGCCTTTGCCGTGATCTGCACGTGTGCTTTCGAAAGCTTCCACTTCTTCTGGCGTGGGATTGCGTGGCTCCCAGTAAAAAGTGATTTTGGTTTTATTTTCAGAAATCTCTTCAAATAAAAGAGTCGCTAACATATGTTTTGGCCAGTTAGGCATATGAGGGCTTGGCAAGATATCGCCATTTTCATTCGACATATACTGTAAAAATACGAGTTTTTCCGGTGAATTAACTTCTTCATATTGTGTAAATAGCCACATTTCATGGCCATTTTGCATGGTGATTTTATGTAACGACGTGCCGCCATCCTTTATTTCCGCGTTTACATATTCACAAGTGCAACCGGGCATTGGAAACATCCAATTATTCAGATGCTTTACTTGTGTCCAAGCATCAAAAACGAGTTGCCGCGGCGCGTCAAATTCACGCGTAATTACTGAAGGTTCGACTTTAATTTCACCCATAGTTTTTTACTCCTGTTGTTGGAATTTTGTTTAGTTTGAATTTCTGTTAGGTAGTGATCGAGTTGGTCTAGGGTACCACCCCAATATTTTTCAAATTGATGTATCCACTCCTGGATGGGCCGCAATTCCTCTGATTTGACTTGGTAAAAACGGTAGCGCCCTTGTTTGCGCTCGGAGACGAGGCGGACTTCCTTCAGTACACGCAAGTGTTTTGATACTACTGGCTGGGGCCAATCGGTGGCTTCCACTAGCTCATTTACCGTCATCTCGTTGATGATGAGTTTTTCGATCAACTCACGGCGCTTGGGCTCGCCAATTGCGCTGAAAACATCGTATGTGGTCTTTGCTCTTGCCATACGCGTCATTATATTCCTATATTGGAATATAATAAAAGATTTATCTTTATTGATAGATGCGAAAGGGCTCAGATAGGGCTTTGGAGGCCCTGTTAATCTTAATATTGGTAGCGTTCTGATCCGTTTATGACGACTCGACTTTACGTAGGGTCGTTGAGTAGGTCGATCGACTCCTTACTGGGTGTAGGATCGTAGTTCGGATTTGGGGTGGGCATGGCAGCTCCGACTGATTTACGCCAGTTTTTGAGGTCTTCCTTTAATTTATTTGCGATCTTGGGCAGCTCTGCCGCTAAATTGTGAGTTTCGGAAATATCTTCGTCCAGTTTGAAAAGCTCGACGTCTCCTGTTTCAAAGTATTCAATAAGCTTGTATGACCCTCTGCGGATTGCGCCGCTGGGCAAACCACCCTGGTTGCTGTAATGCGGATAGTGCCAATATAAGCTCCGCTCCTCCATCGCGTGAGCTCTTCCCAAAAGGAGTGGCGATAGGTCTACGCCGTCAACACTAGTATCGTAATTGTGGGCTTGCGACGTAAACGATAATAGGGTGAGAAAAAAGTCGGTATTCATAACCGGATCTTCCACTACTGCACCAGACAATATCTTTCCCGGGTAGCTAAAAATAAGAGGAACGCGGATGCCGCCCTCATTCAGCCAACCCTTGCCCTTGGCAAGCGGCAAATTGGAGGTTGGAGAACCTTCGGAAGTGGAGAGGCCGCCATTGTCTGACGTAAATACGACGATGGTATTTTTGTCGAGACCCATGGTATCTGCAGTGTCCAGGATGCGACCGATATTATGATCCATGCTTTCAATCATGGCCGCGTATTCAGCGTTTGATTGGATAAGGCGCTCCCGCCAAAGACCGGGGTCGGGCCGATTCATCCAAGGTAGGTCGTCCACAATGGTCTGCATTTTATCGAGACCCAAAGCTTTGGCGCGCACTTTATTTTTTTCGATTAATTCTGGCTTGCCATGCAGCGGATTGTGGACCGTGTAATATGAAAGCATAAGGAAGAAGGGTTGCTTGTTTGTGTCCTTAATGAAGCGTATGGACTCATTGGTCAAGCGATCGGTTAGGTATTCACCCTTTGGTCCATCCTTCAAACGGGGGTTGCGGTATGGACTGAAAAAGCCGCTGTCCGCCCCATGCCATAGATCCTTATCGGAGTCGTAAGGCCGGTAATAAGGTGCACCCGCTCTCCAGCCTCCTTTATTGACGTCAAAACCCTGGTTTTCTGGCCAATACTCCTCTTTTATACCCAGGTGCCATTTACCAACAAATGCCGTGCGATAGCCCTGCAGCTTCAACACTTCGGCAAGTGTAGTCTCCTCCAATGGGATTTGATCCGCGACTTTTGGTGGGCGCAATTTCATAAATCGCGTCAGATCGGGTTTCGAGCCTCGGCCAGGAATCCAGTCGTCGACCTCATAGCGCGCGGGATATTTACCCGTCAGCATGCTGGCTCTGGACGGGGAACACACGGAGGAAGACGCATAGGCGTCGGTGAAGCGCACACCATTGGAGGCTAACTGGTTCAGGTTGGGCGTATTGTAAAAAGTGCTGCCGTAGGAGCCGAGGTCCGCGTAACCAAAATCATCTGCAACAATAAGGATAATGTTTGGCTTCGGCGAGGAAGGCTGGGGCGCTGCCTGAACAGTACTGAAACACAGCGTGATTAATGAGATAAGTCCGAGGTGACGAGTCATAATGTAGAAGATTATTTTTATATTAAATTGAGGGTGGCTCGATAGTGCTTTTGGCTTATAGTACTTAGCCGGTTAAGTAAGCGCATTCTAAAGCGTTTAGTTAGCCGATTAAAGAGCCCTTGCCTTAATAAAATAGTTTGGCTGGTTTACGCAATATATGTAGTTGATTTGAATTGAGTCTATCCAAGCCAAGACTATTGCTTATATAAGATAATTGGATCAAAATCCTTACTTCAGTTTAAAAACTATGCAGTATTTTATTGTTCCTTGGTTTGAGTCAACTCAAATAGAATATCAGGCGTGAATATGAAAATAGCCCATATAATTGCCGCACTAGCTTTTACCTTACTGTCAAGTGGCTGCACGTACTACGGTAAAACGGGGAAGACGCGTTTCACACCGTTAGGTGCGGAGGCTCAGGAGGTGATCGATACCGTTGCGCACGATGTAAAAAAATGCACTGGTAGACATAAAACCTGTAAAAAGAAAACATCGCATGATGGCTACGAAGAAAGCAAAATAAAATCGATGACAAATGAAGAATTTATTAAATATGTAGAAAAACAAAAAGCCAAGAGTAAAAAATAATTGTTGAATTTTTCATGAGCCCAAGCAGATTTTTCTTAAATTTTGTAATCTAAGCCCTTATAGAGTGAATC
>JANQJB010000082.1 GCA_028281865.1 Marinagarivorans sp.
AGGGGTAAAGGTCTCTTTCAGCTGCCCCTTACGCGTTTTATTTTTGTAGGGATTCCAAACATTACTCGGCCACGTCAGCGTATATTCGCCATCTGTCGAAGATGTCTCAGAAATACTAAGGGAATATGCGGGGAATGAAAAAAAAGAAAGAAGAAAAACAAGAAAGCTGCAATAAAATGCTCTACATTTCATAATAAATTTTTCCTTAAGGTCCTTAACTTTACATCAGATTGACACGTCGTGCGTGCAAATGATGAGTCTATAAATCCTAGGTATCAAATAGTGAGACTCAACTAATAACGGCAATCATATTTCTAGAACGCAATTAAACATCAAACAAAATTCAGGTTCTTACCTCAGCGCGACAATAGCTGTACTCAGACCGACAATCTTCCACCCAAAAGGACAAAAAAACTATACAAGAGAGCTTGTTTGAAGCAATCCTAAACGTCGTTTGAACACACGGCTAAAACAGCAAACTCAAACAAATACCAGTTCAGCATAATGTTCAATCTAGGCATTGAACATTATTTTATTTCTGAGGAGCCAGCGTTTCTTCAATAGAGGAACACAATAACTCGGTTTTATAGGCTGCATTGATTTCTCGTCAATTTTGAACGCTAATTCCCCAACGCCAAGATACCAAAAAGATGGGGCATCGATAACTACAAGATCTTGTAGTTCGTGTAAATTTAGCCTTACAACAGTACAGGGACTGTATTGACTTTTTGTTATATGGATTTGAAATATATTCCTTCCCGCAGATGAGTTTCCATCCGTTAAATAAACGAAATATACAAGTAGATTCGTCATGATTTTATAAATTATTAATATCAAATGATGAGATTCAACTAGCAACGGTAATCACATTGCTAAAACGCAATTAAAGTCGGTTGCCTTTGATATTCAGCCAAAGATTTCTCACACAATGCCCGGCCAAGCCGCCCATTGCCATCTTCGAACGGATGAATGCAGACAAAATATAAATGGGCGATACCCGTGCGTGTTTTTGAGTCATATATTGATTTATGGTTACAAACAAACTGACTCATTTAGTGTATCTACGGATTTTTTTATGAGTGGGTGTCCCAGGAAACACGTTGGAAACATTGGCAGGCACCAACCAAACAGACGATAAAATGAAATTAGTAGTGAGATATTTAATACAGCGATTCAACAAACGGTCAATTAGAAAATAAAAAAGCCCAGTAACTAAAAAGCAACTGGGCTACTACATTTAATTATTTTGTTAAGGGCTTGACCCCTTAAATTAGATTATTACAGCTATAAAAATCGCCATATATCAAAGGAAAGTTTGAGCAGCAAACATCAAAAACAGAGCTCATTTTTTTAACCGCTCAGAATATCAGAAAAATAATTTATTCTTCTCCTCTTATTTGATCAAATAAACCATGATTTGAGCCTATATTTCCCCATTTAATTGCAAACCAAGTCCCAGGGGTTGCATGTTGAGGAGTTCCATGCCAGGCATGACTTAAAAGTTTCCACGCTTCCCACCCGGGCGTTGCAACCGCCAATGAAGCCCCGCCGTACCAGTTATTCTTAGTAAAATCACGTGCGAACATGTAATGCTCAGCTGCCATTAGATTTAAATCTGACGGATTAGGATTCTCTCCACCGAACCTCTGGTTATATAAATCTTGCCAAGCCATCTCAGTGTCCCCATTATGCTTAGCAAGTGTATTTTCTATTATATCATTGACAATGGTATCGTCCCCTTCTGGAACGTTACCATTTCCTCTGGAATAACATGGTCGCCCATTACAATTTTTGCGTTGCTGCGTTTGCCCCTCTTGTGCAACAGAGCCATCTCCACTATCTCCAGTTTCTCCAGTTGCTCCATTTTCAAAAGTATAACGATACCCTTGATAAATGTACCAAGTCGTTCCATTTTCATCAATTTCAATAGATTCTGCTAGTTCCAGAAGGTTAATTGTTTTAATCGGCTCATTTTCCGCTACATCATCCCAGATAATTGCTCCATTTGGGCCGATAGGACCATGTTTATGGCTAAACCCGATACCAAAGCCATCATTAAACCTCTGATGGAACGTCATCGATACGGGAGAAATACCCACCGCAACATAACCCGAAGGATCCACCATACTTAAGGGGTTATTCATCACATAGCTGTAGCGGTTATAGCTTTGCGAGTTTTTGGGGGATTGGATAAATAAATCAGCACTTAAAAAGCGTGAAATCACCGGATCATAAACACGTCCACCCATATGAATTAAGCCCAATTGATCCAGTTGTTCATGACCGGTATAGCCCTCTTGCGTGGGATAATGCAGCGGCATACCAACAGTGGGATCCCCATCGCGCCAATCTTCTTCAAGGCGATCCCCCCAAGGATCAAAGGCCATGCGACTAACAAAAACACCCTCTTCATCCGATATCGCTTCGACGGAACCTAAATTATCGCGATGAAGATAAGAAACCTCGGTTTTATTATCTTCAATTTTTTGTACGAAATAATTTCCGACATAACTTTTCTTTATAGTTTTTCCGCCAGTTTGAATTTCCTCATATAAACCGTTGCCCAAGTACCAGGTTTTTATACCGGAGTTAGTATCAGACTGTTGAAACTTTTGGTTTTCGCCATCATAGCTAAACAATGTACCACCAATCAAAAACGGTTTATTAATGGTATTGTACGCCAGAACTTCCGAGCCCCTGCGCACCATATTGCCATAGGCATCATACTCGTAATTTTTGCCATTGCCTTTCGTAATCGCATGAATGCCTGCGCCATTGACTCTGTTATATTCTAATACTCCCACGCCGGGCTTAAAGGTTAAATTACCTAAATCGTCATAACAGTAATCATTGCCACAGGGAGAACCTGAACTGCCAAAACGACTGGAATCAATTAAACGGTTCATGTCATCGTATTGGAAATTCTCCGAGAGGTTTTCTCGAATGCCAAGCGCACCGATGCGCTGTGAGGAACGCGAATATAAATTACCGATTGAATCATAGTCGTACTCTAAATACTGAATATCACCTGCATCAAACCCGCCGGTATTGATCTTTTCTAGGCGTCCGCTAAACGCATTAAATGTATGTTCGGTTATCGCACCGTTTCCGTATTTACTCAAAGTCAATGTGCCACGGTAATCAAGTTTGTCACCAACCTGCCACAAAGTCGTTTGTTGCGCACTGCTAATATCAACCGTTTTGGCATGAATACCGGCAGTGTGATAATCCAATCGCGTTTTTAAGCCGCTCGGATATTGGACGGTCAATGGTCGATTAAATTTATCGTAGGTATAATCAAAAGAACGCACGCCTAAAGAGTCAATATTAGTCGTTTGCTTGGTCACGCGTGCAAGTGAATCATAGAAGTAACTCTCGGATTTTCCGGTGGCATGTGTATCGGACAGTAAACCCAGTTTACGCGTATCCCACACCCAGGAAAATTCAATATTCGGGTAGCCCGGTTGAGCATCGATGCGCTTGGTTTTTCGGCCCAGCTTATCGTACTCATAGGTCATCGATTTTTCGTCGAATGTATCCTTCGCCCAAATTTGTCTACGCATTTCACCAAAGCCGTTGTGAATAAAATGGATGACGCCTGTGTCAGGATCGGTAATTTGTGTGCGGTTACCCGCCACATCATAAACAACGTCGATATCGGTTGAATCGTCAGAGTTAATTTGTGTTTTACTTAAATTACCCATTTCGTCATAGCTATACGAAATAGCGATACCGTCCGTCCCGTAAACGGTCACAGTTTGCCCAAGCGAATTCTTAAACTCTGTACTCGTGGTTACGCGGTCACCAACAGGTAGCTGTACTGTAGTTGTGGTTGTTTTCCTTGTTTTTAAACCGTGGCGCTCATAATCAACTTTAACGTGAGTGCCGTCAGCAGACGTAAATTCGCGCACACGGTTCATCGCATCGATATCGGTGTTTACTGTCCAAGCATGTGCATTCGAACCAGAATAAGGCTCAGAAACACGTTGGATTTTCCCATCTTGATAATATACTGTATCAGTATGAACTGGGCCTGCATGAGTATATTCGGTTGTTCGAATAACACGCTGTAAGCTATCAAAAAACGTTAACACCAAGGGCGAAGCAAGATCTTCTTTATCAGAATTATGGATAGTACGTCTCGCAGTAATATATTTAGCATTAGCTGGGCAAGTGACCGGTGCGCCTGAACAAAAAAACCGTTTAAATTCTGTTTTAATTGCCTTAGAGTCTTCATCTTGGGTGTCATTCTTATGGAATTCAGTTTCTTGCGTAACGCGACCTAGTGCATCAAAGGTTATTTTTCTTCGAATACCGTTAGGGTCTGTAGATTGCGAAACCACGCCAAAACGCTTGTTATAAGCTAGACCGGTTTCATGCCCCAAGGCATTGCGACGTTTTTCAGGGTAGAGTGGATCGCTACCGTAGACAAACTCTTCAACTTTTCTATGCTCTGATCGTGCACTCGGATTCAAGGGATCTGCAGCGACCTCGTGAATACCTAAGGCTTCACCGTTACCGCGGCGCGGGAAGACGCGCATAATTTCTACATCCGCACCCACAAACAAGTGCTGCGCGTTCACATCAACTGTTCCGTTAATGGGTATATATTCATGCTCCACTAATTTTTGTGGACCACTAAAACCTTCACCCGTCATATAACGCGACTTCGACTTCAGTCTAAAACCAATCAACCAATTATCAGCGTCGTTACTGTAATCGTAATCATGTTCAATAAAGCTATTTCTAAAATCAACATATAGGCCACTAATATCACTACCGGCCTCGACGGTCTGATAATCCAAATTGCCGTAAACGTCAAAAACGTTGATTGTTAGCGTTGCTCTAACCGGGCTCGATGATGACTTGGATAAAAGATCGTATTCAAATTCTTTAATAGTAATGGGGTACTGAAAACGAGGATTCGCGGCGTGCGTCTGATAGTCAAAATATTTTTTAGAAATTAGATCACCGCCAGCGGCTCTCTTTTCGACAATATAAAGTAGCCCTTCAAATTCTTCATCGGTTTTGTACCAGTTTGTTGTACTGACGCCTGTCGCTCTTGAGCGACGCGCTACTCGTTCAAAACCTTTAAAGCCTCCACCAAGTATATTAATGCTACCGCCTCGGTAGTAAAATTCCGTTTTATTTTTTCCGCCCAATCCATCACTTCGCTCCATGCTTTGCAAGACATTGATATTGCGAAACACGGGTACTCTTGGAAAAGTATATTCAACCAAAGTAGGTTGATATAACTTCTCTCCATTAATTTCTTCACCATGCAATTTATCAAAATTAAATTCCAATGCTTTGCCATAGCCATCAACTACACTTTTCAGCATATCCGGTTGGCTTCTCTTAGCTGTATAGATTTGTTTAGGCTCTTGTATAGCTGGAGTGATATGCATATCCATCAAGCCATCATTATCAACATCACCTTGAAACAGATTACCAAATAATCTATAGCGGATTCCTGAATTCGGCTGTCTGTATTGTCCTGCTAATTCATTAAAAGGTTTTATTGGGCTAGCAACAAAATTGATGGTGTCATTACTAAAAGTTGAAATATAAAGCTTAAAACCACCACTTTGTTGCGGTATCACTAAATCCGCTCTACCGTCTTTATCATAATCGACCCCATAAATTAGATAATTTTTCGGCGCGCTAATATTCGTATTAATTGCAGTATCAAAACCTAAACCTGTACCAAGGCGCACGCGCCAAGTCTCATTTCCTGTATTACCTGCTCTGAATATATAATCCAAGTTTCCGTCGCCATTCACATCAATCAGACTACGAAAAAAGCCAGTCGCTGTTGGATTTGAAGGTGGAAGACCGCCAATCATGTCTTCTTCTGCAGGTATATTCGGACTAGCTAACATTCTAAAAGCACTGTTGCCTGTAGCAGTTGCATTATTAGTCGACAACACAAAACCATTTCCGGTATTAAGCGCTCCAAACATATAGTTTTTATTCGGATCACCGTTGGATTTGAAAGTTCTTCCGATAAAGGTGATATCGAGCAAACCATCACTGTTAAAATCAATCGGAGTTACTTCCAGCATGTCCCTTAGGTTTATACCACTCGATTGTCGCGTAAATGATGTTCTATTAAGCAAATCTTTGTAATAGATATTTGTACCGTAAGCGAAATCAGTTAATCCATCATTGTTAAAGTCGCCTGTCACTATTGCACTTCCTTTAGGCTCGCTTGCAACTTCCGTCTGTGTAAAACCGGTGCGATCTATATTTTGAGTGGTGAGTACTACTTTATGATCATCATCAATTTCGACAATATTTAACAAGGCAAATCCTTCATTAACTTGCATCAATTCTGTTTCACTTTGAGCACCGGTCATGTAGGAGTTATTCGGCGTCTCAAAACAGCCTGTATCTGAACCCCAGGCGTAAACAATACCGTTGGAAATTAAATCGATATTGCCATCTCTATCCGCGTCCGCCGTCGAATAAGTAGCAAAAGGAACATCAATACCCGAACAATATTTAAAATCCGCAGTATCGTTATTAAAGCCCAATTCCCCAGTATGCCAATCAAATTGTAGTTCTTTGCTACAGTCTTCTACATTATTTGAAACAAAACCACATTCCTGAACAGTATCAACGAGGAATTTTCCTGAAGCCGCACTCAGCTTATGATCGATGTTATAAATACGAACGGGAGTATTTGTGTTAGGAGACGAACGAGAAGTACCAGCTTCAACGTAGGTAGTAACGCTAGTTAATATATCGGTAATTTTATAGATCTTGCCAGCATCATAACCCCAACTAACATCTAAGAGTTCGTGACTAGAATCTTTTTCATTCGCTATATCAACACGTTTATCATAATTAAATACGATCGTATTATTGGACGGTAGGAAAATATGTTTAGGGTAAAGCTGCCCGGTTGCCGATCGATTAATGTAGTGAATGGTGTAGAAGTTATCATAGCGATCTCTCACTTCCGATAAAGCCCACGTTTTTATTGTGCCGCTGGTATTACCAGTTCTATATAAGCGACTATTTTGGCTATGGTTGTTGGTACCAAAGCTTAAAATCAAACCGCTTTTGGTATACACCTTAAACGACGTTGGCGCGCCTGCGTTCCAGCCTTGCGCGACAACCTTAGCAAAACTTTCGACATCGGTGCGGTATTCCGCATTTTGGGTCCAATATTCATTGTCAGTTTCTCGCCCATTGCCATCGGCGATTTCTAGTTTTTGTCCGTTTAGACACAAGCGATCAGAACTTGTATAAATAGGATTAGAGCCTTTAGCATTATCGCCTTCATTTTCAACACTCGCACGACAACGTGAAATGTAAGGTATTCCGCCGATATTCCAACCAGCTCCAGCAATTCCGCGTTGACTGCTACTGCTGTAGCTCAATGAAATATTAGGTGCAAGACCATTAACAGACGGAGGCGATTTAATCGGGACAGAATAGTTTAGTTGGCCGTGGTTAATCTCCACTACACCTGACGTAATGGCGACAAGGTCTGGATTGGTTATGGTTAAATCCGGCAACATACTGTCATCCGTCAAGCTATAGGTGAAAGCATCTGTCCAATCTGAGGGTAAATTGCCCTGATCCTCATCAGTGGGCGCCTCAAAAATAACCGTTAATGAATGTGTCCCAAAGCAAGGGCCACATTTATTTTTGTTATTGGATTTAAGTTTACCCGAAATTTTTAGAGTGTAGTGGTAACTACCAAACTGCGTTTTCTTATTATTACCATCGAAAGTAAATTGTGTTGAGTTTTTTGGCAGATTGTACGTCTTTACGACATTGGCGCCTCCACCTGCTGGCGTGAACGTTTCTTTTAATTGCCCTTTGCGAGTGTTGTTTTTGTAAGGATTCCAAAAGCTATTTGACCACGTGATTTTATAGCGGCCTTCTTGCACTCGCTCTAAAGTACCGGTGATATTAAATGACGGTAACGCACCTGAACTGGAAGAACCCGAACTGGATGTACTGGAACTCGACGCACTTGAATTTGAGGAAGTCGAACTCGTAGAGCTTGAAGATGAACCGGAAGAAGAGCTCGACCCTAGATTAACGGTGACATTCACCGTCGTATCACCGAAACACGGGCCACATTTATTCTTATTGTTTGATTTTAGTTTGCCCGAAATTTTTAAAGTATAGCTATAGCTTCCGTTGACGCTTTTTTTCTTGTTTCCGGTAAACGCAAATGAAGTGGAATTCTTTGCCAGATTATACGTTTTAACAACCGGTGAACCCGAATTAGGGGTAAACGTCTCTTTCAGCTCCCCTTTACGCGTTTTGTTTTTATAAGGGTTCCAAACATTACCCGGCCAAGTCAGTGTATATTCGCCATCTGTCGAAGATGTCTCAGAAATACTAAGGGAATATGCGGGGAATGAAAAAAAAGAAAGAAGAAAAACAAGAAAACTACAATAAAAAACTCTACAACTCATGGTAAATCTGTCCGTTTGGTACGTCTACTAAGAAATAGAAACAGGATATGCGTATAGCGAAACTCAACTAGCAACGGCACTCATATTTCTAGAACGCAATTAAACATCAAAAAAAATCCAGATTCTTACCCCAGCGCGACAATAGCTATGCTCAAGATGACAATTTTTGACCCAAAAGGGCAAATAAGCTAAAGAAGAAGGGTCGGCGCTACTCAAAAAGTGAACTTACTGCTATGGATTGAGTAGGCATCAACCTATCTTAATCCAAACCGAGCTTTGTGGGAGATAAGCTTAGTCATGTCATTCCAAAAATGACTAATTAGAAAACAAAAGAGCCCAGCACTAAAGAGAAACTGGGCTTTTATTATTTTTAGGGGCTTTGACTCCCTAAAATCTCATTTCACCAGTTCCAGCGAAATAATGGCTTTTAGGCCAGGTTCAATTGTTGAATTTGCACACGTAATAAGTACATCTTTGTCGGCAAGCACTGCTGATAAAAGTAAAGCAAAACTTTGGTCATAAGCAGACACCGCTGCCTCTAAGGCATAGTCTTTAACCCAATCAGCAGGTACGTTCTCTGGAGGAGCTCCCACAAATTGCCCGTATACAGCTCGAGAATTATTAAACAAGTAAACGGGGACTCCTGGCGAGCAATTTCCGTTATATGTTCCGTTTGGATCTAAGTTGACCTTTAATTTAAGCGAATTTCCAGGCAAAGCGTAAATTGATTCGACTTTTCCTTCATAGGCGATAGCCTCAAATGAAACGACCGCAATCAAAATAGCAATTAGAATTTTCATAATTTCTCCTGTCAATAAAACAATCATTTTCAACGTATTTGGTTTCAATTAATTGAGAGCATAAAGCTCCTAAACATCTGATTTTTTGAATCGCCTTTGCTTCAATATCCTGCAGCTATTTAGTCGGGTCGAACTATTGAAGAACTAAATCTGGGCCGCCTAGACAATCATCATCAGATGGGCAAAGTGATACTGAGCCAATTACACCTCCTTCACGACAACGAATCTGAATGTCTTGCTGTAAGGTATAAGCCAGCATCAATATACCGTAGATACTTTTTGTTCGTTCAAGGTAATACTGAACTTTCGCGGCACTTTCATTTTCGCCCGATGTATAATTACTATTAATTGAGGGATTGGAAATCAATTTAATTCGCTTATAGCGTAAGTTACCTCCAGTGGGAATGGGAACACCACAATCGGTGTCGCCATCAAAATTCCCATTTTCGAGATCTAATGTTACATATATTTCATAGCCACCGGATCCTTCGGTTGCCCAAGAACTTAGCCCCGTCACCTTTCCACGATAGATCGCGTGTGATGAGCAAGATAGTATTAATAAAATAAAAGTTATAACAACTTTTTTCATAACCATTATCCTTAAACTCAAATTTAACAATAAGACTCAATCACTCAACCGCATTTATCTATCCATTAGTTAAAATTTTGATGAGTTTTTCCGTCTCAGCTTCTCTCTGAAAAGCAAGCGATCACGTGAATAAAGTCCATAGCCCATCATATAACTCTTTAAAATCCGTTATGTGTATTCCTTTTAATCCTGGATCCAGACTCTGCAAATAATCATCAAATTCTTGCATAGCTTTAATGAATTGCTTCTCTGTCCAATTAAATGTATCAGTGTTAGTGACGAATCCAGGGCACCCATTTTCCTTGGAAAATTTTTCAAAAAACTGATCAAATTTGCTGATTTTTTCCCAGCAAGCCTTATCAGCCTTTAAGGGATTAGTCCCAGTCATTTCTTCAATTTTTACAGTGCGTGCCTTTGTTATTCTGATCCAAAACCAAGTCTTTCCATTGCTGATTGAGCACACAATCTAACACCATCATTAGGATCTTTACTCAATTTTTCCAGCAACTGTTTTGATTCTAGTTTATTGGCTTCAAAAGCCGGAAATAGCGCCATTAATGCGTTAAAACGTACATCAGGTGCCCGATGCGTGGTTAAACCGTATAGTCGCGACAATATCGAATTGCTGTTATAGAGTTCAAACTGAAGTTCACTAAGTATCCATGCACCAATTGATACCAATTTAGAATTTTGAGAAATCAACAAGTCTTCAATATTTTGGATATCACAGCCATTTCTAAATCGATCAACAATCTTGTTTAACTCTTCACCATTATCGTCACTTTTACCCAACAGGCTTAAAACTTCATTTTCTATCATTTTCTATGATTTTCTATTTTTCAATGCCTTTTTAAGTGATTTAAGAAAAGATTCCTCTTGGGAAATTCTACGAGCATGTGCCTTCCTCTGGGTTTCTGAACCTCCTCCCAGACTATCAAATGCTCTTAATTCCGCCTTTCGAGAAATAATACTAGCTTCATAATCCGTAATTGCATCACGAATTTGCTCCTTTGTCCAATTGCCAGGCACTCCATTTTTTAGAATCTCATCAGCAATTTTTGGCCCAAAGGGTGAACTTTTTTGTTTAGGGGGAGGAACTTTTTTCTTTGTAATTCCATCTACAATGTCATCGACATTACGACTAACACGGGTAACCCCTAACAATCCAATTGCTTGAACTCCAGCTTCTCCAGCAACTTCTCTTGCTCTTTTTTTTACGGCATCCTGCTGTCGCCCCCGCAAATTATCCGTAACGTCTTTAGGCTCATTTCCATCCGGATCTATATAACGATAAGGATTATTATTTGCGTAAGCATACCGATTAAAACTAGAGGGATTCGATTCTAAAAATCCCACTTCGTCAACAGATAAAAAACGACCAACTATAGGATTATATGAACGCGCCTGCATATACACCAAACCAAAGCGCGGGTTTTCTACATGGCCGGTATAACCAATCCGTTTGTTAAAATCTTCGTTTTTAAAACGTTCTCCGTAAGGAGTATAAGTTTCACGCCACAGAAAATTTCCATTTATATCCGTGGCTGCAACGGGAGACCCAACAAGGTCATTGTGATAAAACGCAACCGATTCGTGTTCACCAAGGTTGAGAGGCTCAATTTCTGCGAGCTCCGCAAAACTCGAAATAGAAAATAGTTGGCTACCTAAATAAACCAGTACGGCAACCAAATGTTGTAAATTTTTCATCTTTAGACTTCCTTCAATTTAGTTGCAAGCTACAATATTGTATGAATTACGGGCACGATTATTTTATTTTTATCTAATATAGATCCATGCTCTTCATTATCGGGCACTCCATCTCCGTCGGTATCAGTTTTGTTTGGATTGGTACCTATTGTATACTCTTCAAAATTTGATAAGCCGTCACCATCGCTATCAACACTGGCATCGTCTTCAATGATTTTTAAACTATGAACATATTCGTAGGAATCGGGCATGCCATCTTCATCAGTATCAGATTTAAATAGCATCGACTGTAAACGATACTCTTCAATATTCGTTAAACCGTCGTCATCGAAATCGTCGTTGGCATCATTGACACCTACTGTCATTCCTATATTACGTTCTATACAATCTGGTATACCATCGGAGTCATTATCAACATCGGTGCATACTCTTCGCTCAGCCACAAGCTTTGTGCCGAGATAAAAATTAGCAAAAGCTGCTTCTTCATGCGGTCCACCTTGATTATCAATAAATCGGAAATTGGAGTACAACATATTGCCACCAATTCCGTAAGCGTAAAATTGCTCGGTAAGACCTAAAGCATTTTCGTGACTGGAATGCACTCGACGACCATTTGCATCGTAATAGTACCTTGTTGGATATGGTGTACTATCAAATGCCGCATGAATACGCCCATCAGAGCTATACTCGTAATGATTCTGGCCGTCAGTACGTATTGACCCCCAATCGTCATATTGAAAAGTATAAGACTGCACTCCACTCACACTTTCAAGGCGGTTGGATAAGGGGTTATAACTATAAGTTGAAGTATTTCCAGATAGAGTTTTAGAGGTAATGTTATTGACATCGTCATAAATAAACTTCCCCGAACCCCACAAGCCGCTTGTGGTATAAAGCCGCCCTACACCGTCATAGCTTAAACTCGTCTTTGCCACGCTAAATTTATCGGTAATAGTTTTTAAATTTCTATTTTTATAATAATCATAATCGAGATTAATGAGTTCTTTTTGCTGTAGTTTTACAACGTGGGTGTCAATATCATTTCGTGCAGTCTCAGAAAACGTACTGACCAGTCCCGCGGCATCTCTATAGCTTTTAACAACACCTGAATCGTAGTACTCAATATCGGATATGTATGCACCTACAGTGGTCGATCGGCCAAGTTCATCTGGAGAATAAACTATTGTCTCTCCGTGCGGATATTGAATACTGTGAAGATAGTCATTCTTGCTATAATCGTAATCAAATTCGAGAGGGGTATCGATAAAACCACTAATAACAGTAGCTGTATCTAAATTACCATTATCATCGCGCACATATGTCCACCTTGTATTGGCAGTCTCGGAAATGGATAACTCTTCAAAAATATCGTATTTAAAAGTTAAGTGTCCACCTTTGTTTGAATTTCCCCAATATAATTTAGAGGTTAGCTTGCTAAATTCATCGTAGCCATAATATTCAACTACTGCACCATTAATAGATTTAGATTTCACATTGCCACGCTGATCTCGGGTATATTTTATTTCTCCAATTTCGGGCAGGTCGATAATCTCTAGCTGTGTAGGCCGGTCAGAAAAATAGTTATATATCTGTTTTAACTCACCCTGTTGCACTTCTTCGATAAAACCTAAAATATTTTTCTTTATTGTGGTTGTAACAGACATAGAACCATCAGCCCCGGATACTGCATCTATCGGCTGTTCAATCTTAACTAAATAACGGTCATCTGGATCTCCATAGGCATCGTAATGATAGGTTTGTGTATGCTTTTCCTCATCTTCTATTTTTATTTGGTTTTTCCCGCTGACATATGTAGTATCAATTACAGAGTTATCCGGGTTTGTGATCTTCTCAACCCTACCCAATACATCAAATTCGTAGGTCGTTTTAAAACCTCCAGGCGCTAGTACATAGTCCATTTGACCGAGAGAATTATAAGTAGTTGAAGTTATGATAGACTTGTCGCCGCTGCTTAAAGATTTACTTTTAATTTTTCCGAATCCATCAAATTTTTGAACTTCAATGATTGTTGCACTTCCTGGACCACCATCCCCAACTGAACCTCTCGTTTTAGTGATTTTATAGCCCTGAGTTCCTGCGTCGTAGCTTATGTTTATGTCGTTATCACCCGATATTGGTGTATTGATGTCAGTTAAGCGATTTAAGTCATCATAATCGTAAGTAGTTTTGATTTTTCTTCCATCTTTTTCTATTTCTTCCCAGTCAATATTACCTCGATTATCCACTCCTCTGGTTAGCTTTTTTGACTCATACGTAACTAGCTTTGCTACTCCCAACTCGTAATTGTTATATTCTATTTTGTGCCCATCAGGACCGGTATAGGATTTAAGTTCGCCATTTGAGTGGTAAGTATAGCCATGCTCAACGCCGTGTATAACTTCCGTCTTTACTTGTCCATTCGCATAATAAGTACGATCTATATCCTTTTTAATTCCACTTAAACCAAAACCGTCAATCGTTTCGTCTGCGAGCTGATGTAAAATCCAGTAATTATTATCGTCGACGAAATAGGTATAATGGATTGTCCTTTTTTTACTTGGTTCAATACTATCGTAATCGACTATTTCTTTAACATTTCCGAAAAAATCACGACTTTTTATTTCTGTAGTATAAGTAACGCCGTCTCTAACAATTGCTTTTTTTGTTAGCACTGGCGTAACTGTACTGCTGTTATATGCGGGTGGAAAAGAGCGAAATTCATCCTGAGCAGAAACGGGTAACGGCGCCCAATCGTAAGTTTCTTTCTGGATTAAGTTAGTTGTGCCAGAACAACTTGCTCCTGAATAGGTATTTTTAACTCTCAAATTCCCTCGTCGCCAAAGCTGTCCTTTATCGCTCTGAGAACCGTCGTGAATATATTCGATACAACGCTTTAGATGCGAAACTGTTGTTCTATCTCTGATTGTATTTTGATCATAATCAAACGTCCACGTCGCGCTCTCAACCGAGCCGGATACCGCCTTTTTCTTTACTACTGTAATAAAATTTTGGGCACCTGAATTCCCCGTTATATTTTCCCCGCCATAAACATAATTTGTTTTTGCGTGACCAGGCGTAAGGACATTTTTCAACGAATATAAACCGCGATTACCCCCGTCGGTAAATTCGCTTTCCTTTTCATAATATTCGTATTGATGTTTCAATTCACCATCGATATCAGCGGACTTTAGGAAAAAAATAGATTTTGATGTAAACGTGCTTTCTTCATGTGGAGTATCCTCGGGCGTGTATGTTATTTTTGCACTACCGATGCTGATTGAATCCAACCATAAATTAGCAGGATTATCGTCACTACTGACGCTTCCTAACGTCTGATTTTCATAATTAAAAACTACTTTTCTATTATCGTTTGACGTAATTTCGGTTAAGACGCGATAAGTCGTTTCATTAGATTGATTTTTTTCCAAATCTTTATACGTAAATTTTAACCAGTTTCCGTACCGGTCCTTTATTTTACTAACCAAATACGCATTTTGGTTATATCTGTTTGGCCCCCAATGTGCAAAATAGTAGGAGACACCATTTGGTGCATCCACCTTTAAACCCACTTCAACCGTTTCAGCTCTTCCATTACCGCTTATCATTCCTTCCGAACTGATTTGCGACGAAGTCAAACAACTTGCGCGCCAAAAATCTTTTGTAATTAATCCAACATCGCTGTCTCTATCGAACAATACTTTTCTTGTACCATCTTGAAGCTCTAATACCGGGTTTAAATCAGCTTTTACATTGCTGATTCCACTACAATCATCATCTAGAGTGGTATCAGTATTGGCATAAGTCCAAACACGTCCAAAATGTAAATCCCACCCAATTCCAATAAAAGATCTAGCTTCACTTGATTGACTTTCGTTTGTGATATGTAAATTGCTATAGTATCGTTGAATGACGATATCTAACCCGGCCGTACCAGGGTAAACATAGTCAGTTTGTAAAATCTTTAGTGCGCCCGTAAATGGGTCAACACTCTCTCCCGTAAGACCTCCTTGATAATCTCTTAAGTCGCTGAAACCAGGGGCATTATAATCACCGGGAATTGCTTCGTTGACATCGGCATTGGCTACGAAAAATGGCACAAATAAAGTACAGGTTAATAGCAAAGTTATTGCTCGACTGGCCCACCACATAACATTCCACCTTTTTTGTAAATGACGATTATACGCTTAGATAAACGCCAAGAATTTTTCCAAAATTTTATTGAGATCAAAGAAGTTCTATTGAGGAAACTTTATGAGATTCAGCATCACATCTAAACTCAACTTCCATGTCAGTCATTTTTGCTGCCAGTGCTATCGCAAATATCTTGTTATCTTTATGGTAAAAAGACTCTAAAAAAGTTGACGCATATTCAGCAGCCAGGCCTGCAGCTTCCGCATCTTCAGCAATGTCTACTAACGCACCACCATCAATTAAATAGTAGTAGTACAAAATATTCGTGGAATATTGATGGCAATTGCTACTACTAAACCCATCAGCACTAACCTGAAATTCAATATAGCTGCGATCGCTTCTTACAACTATGGACTCGATTTTTCCCTTGTAAGAAAGAGCTTGACCGGAAATAAAAAATAAGAGAATAAAAGAGAGGGCCTTCATACATTTTCCTTTAAAATACTTAAATTCGCTAAAAAAATACACTGGAGTTCAAGTGCTTTTCGATTTGGAAACGTTTAAAAACACGTCCAAACATAAAAATTATTTGGAATTGCAAAAAAAACAATTAATTATAACGAGAAAGCCAGATCGCCTCATCATTATTCAAAATAATTTCCGGATACGTTAGCGTTAAAATTTTAACTTTTTATGACAGCCAAGATATTTTTTGCTACAGCCATAAAATAAATTTAAAGCCGTTATTGATTGAAGGCGATTTTTATTTAAAACACTTTATATTTCTTAAATTTATTTAGCTGGCCGCATCAAACCTATGTTAATTTAAAATAGCGAATTAAATAATTAATGAATCGAGAGTTTGACTAGAACTTAATTGCTTCTTGAGATTCCATACAACAACAGACATCAATATAAATTAATGTCGTCGTCCTCGACGCTTTTAAGAAAATGTCTTGATAACAGATGGTGATTTTTTATATGTTTTATTAATAGCTCAATAACCGTTGCTTATATTCGGCAACGTATCGCCTTCACTTCTTTTACGAATGTTCGGTACTGTGTAACCCCCTTGTGCTTCGCTTCGCGGTTTTTTGTTTAGCTTACATAAATTAACCCAAACCTCCTATCGATATAAAATTTTAATCCAACAAGCCTTGAGCCAATAGAAATCCAATAATGAAATAGCGGAACTTAACTAATCAATTAATAAGCGGGCAACGGCGATCATATTTCCAGAACGCAATTAAACATCAAAAAAAATCCAGATTCTTACCCTAGCGCGACAATAACCGTGCCCAAACTGACAATTTTTGGCCCAAAAGAGCAAACAAGCTATTGAGAGCTTGATAGAGCCAATCCTAAACATCGTTGCTGCCGTGGCGCAATTGCTGAGGCGAACAGGAGAACCAGCGTTTGAACGCGCGGCTGAATGCGGCCGGGTTTGAGAAGCCAACCGAATAGGCAATGCTCGCAAAGCTCTGGTTGCTTGAGGTGACGAGCATTAGTGCTTTATTTTTACGCGCGTTGTCCAGCTCTGCGGTAAAACTGGTGTTGGCTGCAGTCAAACGGCGTTGCAACGTTCTAGGTGATATTTTAAGCGCATCACTTAACGCGTCGAGTGTGAAATCTGAATAGTCGTCTAACTGGCTCAGGTGTTGGCGCAGCTTAACAAACCAGGTTGCGGTGCCTTTTAACGCTTCGTATTCTTTATCAAGTAAACTGACAAAATGAGCATTCATGCCGGGATGAGCATAGGTTGAAACGTTATCGAGGATATCTCGCTTCACCACTAATGCATTTTCGAATTGATTAAAGCGTATTTGAACACCGAATTCGCGTTCCAAGTTAGGGCCAGTATTTGGCTTATCGCACTTAAAATGATAGCGGCTGACGATCGGCTCTCGAATGCCTGCTATGGTGTTTATTGCCTGCCCAATACCGAGTATATTTGCGATATTCGCTGCACTTTCAGCTTTTGTTTTTGCTAATCTATTCCAAACAAAACTCACTTCACGGCCATCGTCACGCTTGTCCCAGTAACCCTTATTGGTGAGGATGAAATAGCGATTGAGTATCTGAGTAATACCTTCATAGACACTAGCAGCCGTCATCCCCATATAAGCTAAGGGGCCATAGGATTCAGTGGGATATGTTCTCACAGCCTCTAACGACAGGCGTGTTTCAGTGTCTCTGTCGCTCATGCATTGCCAAAGAGCGGTATGCACATGATAGGGCAAATGTTTCAAACTGCTTGAAACTACGCTATCTTTTTCTTCCTCGGAGCTAACGATGGCATTAGTGATGATATTAGGGAGGCCAGCTGTGCGACAAACCTCTTGTGGGTCCATACCGCAGGCTTCTATCGCAATCGATATTCTCTGTACAGCTTGGAGATGAATGTAGTAGTCGGACATCTTAGGCTTTAATCCATTTGCCAGAACTTGCTTAGGCATTGTGTTTTATCTTGTTTATAGGCCGCATCGATTTATCGTCAAATTTGAACGCTAATCACCCCACGTCAAGATATCAAAAAGAGGGATCATCGATAACTACAAGATCTTGTAGTTTGTGTAAATATAGTCCTACGATGACGTACGGGCTGTCCATCTATCCTCTGTAATCAGCCGTAACAGCCAATATGCCCAATTCGTTTAACAGCGGTCTGCTTGTTTTTACTAACGACCTCAGACTCCACGACAACCCTGCACTGCTCGCGGCTGCGCGTCAGAGTGTTTCATTGGGCTGTGTTTACATCGACGATCGCAAGCAAACACGCGCTAGCGATTTCGGCTTGCGCGGCTTCGGTTCCAATCGCGATCGCTTTCTGCGGCAATCGCTTGAAGATCTTAACGAACAGTTAAAACACCTCGGCCAACATCTTTATTATGACGATGGCTCGTTTACCGCAAAAATCGCCGAGCTAGTCAATCTTTACAACATCGAGGCCGTTTTTTATAGCGTCCATGCGGGACTCGACGAGCGTCGCCGATGGCAGGCACTGATGAAGGCTTTTGCCAGCGTTCACTTTTTTGGGCATCACAGCAGTACGCTGTTCGAAGCCGATCAACTCGTTTATCCCGAAGGCTTTCCGGCGACCTACTCCAAATTTCGCAAAAATGCAGAGAAATGGCCGATAGTAGCTCCGCGACCTACGCCCGATTCCCTGCCCCCCAGCTTTCTACCTAAGCAGCGCACTCGAATTCAAGAAAATGGTCGAATTAAAAAATCTACTAGCAAGGGGCTTAGCTTTGGTTTTCGAGGCGGCGAACGAGCGGGTCTAAAACACCTTAAAACGTATTTCTCCTCCGGTGCAGCACAAGCTTATAAAAGCACGCGTAATGCCCTCGATGGCTGGAGCGCATCCACCAAATTTTCACCGTGGCTAGCTACAGGCTGTCTTTCCGCTCGATTTGTTTATCGATCGCTGCGGGAACACGAGGATGCTAAAGGCGCTAACGAGGACACCTATTGGATTTTCTTTGAACTGCTATGGCGCGAGTATTTTCAATGGTATGCCCACGCGCACGACGCCAAGTTATTTCGATTTCGCGGACTCGCAAAAACTTCGCCACTGACAAGTTTTTACCCCGAGCGTTTTCGCAAATGGATCGAAGGTTGTACTCCTTTCCCGCTAGTCAATGCATGTATGAACCAGCTCTCGCACACGGGCTTTATGTCTAATCGCGGTCGGCAAATCGTCGCGAGTTGCCTTGTTAACGAGCTATCTCTCGACTGGCGAATTGGCGCTGCCTATTTCGAACAGCAACTGATTGACTACGACGTCGCAAGCAATTGGGGCAACTGGCAATACATTGCAGGTGTTGGTGCCGACCCAAGGGGCGGCCGCCACTTCAACATTGAAAAACAAACTGCAATCTACGACCCTGATGGAGACTTTATCGACAAGTGGACCTCGGCTCCTGCCATTGAAAACCTCGACAGCGTTGACGCTGCCGACTGGCCCATTGAGCCCTAGGCTTGAAGATGCCGTTAGATCACGAGAATTTGGGTTTGGCTCATTGGATGGAATGCCCCCGCACTGAAACCAAGCCCACATTACTTGCTCAGCTTCATACGGTCGAGCTCTGCCAAGCGAGTCATAAACTGCTCCAACTGAATGGCTCGCTTGTAGGTAAACTTGTGAGTATTGTGAAAAAAGATATGCAAGGTCACCGCATCGTCGCGCAGCATCACGGTGTAACCATCGTGATCAGCGCTGGCCCAAACATCGTTCAAACGATGCTCGTCGTTAACTTTTTGCCCGTGCTGAACAATTTTATAGTAGACACGCAGCGCCTGTTTGATATCGAATTTTTGTTCCATAATCTTGCCCCTGTCTTAAACCTTAGAGCACCCATTGCGTATTTATACGAAAAGCCAGTTGGTATAGCAAAACATAGAAAAAAGTTATGAGTAAAGTTGCCATTATTGGTGCCGGTCTTGCCGCAGTATGTTCAGCTCGTCACCTGCGGGCCGCGGGCCACCAAGTATCGCTGTTCGAAAAATCCCGCGGCCTGGGTGGTCGCATGAGCACAAAACGCGAAGATTGGTCCCATCTCGACCTGGGCGCTCAATACTTTACTGCCGATAGCAATGAGTTTCGCGAGCAGGTCGCCCATTGGTGTCAACAGGGTAAGGCCACACGCTGGCATTTTCAGCCGTACAAGAAATTTCCTGGAGTACCACTGCAGGTCTCCCCCGATGATTGCGAGCGTTTCGTCGGCACGCCGGATATGAACAGTATCGTGAAGGCTTTGGCTTGCGATCTCGACATCCACGTCAATTCGCGAGTGGAAAATTTGCAGCGCTTAAGCAATGGTTGGGAGCTTAGCTGTCACAACGACTTGCGTCTCGGCGGCTTCGATTGGGTCTTAGTTACTCTGCCTGCAGAGCAAGCAGTAACGCTAGTGGCAGATGTCTGCGAACTCAACCAAACGGTTCCCGCCACAGTTCACCTCCCCTGCTGGGCCCTCGGCCTCAGTACCAGAGGTGCAGTTGCACCTGATATTCAAGGAATATTTGGCGATGACATCGTTTCGTGGGCAGCGCGGCAATCGTCAAAGCCCTTTCGTGCGCCGCCGCAGGGAGCGGACGACGCTTGGGTTTTGCATTTCTCACCCAAATGGACGGAAGAGCATGGCAAGGAAACCAAAACAGATATCGTTGATATCGGTATGAATTGGCTGCGAGGCGCACTCGAACAAGAGATCAAACTACACAAGCACATCCTCCACTTTTGGCGTTATGCAAACATTTCGCCGCAACGCTTCAATAAGCCCTATTTTGTCGACGAGACACACCAGCTCGCGCTAGTGGGAAGCTGGTGTGCAGGCGGCAAGGTAGAGGGAGCGTTTAAATCTGCCGAGGCTTTTGTCAGAGACTTTTTTACGCGGTAGCGCCACCATCCTACGCGTTCAATTTGCAACAAAAGGTTTTGCTTTTCTTTTTATCCCACCGAATAAAAACAAACTCAAAAAAGAACTTAATAGAAAAACAGCTGACCCAGGCAGCGGTACTTCCGTAAACAGTTGCACTGAATCCAGTTCCATATCGCCAGCTACTATTGATGCAAAGACATTATCTAAATTTGGATTGTATCCATCTAAGTCATAGAACATCAGATGCGAAGACCGTAATGTATTGTTAGTATCCTGCAAACAACAATCATCTCCTGACACATTGGTAGGCCAGTAGTCGGGGTAGTGAATTTCTGTCCAAGCGATCAAATTGCCTTCCCCAATGATAAAGCTTTCATCGACGAAACCAGGGATCGTCTGAGACTCAAGTGGATTGCCTATTCCCCAGGATACTTTAAAAGGTCTATCTTCGTCTCTTGGCAGAAACCTGTCTCTGCGGCCAATTTCCGCAATGACTAAATCGGTCCGCTCATCAATATCTGCTAACTTGGTCTCTCCGTTTACAGTCCAAGAATAAGAGAAGTCGACAATAGGACCAGAAAACTTATAAGTCACAGCACCGTTGTCTAAATCCTGATGTTTTTGATCTGGGCTTCCCAAAATACAATGGGCACCCTGGAATTCAAAACATTCACCCGATTTTATAATGCCGTCATTAAAATAAACGATGTCACTACCGAATACCCCAACAAACCCAGCTAAAGACTTGCTGGAAATTAAAACTAGTAACACTAGAGTATATTTACTCATAATTGCTCCTGTTCGATGATAGTATTGAGAATATCTTGAGGTTGTTTGCTTCGAACGAAAAATCGTCTAACTTACCAGCCAAAGATAAATGCAGGAGGGCCGTTGACGGAGAACATATTTAACATGCTCATTGTTACATTAATGCGACTAGACTCTTAACGCCGATTGCGTCATCGGACCCGACTGATACTTTCCCTCCATCAATGACGCCCGTCCCAACTATTGGTTTGTTCTCAATCCGCCGTTTTTTGTTCTGATTTTTGAGGTTTATTTAGATTTGGGTTTTTAATAACAGCTTTTTGTAAAATCAGCGTATTCGGATAAGTTATTAGTTCATTGTCTCTTTTGATAAGAACATGAAACAGCGCTATCTCTTCTATAGTCCCCATAATTTCATCGTCTTTATCAATAACGCGAATATGATCCCCAACTCTATATGGAAAGCCAAAGAAAATGACTAAACTGGCCGTGATATTACTTAGTATTGACCATTGAGCAAACAATGCCACACCAAGTACAGCAAACACAGAGGAGAGAAAAATTGAAATTTGAGAGTACTCGAATCCGAGAAAGGTGATCAACAAAATAGAATAAAAAATAGCTAAGGATAAGTTTACCGTTTTCGCTATATATTTTATTCGATATAGGCTAACTGATTTAGAGGTTCCAAACCTATTTATTGCGGCGCTTGATACTCTCATGCTTGCTAAAAAAGCAAAAACGACGACAAAGATAATTAGAATTTTCATTTTTTTTCCACTTTTTCTTGAAGAGAATCAAATTTCTCGTGTAGCCTCATTAATTCCAGTTCTAATTTTAAGTTAATTTCAAAAGTTGCCTTTTGTTCTATCCTATCCTTGGATGCCTGTCTATTTTGAGACATCATAATTATCGGGGCTTGAAACGCGGCTAAGCTAGAAAGGCCTAAATTAAGCAGTATAAATGGGAAAGGGTCAAACGCCTTTCCTCCAATAAGCCAAGACGTGTTGACCAAAACCCAGCCCGCTATAAACGCGAAAAACAAACCTATAAACGTCCAAGAACCGCCAAAAGCTGCTATCTTATCGGCGACTAGCTGGCCAACAGTTAAGCTGTCATGAAATGCTTCATTGACATCCTCTGTTACAGCAGTATGTTCAGCTATGCTTTCGATGACTTTCTGCTCACCAGAACTCAGCTCGCCATAGGGCTGACCTAATAGCGCTTTGGCTAAGTTTTCAAAATATTTCTTCATCTTAATTAGCCTAACTTTAGTGTTGTTGATGTTGTTTGTTCAATGCCACCTACACTCAGCTCTACAACTTGCTCTGCGCATAAGCTCTGTTCATAACTTCAAATATAAATGCCGTACTCCAGCCAAATAAAATAAAACCATTGGCGGCTTCAAATGAACTTAAAAGTCGCCAGTTCTTTTCGAGATAAATATCACCAAAGCCAACGGTAGTAAATGCAGATGTAGAAAAGTAGAGAGCCGATTCAAGATCAGGGACAACATCTAAAACCAAATAGAAAATAGCCCATATCCATATCTGTACTGCATGAGATAAAAAAACACATAGAATGGTTACCACCATAACAATACATTTAGTCGAAATAAGTTCTATCTTGCGAGCGAAATAGGGATTGAAGCGATCAAGCACAAAAATAAGCCGGTCCAAAGCGACACCGTGAACGACCACAGTAACAATGATTAAAAAACACCCTAAAGAAAATTGAATAAGTAACATTGTTTTCACCCATTTTTTTTGTAAACCAGCTGTACTGCTTAACTCAGTAGCCTTTAAAATTAAGGCCCAATCCGCATAGCGGTGCGAGAAAGAAGCTTGCTATTATATCTCGGTTTAGTTACATATTAGCCTTGACATATATTCGACACGCTATTTGTTTTAAACTAGGAGGTCTGGCCGAAGCGCCGTATCCACCGCTCAACGCTCCGTCCATTAACCGTGTAATAGAAACTATCTCCTTCGGACTACCGAAGAACAAGGATTAACTCAATACTGATAATGATTAGAACATTATTCAGAGACACGCTAGCACATATAACAATATCCCCATAAATAGACCAAGGAGTCACCGTGAAATACTGTTATCTAATCTTGCTGTCCGTTTTAACGCTGTTTTCAGCGTCAAATACGTACGCACAACAAAAAAATATTTTATTTATTGCTATCGATGACCTAAATGATTATCCAGGTGCGTTTGGCGGGCACCCTCAGGCAGTCAGCCCCAATATTGATGCGTTAGCCAGCCAGGGTATTGCCTTCCAAAAAGCTTATTCTGCCTCGCCGGTGTGTAACCCATCTCGTACTGCGTTATTAACCGGACGTCGACCGCACGAGACTGGCATCGATAATAATAACGGCGGTACTAATTTCCGCGATTTAGGCAACTGGGTATCTAACCTCACGACGTTACCGCAATATTTTTCGCAAAATGGTTATCACACCGAAGCGATAGGAAAAATATTTCATAAAAATAACTACAGTAACGGCGAATTCGATGTAGTGGCAAACAGTAATGGCACTAGTAGTAGAGATGTGGTTGTGCAAGTCGGCACAACCAAAGTGAAGTGGAGTGAGGGAGATGAACCTTTTGAAGTCACCGGCGAATACCTCAACGCCGATCACGGTGTGAACTTCCTCAACCAGAATCACTCTCAGCCCTTCTTCCTCGCTGTCGGCTTGTTCCGCCCTCATCTGCCCTGGTACGCACCTAAAGAGTTTTTCGACATGATGCCAAATATCAATAACATCGTGTTACCCCCGTATTTAGCAAATGACCTAGATGATTCACTTTTTGGCTCAAACGGTGTGTTGGATGAAGTACTAAACCAAGGTGGCAATGCTCTTTGGAAAGAAGCCGTTCGCGCCTATCTAGCCAATATTGCCTTCTCAGACGCAGCGGTTGGCCACTTACTCAATGGGTTGGCAAACAGCGCCTATGCAAACAACACGATCGTCGTACTTTGGGGCGACCACGGCTGGCACTTGGGTGAGAAAGACCACTTCCAGAAATTTACTCATTGGGAGCGCGCTTCACACACATCATTTATTATCAAAGATCCGACGCTTGGCACCACCGGCGACGTAAATTATGCCGTATCGCTACAGGATATTTATCCGACTCTGATCGATCTAGCGGGTTTACCCCAGCCCTCTTTTGACGTACGCGGCCGCAGTTTAAAACCACTGATGGAAAACCCCTCGACCAACCAATGGAAAGGCGCTGCACTCGTGCGTTACTCCGGAATAGACAGTATTTTCTCCGACCGATATCACTTTATCGATCAGGGCAATGGAGAGCTTTATGACTTGCAAACTGACCCAAATGAATGGACTAACGTCGCTAACTCACCCTCTTATGCAAGCGTAAAAACCGACATGAAAAATGCGTTGGATGCGATGATTGCACACAACGAAGATCCTTTTAATGGAGGCGATGGCAGTAGTTCCGGCGGCAGTAGTTCAAGTAGCAGCAGTTCCAGCAGCAGCTCGAGTAGTAGCAGCTCCAGCAGCGGCGGTTCAATTACAGCACCGACTGACTTAAGCGCCAGCTCATCCCAATGCGACGAAGTCAATTTAAGCTGGACCGATATTAGCTCTGGCGAATCAGGCTATCGCGTAAGGCGTAAAATTTCCGGTCAGCCTACATTTACTAATATCGGAGATGTTGCTGCAAACGCTGAAAGTTATACCGACACCAATGTTGCAGAAAGTACCGACTATGTGTATGTCGTCCGCCCGCTTGACGGCGGCTCGCCCGTTGGCACTTCCAATCAAGCAACTGTATCAACACCCGCATGCGGGGGAGGCGGACCGGTAACAGAGTTAACGGTTACCATTACATCGCCTGCAGATGGCGCAGTATTTTCTACCTCAGACAATATTGTAATGACTGCGGACATCCAAGACGAAACTGCGGTGCTAAAAGGACGCTTTTTCTTAAACGGCAATTTTCAGGGTTCCGACAACAACGAACCTTATCAATATAATTACGGGCAGTTGCCGGCAGGGACTCACGTGTTAACTGTTCAAGGTGTCGATTCTCCTGACAAGAATCGTGTCAACAAAGAAATAACGATTACTGTTCAGTAAGTTAAATTTCCGAAACATCTTGTAAAAATCCAAAAGGCCCTGCAGCGACTCATCGCTCAGGGCCTTTTGCAAATAAAACACCTTGCATTCAAAAACTCACTTAGAAAAAACTTCACTGCCTGGCAAAGGGCCACTCGCTTTTGCCGTCAATTGGCAAGGCCTGTACGTTTAGATCACACATGTACTGTGATTCACCGGCATAAAATACATTTTTTGCCTTCGCAAAACCGAATGTGCTAATTTGCGCTTTAGCCTTTGCAGATGTCTCATAACCCCACATTGATGCATAGCCTGAAAGGTCTAGCCCACTTACCCAAGACATTGCAATAACTAACCAATCTGTCTTGGGCATAGCTGACCTTTGCGCTTCCATTCGCGAGTAAGAACTAAAACCCAAGCTTTCACGTTTGCTCATCCAAGTAGAGTCGTTTCTTAATGCGCGACCATATTCGTTGTTTAGCATATGTAGCCGTGGCAGTAAGTACCAGCCATTTCCTATTGACCCCTCGTTATGCACCGTTAAAACAAACTGCAGGAAGGTCGTTGTTACATATTGAGAACTTTTATCGTTCTTGTTAGCAACTAAATAAGCCGTTGGATCCGGTTGACTATGACTTTCTTGCAAAAGCTCATACAGGTTGTCATCCACCCACAATTTAATACACGAATTAAATTCACCGCCTGAACTCTTATGCCGTTCTGACATTGGGTAAGAGGCATAGATTTCCGTGGTTGCATGACTATATCCCCAGCTTGGGAAATGGAATTGACCATCTTCTAATTCATGACCAAGTTCGTGAAGATACAATAATCGAGCAGGATGAAAATAAAAATCTCCGTCGAGCGGAATTCGTTCTGGATCATCACCGAGCGTATCAGCAGCGCAACCCACACCGCACGCTGCCATTTCTGCATTTATGTGTTTAACAATATCAATGTTATTAATACGCCAACCTTTTTCTTCTGCAAAGCCGTGTATTCCTGGGTTTTTAGTAATACCAGGGCCTTGAAAACCCGCAGCCTGGTGCAGCATATCGTAGGTGTAAAGTTGGGTTGCCTCCGCAAGGCTTTCAATTTCGTTAAAGCCCGATTTTTCGAGAGTTTCTGTAAACCTATCCAAACGTGAATGTAATTCGAGATTTGGCAAAGCCAACTCAACCCAATTGTAAATACCGCTTGCCAAGGTTTTATTAAAATGTTCAGTATCTTCTGGACCATTCCAATAAGGATGGTGAGCGATATTTTCAAAGCTTATATCGACATCTCTATCGCTGCTGCTATACACCAACTGAATGGGCCCACCGTAAGGTGTCGATAACTGCAAGGTTTCGCCAGGGGCGATGGGAAAGGCTTCGCTAGTTACCCATTTTGGCCGAACATAACCTTTTAATACTCCATTGTAACGGCGCGTTGGCCTATAAGGTATGAGTGAACCGGGGCGCAAGGTATTTATCATTACGCGCACATCCACAGCGCTATTATCATTGCGTTTTACCGTGAAATTTCGACCGGGCAGCGCATATACTCCAGCTGCTCGCATCGGCCGTTTGCTTTGAGTTTGTAGCCGGTAATTTTCTCCCTGTACACGACTAAAATCACTCTGACTAAAAACGCCCATATTTGGCATTAGAATATTATGTTTACGATTATGAAAAACAGAAACATCCGCAAAATAAGCGCGTAAAAATTCAAGGGTATTAGACGTGCGAACATCAAGAGGGTAATTGACATCTTTCCGATAATAATCCCCCAGTAGAATTAACAATTTTTGCAAGCGATAGTCTTCACGGGCAAAAATATCTGTCTTGGATTTATCTAATGAAGCGAGGTGAGCTCTAAGCGGTATTACTGCTTTCGCGAATTCATCCCAATAATTTAATTGATCGGCGCTTCGAGGAGCAAAGAAAAAACCACAAATTTCGTTAGTGCACTCACTTATTTCGAAGGAATAATCGCCCGAGTCAAGACGACGAACTATGTCGTCCATATATTTTAGAAACGGCCGTGCTGATGTAGGAAGTGACTGCGCCTCTTGACGAATTAATTTTATTAGTGCATCAGCTGATTCGGGAAGGAGTGCTGGGTTGCCAGATGCTAAGGCTGCAAGGACTTTTTCTTCGTCATCAAGAGCTGAATTAATTATGGTGATTTTTATTGTTTGAGCAGCACTATCTTTGCCATCAGTGGCAATAATATTTATTTCAAATATATCGCCCGCAGCCCGCTTTGTACGATCTTGAAATAGCAGCTTTCCATCCTGGAATAAAAAGTCACTCGCATTTTTTCCAGAAATGGAGAGTTCAATAGAATCATTATCGGCATCATTCACCTGTGCCGTATATGGGATATCTTTGTTGTCCACATTTATTTCTAGGCTTACAACACCTTCTTCAATAAATTGTGGCGGCGAGTTTTTGTTAGGAGTGTCTGAGGAACCACCCGTGCAGCCGCATATGAAGACTAAAAAGCTAACGAATAGAAGTTTTTTTGCTTGCTTCATAAGAAAGCCCAGCTGACGAGAGAAATTTTGAATGAAGATGACTAGATACTTAAGAAATCAAAACAGATTGTTAATCAACGCAATCTATTTGTTAACGAACAATCTCTTTTTTTTAGTAGGGGCTCACGAAAATGAGGCATTTTTTCTAGATACATTAAGACGCGTTAAAAATCTATATTCGCATCAATTATATACTTTAAAACTGGATGGAATACCGCTAAGTATTTCCAGGATGACAAGCTAGCTATTCCAGTAAAAGAGGTCAACGACAAATTGAAAGTCCTTAAGTGCAATTGGATGTGTCATACATTCCAATTATTCCATCTAAAATAGGGCTAACCAGCGCGATTAGATTATAGTGCTGTAAATAAAAATGGAGTTGCTAACGCTTTACTATTAAAAAACCCTAATATAAGGCCGATTAGCAGGTCGTCCAAAATTTGTTGCGTGACTCTCCCCAACGATCTAGATCAAGATGCAAAAGTAGTCTTAAATAATGAATCAAGCTCAGAAACTCCCAATACTCTTTCTCGTCACATCGTGCTTTCTATTTGTATCCTGTTCGAACATTGCAGAGAAAAAAGTCACAAACGAAGTATGGGTTGACCTCTTTAACGGCGTCAACTTTGATGGCTGGGAGGTTATTGGAGGTCAAGCAAGCTACGATATCGTTGACGGCGCTATTGTCGGAACCAGCGTCGCCAATACTCCCAACACTTTTCTCGCAACAAAAAAGTACTACCAAGATTTTGTATTGGAGTTTGAATTTTTTGTCGATGAAAAACTCAACTCCGGCGTGCAATTTCGCAGTTTAAGCCTACCGAAATACAAAAAAGGTGCGCCGCATGGTTACCAATTTGAAATGGATCCGTCCGAGCGGGCTTGGACAGCGGGAATCTACGACGAAAAACGCCGCGGCTGGCTTTACACTGGAGACTATAACCCTAAGGCCAAAAAACAATTTAGAGCCGGACAATGGAACAAGGCACGCATAGAATGTAAAGCAAACCACGTGCGCACTTTTCTAAACGGAACACAAGTAGCTTATCTAATTGACGATCCATCCTACGTGCGAGCCGGATTTATCGGTCTACAGGTACATTCCATTTATCGGGATGAACAAATAGGTAAGAAAGTAAAGTGGCGAAATTTACGTATTAGCGAAAATCTCAAAGACTTTAGAAATGAAGGTTCCGCTACTTTTATTCGAAACCTTAAACCCAATCACCTAAGCGTCGCCGAACAAAAAAAAGGCTGGGATTTATTGTTTAACGGTGAAAAAATGCAAGGCAATATTCGAACTAAAGAAAAGTACGCCGCATTTGAACTGCAGTTGGAAGTTAAGCTATCCAAGACGACCAATAGCGGGATTAAATACTTTGTCGATAATATAGAGAGTGACGGAAAAGCACTGGCAGCGTTGGAATACCGGCTGGTTGACAATGCGACGTATCCCGACGCCAAAGGGCAAAATAGTAATCGAAGGTTAGCGGCGCTTTACGATCTACTTCCTCCCGCCGAGAAAGTTCACAAGCGCAAAGTGAAAGCCTTAGAGGGCAAATGGAACTACATACGTATTATTGCCAGAAGAGACGGTATTGTTGAACATTGGTTAAATGGCTATAAAGTGCTGGAGTATAAGCGCGGTTCCGAGGATTTTAGAAAACGTGTTGCCAACAGTAAGTTCAATAAAATAGTAGGCTTTGGCGAAGCAGAAGAAGGCTATATTTTGATTCAAGATAATGCTGAGCAAGTGAGTTATCGCTCAATAAAAATCAAGCGATTGACAAACTAACTCTACCCTATCAAACAAACATAGGTTAACTTTATGGCACATAGATCCGGACTATCTACAAAGCATCGAATATAAAAAGTCAATGTATCAACGCAAACCTAAAATCCGCCCGAATCCAATGCACCAAAGTATCAATTTTTTTTATTTTATTATTTTTCTGACCCTACTGCCCTATTTCAAGGTTTATGCCCAAAAAGGCGATTTAAAAGACAATCCCGGTGTTGTACAACACGAAGTTTGGAAAGCAATGGATGTTCCGCCAGCACCGATTTTAACCCCGAAAGAAGCGCTTAAATCCTTTACATTGCCCAAGGGATTTACACTTGAGCTCGTTGCCAGCGAGCCTTTGGTCAACGACCCAGTCGCTATGGCTTGGGATGAAGACGGCCGTTTATACGTTGTTGAAATGTGGACCTTTATGCCCGATGTCGACGGCACAGGTGAAGAAACTCCGGGTGGACGCATTGTTGTGCTGGAAGACCACAATAACGACGGCATTATGGACCGCTCGACTGTTGTCCTAGATAAGTTGGTAATGCCACGTGCTGTAGCGGTAGTTAAAGGAGGCTTATTAATTGCCGAACCGCCAACACTGTGGTTCTGTGAAGATACTAACAATGACCTTGTCTGCGATAAAAAAACCAAAGTTGACGATTACGCAGTAAAAGGTAGCGTTGAACACCGGGAAAACGGTTTGGTCCGCAATATCGATAACTGGTTATACAATGCAAAATCTAAACGCCGCTTTAAATGGGATGGTGAAAAACTTCAACAAAGCATCACCAGAATGCGCGGGCAATGGGGTATCACACACGACGACTACGGTCGCCTATTTTATACTAACAACAGTAATCTTTTGCGCGCGGATTTTTATCCGCCGGAATATTTAACCCAGAACCCCGGGCTTAATAGCCAATTTTTAAGGCCTAATGCCCAGACCGTGGCATCGGAGCAGCGTGTATATTCCGTGCGAAATAATGTTGGTGTCAACCGCGGATATAATAATAATACGTTAAGGCCTGACAATCGCCTAAATAAAGCCACGTCAGTCTCGGGGCTAAGTATCTATCGCGGCGGCAATAAACTTCCGATTTCGATGTACGGCAACGCTTTTGTGGCCGAGCCCGCTGCCAATCTTGTTGCTCAAATGCGACTGAGAGAAGGCCCTATTGAGTTCGTAGCGGATAGGGTAACTTATCAAAACGATCAGTGGGATAGAGTCGATTTTTTAGCATCAACCGACGAACGTTTTCGCCCCGTAAACGTTTATAACGGCCCGGATGGGTATCTTTATATTGTCGATATGTACAGAGGCGTATTGCAGCACCGAGAATTTTTAACAACATTTTTACGCAAACAAATAATAGAACGCGGATTGGATAAGCCCGTGGGACTGGGACGTATTTATCGGGTGGTGCACGAAGATAGCCCTGAGCGCGAAAAAATTCCAGCCCTATCAAAATTCTCCGAGTCAAAACTTGTTTCAGCCTTATTGAGTGACAACGGTTGGATTCGTGATCAAGCACAACGCTTGTTAGTGGAACGCGAACAACTAAAAAAATCGACAATAAAAAAACTAAGAAAATTAGTCGATAAAGAATATGACTTAGCGGCTATCCATGCACTTTGGGTTTTACATGCACACCAAGAAATTAATGAAGAAATCGCCATTAAAGCAACTCAACATTCAAACCCCTGGGTACGTGTGCACGCTATTCGAACAGCCGAAAGCCTTTTATCGCAGTCGGCAGAAAATTCACCATTAACAAAATCATTTATTGCACTAAGCCAAGACGCAGCTTTGCGTGTACGTTTGCAGGTAATTCAATCACTAGGTATTTTGAAATCAGATACGTTGGTATTTAACACGATTGCAAACTTATATCATCCCGATTCTGAAAACATGCATATGGTTGATGCAGCTGTAGCAAGTTTATATCGGCGAGAGTCACAGTTTATTGAGCACAGCTTGAATCACCCAGCATGGATGGAAGATCGAGGTCGTAGCCAGTTATTAAATAAACTAGCGCAAGCTATATTTAACAATGGACAGGGAGAAAGAATCTTAGAAATTGTTGATAGAATCAGCAAAAACAATTCTAAAAATTGGAAAACAGCGGCCGTTTTTGACGGTCTAGCTTTAGCAGCAAATGATAAAAAAGCTAAGCCAATAAAATTAACGAACAAGCCTACTGAATTTTTTCAACAAATAAAGCGTCTCGAACCTAAACGGGCTGATAAACTCGGCGTCCTTTTTACATGGGAAGGCAAAAAAGACAACGATCTCTTGTCAAATTTATCAAGAGAACAGATGGCGGCAATCACGCGCGGCAAAGAAAAATACTTGCAATTTTGCGCTGGTTGCCACGCTGAAAATGGCGAAGGTATCGGCGGTTTAGCACCGGCGCTAAGCGACTCCCCCTGGGTGAACGATTCCGCCGTACAGCTAGCGCTAATCATTGTACAAGGGCTTAGTGGCCCACTAACACTGCATGGCCAAACATGGGATGGCGTAATGCCTCCGCACGGCGCAATTCCCGACTTACAAGAACAGGGGCTGGCAGATTTACTCAGTTATTTGCGTTCGTCCTGGGCCAATAAATCCGGCCCTATTACTTACGCTGAAATTGAGGATACGCTCGAGCGCTATAAAACACGAAACCAACTTTGGACGGTGAAAGAGTTAGAGAAACTTCGGTTTTAAAAGCTTGGCATTATTTTTTATTAGTCACTTCATTATTTTTAGAGGCCTCAGTTCACCTGTTTTATAAACGATAATTTAATTATTACAGACGCAGCAGAAAAATATTCAACTAAAATTTTCAGAAGTGCTTAATATCCCACTAAATTTGTATCACTCCAAAGTGAGGAATTTTCCCCAAAACAACCCACATATATCGATTTTAATGTAACAGGCACCTTGATTTACCCTATATTCTGCGGAAATTTGTGACCTCAATAACTGCCACTTTTAGGTAGTTGCATTACAGTGGCGTACGAACAACATAATCAACACTTAAAACAATCAATTCCCAATATAATCAAAAGAGGCGCAAGATGGCTTCATCTAAAATCGCCAATAAAAAATATGTTAATAAAAAAGTCGTTTTAAGCTATTTAAGCTCGGGCTTATTATTTGGCTTCGCTACTTTATCTCTGCATTCTTATTTAAGCCACGCCATTGTGCAAGGTGACAAAGTAGGCCAATGTGGCCACCCTCAAGTCGTCAAGGTTGGTGGCTGCACTGCGGGGCTTATTCATCCGCGGGCTATCGCTACAGCAAACCATTGCGGGATACGAGCAGGTGCGACGGTAAGTTTTGGTGACAGCAGCAGAGATACAAAAATCTCCGTCAGAACTGAAAGTTGCTGGTCCGCACCTGGAAATGGCATGGGCTCTGATGTGACGTTTTGCGTTTTAGAAAGAGCCATTACAGAAATTCCGATTGCACCCATCATTTACGGTTGTGAAGTTGACCAATATCTAACAACTGGCCGCAGCGTCAATATCGTTGGCTTCGGCAAGACCGGCCCAAACATCAACGGAAACACAGACAAGCGATGGGCGGAAGTCGAACTTCAGCCAGATAAGGCAAACTATCCAGGTGTTGCGATCGTCGGCGAGGAGGGAGGCCCCTCCCCGTGCCCGGGAGATTCCGGAGGACCCGGTTTGCTTCGCTTAGACGATACGTCGTGGCGCACATTTGGCGTGGTATCCGGCGGCACTACCGGTAAAAGCTGTAATGGCGAAGCAGGCTATCCGCTTGTTCATCCTCATGTTGCGGCATTCGAAAAAAGCCAAAACGGTATTGATATCACCCCCTGTTTTGACGCAGAAACAGGCGAGTGGGACCCCGACGAATACTGCACCAATTTTTATGCGGGCGACGCGATGGGTGAAGGTAGCTGGGATGACAACTGCGGCGCCGCACCGGTCGTGCGTGAGAGTTTTACCTGCGGTATGCCAGGCGGCAGTTCCTCAAGTTCTAGTTCTGCAAGTTCCAGCTCATCAAGCTCTAATTCGTCGTCGAGTTCCGCCTCGTCCAGTTCTACAAGTTCGAGTAGCTCAAGCAGCTCGACTAGCAGCTCGTCAAGCTCCGGTGGAAACGAGACGAACCTAAACATTACGGCCGAAAAAGTGAGCTTTGAACCTGCGCAAGCCAACGCAAATACATCCGACCTAACAGTGTTGCGCTTTAAACTCGTCAGCGATGGTTCTGGAGCTATCGTAGAAGACCTCACAATCGCCGCCTCAGGTGAACTCGATGAAAAAGAAAAAATAGAGTCCGTTAGCCTGTATTACGACGCGAGTGGAACCGCGAACATGGATTTTGCGGTAGATCTCGGAGTAGGTTTCTACGACGAAGACAACGGCGAAATCACATTTGACCTTTCTTCCACTCCGCTCGAACTTCAGCGCGGCGATAACTTCTTTTTAGTCACTTACCAATTTAAATGAGAAACCCATTTATGAAAAAAATACCATTATATCTATTTGCTGGAATATCGTTGGCGTGGCTGTCCGCATGCGGCGGCCAACCTGACCCCGGAGAAACCACCTCAAAACAGCAGCAATCCTTTACCGTCAGTTTGAAAAGTGTTTCCGTCATTGATGCTCAACAAAATTCGGTCCCGGTTAAGGTAGAGGGTATTTCACAAACATCTACCTATGTAAATGAGTAAGCGCAGAATTTTCTTTTAATGCTAACTCAAAAAAAACGCTTACAGCGTATATCAATATTATTTTTATTGCTGTGTCTCTTTGGTGTAAATACATTTTCTAGTAACACCCACGGGAACCATTGGCTACAAATTCGAGTGCAGGTACCCCAGCATGAAGATCTTGTTAAACTGAGTCATGTAGCCGATTACATCGACGAACACGGATATAGCCAAGAAGTTACCGCCCTCATTAAGCCATCCAAAATAAGCACGCTCGAAAAAACCGGGCTAAATTTTGTCGTCGAAGCGTCCATTCCAAATCAAATTCGTAATATAAACGATAAAAGTATTGGAGATAAAAATACACCGCCGGCAATAACGCTGCAAAAAACATTTCAAGGCATAGCTACCAATTGGTACTCGGACTATAAGAATTATCAACAAATACTCACACACTGGCAATCGATAAAAACTGAAGCGGCGCAATTCGACACCATACGCTTAAACGAGCTAAGCATCGGGCGCTCACATGAAGACAGAGAAATAAAAGCCTACCTTATTGGCGACGACGATCCGTTGAGACCTACAATTGTCGTGCAAGGTACCCAGCATGCGCGCGAGTGGGTCTCGCCATTGACTGTAACTTATATTTTTGAAGCACTTATTCAGGGGATGAAATTAAATGATGAACAAATCATACGCTTAACCAATGCAATAAATTTTTTATTTATTCCCGTTGTTAACCCCGACGGGTATATTTATTCGTGGGAAGCGGAAAGGTTTTATCGAACCAATCGCAACCCGGATGGTGGCGTCGATTTAAATAGAAACTGGCAAGCCTCGTGGGGAACCGGAACCTCTGGCGCCCGCCCAGGCAGTGAAATCTATCCCGGCACAGCGGCTTTTTCTGAACCGGAAACCCAAGCTGTAAAAGCATTAACCGAAAGCAAAAATGTTATTGCTTTTTTTGATTATCACACTGCTGCTTCGTTAGTGTTATTTCCCTATGCGTTTACCTCACAGCCAGCCCCGGATGACCAAGATTTGCGAGCCGTCGCCAATGAAATGGCGGATACTATTAGCAATACGCACGGCGTACTGCATCGCGCCCGCAAACCCGGAGTTGGAAATCCGTCAGGCGGTCTAGCACAAGATTGGGCACAGCAACAATTACGCGCACTTTCTTTTACAATGGAGCTGCGCGCTCAAGGTGGCTTTAACCCCAATGCCGATACAATATTGCCAACGGCAGAAGAGAACCTAGCAGGCTTTCTCGCTGGGCTTGAAAAAATTTATGAAATAAAGGAGCTAAGTACAAACTCCTCTAGTAGTTCAAGTAGCAGCTCAAGCTCGTCTAGCTCTTCATCCTCAAGCACGTCTTCCTCAAGTTCTAGCAGCGGTATGAACGTCAGCGTTACTGCAGTTCCATTGCCGGCGGTGCGCGCTGTACCAGGTAGCACCAATGTGGGTGTGTTGCATTTTAAAATGACAAGTAATACATCTGACGCGATTCTGCTCAACCTTGAGATATCGGCAAGCGGTGAATTAGATGAAGCAACTAAGGTCAAGCAAGCTCATCTTTATTTCAATAAATCCCAGTCGGGCTCTATGGAATTGCTAGAAAAAGTAAGCTCTGGTTTTTACTCAGAAGATGATGGAAATATTTTATTTGATTTCTCCCAACAGCCAGTCAATCTAGAGCAAGGTGATAACTATTTTATTGTTACTTATGATTTTAACTAACTTGTAAAAAAATAGGGCGATTATAACTACACCCTATTTCTTGCACCCCAAATAAAATTTTATAGCGTAACTACCACCCATTACTCTTCAGTTGCTTTTTCCCAATGGCGCGTTTTTATATTCAGCAAAAACAAAACGATGCCAATCGCCACACTGAAAAGCGTAATTTGCAAATACAAGTTAGGCATTTCTTCCACTTTTTCCGGGTCAAAGTGGCCGGCCAATAACCCGGCGATAACATTGCCAATTGCGTAGGTTAAGACAAATACGCCCATCATCTGCCCGCTAAAGCGCGCAGGCGATAATCGGCTTACCGCGCTAAGTGCTACCGGGCTTAAACACAGCTCGCCGACAGTATGAAGAAAATATGTCGATACCAACCAGTATGGCGCAACTTTTAAACCACTGGCTGCATACTGCGCAGCAAAATACATGACAACAAACCCCGAGGCCATAATAATTAAACCAATCGCACATTTCGCACCATAGGACGGGTCCATCATGCGTTTTCCCAGCATAATCCACAGATAGGCAAAAAACGGAGACAAAATAATGATAAAAAACGAATTTGCAGACTGAAACCACGCAGGTGGAAGCTCAAAACTTCCAACGAAGCGATTCGTATAGTCCTGTGCAAATAAATTTAACGAAGAGCCCGCTTGCTCAAACCCAGCCCAAAAGCACGCGGAGGCAATACACACCAAAAATAACGCACCCAAGCGTTTTTTCTCAGCGAGATTTAATTCTCCTAAAAAATAGACCCCAGCAAAATACAACAAAAATACACTTGTAATTACCGCGACAACATAGGTTGCTAAGCCAACAGGGTCTATACGAATAGCGCCGGAAAAAACCATCGCGACAGTTAATGTAAGTACTACAAGAAAACCAAAAATTACCATCCAGCTTAATTTTTTATTTTTTTCGCTTAGCGCTTTGGTCGGCTCGGCGCCAACACCATCAAGCTTCCATTGCGTAAGCCTAAACTGAATAAGGCCAATCGCCATTCCTATTGCAGCGGCACCAAAACCCCAATGCCAGCCAACTTTATCGGCGAGCGTGCCACAGACGAAATAGCCTATCAACGCACCGATATTGATACCCATATAATAAATGGTATAGCCCGCGTCGCGACGTGTATCCGCATCGTTGTACATGCTACCCACAAGCGCACCGATATTAGGTTTTAACAGCCCAGTACCCAAGGCCACCAAAATTAGGCCGATAAAAAATGTCAGGTCATTGGGAATGGCTAAGGCAATATGACCACACATAATCACAATGCCGCCATACCAAATCGCACGCTGCCCGCCGATAAGCCGGTCCGCAATCCACCCACCGGGCAAACCAAAAAAATACACCGCACCGGTATACAAGCCATAAATGGCACCGGCCATAGCCACAGTTAAATCCATACCGTCTTCCTGTAGGCTTGCAGTCATAAATAACACAAGCAGAGCGCGCATACCGTAGTAGCTCATGCGTTCCCACATTTCAGTGAAAGAAAGCGTGAGCAAGCCGCCTGGATGGCCTAGAAATTGTGAGTTTTGATGCATATTCGAATTGTTGCCCAATTGTATGTGGAAAGAATGGGAGTTGGAGAAAAAATGAGCGTAATAGAAAGCCTGAGAGTATTAAGGCCGGCTTCGATGCTAGGGCATTGATAATAGTTAAAACTGAAAAGTATGTCATCACTATCGTAAACCGCACTGCGATAATGAGAACGGTTTGGCGCCAAATCGGCGTAAGCTTACAGTCGCCGATATTTTGCGCTGAGCGTTTAACCCTAAACAGGCTAATACGCCGATTTGCCATTTACAGAAGAAAAAGAACGCACTCTCATTCCCATTTTCGCAACGCTGATCGTCCCTGGTACAAACGATCAACCGATAAGCGAAAACTATTTGGAGCTACTCTCTAAGTTCGCAACATCCAAGTGAAGCCTTTGGGATAAGAAGTACAGTTATAGAAATTTAGACCAGCAAGGCTCTTAAGCAAAAGATGGCATGACAACTAACAATAATTAACCGCATTCAGCAAAAACCATCTAAAACTGAGAGCGCTTTTAAATATTGAAGAATAACTTGTTAGAAAAGAAATTGACGCGTTAAATTATTATCTGACACATTTTTAAAAATTAATTTTTTGTACTACAAAAATCAACTATTTAATAGTCGCTATATTTTGTTAATTTTTATATTACACAAACTGATTAACGTATTATTAAATATTCATTAACTTCTATTTGACGCAATTTTGTGTCATTACTAATATGTTTTCGCTACCGAATCTGTGGCAGCATTTTAATGTTCAGCGAAACGCGAGCTCTGATTTTCGCGTTGGGCTGCCTTTATATACAATTTCACCAAATCACATTTCAAGGAACCCATCATGAAAAAATCCATATTTAATTATTTTGTTTTTTCTCTAATTGCACTAAGTGCAGCACCTTTTGTTGCTGCAGATAAAACTATATCAGTAGTTTCGGGGTGTGAAACCATTGCCGGTAGTACCAATGAATCTAATGGTGGCTTGCAAGCAAGTGGCGGCACGGCAATTGTCAGATGCCCAATTTTAAAGGACAATGGCTCTATCTCTACGCTTTGGGCTCGCGTGGAAAATGCTAGCTCAAGCGGTGCAAATTCATTTTGTACTGCGGTCGCAACTAACGCTTGGGGCGGAACTTCATTTTTGAACACCAGTTTTAACAACGGCGTAACTGGCACTCAATCGGTCAATATGTCACTTCCCACTCAGGCTAGTACGGGCTATTTGCACATGTTTTGTACTCTTGTAGTAAACGATAAATTTTTTGGTATTCGCTACCTCCAATAGCTAATGGGTGCATTTAATTGATGAAATATTTGTTAATCGTTATTTTAACTGCATCAATTAGTGTCGTGTTCAGCGTAACCATTGTCACTCGGATAATGGTTACCAAAAAACACGACGCAAATCTGATATCGCAGGGTAAGACATTTACCGAGAAGTCTGCAGTAGAAAGTTCAAGCAACTCTAACTTAAATCAGTTATCAGCTGAGATTTTTACTCAAATCAATACGCTAAAAAGTTCGCACCAGTTGCTTGCTTTAGAACTTGAACGTATTTCCGGAAGGCTGGTAAACATTGAACAAATTACTGCGCTCAATGGACAAAATAATCGTGGGGATTCGTCCAGCGATGATACTCTTTTGGACCCTGTGGAAGCTCATTACCAGGAACTGTTCGCAAGCGAAAATGCTGCTCAGATTGAGGAGCGTTTATCTCAATACGAAAATCAATTCGCTAACGAGCCAGTAGACGAATCCTGGGCAGCCGATATGCAACTGTCTTTTGGTGAAATCGAAAATAGATTGAAAGAGCTTTCTATCGATTCGATTAGGTTGACTGAGCGTGACTGCCGTTCGTCATTATGTCGCGTCACCTTCGAGCATATAGGCACAGACGCACAAACAAACATCATGCCGGCACTGATTGGAACCTCAACCACAGGGAAAGTACACCTTGAACATATTAAGGAAAATAACCGAGTCAAAACCATCGCGTACTATGAGCGTAGTAACTGACAAATTGTTGCAATGGAAAGAAATTTGGAGAAATTGCCAATAGGTATACCTTTTTCACTCAAGGTAGCCCTCAAGATTTATTTCTCCTTTGTCCGACTAGCTTCAATGCCGCCAATGCAATAGTAGTTTTAGAGCAGCTCCACCAACGAACCACTTTATCATTTTGGTCTGGAGAGGTTTTAGATCATATAATCATGCTCTTGATCATATGATCACTCCCCTTACCACTAGCTATAACATCAAATATTTTATATACCAAAACTTAATTATCCCTTCTTCTTTCCAGTAACTTGATAGCGAAACTCTCGCAAATCCAGACTGCGAGATTTGAGATTAAGTCAAATCACTATAAAAACAAATCCGAAATAGCGACTTAATATAAGTCATACTAATTGATCTAGAGCAAGAAACACTTATTTCGTCTTTAATTAACAAAAAACATATAAAAATTTACTCCCTTCTCCGAGATATACAGGATAAAAAATGAGAGATCTGATTGCTAGTTGGTTTGGTTTCGATAAGGAAATCGCCGACATTAAAAACCAAGCCGACCAATATAAAGCTGTACTAGACCAGTCAATAAACGCTGTCGTCTCAATCGATAACGAAAATCACGTGACATTATTTAACGATGCTGCGGAGGAATTGTGGGGCTATTCCCGCGAAGAAGTTATCGGGCAAAACGTAAAAATCTTAGTACCCTCTGAGTTGCGCAGCAGCCACGATAGTCTGGTAAACGCAAACCGCACCACCGGCGTCGACAAGATAGTTGGTACGAGTCGAGAGGTTGAAATACAACGCAAAGATGGCACACGAGTGTGGGGAACATTATCGTTATCGCGCATCCAAACAAAGGGTGAAACACACTACACAGCTTTCGTCAGAGAAATTACCCAAGAAAAATCCCAGCGCGAATTTATTAATCAAACTCTGGAACAGGCACTCGACGGCGTTATTTCAATAGATGAAGAAAACAATGTCGTTATTTTTAACAAGGCAGCGGAGGAATTGTGGGGTTACTCTCGCGACGAAGTTATCGGCAAGAACGTCAAAATGTTGGTACCGGTGGAAATTCAAGCAAATCACGACGATTTCGTTAACGACAACAGGCGTACCCGAATTAACAAAATTGTTGGTACAAATAGGGAAATCGAAATTCCGCGTAAAGATGGCTCCACAATTTGGGCAAACCTCTCGCTCGCACGTGTCGAAAATGGAGATTCCATTCGCTACACCGCATTTGTTAGAGACGTAAGCGAAGAACGAAGGCAACGCGAATATATACGCCAAGTTCTCGAACAGGCTATCGACGGCGTTGTCTCTATCGACGCGGATAACAAGGTAACATTCTTTAACAAGGCCGCAGAGGAATTATGGGGCTATTCACGCGAAGAAGTATTGGGCAAAAACGTAAAAATGCTCGTACCGGTCGAGCTACAACAAAATCACGATGGCTATATTGAAGCGAACCGTACAACAGGCGTTGACAAAATCGTTGGAACAAGCCGAGAGGTTCCAGTATTTAGAAAAGACGGCTCACAAAGATGGGGTAATCTCGCACTGTCTCGTATCAAGATCGGCAATGAGTTTCTCTATTCGGCATTTATTAAAGATGTTACTGAAGATGTTAAACGACGCAAGGAGTTTGAAACCCTGTCTCTTGTAGCGAACGAGACTGACAACTCCGTAGTGATCACCGATTCCATGGGGCGTATAGAATACGTTAACCCTGGGTTTACCAAACTAACCGGATACACAATAGAACAAGCACAAGGTAAAAAACCGGGTGACTTATTACAGGGCCCCGATACATCTGAGGAAACAAAACGTAGAATAAGAAAAAAACTCGACGCGCGTGAACCCTTTTACGATGAAATCCTCAATTACGATGCCGATGGAAGTAGCTACTGGATTTCTCTAGCGATCAATCCCGTTTTCGACGAAAAAGGTGATCTGTCTAAATTTATCTCCATTCAAGCCAATATCACCGAAACCAAAATAGCGTCACTTGAATTTAACTGCAAGCTCGACGCAATTGCTCGAGCGAACGCGGTAGCTGAGTTTTCGTTAGACGGCAGAGTTGAATTTGTTAATGAAAATTATCTTAAAATTTTTGAACTAACAAATCCGGATGAACTAATCGGCAGGAAGTTAGATCAACTTCTCCATCGAGAATTTGTCAAATCCGATGAGTACCACGCACTTTGGGAGAAACTTAAAGCCGGGGAGTTTATGACGGGTGAATTTAGGCACCAAACGCAATCTGGTGAAGAGCGATGGATCAATGGTTCATTCAATCCAATATTTAATACTTCGGGAGAAATGACAAAAATAGTCATGTACGGCGATGACGCTTCTCTGCGAAAAAGAGGCATTAATCAACTCGCCAAAACGCTCAAACAACTCGAAGACGGCAATTTAACAGGGAGAGTAGAAGGCGATTTTGGCGAAGAATTAAATACCATACGCGACTCCCTCAATATTTCAATGGATAAGCTGCAAAGTACCATCAATACCATCCTTGAAATGTCCGATAACGTTCACCTAGGTGCAAGCGAAATTGCCAAAGGTAATACGGAACTCAGCGCACGTGTTGAAAACCAAGCGGCATCTTTAGAAGAAACCGCCTCTACAATGGACGAATTAACCACTACAGCGGAAAACAATGCTGAAAATGCATCAGCAGTTAACGCCAGGGCGGAGAATACAGGCGACGCTGCCAAGAAAGGTATTAATGTCGTCAACAATGCCGTCAGCGCAATGAGCGAAATTTCGGGTTCGAGTAAACGCATTTCCGATATTATCGGCGTGATTGACGAAATTGCATTTCAAACTAATTTGCTCGCATTGAATGCTGCAGTGGAAGCTGCTAGAGCAGGCGAACAAGGCAGAGGTTTTGCTGTTGTAGCCGGAGAAGTTCGCAATCTCGCACAACGCTCAGCACAGGCTGCTAAGGAAATTGGCTCGCTGATTACTGACTCAGTCGGCCAGGTAGAAGAAGGAACGCAATTAGTTAATAAGTCAGGCGATACGCTAGAAGAAATTACCGAATCAGTGCTGGAAGTCACTCGCATGGTAACCGAAATTACCGAAGCAAGTCGAAATCAATTGGATGGTATTCAACAAGCAAATTCAGCGGTCACCAATATGGATTCCATAACGCAGCAAAACGCTGCACTTGTTGAGCAGGTAACTTCCGCTAGTGCAGAAATGCAAAACTCGGTCGAAAGGATGCGCCGCGATTTGCAATTCTTTAGGACAAACTAGTTAGCAGCCTATTAACCCGGTAATACCTAATGCCGGGTTAATAACTTGATTCTGCCACTTGTTTGTGGCTTGTCCTCTTAAAGTCGCTAGCTTTTTTCTTACGCAGTATCCATTCGACAAACCCCAAATTCACCGCTAAACCGAACCAGATCACCCCTGCAATAACTACATCCGTAACCAAGTCCTCTCCAATTAACAGGTAAGTGGGGATAATAAACAGGCGCTGGGTGGCGGGGCTAAGAGCGGCAGCAGTCATTCGCATCATCCACGCCTTATGGCTCTCGACGTCTCCCCTTCTTATCGCGCGATAAGCAAGCAATAGAGACACTACCAATACCAGGCAATGGACAGCAATGCCGAGATACTTGAGCACGCCTCCATACTGGGGGTAAAAATGATTCATCCAGAGCCCACTAAAACCAAAACCGAGTGCACAAATGAGCAGGCAGCGACCAAGGTAACGATGCAGCTTAGGCCAGCGTGAACGTATCTGTTTTGCGAACTGCAACGGCACGAATATGTTAAAGAAGCTGCCGCTAATAATATGGATAATGATAGGCACTGGCATATTAAAATAGTGAGTTGACGCCATTTGATGCTCGGCTCCCACATCACCTTGCCCAAGTAAGTTTAAATGTAAGGCGCCAAATAACACCGAAATAAAACCGAGAAGTAATAGCAGTATTGGAGCAAACCAAGATCTATCAAGCGGCATAAGAAATTCCTTTGAAGACAATTTAACTAGGGCCTGTTAACACTAAGACCAGTATCAACAAAAAACGCATAAAATCGTCCGTCCCTGCTTGCTCGGACATATTTGCTGTCCTACTTCGCTTATAATTTTCGTATGGAATACACTCACTCTTTGATAACTTTCGCACTACTTGTCGCCGCCTTGGGCTTGCTTTCACTCAGTGTGCCTCTGCTGCTATTGAACAGCTCGAACAAGCTCTCTCGAATACCGATGGTGGGCTTTTTGGTTTGCAGTGGTGTTGCTAACAGCTTGCCAGTTTTTATCGAATTCTATTCACCACTGGAGCTTTACGGCTTAGCCATCTGGTTACCTTGCTATTTACTTATGCCCGTATGCCTCTGGCTGTATACGCAAGCAATTACCGCGACAACACCTTGGAAGTTTTCCCGTAAGCACTACAAACATTTGCTACCAAGCGGTTTTGGTATACTTGTCTCCATATCATTATTCACTTTGCCAAGTGACTTGCTCGATCAGATATTCCGTTCGGATAACTCAGCCCTACCGGCGTGGCCACAGGCTGTCGTAATTTGCGCTTTTGCATTAATGATACTTTGGGTGTTTCTCTCTGCATATTATGTGGTGCGGATACTAAGCGGTTTAGTTCGCTATCGAGCAAACTTGAAAATGCTATTTGCCAATAATGATAAATCTGAACTCTATTGGTTGAGCTGGACTGTAACCGTGCTCGCCGGCTCCTGGTGCCTATCCCTGTTCTACAGTATCCCGCTGCTTACAAACCAGGCGTTAATTCTACCGATAGAACTGATGGCAATTATGCACTTGGCCTTATTATGGACGCTATCTGTATTTGGTATAACGCAAGAACCCGGCTATGCCGGTCGCTACTTAAACACCACAGATCTATTGCCTTCATCCGAAGATAAAAGCAACCTGAAATACCAAAAGTCTGGCTTAACTGAGCAAGAGCTAGCTCGAATTGCGAGTAAAATTGAAGCCGCTATGACTAATAAGAAACTTTATTTAGATTCAGGCTTATCGTTGCAAAAACTTGCCTCAGCAGTACAAGTTTCACCAAACTATGTCTCCCAGGCGCTTAACGAAAACCTCAAGAAATCTTTCTTTGACTACGTTAATAGCTACCGGATACAACACGCGATCCCCGAACTGTTAGACGCGCAAAAAACTGTATTAGATATTGCAATGGATGCCGGCTTTAATGCCCGTTCATCTTTTTACAAAGCATTCAAAAAAACAACGGGTTTAACGCCGAGCGAATACAAAAAAAATAAGCAAGCTGGTGCGACTGATTTACCCAACTAATTGCAGACAATTTGTCAAGCGAGAAAATGACATTACTAAAACGAATGAGCAATATTTTAAAAGTCTTTATTTAACTATACGTGGCGGGCTAATGCTTTATAGGAAACGGATTCTGACAACTTTATGGGTTTAATAATATCAAATAACTCCCAGACTTAATCCAGCAGCAAAAGCACTGCCCAACTCAGCAACCTGATCGAGAAACTCTGCCTTGTACTCGCCGTGTAAAATCAGAGTTTCTTGCACCTGCTTCCAGCCTAAACCCACCAGAATACTTTCAACGGACCGTTTACAACCCGCTCCGTCCTTACCCGCTCTCACAATCAATGCGTAAGGTGTTCCACGCTTTGAATCAATTAATGCATAATAGCTGCGATCAAATAAGTCCTTTAGTGCGCCGCTCATGTAGCCAAAATTTTCAGGTGTAAAAAATATAACCCCATCGGCACTTTTCATTTGTTCAATAGACGTCTCAAGTGGAGGCGCAAGAATCACCTCCAAATTATCCGCAGCGGCACGCGCTCCCTTCTCAAGCGCCTGACTAATCGCCTGTGTATTAAGGGAAGGTGCATGCGCAATAATAAGTAGTGTTTTCATTTAGCGGTAAGCGGGGTTAGCAAAATCAAATCGGCAACCTGCATCCCAACTAGCTCGTTGGTTTCCGTGTGCGGGAATCCCTCCTGCGTCCTTTATCATACGTGCCATATGCATCAGGTTCCAGGTCATAAATGTTGTGTTGCGATTAGTAAAATCATTTTCAGGGCCGCCCGACCCCTCGTCTAAATAGGAGGGCCCTGGGCCCGCCTCGCCCAACCAACCCGCATCTGCCTGAGGTGGAATCACGTAACCAAGATGCTGCAGCGAGTAAAGGATATTCATCGCGCAGTGTTTAGCGCCATCTTCGTTTCCGGTAATTAAACACCCACCAACTTTACCGTAGTCTGCGTATTGACCCTCTTCGTTTAGAAGGTGCGAATTGGCATAAAGCCGCTCGATCAACTGCGTACATACCGAAGTTTTTTCTCCCAGCCAAATTGACGTGCCAATGATTAAAATATTCGCCTGTTTTATAACGTCGTAGATTTTTGGCCAATCGTCCTTTTTCCACCCGTGTTCCGTCATATCGCCCCAAACACCAAACGCAATATCGTGATCAACAAGCCTAAACTCCTGAAGCCGAATTTTATTTTTCTCGAGAATCGCCTTGCTGATCTGCCACAATCCCTCAGTATGCGATTTTTCGGGAGACTTTTTTAATGTGGTATTGATAAACACAGCTTGCAAATCAGAAAAGTCCCATTGGCTGGAAGAACACATTTCTTCTTGCTTTGCATTGAGTACCATTTTTCTTTCCTCGAGTTACTGTTTGCTTTAGCAAGTTGGCCGGCGAAGGTATGAACTGGGTCAACTCAGGTTAAGTTACATATTCACAGAATTAGCACAATTTGGAAACAGGAAACATCGCTGCCTGCATTCTGGTCTAAGCTTTATAGATAGGATTTAATAAGCTAAACCAATGTACAAAGCCGTAACATCTCACTTTTTGTTAGTAATAGCTGCTTTGATATCAGCTAACAGCCTAAGAACTTACGCTGATATTAACGATTGCTCTAATTTGAGCATCGATGCTTTTGATTCTGTTATTTCGATATCTATTAGCGAAAACAATAATGCGAGCGGTGTTATTGTAGGTCACAATCAAGTGCTTACGGTTGCACACGCATTGCCAATCAATTCTCCGGTTACAGCAAAACTCTCATCTGACCATGCGGCCAGCATTATAGCTGTTCACGAGGGGTATGACCTCGCTTTGTTAAGCACCGATACAGAGGGACGTTTACCTATTAAATTGACTGACGCAGAATTGGCAAAACAGCAAGCTGTTTGGGCCGTAGGATTTAATCATAAAAAACAAAAAGTCGTATCGAAGGGACAGTTTCTAAAAACGAGCTATAATGGACTGCTAAGTACCGCTCGAGTCGAGCCAGGACAATCTGGCGGAGCATTATTTCAATGCACAGCGGACGAAGTTTCCCTATCGGGAATATTGCAATCATTTGTTGCAAGCTATGAGAATGGGAATCTAATTAACAAAGGTAGATCCAGTTCTGTGCCGGCAACCGCCATTCAACAATTTTTAAAGGCTTTTCAAGCTAATACGTTAGCTAAACATTAGGCGTCCATATTTTACTATCAAATTTAACCAATCTGCCCGTATCAAACTATTTTACCCCCACCCTAAAAAATCACGCTTCGGAAACTGCCTTTCTTTCACAGATGGGGCTAGGTGAAAATAGCTTTATTAATTCGATTCGGTTGCATCTTGCTCCGGTATTTTTGAACCCGCTTTAACCTTTTCCTCTAATACTTTCATTCGCTCTTCGAGAGCTTTCTGTTGCTCTAACAAGCCCTTTCGCTGCGATAGCAACGAATCGTCAACTTTTTTGCGAAACTCATTTGACTGAGTAGAAATTCCATCAATAACTGCTTTGACATCAGCACTCTGCAACTCTCTGGTAGTTTTTATAAATGCGTCTTCAGCGTTAATAAGTGTCACAATATCGTCGTAGGGAATTTCGTCGGTCGCATCCAAATATACTCTACCTCCAAGCATATTTGGCTGAGACAATAAACCTTTTTGGTCTGCCTGCGATTTAGCATCCCACTTAAATGGATAGACGGTCGCTACACCCTCTTCCTCAATCGAGTTCCATAGACGAGGGTTTACCGCAGCAGCACCAATCCGAATAGCGCCGCCTAACCACCCTGCCTCCTTCCACAATGAAGTTCGCTTAGTCGCCGAATACGCACTATTAAAGAGAATATATTCTTTATCCTGCCAGTCTTTTTGAATAGCGTTGTGCGGAATTTTTACTAATAAATGAAAAGGCTGATCTCCATTTGGGTAACCCGTGTGCGCAGCTGCAACGAGACGTCTAGAATCGGTACCGGCCTCATTACTGCGCAAGTCGCTTTTACGCACACTCCACTTTGCAAAATTATCGCCAGAACCCGCCGCAGTTATTGCCGCATCAAGATACTCCCGACGCTTGGAATAAGCCATCGCCGCGCGTGCGGTACCAAATAAATTGGCCTGTCCCGCTGCACTAGCTCCATAATTATTGCGGGATAATGAATCTTTGAAGTGAAACTTATCGAGTAGTCGGCGCGCTTCATCAAGTTTGGAGTTTTTATCTTCTTGCTCAGTAATAGAACCATCGGAAATTACCTCGGGTAAATCTTGTCCGCCGAAGGAATTCGAAAGCATCTTCAATGTATTTGTATCATAAACCGCGTCGGCATTCGCCTGAGCAGCCATTCTAGCCATAACACCGCCCTCATTGATTGACAGCGAAACCAGATCATCGCGAGAAAGTGGCAGCATTTTAACAACCGTTATTCCCGGTTGGACTTTCGGCCGTTTAACGTGTTGAAAACGTTCGTAGGATTCACGCGTCAAGTCTTTATAAGGTAAATCGTATCGCTCTACTTGTTCGAGGTTGGCAATGGTTTTCCATAGCGATGCATATTGGTAGTCGAGTAAATTTTCGGATAATTCTCTTACTAGAGATCTCTTCGTTAAAATAATACGGAACCATTTATGGATATTACGATTTCCAGGAATCTCATCAAGCAAGTAACGTCGATTTTCATGGCTAAGGTAGGGATGCCGGTCTAATAAACTTCCCAACATATTTTTCTCAATTTGCCTCTGCTCTTGTTCGTTTTCTGGTCTATCTCCGCGTCGGCTACCTAACTGTTCATAAAGGGCAATTTCAGATTGTAAAGTATCCACCCAATAATCTCTTAGCCACTCGTAAATCAGCGCTTTTAAATGACTATCATCCTTTTTAAACTCCTGACGGATGCGATCCGGTGTAGGTACGGAGGGATATCCACTCATAAATAGATTGGATACTATCTGGCGCAACGCATCTTGCATACGTTTGCTCTCCATTTCGAATAACCATAGCTCAGGATATTCAAGATACGGGGAGGGCTTCAATAGCTCACTATCAACTCGTTTTAAATCACGAACGAGATCTCGTGCCGCATCCCCTCGCTTTTTAATATCGCTAAGGTTTGACAGGTTATTTATAACCTTGGTATTTATCTTGAACTCATTGTCTCTGTCTTCAGGCGTCGCTCTAAGCTCTTTAGCCAAACTAGTATCGCTATGGGTATTTGAATCCTTATTTTCTCTTTTTTTAGATTCGGCTTTTTCTTCGAGCACATCATCCAAACTTGCTCCATTTAATGCCAAAAACCTGATTAAATCCAGTTCCTTTTTAACTCCATCAAATGGTGAGAGATATTTCGATAGTGTTGCCGCACGATAGTCACAAATTACCGATTTATATTGCTTAGTATTTGACTGTGGGCAGTCTTCTCTTGAATCATCTAGCTCACAAGCTCTCTCTATACTCTGATAATTCTCGTCTAGAAACATATGGTATATATCTTGTTCATCCGAATTATAATATCGAGCAAATCTACGACTGCCATCAAAAAATGCGCTTAAGTACAAATCAATTTTAAACGGCAAAGCCATACCTGTTTCCGCAGCCGATGAGACAGCAAGTATCACATGATCTAAATTAAATGGTTCCCACTGCATCCTCATAATCATTTCAGCTCGAGCTTTTTGACTACTGTGAAAATTTTCACTTATAGATGTACCTTTATGTTTCTCAACAGCATTCACTCTTTGTTCACTATATAATTCAATGCCCTCTTTAGTGTCAGGTTTTTTATCTGAATCTAATTTACTGAAAAAGTCTTGATATTGGTTCTTAAGTTCCGAGACATAACTCTTGTGCATGCTTTGAAAAGCTAGCGATTCGTTTCGATCGATATGTTTACCAGAAAACATTTCCACACTTTTATTAGTTTCGTCAGTATGCGGAGACTGGATTAATAAATTTAAACAACCAGAATATCTAAGCGCACATACATTACAATAGTCAGCGAAATTAACTTCGTTTAGGTCATTAGGAATTGTATCGTCGCAATATTTTCCACTCATGATTTTCTTGGCCGGCATAATCCTATCGATTTTTGTACTACTTTGTGTGGAACAATACGTCGAGATCTTAGTGGAATTAACTTTTTCATCACCCCGTGCTTCAATGAGCACTTGTAAACCTTTATAGTATCTCAGTGCATAAACATTGCAGTAGTTCGCGCGACTAAACTCGCTCTGCGTATGAGAAATCTTGCTCTTACTACATTGTTGAGCCGTTATTTTTTTTGTAAATTCCGCTTGCGCCATTAGCAAATCGCGACGTAGGTCGCTATGCCGCTCGGACAAACCTGAACTATCTAATACCTCTAATAAATCACTTACCACCGATGTTGCGATTCTCAACCGGCCTTGCCAATTTATCTGCTCCACGGGTTTGCTTTTGGGTTGGGCTAAAATCGAATATTTTGCCGTAAGACGCTTTTTATCAACCCTCTCGTATTTTATCGTTCCAAATGCACTTGTTTGATCATGTATCCAGCGTTCGTATTGTTCCTTGGGTGTAACACTAGTCGGAAAGCTCACTTCAATAAAACTAGTACCAGATAACGAATGTTTTTCACCTGGTATGGCCTTTGGATAAAACGTTAACCACCAGTAATCGTAATCGACATTTCTCTCAGCACTTAGCGCAGCAGAGAGCTTACGCATATCAGAAAAGCGATGTGTAAATTCAGTAATAAAAGTATTGATACGCCGTTGATTCGCTGTGCCCAAACCAAAAAGGTAGGCATTTTTTGGCATATTAAAAGCGAGTTTTATTGCGTCAACTATCTGGGTGCTACTAGGAGGCTGTTTATCTTGCAATGCTCTGTTAAACTCCAAAGGTATGCCCACCAAACCTTCCTTCCGCAACACCTCTGAAGAAAAACCAATATGTGGACTGGCCAAAAGCGCATTTAGGGCAGGCAAATCGGTATTTAGCAGATCAGTATGCTCTTTAAATAGGGCAACAAACCTCTCTATCGCTTTATTTTTGTTTTCACTCGCATCACCGGCTAATTCTGCATCGAATGCATAGCTAATAAATTTGGTTAAATTTTCTAGATTGGCAGCATCGGATTGCTGCATTGAATCGATAACGCGAAGTTGCTCAAGGTAAGCTTGGTAGTGCTTAGCAATCTGAGCAATCGCAGCATTAAGCTGCTGTTGTTCAGCTATCGGACGCCGCTGAATAAGCTCGCTCGAACGAGACAAAAAAGCCTTATTAAAAGACTCCAGGCTCTCTTGATAACTATTTTGTTTTTTTTCTAGTTTACTAACAGCCCGAAGTAATTCATCATTTTTAGTTCTTGCAAGCTTGATTGAGCCTTGCAATTCCTTTAGTCCTTCTATATTTGTTTTAGCGACCTCAAAGTTAGAATTATTTTCATTTAATTTAGTGATAATACTTTCATAGTAGCGTTTCGATTTTTCTACTATTTTTTTGTTTTCATCTTTTTTGATCCAGTGCTCTTTGAGCTTCCCATAGGCCGCCGCATACTCTTTACCGATACCACCGTCTGAATTTTTGTGCGTTTCGTATAACGAAGTAAGCTCTTCGTTATTTAAAAGGTCATCGATGGCACTGTAGATCTCATTCCCTTTATTGGATATGATTTCAAATAATTTTTTATCTTCCTCATTACTACCATGTATATTAATAAGCTGTGCGGTCACTTGCTCCACTGAAATCACACTGGAAGTTTCAAAGTCATCAAGGCTAGCTTTAAGGTTCTCCCACACCGACTTCTGTTTGGAAAAAAAATTCTTGGATTCAGAATCAGTAAAATATTTGAGATTATCTATAATTATATTTTTTAGCTGATCAGTAGTCTCAGCATTATCTGATTGCAATTTTTTAGCAAGTATTAAAGCAGATATAGCTGACTCTCCGACAGTCTTATGCTGACTATAGTGTTCGTCATTCTCATTAGGTAGTATCGCGCCATGCCATGAAAGACTTTTTTCGAAAGCAGCGGAAATGTTACCAATAGGATCTTTTAACCCTTTAACGAAATCGGAGCTTTTACGGGCCATAGAGTCTCTACCCTCATCAGCTTGTTCCTTACCTATCTCCGCAGTATTTTTAATGTCCAAATTTTCGACCACGTCCTTAAGCGAGCGCACAAGGGCGTTATGCGGCGCGATTAAACTCGGAGAATTTGCAAGCTCATCTTCTAACATAGAAATTGGGAGAGTGGAGGATATTTTTTTTGACTGTAGATAGCTTAGTTTCGTTTGCCAAGCCGCAGCTAGCGCTTTATTTAAGTCTTTCTCTTTTTGCAGTGTTTTATCAATTTCCGACCGTAAAGAGGAAGAAAAACGCTGTAATGCTTCTCCTTTTGCAATAGGGTTTATCAACGCTGGCAACTCATTATCACCCTGACCTACGCCACCATTTAGGCTTTGAATATACATCTCCCAAAGCGATAATTTATTCTGCGCAAACAGCTGCGCATAGCTATCGCCTATATTGTCCTTAAAAAATTGTGTTGCTTTAGCTCTAGCTGTATCCAGCGCCTGCGTGCGACTTCCCTGTGAGACAAAAAGATCTTCTCTTCCGGCAATAGCATTGGTTATAATTTTTTTAACAAAGCCTCTCTCAGATAGCTTTTGTATAAGAGCAGCAACAAAGACATGATCCTTTTCCTCGTATACTAAATCGGAGTAGCTAACTTCTTTTGCTGCTCCTTTATTATCTGCGCCAGAAACGATGCTTTCTACTTTCCCACGAATTTCTTGCCTAGAGGCATTTAAGTAATCTAATTCGCCAATTTTCAGGCTCAGCCATCTGCTCAATAAATTTGCTTTTCTCCGTAAGTCCGCTTCGTCGATATTTTTTTTGCCGTCGTCCTCAGTTTTATAATCCGCTTTGATTATTATCTTTTCATATTGATGAACAGTTTCGGCGATCATTTCATACAGATACGCCCCATTTTCCATTTGCGCATAGATATTCGCGATAATCGTATTTTTCGCGTATTGAAACTGGGAATTCGCAAAATCTGGCCGGTGTTCGTCAAAGAAATTAGATAGAGGCGTATCGGGCTGGCTAATCAAGCTATTTTTATCCGAAAAAGTCACCTTTTGAGCTCGTGCGGAGCGTGGTGCGAAAACGTGCACCCCGGATTTCTGTACGAGCGAAGTCGTTGTTCCTTCAGGAGAGCTTATAGCATGCTTTTGCGCACAAGCGCTCGAGAGAAAAAGAGTTAAAAATACAACTAGAAAGCGATAAACAAGCTCCATTGGTAAAAAATACATCTTAAAGCACTCCGCAAAATAATTGACTATAAGGCATGATAAAAAAACAAGAAGTCAGCTTTCAGGTGATTTAGCTATTCTTGTCTATGTTAATTAATAGGGAAAACGCAAGCCTAAGCGAAAGAAATTCGTTTGCCAACACTAAATTCCGATGATGAGTTAATACCAACCAATCCGAGCGAATATCAAACATTCTTTTGTCGATATTTTTTATATGCCGTACAGAAAATGCCAAATTAAAAAAAACAGCGACGGAGAAAATACGATAAACTTAGAGCATACAAGTTTATTCGTATAGCACTTTGGTTGAATAGAAACTTATATCAGCAAGCTTGAGAACTAATAATTTCAGTAACATCAAGATATGCTATATGAAAGGCAGATCAACTAAGCTCCCGAATGTGTAAGGACAGCTCGGATATTTAGCAGAAATAATGTTTTAAGTGAGCCTATTTTTTATATATTCGAGGGATGATTTATTTATTAGAATAGGGGTTATCTCCACGCAAATTCGGATTATCCTGCCAAGGGCTATCCAGTCTACCTGCCATCTCCTCTGCACGACGCTTATCAGCGTAAGCCTGTTCTTCGCGTCTTCTTTCCGCCGCCTGCGCAAGTTCATCACCATCGGACCTATCGTAATGGCTATCCCATTGAGTGCTTGCATAACGCCGCGCCCTACCGCCAAATAAACCGAGCAACATCATGATCGCGAAGATAGATGCGAGCCCACCCCAAAAACCGAAGTCCCTAAACGAAAAGTAAACAAATACCAACGCACCAATAACGAATCCAACACCGACAATAACAAGTAAAATAAAAGCTGCAAAAGCAAAACAATAAAAGAGAATTTTTACCAAACTAACGCAGACCGGAATTACAAGTGCAAGGCCGACAATCAACAAAAGCTCGATAAACATTATTGCAGTCAAACCAATAAACTTACCCCGGGTGGCTTCCGCCGCCATTTTGCAAGAGGGTAAATAACAGTCCCAAGTAATAAGCTGGCTAATCACGGCAATTAAATACAAAACAAAAAATAGAATAAAAGTAAATTTCGCTAGTTGGATGCCTTTTTCCAGCTCATTAGATAAGAAAAACTTCAAATCAGACCACATAGCACTTTCCCCAATAATTCAGCCAATCGATTTAGCCCGAGTATTGCTTTGCGCTCAGGGTATGGCGAAACATTATTCTATATGTGCGAGCCGCAAATTTCAGGACTATATCTTGCTATATCAATATATAAACCATCAAAGAGCGCGGCTAAAGCAATGACACTTTTAACAAAATTAAGCATATTATTCATCTCTGCGCTCATACTTACGGCCTGTGGGGGCTCTAGCGGGGGCAACGCCTCCAGCAATTCCAGTAGCTCTAGCTCTGCGAGTTCGAGCAGCGGTTCGGGAGGAAACCAAGCGCCACTTGCAAATGCCGGAGAAAATCAAACCAGCACTATTGGTCAGGTTGTGACACTGGATGGCAGCGCCAGCAGCGACCCGGAGGATCAAGCACTGACTTATCAGTGGCAATTTTCGTCTATTCCGAATGGAAGCAATACGACGCTAACAAACGCAAATGCCAGCATGCCCACCTTTATGCCGGATTTAGCTGGAATTTATAGTCTTAGCTTGGTGGTGAATGATGGTTCAGTCGATAGCGAAAGCGATTCTATTAGCATCACCATTACCGACTCGGCGCGTTTTTACGACGATTTTGCCGGTAGCGGCGAATTACAGAACTACGTTAGCAATAACGCTAATAGCTTACCGGATGTTGCGCGTGCGGATGGGCGTTACCGAGCGCAAGTCACCGATAATTCAAACAACATCACCCTGCATTTTAATACCTTTCAAGGACGCTTAGACGCTCAACTGGTTTCTTTTCCTTTTGAGGCCATTGCGCGCAATATCGGTATTGGCACGCTGGCGGATTCGCAATCTGCAGCTTCGGCCAGCGGCAATCCCTATATTTTTGCCGGCTTGCAAGTGCACGTCAGCGACTTAAGCGACACGAATTCTTCTCATGTAGTGGTCGGGCATCGCGGGGGCACGCACAATACGATTGAAGGAAAGAACACGGTAAATGGCAGCTCTTCGGTAAACGATGCCGGCGCAAATATTGCGCCCAATGGCCGCGCCGATATACGAATAGTCGGCAACCAAGACAGGACATTAACTGTCTATTGGCAACAGCCGAACTTGACACCGAGCGAAACTGATGACAATTGGACCTTGTATAACGGCACAGGTAACCTGCCTAATTCCAACCCGGCCTTTGGTGAACAAGTCTACGTTGGCTTAATTACCTATGCTTTCGAGCTTGGGGGGCTGCCGTTTGTTGGCACTTGCGACAGCTTGGAAATAATTTATTAGTACTAGTGAAAATAGCGGGTGTCTTAACAATAAAAGAAAACATGTAGCACACGTTACCTATAAATTTCGATTCAGCTCAGCCTGATTAACGGCGTGTGTTTTACTCACAAGATACTTTACGATACTAGTTAATAAAATTCCGACTAAAGCGATATCTGCAAGAATCATAAAAATACTCACAGCCTTCAATTCGTTGAATAGAAAATCCGAACTCGTTACACCACTCGCTATTCCATATCCTAATAAATAAACCTTAGCTATCAGCGAATAAACTGTGATAAACAGAAAAACTGCCGTTTTCTTACTTAGAATTGATTTTGGGTTAAACAGGGTAAAAAACAATAAATTGTTAAACACAAGCAGCACTATAAATAAATAGTGGGGCTGATAATTTGGAAACACCAAGGCAAGGCATCCAGCGACCGCAACTGAAACTGGCATCGAATATGAAAGCAACCAACAAAGCCTTTCATTTAAAAATATTTTACCTTTCATATTTCATCCTTTATGGTCAATAAATGATTATAATTCTATCTTTAAGATTTCTAATATAACTAGCCCGATCAAAGAACCGCAAAAAACCGACATTATTTTTCCATAATAAAATTTTTGTTTTGGCTAACAATGGCCTTTCCTTCCAGTGATTTAAAACCGATACCATCGATTATCTGCGAGGTCTCGAACTGCATTTTCTTACCGTTAATATAAATTGAATGCTGATAGAGATTTTTCTTCTTCACATTTTTCACAATTGTAAAAGTATTAATCGGCTTCTTCTTAACTGCCTGATGCTTTGATTCTGCGCGTACAGTTCCCTTACTGGTGAGATTGCAGTTCAACTCATTGGAATTGGAGAAATCAATCAGACGAACAGACCCTTGCCTACTATTAGTGTCGTTATTAAATAAATCTATCGCCAACGAAGTAATACCAGACTCACTAGCTGACTCAACAAACTTGATATTTAATTCTATTTTCTTCTCATCAAGTAACTTGAACCGTTTCGGCTTATGGGCCTCTTGTGCAGAAACTTCAATATACTTGGGGAAAGAATGAACAGATTTTTTAAACGTAATCTTTTCACAGTTATCACATTTTTTCCGTGTTGATTTATCAACAGTTACAGAGCCAGAAAATGATGACAGCTCTATTCGATTATTAAAACTCTCGACACCAATCGTTTCGACAATTCCAGTATCAAGTATATTTTTGTGTGTTGCCTTAAAGGTGTTATTGTAGATTTTTCCGTCCGGCCCCACCTTAAGTTGTAGTATTCCTTTCGGCGGCTCGCTAAACACTGAAACAATATCACCATTAACAGATTTTGCCGTTACATTTGTTTCGCCTTGTTTGGGGAACAACAATCGAATATTACCGGAAGTTGTATTTAAATTAACATGAGAAAAATTCGTTCCCACAACTGAAATATCACCCGACAAACTCACTGCATCAAGATCACTGAAATGATTTTGAACTTTAATATCTCCACTTACGGTCTTGGCAGTTGATCGACCTTGGTTATTAACTAATTCTATATTACCGCTAATCGTCGAGATCGTTTTATCGGTTTTGCTGCCATATATAGTGATACTGCCACTGACACTCTTCATATCAATTGGCGCGGCGAGATTCCTTACGACAATATTACTGGTATAAAGATTCCCACTTAACTGAATTTCTTTAGGGATGACAAGCTGAATATCAGCAAAGGATTTGAGATCGCTCTTACCTAAACTCGGGCCTTCCAAGCTGATTCGTATCGCATTTTTATTTTCTTCAATACTTAATGATTGCTCATCACTGGCCAGCTGCGCTTTAACGCGCGCAGTGGAGTTCTCCCAAGTGCGTACAATAATTGTTGCCCGAGGAATATCTAAATGAATGTGTTTAATCCCACTCGCGTCGAACTCCTTTTCAATATTTTCTGCGTGCACAGCAAAGCTTATGCAGCAAATCGCGCATATAACAATAAACAGCTTTGTTATGTGCAACTTAAAATCCATCATATACGCGTTCCCTTACTCGCACGTAGTGTCTTCAATATTCCCGCTTCCTGCTGATACGCCTCATTTAACATATCTGAAAAATGTGTGTTTTCCGGATCAGCGTTTAGGCCGGCCTTTAATTCGCGCGACGCACTATCAATTGCGTGCAACGCTTGCCGTATTTCAATAATTAAATTTGGATCGAGTAATTTTTCCTCTTTCAGTAAAAATTGATTAATCTCTGCTCGTACCAGCGAGTGTTGCTGTTCGAGAAGCGCCATTTGATCCAGTTGCTCTTTGACTTGTACGTATTGCTCCGTATTCATATCGCTAAGTTTTTGATAGGCAAAAACATTAAACAAAATGGAAACGGTGCAAAGAATTAACGAAGCGGCAATCGAATACGGCAGCCAATTAGGTAAGGACGAGTTATTTTTTCGAGTGTCAGGCAGCGCAATCACATTATTGTCTGAATCAATTTGGTCGTTAGCATCGATTAGACTCTCGATGCCCGGCCACAAATCGCGCTCTGGTTCGACTGAAAAATCAAAGTTCTCGAATTCTTTTTTCAAGCTTTCATCGACCTGATTCATCTGCTTAAACCCTTTTTCAGTAATGTACGTGCACGATGTAAATGTGCCTTGCAGGTCCCCTCTGCCAGCCCTGTCATCCGTGATATTTCTTCGTGTTTGTAGCCGAAGTAATCGAACAATACGAGTACCGTGCGTGCCTGCTCGGGCAGCAATGCGAGTCCCTTCACCAAGTCCATTTCATCTTCCGTATTGCACTGCTGCATTGCTTCTTCCAATTCACTGTAATCTACAAACTGCCAACGCTTACGCGAACGAAGGTGGTCGATCACGAGGTTGGTACTCAAGCGCGACATCCATGTCTTAAACGAACTACTTCCTTGAAACCCCCTTAGCTTCTTCCATGCAAGCACAAACGCTTCCTGCGTAAGGTCCTCTGCGGTGGTCCGATCACCGCACATACGCAAACAAAGACCATAAATTTGAGCCGCGTGGGAGCGATAGAGCTGCTCGTAAGCACGCCTATCCCCCCTAATGGACAGCTCAATTAATTGCTCTTCAGTTTGCACAATCGTGTTTTAACCAGTTTGTGTTTGGTTTTTAAGCATAGACGAGTCGAGGGGGCAAAAAGGTTTAGATGGCTTGGAAAAAAATTTTAGATTTCTTACAGTTAGCCGATTTTCCAGGGTATAAGAATGACACACTGAGTGCCAGTAGCGATTAAAAGCAGTACTTTAATAGTCAGTGCTTTCGGTATTATGGTACGTCCGAGCCTTAGCGTTCTCGCGGGAGCCTCGCCCCCACACCCTTCTGCCAGGCACGCAATAAGGCCAGCAATTCATTCGATTTCTCGGGCATCACAGCCGATAAGTCCTGGGTCTCTCCTAGGTCAGCAGCGAGGTCATAGAGTTCTACGCGTTGATCCTCAAAAAACTCTATGAGTTTAAAGTTGCCGAGCCGCACCGCGGCGCCAGGCATACCACCTTGATTGCTGTAGTGCGGGTAGTGCCAAAAATGTGCTCGATCGTCTGTTTCACGAGGGTTAGCTAATAAGGGCGAGATATCCACACCGTCGATCGCCTGACTGGAAGAAGGCTTTGACCCCGCCATCGACAAGATAGTGGGATAAAAATCTGCACTATTGACCGGGGTATCACAAACACTGTTTAGCGGTGTAACCCCCGGCCATTTCACAATCGTTGGCTCGCGAATCCCACCCTCATACAGCCAACCTTTTCCGGCCCGCAACGGATAGTTCGTCGTAGCAGACCCTTCCGATGTAGAGAGACCGCCGTTATCCGAGGTAAAAATAATAACTGTGTTCTTATCCAACCCTAGGTTTTTAATGGCATCAAGCACCCTACCAACATTTTGATCCAAGCTCTCGACCATCGCTGCATATTCTGCATTGGACTGAATAGTTCGCTCTTTCCATATGCCGGGGTCGGGCCGGTTCATCCGAGTTTTTTTCTCGTCAAACGGCGATACCTTATCGAGTTTTAGGCGCTTTGCTTTAGCTACATATTTATCCACCAAAGCTTGTTTCCCATGCAGCGGGTTATGGACGGTATAAAAGGACAGAAACGCAAAAAAAGGTTGTTCTCTTTTTTGCCTTATAAATTTAATGGTTTCGTCAGCCAGCCGATCAGTGAGATATTCCCCTTCCGGACCGTCATCAAGACGGGGGTTTTTATAGGGACTAAAAAAGCCGCTCTCACCATGCCAGGTATCCGTATTTTTATTGTATTTACGATAATACGGCGCACCTTTTTCCCAGCCTCCTTTGTTAATATCAAAACCGTGATCTTCAGGCCAGGAACCTTCTTTACCCAGGTGCCATTTACCAAAAAACCCCGCGTGATAACCCACCTCTTTTAAGGCCTCGGCAATCGTCATTTCATCATGCGGTAATTGTTGCTCAAAATCAGGCGGCATTATTTTAAAAAAACGTGCGAGATTATCTTTGCTTTGGCGGCCGGGTATCCAGTCTGTCAAATTTAATCGCGCAGGGTGTTTACCAGTCATAATACTCGCCCGTGTCGGACTGCAAACTGGGCTGGCTGCATAGGCATTGGTAAAGTGCATTCCCTGAAAAGCCAATTGGTCAATATTCGGCGTTTCGTGAAAAGTGCTGCCTGAATAACCCAAGTCCGACCACCCGAGATCATCGACCAAAATAAATAAAATATTGGGTTTGCCCTCTGCCTGGTGTGCGGGATGATCGTCTTTTAATTGCGTTTTGGTGCAAGCTGTAGCGAAGAAAAGTAAGATCAAAAGCAGAAAAGATCGGAGCGGAGTCGGTAGAAATTTTATCATCGTATCTGAGGAACAATTTTGATCGAGGCGCTAATTTACCATAAAGAAGATATTTAGCTTTAACATTACGGCACCACAAAAAAGAAAAAAGCCGCATCCCACACCTGGGATACGGCTTTATATCAGCAGTATCGCTTAGCTTTATTTAGTTCTTAAGAACCAATAATCCCGCCATCCTTTTTCGTGATAACCAAAGTACAATCGCGAGGAATGGTTACGCCATCTTGCTCAGCAGGGAAGTTGGTTGCATCTGGCGAACCGTTTCCCGGATGCTGAACGTTGACAAACATTGTGCGTTGATCAGGAGTAATCGTAATACCGGTTATTTCATCACTATTTACACCTGTTAACATGCGGCGCGACTCGCCCGTTTTCGCGTCGATAACCAAAAGCTGATCCTGCAAACCAAACTCTTGCCCACCGTCAGTGCCAATGAAAATACGACCGAAGCTGTCTGCCCAAAGTGCGTCTGGGCTGCCAAAAGTTTGCTCAGTGCCTAGCGTCGAACTAGCAAGAATGAAGATATCCCACTCAAAAGTGGTGCCGGTATAACGACGAGAATCTTTCCAGCGGATAATGTGACCCGTCAAGTTAGGCGCTTCTGGATTAGCCGCGTTTGGTGTCTCCCTTCTAGAGTTATTGGTCAACGTGCAATATACGTAGCCATCAGCACCAATCGTTGTCCACTCGGGACGGTCCATCGGCGTGGCGCCCAAAAGGTCAGCAGCGATTCGAGCATAAATAACAACTTCCGCTTGTGAGCTGAAACGCGCAGCAAGAACAGGGTTATCGATAGTTAATTCTAACCACTCACCGGTTCCGTCATCATCAAAGCGCGCAACGTAGAGCTTGCCTTCGTCAAGTGGGCTAACGCCATCTTTTAACATTTGGCGATAATTATCGGCAGATACGTATTTATAAATGTAGTCAAAGCGTTGGTCATCACCCATGTAAGCCACAGCGCGACCGCCAGCACCAACAGCGATTGCTACCGCTTCGTGTTTGAAACGGCCCATTGCGGTGCGCTTAACAGGCTTTTGTGAAGCATCGCGAGGATCAATTTCAACGATCCAACCGAAACGGTTTTGCTCGTTGATATAATCATCGTCAGATAAATCGAAGCGCTTATCAAACTTCTCCCAACCGTAACCAAAACCATCAAAATCAAATCCGTAGCGCAATTGCTCTTCGGTGCGACGATCGTTAAAACTTTCGCCTTCAGTTGCGCCGAAGTAACCGTTAAAATTTTCTTCACACGTTAGGTAAGTTCCCCAAGGGGTAGGGCCGGAACCGCAGTTGTTTACAGTACCTAAAGGTACGTTGCCATTAGGGTTTTGTAATAATTCAGAGTCCGCCGCAGGGCCGGAAAATTCCATTGGAGTATTAACGGTAATACGGCGGCTATTGCGGCTTGAGACAACTTCCCAATTACCCATTTTATGACCGCGCCTACTGCGCTCTAGTGCAACAATAGAAACGCCGTGCACAGCCTGAGAAAGGCGAACATCTTCTAAGCTCTCCGGTGAACTCTTTCCAAGCACGTGAGGGTTTGTGCCAAATTCGTGGTTGATCGCTAACATACCTCTGTTACGATTCCAGCGATCCGCAAAGAACCACATACCATCGTGCCCGATACCAATTTGACGACAAGCTTCTTTAGAGCTCGGGCGTGTATTAGGGTCACCGGCATACTCTGGTGCAGAACCAGGCTCAAGTGGAGTTCCCCATGGAATAATCACGTCGAATTGATAATCGTCTGATATTGTGGGTTCGCGATTATCTTCCTCGCCCACAGAGTTTGGTACCGGAGCAAAGTCGATTAACTTGCGACGTTTGCGACGCTTCTTCCACAAATATGAATCATCGTCATCCGCAACAGCATTATTGGTAACAAAAAAAGTTGTTGCTGCAACCGCCATGCTGCCTGCTAATACGTCACGACGAGAAGCATATTTTTGAAATACATTTTCAAAGCTTCTATTGCCAGAATTATTAACACTGTAGTTTTCCTTATCGTCGATATCTCTCTCTAAGTGATCACTCATTTTAAGGCCTCTAATGGTGCATTCGTTTTTTAAAGACTAAATTTGGTGCGTTTTTTAATTAACGGATAAAAACGCTCCACACAGTCGTCCAATTCAACATTAGCAAGGTCATATGACATTTTTTTATTACTTTTATATACGTATCGTGACGAATTATTGAAGGTTTTATTTCAATTTTTTAATGATAATTATTTCTATTTAACTGCATATTTTTTCGTACGACTAACATTTTCTAAATTAGATCCTCACACCGATTAAATTGAAGTGGAAAGGCCAACCAAAAAATAACAAGGCGAGCAGCCAAGCCACTCTTTCGCTTTTCGGCGAGTCTCGCGTTTGGCTGCTGCTCTTTTTGCACTTGAGGATTTTTCGTGCACACCACCCTTTCGCATGATCGGGTGACAAGCATGAAAATTCCTATTTTTCTGCCGTTTGGCCATGGTTTCTTCTCCTTTCTATCGTTAGTAGTTTAAATAACATCCTTGTTATGCTGCCATATAAAACCAGCAGCTTTTTTCCAATTTCTTCAATTTGCGTCGAATAGTTTTTTCCCGCTGTAAAAATTCCGGTGCATGTTCAACCTTTTCAAAGCAGAACTTTTTTGGCAAATCGCTGTACAACGAACGAGGAGGTTTGCTCCAGCGTAGATTTTTCATCTTATTGCCTGTTTCAAAACTGTGATAATACAGCCTCGAAAAACCAAGCTCGTCGAAAACAAAAAACAGCGCCGCAGCCAACATCGCCTCGTGCCATATTTTTCCAAACGTCGACAAAAACATTTCCGAAAAACTAATTGCGTCTACCGTTTTGAAAGTATCACCATAATAAGAAAAACTTTCCTGTTTTGCTGCGAACCTAGCAAGCTTATATATCGAGGCTATTTCTCGCACCAGGTCGGACTGGATCTCCTCTACTAAAACTTCGTCAGTTTCAAAATCAAAATCCATACGCACCCAAGCAAGTGTCGCAGAACGCGAATCACTAATTGGGTGAGCAAAGCCCAAAAACTCATTTGCTGTTTGCTGCACAACACCGCAAAATCTCCGGCACCATTTTCGCGACAAATTCAGCTGTAAAACCAGGTTTGAGCCAGGCCGTGATGTTTGGCTCCAAGTCCATTGGTTTCTCGCTCCCCATTGACCCAGTGTTAATACAAATGGCTCAGGTTCAGACAACCAAAAGTCTTCTAATACTTCTGGATATAGATATCCATCGCCACAATGGGTAATTAGCTCACGTATTGCGGGTCGAGACATTAATGAAGACCAACGGCTATTACGCAAATCGCGCACTCCAACGCGCTTATATTGATTTAATACGCGTCGTATCAAATAAACGGCGTACTGATCTGGGCAGTAGTGGAATACTGTCCGTTCACCACGCAAACAGGCTAATATTTCTTGCAATAATGCGGCTTCCATTTTTATTGTCCCGAAAATTCGTTCTAATACCTTACTTCATTTATGCAGTGTTTTATCGCGTGGATACTTTGCCAAGCAATTGTCTTACGACAAAACAATACCCTACCCATTTCTATAGCAATATAAAGTGTTGAGGAGTTTATTGACGGACATAAAAAAACCCCAACTGGAATCCGGTCAGGGTTTTTATCTGACTCGGAAGGAAATAAATTAACCTTCCGAGAAAAGCACTCGAAAGGGATTAGCTAATGTGATTTACTTCATATTGCATGTTCGAGAGCGCCTCTCTGATAAGAAATTTTTGCGCATTTTACGCGTGAATTTACAACTGTCAAGCTAATTTAGATTATTCAAATTAAGAAATAAATTGCCCAATTTTTAAAACTATTTTCGAGTTGCGCAGCGCTTGCTAATCCAGAGCTTAGCTTTTACCCACCACTTAACGCCTGGAAGATAAAAACGGTAACACCGTCATTAACACAATCCGAAAGCGTATTTCTATCAACGACGAAAGTATCATTGATGCAAACGTTTACATGCCGTCGTAACGCACCACGTTCATCGATAATATAATCACTAAATCCCGGTGCAATTTTATTAACTTCCTGCAAAACCTCTGCAACCGTCTTAGCGTTTACTTTAATTTCGCGCTTCTCAAGCACCGGAAAAAAACGGTACAAGTGAGAAGTCATTTCCACCTTCACCATAAAAACTAGCCGAAGCGCACCGAGTATATGGGTGGGAAATTACTGCCGACACATATCCAGGATTCACCGCGGTCTTGCGAAAGATAAACATTGCCAGTCGTCGAACCAAAACACAAACAGTCTCCGGCCACATCCAACGCGTGCCGAAGTACAATGTCGTAGGCATTTTCCTGCGGCAACCCTTTGCGAAAAGATTGCCATGTTTCTCCGCCGTCAGATGTCCGTGCGACAAATAGTCCACCATCGATTGTCATACGCTCAGAATCAGCTCGTGCAGGCACTACCCACGCTGTATGTCCATCGTTTTGATCAGCCGCAATGGGAAAACCAAAATGCACATTCTCTTCCAACACGCTGACTTTACGCCAAGTTTGTGCACCGTCTTCGCTAAAAAAAACTCCGCAGTGGTTTTGTTGCCAAATACAATTCGGCTGGCTTTGGCAAGCGGCGATAAAATGCGGGTCGTGTCCCCATTCCGCTTCCGGGTTTGGCAAGTAATCCATCAACATACCTTTATTGCGTCCGGCCCAAGTTTGACCACCATCAAGCGATTCCATTACACCAACGGATGAAGCCGCCATGTAGAGATGTTTCGCATCGCGAGGATCTATCAATATTGAATGTATACCAGGTTCAAATACGCCGTAGTCGATGCTGGCAGGGGTGCCGCCCCATTTGTTTTCACTTGTGGCCTCGCCGATAAAAAGGTCCCCACCGCGACTCTCATGATTCCATAGCGGCCGGTTCAGCTCCCATGAGTCGCCACCATCTTCGCTTACAAACAAACCACCCGGAATAGTGCCCGCATATAGCAGACCAGGCTTATCTGCGGGACCGAAAGTCATTGTCCAGATTTTATAAACCGTCGCATCTTTATACTCGGGCTGCTTCTGCGGTGCCTCGGGGTCGAAGTCTGGTGTAGGTAAATATTTGACAATATAGCGCGCACCTTCTGGGTATTTGAGTGACAAAACGTCTTCCCAGGTTTCGCCACCATCGCGCGAGCGAGATAATTTCGGGCCCCAGTGACCGTGATCCAATGAGGCCCATAAAGTCCCATCGCGGGGGTCACGCGCGGCATAGCACACTGGAATGCCCGCATGTTGAATCGGCCGGGGAACCCAGGCATTATTGTTTAAATCTACGATAACGGTACCCTTGCGAGTACCAAGCAATATGACATTAGACATAACCAGATCTCACTATTTTTCAGCTATTTTACTGGGGTAAGCGTGTAAGATTTTTAACAATGTTCAAGGGTTTTAGACCGAAAACCTAGCTTTAGTGGAAAAAGCTTCATTTTTATTAAATTCTGTCAACCCAAATTGAGCTCGTGCGTTAAAGCTTATACAACCAACAGTATTTTAAACGTAGGGGATTCTAAATGAAAAATTTCGTTATTTCAGCGTTGTGTTTTTTGGCTTTGACGACCGCTCATATTGCGAACGCCACCTCGATCAATGATCGTCAAAATAACCAGCGCGATCGCATAGTACACGGCATAAAAAATAAGGAGCTAACAGCACGCGAGACTAACAAATTGTTAAAAAATCAGGCTCACATCGCGCGCACGGAAGCACGTTTTAAGGCGGATGGCCAATTTACTAAAAAGGAACGCGCCACAATTCAACATAAACAGAATAAAGCCAGCGCGAGAATTTTCCGTCAGAAACACGATCGCGCAGATAGAAATTAATATATCTAGGGGTTTTTTTAGCATTCTATGCATAAAAATAAATTTGCTCCAATTAAACTATTAAATTTGGAGCAAATTTATAGCAAAGCTAACAAATAGAATAAGAGTGGAGAACGCATGCATGCGTCAGCCAAACAAGCCAGCCAATATAGAATTTA
>JANQJB010000098.1 GCA_028281865.1 Marinagarivorans sp.
TTGGGATGTTTGCAAGTGACTGCAACACCGAGGCCATCGTGCAAAAATTGCGGCTTCCCGAAGGAACTCGCACAATCTGGCAAATTTTGGAAGACAAAATTTGGGAGCGCGAATGGATGAACCACTTTTCGCCGCTGAAATGCGGCGAAAAATTGTGGATTTGTCCCAGTTGGACACCGCCTCCAGAACCCGAATCCGTGAATATAATGCTCGACCCTGGCCTCGCCTTTGGCAGCGGCACCCATCCGACAACATTTCTTTGTTTAAATTGGCTGTCCAAGCAGAACTTAAGTGCAAAGTCCATTGTCGACTATGGTTGTGGGTCGGGTATTCTCGCGATCGCTTGCCTTCTACTCGGTGCAAAACAGGCCACTTGTGTCGATATTGACCCCCAGGCCTTGATCGCAACCCGCGAAAACCTTAAAAACAATGGATTAGAACACGCGGACGTCGAGCTGTATCTGCCAGAAGAATTCAACCCTCTACAGGCAGACTTTGTTGTTGCCAATATTCTTGCGGCTCCATTAATAGAGCTTGCGCCACAAATTGCAGCTTCGGTAAAACCGAATGGAAAACTTTGCCTCTCGGGAATATTGGCAACTCAAGCGGAAATGGTCTGTTCTGCTTATGCCAATGATTTTATTTTCGAACCAGTACTCATCCGCGAAGAATGGGCCTGCTTGACCGCAAGCAAGCACCCATAGAAAATAACCAAACACAAAAACTGAACCAAAATCAAGAAGCTAGCTTATACTTTGAATTTTGCTTTAGCAGATTTTAAATCTAGATATTGATACTAAAAAGTTTGCGGCCTTGAAAAAACTTCTGCCACTCAAATTCGGCTGGAGAAAGATTTAAGAGAAGTAGTTTTTCGGCAAAATAGGTGTTCGACCTATTCGCCCAAATGACTATTGGCTCAGCAAAAAAGTTTAGTTTGATAGCTTGTTTGGTTTATTGATTTAGCTGGTATTTTGGCCTAGTTGTTTTGATGTTTTCTGTTAAAACAACTAGCAAGTTAAAAGGTCCGTCGCCGATATGGCCGAAATGATTACTCAATGCCCTAAGTGCTCGACTGCATTTCATGTTACAGAAGCACTTTTGAGTTCTGCGAAGGGTGCGGTTCGCTGCGGTACTTGCCTCACAGTATTCAATGGTCGCGCGCACCTACAGCACCAAGAAGAAGAGCTCGTGGAAATCGATATCAGCGAATACGAGGCCGCTGAGCGCAAGAAGCCTAAGTCGAAGACTAAGAAAAAAGACTATTCCAAAGATGCTGTCATCACACCCAAATCCGACGATCACGAAGTTGAAGAAGTTTCTGATGACGAATCTTGGGTACTCGATCTTCTCGCAGAAGAGGGCCATGAGCCAAGCCAAATCGGTCTAGTGCCCAAGCAAGAAAAGGACGAAGAGTTAACTAATAAAGAAAGCACACAAGGAGAAAAAAATGCGCCCAAGAAGGAAAGTAAAGATAAAACAGAAGATGCGCAATCGGCGGCAACACAGCTGATTCAAACGCTTGAACCCGAACCTGTCGAAGTTGAATTTCGGGGCAAACGGGGCTTTTTCAGCAGCAAAATTGTGTGGTCAATTTTAGCATTCGTAGGCCTATTTGCCCTTTTGGGGCAAATCGCGTGGCTCAAATATCCAGAGCTAAATAAATACGAGCCCTATCGCAGTTTCTACGGTTTCGCATGCGGATATATCGGTTGCGTCCTACCCGAACAAATTGATCGGGAAAAAATTGATATAGTCGAATTATCAGTTCAGTCGCACCCCGACCCTGAAAAGCCCAACGCCCTGCTCGTAGATGCATCTCTTATAAATAAAGCACCGTTCGAGCAAAGTTTTCCCGACCTGCGACTCTCATTTAACAAAACCAATGGAGAATTTCTTACCGAGCGCACGTTTTCCCCAGAAGAGTATCTAGGCAGTGATTTGGAAGGCGTAAGTGTGATGCCAACAAATACTAAGGTACACATCGAACTCGAACTTCAAGATCCAGGAGAGGTAGCTTCGGGATATAAAGTAGATATCGTGCGTTAGTCATTTTTGATACTTAAACTCCTTTTTCTCAGATATGTGACAGCCTCGAAGCGTTTCCAGGCAAGCTCCTATTTACCCGACACTCTGATAGATCAGGAAGATATATTTGTATGCCCAGTCATAGGTTCCAAAACTCGCTTCCCTTATTCATCCTTCCTAATTAAAGCAATACTCATAGAAATCGTAAGGAATAGTTTATCTCGCTACGATATCGTTCGTTTTGCGCAACAATCGAACTTTTAATACAGTACTTGATTCGAATTTAATCAATCTGATCAAATAATGCATTCCCAAAAGGTATTCTTGGGAGTATGATAGCGCGCAATAAATAACCTGCGGCACCAGCATTTATAATACAAATAAATATATAATAGTGCTGAGGTATAAAAGCCGCGCAAACGCAAATTAAGCGAAAAATCTTGTTTGACATTGGGCCCTATCAGATCAAAAGTCGCGTCGTTCTAGCTCCAATGGCTGGAATCACCGACCTTCCATTTCGCAATATCTGCCGAGATTTTGGTGCAGGGCTTGCTACCAGCGAGATGCTGACGTCAATTACATCACTTTGGCACTCAAAGAAAAGTCAGTCGCGCTTGAAGCTTGTCGGCGAAAACGGAATCCGAGCATTGCAAATCGCCGGTAGCTGTCCAAACCAAATGGCGGAGGCAGCCAAACAAGCCGAGGCCTGCGGCGCCCAAATTGTCGATATAAATATGGGGTGCCCCGCTAAAAAGGTCTGTAATAAGGCGGCTGGCTCCGCGCTGTTGCGAGACGAATCCCTGGTGACTGATATTGTTAGCGCAGTTGTGCAGGCTGTCGATGTTCCTGTAACCCTCAAAATTCGCACAGGGTGGGACCCAGAACAAAAAAATGCGACGCGCATCGCCCGCATCGCTGAGGCTGAAGGCATAAAATGCCTTACTATTCACGGTCGCACGCGCGCCTGCCGTTTTAAAGGCGAAGCAGAGTACGACACGATCGCTGAGGTTACGCAAAGGGTTGCGATTCCGGTGATTGCTAATGGCGATATTGACAATCCGGACAAGGCCTGTGATGTACTTTCCAAAACTGGGGCCGCAGCAGTCATGTTGGGGCGTAGCGCACGCGGCAGACCTTGGATTTTTCGTGAAATTAGCAACGCATTGACTGGGAAAAATTCGACAAGACCCATTGAGTTACGCGAAATTTTTAGTACTATCACTACCCACCTAAACGCACTCTATGATCATTACGGGGAGCAATTAGGGGCTCGAATTGCCAGGAAACATATCGCCTGGTATCTCGCGAACCCCCAATTGGAATGTCATAGAAATCAAGCCCAACAAGTGCGTCAGGTGTGCAATAGCGTTACCACAAAAAAAGAACAACTAACCGCCATTCAAGGCTTTTACCAATGGCATAGCCAATTAGAGGACCAAGTAGCATGAATACAGCAGATACTCTTCTGACTGAACGACTCAAGGAAACAACAACGCAAACAGTTTCACCCACGCCTAACACGAGCTACCAGACTCAAGGTAAGTCTCTGCGTGACTACGTTGAACAAGCGGTAAACAATTATTTCCAACACCTGGAAGGACAGGATGTCACAGACGTATACGATATGGTGCTTTCTGAGGTCGAAACACCATTATTAGAAGTTGTCATGAAATATACGCGCCACAATCAAACAAAAGCCGCTCAGGTACTTGGCTTAAACCGCGGTACCTTGCGAAAAAAACTTAAGCAGTACGGCTTGCTGTAATAAGGTCCAGGTTCATATCAAGGCCGGTTTTCGGCCTTGTTCTCGTTTTTCTTAAATTTTCAGCACGTACAATTAAACGTACGTTGTTGTTTATTTGCTTTCAGCTTCAAATCGACCCATTAAGCACATGCTGATAAGCACTTCACGGTAGTGGGTTGCGCAGAAAGACGCAGTAAACAGCGTATTTGCTCACGTAAATCACGTTAATCCGCTAAAACACAAAACTATCTCTTCAATGTTCAGACAGGAATAGACATATACCATGGTCGATTCAAACGCTATCACCATCAAACGCGCTTTAATTAGCGTCTCCGATAAAACCGGCATCATTGAGCTTGCTCAGGCATTGCAAGCACATCAAATTGAAATTCTTTCTACAGGTGGCACTTATCGCCTATTAAAAGAGAACGGCATTGAAGTTGTCGAAGTAAGCCAGTACACCCAATTTCCCGAGATGATGGATGGACGTGTCAAAACTTTGCATCCAAAAATACACGGCGGCATTCTGGCTCGCCGCGGGACAGATGATGAGGTTATGAATACTCATGGCATCAATGCTATCGATTTGGTGGTTGTTAACCTTTATCCCTTTGAACAGACCGTCGCAAACCCTGAAGCTAACTTTGAAGACGAAATCGAAAACATCGATATTGGCGGACCGACAATGGTTCGTTCGTCTGCAAAAAACTTCAAATATGTGAGCATAGTGGTCAACCCAGCCAACTATGTTCGTATTGTCGATGAACTGGAAGCGAATGGCGGTGCGATAAGCTACGCCGCCAGGCTCGACTTCGCAGCGGAAGCATTCGCCCACACCGCCGCTTACGACGGCGCAATCGCTAATCATCTGGGCAAAAAAATAGCGCCCGGATCCGCCGATTTTCCGCGCACGTTTGACCGGCAATATACTAAAACACAAGAGATGCGCTATGGTGAAAACCCCCATCAAAAAGCAGCGTTTTATCGCGAGAACAACCCCGCTCCGGACAGCATTGCTGCTGCGCTTCAAATTCAAGGAAAAGAACTTTCGTTTAACAACGTAGCGGACACAGACGCTGCACTTGAAACAGTTAAGTTATTCTCAGATCCAGCCTGCGTTATCGTCAAACACGCCAACCCTTGCGGTGTTGCAGAGGGAGGAACCTTGTTAACTGCCTACCAAAAAGCGTTTGCAACAGACCCTGAATCAGCATTTGGGGGCATCATCGCGTTTAATCGTGAACTCGATGCAGCAACTGCAAAAGCCATTATCGATAAACAATTCGTTGAGGTTATTATCGCCCCTGGAGTTTGCGATGAAGCAAAAAGCATTATCGCCGAGAAGAAAAATGTTCGCTTGCTGAGTTGTGGCGAATTAAACGGCTCACAACAAGCGCGTCTAGACCTGAAAAAGGTGAACGGCGGTTTACTTATCCAAGATCAAGATTTAAGCCTTGTGAGTGCCGACGCGTTAAATTTTGTATCAAAACGCCAGCCGAGTGACGACGAAATACAGGATATGTTGTTCGCGTGGAAAGTTGCCAAAATGGTTAAATCCAATGCCATTGTTTATGCCAAAGATAGCCAAACGATCGGCGTCGGCGCGGGACAAATGAGCCGTGTAAATTCTGCGCGTATAGCAGCCATTAAAGCCGACCACGCGGGCCTCGAAGTCAAGGGCGCGGCGATGGCTTCGGATGCGTTTTTTCCCTTCCGCGACGGCATCGATAACGCAGCGTCGGTTGGCATAACGTCGATTATTCAACCGGGGGGCTCTATCCGTGATGAGGAAGTTATCGCCGCCGCTGACGAACACAATATCGCAATGGCCTTTACCGGCATGCGGCATTTCCGCCACTAGAAGATAAGGAGAAAAAAATGAAAATACTAATTGTTGGCGGAGGCGGACGCGAACATGCTCTAGCCTGGAAAGCGGCGCAAAACAGCGAGGTTGAAACAGTTTATCTTGCACCGGGAAATGCAGGCTCTTTGCACGATAGCAAGCTTGAAAACATCGCTATTGATGTCATGGATTTTGCGGGTCTTGCCGATTTCGCTACCCAGCAAAAAATCGCCTTGACGATAATTGGCCCCGAAGCGCCTCTTGTGGAAGGCATTGTCGATTATTTCCAAACACGGGACCTAGCGTGCTTTGGCCCTAGCCAAAAAGCAGCTCAGTTGGAGGGTTCAAAAACCTTTACCAAGGACTTTTTGGCGCGTCACAACATTCCGACAGCAACATATAAGAGTTTTTCCGAAGTTGAACCCGCGCTGGCTTACCTACGCGAAAACGGTGCACCAATAGTGGTAAAAGCCGACGGGCTCGCTGCAGGCAAGGGCGTTATTGTGGCAGAAACATTAGCAGTGGCAGAAGATGCCGTACGCGATATGCTCTCGGGTAATGCCTTCGGAGAGGCAGGGTGCCGTGTTGTAATTGAAGAATTTTTACAGGGCGAGGAAGCGAGCTTCATCGTTATTGCCGACGGCGATACAGTTCTACCAATGGCGACTAGCCAGGACCACAAGCGCGCCGGCGATGGTGACACAGGCCCTAATACCGGAGGCATGGGCGCGTACTCGCCTGCGCCGGTTGTTACTGATAGCGTGTATCAAAGCATTATGGATCAAGTAATTTTGCCGACCATCACGGGCATGAAGCAGGAGGGAAATCCCTATGTTGGCTTCCTTTATGCTGGCCTGATGATTGATAAAAACGGCCAACCTAAAGTCATCGAATATAACTGCCGTTTTGGTGACCCGGAAACACAACCCATTATGTTGCGCTTGAAGAGTGACTTAACAGGCCTTTGCTCGGCGGCGATCAATAGCAGCTTAGCAAGGTGTTCGCCCCCTGTTTGGGACGAGCGCCCTGCACTCGGTGTTGTGATGGCTGCGGGCGGTTACCCAGGCCCCTACGAGAAAGGTTTGCCAATCTCCGGGCTCGAATCTGTCGATACGTCTACAATCAAAGTATTTCATGCAGGAACAAAACTCGACGGTGAGGCAGTAATAACCAACGGTGGGCGTGTTTTATGTGTTACTGCACTTGGCAACGATGTAACTGAAGCGCAGCAAAATGCTTATGCTGGCACAGATAAAATTCACTGGCGCGATTGCTACCTGCGTCGGGATATCGGCTATCGCGCTGTGGCGCGTGAACGCGAATATGACACTTAGATAAAACCATGAACAGAACGGAAAGACTGAATAAAATTTTTGCAGAAGTTGAAGCAGTCATTCTAAAACGGCAGCACCCAGTCACTGGCTTGCTACCGGCCAGCACGAGCATTAATTCACATGGTAACTACACCGATGCGTGGGTTCGCGATAACGTTTACTCGATTCTTTCGGTTTGGGCTCTTTGCCTAGCTTACCGCCGCTTAGGCGAAACAGAGCGCAGCGACCAGTTAGAACAAGCGACAGTGAAACTCATGCGCAGCTTGTTGCTGTCGATGATGCGACAAGCGCATAAAGTTGAGGCGTTCAAACATTCACTCAACCCACTAGACGCGCTGCACGCTAAATACGACACGGCGACCGGCCTGCCCGTCGTTGCTGATGACGCGTGGGGGCATTTGCAAATTGACGCAACTTCACTTTATCTGTTGATGATTGCGCAAATGAGCGGTTCGGGCATTCGCATCATTCGCACCTTTGGCGAAGTCGATTTTATTCAAAATTTAATTTATTACATCGGCAGTGCCTATCGCACACATGACTTCGGCATATGGGAACGCGGTAATAAAATTAATAACGGCAAAACGGAGATTAATGCCAGTTCCGTCGGCATGGCAAAGGCCGCTTTGCAAGCACTCGACGGTTTTAATTTATTCGGTATCGGCGCAACGAAGCGCGCCGAAGTTCACACCGTGGCCGATTCAATTTCTCTAGCTCGCAATACTCTCGCGTCGCTTTTACCGCGCGAATCATTATCAAAAGAAGTCGACAGCGCCCTACTTAGCGTGATCGGTTTTCCAGCATTTGCTGTCGGTGACCCTGAGTTAGTCAAAAAAACACGCGATGAAATACTGAATAAACTCGGCGGTGACTACGGCTGCAAACGATTTTTGTGGGATGGTCATCAAACCGTTTTAGAAGAGAGCTCCCGTATTCACTACGAACATTCTGAACTTGTTAATTTTGAGCATATCGAGTCCGAATGGCCACTGTTTTTTGCCTATCTCTACGTGCAAGCTCTTTTTGAAGAAAACCGCGAAGAAGCGGAGCAATACCGCAAAAAACTTGAATCATTAATGGTAGAAGTTGACGGTTATGGTCTGCTACCGGAGTTATATTATTTAGAAAAAGAAAATGTCGGGGCGGAGAAGGAGAATCCTCGCACGCAAGAGCGGGTACCCAATGAAAACATCCCGCTTGTTTGGGCACAAAGCCTATATATTACCGGTGTTTTGCTTGATGAAGGTTTTATCGAACCCAAAGACCTGGACCCAGTTTGTTTGCGTCGGCGCTCGCGACGCCACACAAAAACACAAATTGCACTTGTGGTTTTGGCAGAAAACGATGTGATCAAAGAATCACTTGCGCAACGCGGCATCATTGCCGAATCGTTAAGTGATATAAACCCGATTCATGTCGTATCGGCACCCACTATCGTAAAGACTTATGCACATGTAGGTGAGAACGAAGCGCTGGGTTTGACCGGCCGGCCAACAAGGCGTTTGCAAAGTCTCGCGACGTCGCAAACCTATCATGTCCAAAATAAGAAATGCCTATGCCTTTCGTGGCTGCAAAGCGAACAGCACAATTATCGCAGTTTCGACGCCCATTTAGTGACAATTTATTTTGAGCGCGAAATCAAACATATCAAAAACCACTGGCTCAACAACGAAGTCGCCGTCTTTACTTGGATGGTTGACCAGCAGTTTTGCGAGACGCCTGAAGTGGACTCATTTTTCGATGCACTACGCGATTTGCAGCTGCGTAAAAATGTTGAATACATTGGTTATGCGTCGGCCGCACTCGCCTACCGAGCCTCACGCGTCAACCACCTAAACGGCACAAACTTAGCAATAAGCACATATAAGACACGCGTGCGTTTTGATGAAGAACACGTTGCCCAAGTCGATAAAGCCCGCTTATTTCAAGAAGCTCAAGATCTCTGCTGCAGCCTTAGCGAAATTGGCGATACCGCTGCTTATCGTTCGCTTTTGAGTTTTATTGAAGCTCATCCGCTGGATAGCAATATCGGCGAAGACGGCTACGAGTGCACAACGCGACAGTTTATTGAGCTTATTTATTTCAAAGCCAAAATTCTGAACTACTGGACGCTTGCTCGCTATTGCTTTGTATCCCTTGAGCAAGTTAACCACGATCTAAGCGACGCACTTTCACTACTGGTCGCCCGACATTTGACCGTTACCATCGGCCACATTCGCGAGCGACGTGTTGTTTTCCGGCACCCAGCAGGCATCGATTATATTCACGAACAGGTCATTCACGCGACGGATCATCCACTTGAACGGGCGCTAACTGAAGAGATTTTATGCCTGGTCGGCTATCTGATGCGTACCTCACCCGACTTATTTACGGGTATTCGTTCGATTCAAATAAGTAGCCTTATGCTGCTCTGCCAAAACGAAATAAAATCTGTTGACGATCGTGCCCTGTTTGAAAAAGTCGCTTGTTTGGCCCCCTCTACACTGCTTGAGCGCATCGAAGCAATTTTTATCTCTCAGCGACGTTCGTTCTCGAGCGGAATCACCTCGGACTTTTCCGCAGGCGAGAAAAGCGCCTCATCATGTTCGCAGGACACTTATCTAGCCGTAGACACAGATTGGTTTCAGTGGCGGCTTGAAAGAGGGCTTATCACTCACCTAGGCGATGAGTTTCTAGAAGATATTTGGCGCAGCCTGGAACAGGCAAAAACACTCATTTTTGGAGACAAAGGCAGCCGAGAATTTGAATTGGATTGTGAATTAGCGCGTCGGTCAATGACCCCAGGCGAGGCTAATTTCGCCCGATTGCTCGACAAATGCACCCATCATTTGCACCCACCATATTATAAAAGCGCCGTACTAGAGGTGCTTTATGCGTTTACCAAACTCTGCAGTGAGGACAAAGACCGGCGCTTTGAAGAACCTATCGTGCTTTATCAAGTTTTAGAAAACGCAGCACACGCCTTCTCTCACCAGGAAGGGAAGCAGGCCAGCACGGAACGTGACCTCGACTTACTGCTCGAACAACCACCAAGCACGTTACAAATGTTCGCTAAAGAAGCTTTGCGGGCGCTTAAATAGCAACTTTAAGTCACTCAAAGATTTAAGCCTTAGCGGCTGAACGCCAGCAGATAAACTATTCTGTGTTTACAACACATTCTGTGTGATTATCTTCGACTCCCGCTTTAAGAATTCAGCTGAGCATTCAGTTTAGTTCTTTCACGCTGGACTCAGATTCCAACTATAGTTAAAACAAAAACGGGTTTGAGGAACATTCAATGCTGTTCGGTACAAAGCTAAATCGTGAGGTCAATGAACTCACGGACGAAAATAGTCGCCTGAAAGAAGAAAACGAATCACTCAAGAGCCAGCTCAATCAGCTAATGACTGAAAACGCTAATCTTTCGAGTCAAGTCAACAGTAGTACTCGCACTGAAAACAGTAATCAGGTTAGCAATATGTGGTTTAACTCCGCTAACATGCATGACCTTCAGGAAGGATCGGCGGCAATTACCGAAAACTTGATGCAAAATCTCAAAGAGTTCCAGGCGTCGGAAGATTTATTCGATCAAATAAACGAACTGCTAACAACGACGAACCAAACCACCTCGACCATCGCAACTGACACCTCAGACGTCGCAGATGCGGTAAACAACCTCAAATCTGTTACTGAGGGCATCAACGGCTTCGTGTCGATGATCCAAGGCATCTCTGAGCAGACGAACTTGCTCGCACTTAACGCTGCAATTGAGGCCGCTCGCGCGGGAGAGCAAGGGCGAGGGTTTGCTGTGGTCGCGGACGAGGTCAGAAGCTTAGCTCAACGCTCAGCAGAAGCAACCAACGAAATTGCTGCGCTAATCACCAAAGTTAATACGGAAATGGATAATGTTGTCTCTGGGATTGGCCATGTGGGCGAGAAGAGTCACAGTGTCAAAACAAGTACAGCGGCAATCGAAAACACCACCAGCAATATTGTCAGCCTTGCTCAAAAAATGTTCGCCGTTATCCAGCGTTCCACCGAAGACTCCTTTTTACAGCGCGTGAAAACCGATCATGTTTCCTGCAAGCAAGAAACATATAAAGCTGTAATTGGCAGTGGGCACAAAACGGCCAGCGAACTAGGAGACCACAAATCCAATTACTTTGGGCATTGGTACGACTCCGAGGGCCAGCAAGAATACGGCAGCAGTTCGGCTTTTCGCGCCCTTGAGCGCCCACACAGCTCTTTTCACCAGTACTGTAAAGCAGCTGTAGAAGCAAAATCTTCGGGCGATGCGCAAACAGCAAATGCTCAGTTAGAAAAGATGGAGGAATCGAGCGCCGCATTTGTTGAGCAACTAAATCGCTTTGCCTCCGAAATGCACCGCAGTCGTTAACTCTGAGTTTGCGAAATAAATTCCATAAAAAAAGCGGCCTTTAGGCCGCTTTTTTTAATTGGCGTTCCAATAAATGTCAACGACGGCGGCTTGCCCTATCGGAGTAAGGAACCAAGGACACGTTAAATCTACCCATTGCCTCTTGGGCAGCATCGGCAATCGCAACATAAGTTTCTGCAGTCGAGTCCTCATGCGCTCTCACCACAACCCCCGCTTCAGGTGACTCAGCATGCTTTTGCGCAATAAGTGCGCGTACAGAGCGGATATCCACGCGTCGGCCATCAATCTCAACCTCGTCGGCTGCATTAACCACGATAAGAATTGACGTCGAGTCCGGTGGCGGGGGCTGATTGACCTGATCATCGTCAGGAACGTTGACATTGATTGTCTGCTCTTTAACGAAGGATGCTGTCACGATGAAAAAAATCAACATGATAAAAACAACGTCGAGCATCGGCGTTAAGTCGATATCGGCTTTTTCTTCGCTATCTTGCTTATGTTTTTTACGTCGGCTCACAGGGACTCCAACTGGCTTAAAATCAATTACTTCTGGAAATTAACCCGCGAATGATAGAAGCATCAATCCGCACATGCAAGTTAAAAAGACTGATCAGGTGAAAAGCCGCTGAAGCTGTTGACCCGGTAACAGTTATTGCCGGGTCGATAGGGAGTTAATAGATATACCGCCGTTTCCAGGATGACAACGCAAGTCCCTGAAATATAAAAAGCTCGCCCATTTTCGCCAGTGTTTCCGGGGCGTACAATAAAATCGATAGAACTATCGATTTTATTGTTAGGTCAATTGCGGCGCGAAGCTATTTTGATCTGATAATCGTCAAAACTGCGAATCGTGCAAGTAGCGCGATAAAACAGCGGCTCACCAAATTCACTCTTTGCGTTGAAGTCGTAAAAAAATATCGCTTCGTTTTCATCGAGGGTTTCAGCTCGAGGATTGCCTTCAGTCAACCATATAAGGCCCTCCATTAAGCCGAGTTTATCCGCTACATGCTGACGACAAAACGCACTAAATTCCGATTCTTGCATCTGCATCCGCTCCATCGGCGTGTAGTTGCGGCTGGTCATCGGAACGAAGGTCTGGCCATCGACAAGCTCTGTGTAACTTAGGCCGTTGGGCTGGCGGCATAAAACTCTAAAGATTGGGTGGTCGGGCTTACTTCTCTCAACATGAATTGTCCCCTCTAGAACCGATACACAGCGATCGAGCTTTTCTGCACTGCGCGCAGCTTTTATGAGTTTCGGATAGTAAGATTTGTGCTTCTTCGGCAGCCATAGGCGCTCATCATCTATAGCTTGAGCTGGAGCCCCAGAAACGATCAATAAACTGATCGCAAAAAAAATAGTCGACTTATACAAACCTTTTTTCCGGCTATCAAAGCTCAAAACATTTAACTCCGACGTAAATTGCTACCCCATTAAATAGAATAGCCGATTGCGAAAAAAGGGACGTTATTCGAGCGTAAAAACAAGGGTTAAGGGCACATAAAACCTCGTTGACGGCAAGCGCCTTATTTTGCATTGAATAGCTACCGCCACTACTGACCTCGTGTTACTATTTCATGACGTATCATCTGCATCACTGAGACTTTTGTACGGAAATTTGTCGTACCTTAGGTACACTTAAGCACCGTAATTGACCAGGCTCCCCAGTTCGATTTTGGTGCATTTTTGCGTTCTTTCGCACAAAACTAGTGGTAATCAGCCCAGATTGATCAAAAAATAACCGGTACTAGTTGGCAAATATTGGGTCGTTAGATCACGTGACATGCTCAATTGCTATAGAATAAGTTCAAACTCCCGATTCTGATTATAAGGTCACACTTTTGTTTGGGGGGAGTTTATTTGTGCTGGTCAGTCAACAGAGCATGTCTATTTTGGACATCGATAGTATTGCTTTTTGCACTGAGCAAAATTTACTGAAAGTTTAGAGCAAATGGATTTAATATCTGGAGAATCGAGGTTTGCCGCTGTTCAATAAATATAATACTGGGCAATAAATAAAACAAAATTCAGCGGCGATTAAGAACGAGAAATTGACAATACGTTACAACGGTAAGCACTTTAGGTTTAGCACTCATGCTATTGGTTGAACTTGAAACTACCAAGCATCTTATTGCTAAGCCTCTAAATGCCATAACAGAGCATTCTGAAGTGACTACTCGACGAAAGAAAAACGCGTATTTGAAATAACTGCGATGTGTTGGCCAATCGAGCCACACAAGCATTTTCGTAATTTCTCTATCGATACTTTGACTTAGCGACATAAATAAGACAGACACCGACTATGCAGCGCAAATATTCTAAAACTATTCTTACGCTACTTTTTAGCGTTTCCTTCATTTGGTCTAGCCATGCCGTTAGCTTGGATTTAAATGGTCTAGCTGAGCACCAGGAACTCGGAAAAAAGCAGTTTATTGCAGCGCTTTACACGGACACTCCCGAGACTGAAGCCAGGAGCGCGTTAACACGCGATGAGCGCAAACGTATGGAAATGAGAATCCTCGCTAATACAATCTTCCCTGGCCGCTTAAAGCGTATGTGGATTGAGGGAATTGCGATTAATGCTGGCTCTGCGGAATTGCGTAAACAGGCCCAAAATGTCACCGATTTCAGCAATCTGCTTAAATATCGTTTGAAAGCTGGCGATTTGCTCGCGTTTAATCGTACCATGCGCCGCGGGGTGGTAATTGAACTTAACAGCATCGAATTAGGCGTAATCGAAGATCCGAGCTTTTTCGATTTGCTGCTGCGCACCTGGATTGGCTCCGTGCCTTTATCATCAGATTTTCGCGACTCTTTGTTAAGCGCTGGCAAGGTCGAACCAGATCTACTAACTGCTTTCCACGAGACCTCAACTTCCGAAGAACGTGTGACACAACTCAAGTCACAAATTGCTGCAAGAAACGCGGCAATTACGTTAGCTAAACAACAAGAGGAGCAAGAAAGAATAGCCGCAGAGGACGCCGAAAAAGCGGCTCAAGAAGCTATCGCCGCAGCTGAACAACAACTCGCGGGCAACGCTTCTTCGGACGACACTACAGATACACAAGATACCGAGAACTCAAATGTTACAGAAGAATCGGCGGAAGAAGTTGCAGCAGTTCTTCAAGAAACTGCCGTGAGTGCTGCTAACGAAAATGCCGATGCAGTACCTGTAACGCTAGCCATGGTAGACACCACGTTAAAAACAGAAGAAGAAACAAACGACATTATTGACGATTCTGTATTTGAGGAAGATGGCGAAGACTTTGAAGTTTCAGTAGACACGTTACTGAGCGAGCAACTTTATATTTCTAAGGTAAAGGATTGGACGCTTAAAGCCACCAAATACCCCCGCACCGCCCAACGTCGCCAGTGGGAAGGCACTGTACGACTCTCAATTATTCTTGACCGTGATGGAAATGTTCAAAATATCGACTATTTGAGTCGTTCAGGGCACAAGTCATTGGACGATGCTGCTCGTAAAGCCGTAATGGCAGCAGATCCTTACCCAGCCTTGCCCGACGAAATAAAGGGCACAAGCTACGAACTTACTCTCCCTGTTTCATTTGTGTTGAAATAATTAGCAAAACAAACAAGTGTTACGCCGCTTAGCAGAGTGAATGAATATTAGAGAGAAAGTTTAAGCCCCAAAAAAAACCGCCAGATACGGCGGTTTTTTTTGGGGCTTAAACTTCTAATCGTAGGATTAAAAACAAGCTCGGTTAAAAGCTAGGCTTTCAAATCGGCTTCGCGTCTTTTCTCTGCTTGACAATAACGCACTAGCTGTTGAGCACTTTTTCGGTAACGTTTCTCTGTCACCTTGGAAAGAGAAGAAATCGCCGAGTCATATTTTTTCATATTCATCAATGAAACGCCCTGGAATAGATAGACCTGGCTTTTACTGCGCAAACCACCCTTTGTAAGTGCTTTCTTAGTTGCTTCATGCGCTTCTTTAAACTTTTCCGCATCAATATAAATCGCGGCAAGATACGCATAAATTTTTCCTTGATCAGACATACGAGCCGCCTTTTCCATGACTACTAACGAATCATCCGTTTCTTGCGACTGGCGATAGGCTGAAGCTAAAGCCTCAAGTATTTTAGGTTTTTCTTCAATTATTTTCTTATCAATCGCTTTTCTAAGGACTTTTGCTGCGGGGTAAGGCGCATCTTCATTCATCAGCAAAGCTGCGTAATTACGAGCTTGCGATGCTTTTTTCAATTCGCCCATAACGTTCAAGGCATCGAGCATTCCGCGCTGCTCCTTTGAGCGACCGACAGCACCATAGAGAGAACTCAATTCTGTCCAGTTTTTAATTTTTGGATAAGCAAAGAGAATCTTCTCCATCACGATAATGGCATTTTTATAATCTTCCTTTTCCGCAAACATGGCCATTTTCAAGCGATACCAGTTCTCTTGCGGGACTTTTCCCTGAGCTTCAACCATGCCAATCGCCTTATTAATTTGCGACATGGCCGTTTTCTTGTTTTTCTGCTGGTAATTTATCTGCGCTAGCATCGCGTAATAGGTACCATTTACGCGGGACGGAGGTGGGCAGGTTTTCTCCCAACGCTTGAAAGTCGCAAGGCTCTTATCATAGTCCTCACTCATCATATGCAGCTGAGCGATGGTATAAATAATGTCGCGTTCCTGACGATAAGCCACGAGCTTCTCTGCATTCGCTACAACTTTCTCGTAGTACTGAATAGCATTTTTGTAATTTTCAACTGACGTCTGAATATGAGCCATGCGGAAATTCATTTGGCCTTTTTCATATTCAGAGCAATCTTTACAGCGGCTCATCACCTTCTGCAAAATTGGCAAAGCCTTTTTGGGGTCGGGCTCGCCGATCGGTTTCCCGGTTTTCTCATCAATAGGCGGATTAATTAAATCGTCCACTGGTTTCAGCATTTTTGTGGTTTTAGGCTTCAACGCCGGTAGACGACGTCTCGGTTCCTTAAACTTTTCACAACCGGCAATTGGTGATACCGGGGTTTTTGATTTTTGCGCTGTCGCAACGCCGAGACCAAAATGAGGCGCTGATACAGTCAAACCCAGAAAAATAGCTGCAGAAGCGATGCAAATCCGACCTGCCGCCGCAAACTTTTTAGTTGCTCTGTCATTCATATCGTAGACCTCGCGCTATCTGTCGTTCTCATCTTTAGCCAGCTCAAACGTAAAAGAGTTCAATACGCCATACACTTCGACCGCTTCTCCCTCTATAACACGCGGCTTATATTTCCACTTAGCTGCAGCACGCTTGGAAGCGCGTAAAAAGATTTTATCCGGGCAATCGTGCTCGGCAATATCCTTGGTTGTACCCAAAGTCGTAATTGTGTAGGTCACCACGCAAACACCCTCTTTGCCCCGCTGAGCAGCCTGCCGCGGGTAGTCAGGTTGGACGCGAACAATCGCGATGGGCTCGCCGTCGTTACCAACACCTGGGCCCGAAATACTCGGTTTGATACCACTTCCCGGACGAATATTAATCGCATCCTGTGACATTTCAGGTGCTTCGAATTCAATATCGGGTAAATCTGGGGGAATCTCTTCTACTTCCGGCGGGCGATCGGGCTTGCTCGTGTCGTACTCGGTCTTAATCTCGACTTCCGGCATCACAATATCGGGAACCTTGTACTGCTTCACCTCACCGGGGCCACGCATATCAACAATAATGAGGTAATTCATAAGGAATATCAGAAACGCTGTCACAAATGCAGCGAGTCCTAAGGCGGGAAAAAACCTTACCATCGTTTTCTACTCCTTATTAGTTGCAATTGAAATATCGTTTACACCTGCGTCCTTAACGGCCTTAGTAACGTCATTTAACGTCTTGATATTGGCTGCTCCATCAATTTGGATGACAACCGGGCTTTTGGGGTTCTCTGCTAACAATAGCTCAACCTGGTCTTGAACGAGGGCCAAATCGACCTCTTTTTTATCAATCCAGATATCGTTGTCCTTGTTGATCGCAACCAAAACCTTTGAGTTCTTTAACGCTGCCGTTACTGCGTCAGGGCGGTCGACTTCTACACCAGGCTCTTTGATAAATGTTGCCGTTACGATGAAGAAAATCAACATAATGAAAACCACGTCGAGCATTGGAGTTAAATCAATGGCTCCCGCTTCTTCATCAGTGGCAGATTTCTGTCTAGCCATATAAATTCTCTTTCAGTTTACAAAGGGCTCCGAAGGGAGCCCATTATTTACAGCATTGCGCCGTTCGACAAACGCAATAACTGAATTAGAGGTCCGCTATTAGTGGTCCATGGTCATATGATCTTCAAGCAATTGTGCTTCTCGCTGTGCAATTTGGGTAACAATTGTATTGCCAAATACCCCTGAAATTGCTGCAACCATTCCCGCCATAGTAGGAATAGTCGCTTTTTTTACACCAGCGGCCATTGATTTGGCATCAGCACCGCCGCTAGTTGCGAGAACATCAAATACATCAATCATCCCCGTAACAGTGCCGAGAAGACCAAAAAGCGGACATAGCGCTACGAGCGTCGCTATCAAATTTAGGTTTTGCATAATGCGCTCTCGTACACGCGAAATCATCGCTACACGTATTTGATGTGCATTCCATGATTTTCGTTCCGGGCGCTTATCCCAAACCTTGACCGTACGCTTTGATAATTTGCGCAAAGTCCCTTTGTAGAAAAAAAAGCGTTCGAACAGCAATAACCACATAATAAATGTGAGAAATGCTATCGCAATGAGCACAGGCCCGCCGGACGCGACAAAACCAAAAACGGTTTCAAATGCCTTATCTAAATTCATGAGTTAAACCTCAGGCTAGCGCTCAGCTTTTTCAGCAATAATACCCGCGCTTTGCTCTTCTAAGACATGAACAACCTTCTTCGCCATTCCCGACAAAACGGTGTGCATCAATACCGTCGGAATCGCAACAATAAGACCGCAAACCGTCGTAACCAAAGCAGCGGAGATACCACCTGCCATCAATTTCGGGTCACCCGCACCGAAATCCGTTATAGCTTGGAACGTTTGAATCATACCGACAACCGTACCGAGAAGACCCATTAGCGGGGCAACCATCGAGATAATCTTGATCAAGTTTAAGCCGCTCTCGATACTAGGACGCTCCTTCAAGATAGCTTCTTCGAGTTTTAACTCCAGTGACTCGCCATCAATACCTGGATTGTCTTCGGCCACCTTCAAGACACGGCCAAGTGGGTTGTTCTTGCGTGCTTTCTTCGATTTCAACTGGGCTTTAACCTTCCCGCTAACCGCCAGCAATGCAAGCAAGCGCCACAGAATAAGCAGTACACCAATACCACCTAGGCCAATAATAATGATCTTTCCAACAAGTCCACCCTGCTCGAAGCGTTTAGCCAAGTCGGGGCGGTCAATTAGAATTTTCATGATCTCACCGCCGAGTGGTAACGTAGGGTCAATCGAGAACGGCGTCAAACCTGAAGTCGCGCTTTGCACGGAGCCTGCATCCGCCAATTTGGGCGGCTGACGCTCGGGAACAAAGAGGTAACCAACATTACCGGCACCTTCGCCTGATTCAAAAAATAGGTATTCACCGTTCGACACAGCACCATAATTACCCACGCGAACAACTTCTTGTTTAGCTGCTTGGCCGTCTGGCATGCGTACATCTGTAGTAAATTTAACCACTTTTCCACTCTCGAGTGTTTCGCGCTGAATTTCGAACATTAAACGCTCGATCTCCTCGATAGTTGGAAGCTTGGTTTCACTGTTCATTTTTTCGATCAAATCGCTTGTAAAATCACCGCGATCAGGAAACTGGACACTAACCAACGAGTTCGGAATGTTGGACTTGAAATCCCCCGCTGCTGAGCTCAAGTGACCAAACAACTCTTTTAGTGAACCCAGACGCTCATCAAGTTGCTCGCGACGAGCTTTTAACTGTAAATCCTGCTCGGCAAACTTTTTCTCAAGCGCTTTTGAGCGAGCTTCTTCCTGCGCTTTAATTCTCTTTGCTTTAGCAAGTAGCGAAGCGCGCTCGTTTTTCTTGGATTGAAATTCCGCTTCGCGTTCTCTGTGCTCTTTAGTCTCTGAAATTTTGCTACCCTTCATCATCTGAAGAAGTTGGTCGAGCGATTGAATCTCGTTTTGAGCAAACGCAACGTTACCCGACAGAGACAGTAAAACACCCGCAAACACACCTGCTAAAGGTTTAAAAATCATCTTTCTCATTGTGCAGCCTCCGCAGCCGGTACGGGTATTGTTATGATGTCGTTTTGCGCCTTCTTGTCCGCCATACGAATGCCGTTGCGAACAGAGTTCTTGTAGGTGCCCGGATCAAGTGCTAACCAAGAGCTGCTGTCGCGATCCCAAACACCGGTCTGCGACCCGTCAGTCGTTTGGTAAAATAGCGCAATGCGTCCAACAGAGAGGATATCGACACTAAGGTCTTGTCCGTTGATTGAAATCGTATCGGGATAGGTGCTTACTTTGCGCGCATACTCCGCCTCAATATTATAAAGTTCGATGACCTGGCGAAATTTCTCAGCATTGGTGATATCGGCGTTATCAAGATTAGCTTTTTGCTTTTCTACCGCAGCCAAGCGCTCTTCTTTCTTAAACGGTGCGTCGAGTTCGATGAATTTCTCCATTGTGTCCAGCAAAGTCACAATCAACGGCTGGATCTGACGCTGAATGACCGTAACGTTCGCAATTGACTCGTCCAATTCCGCAATCTTTTTGCGCTGGTTTTCGACTTGTCTTTCCAAGCGCGTGTTGTAAACACGCAGGCCATCAATTTCTTTGTTGACCTTTTTAAATTCGAGGTGGAGATCGGTTGCTTGGTCCTGTAATCGGTTGATTCGCGCCTGCGATTTTTTCGCCGCATCAACTTTACTTTGGCTGACAGCCAGGATTTCTTTTAGGGTTTGCTGACTTGAATGAGCGGCTGTGCCCGTCATAAGAACACCGGCCGAAATTACCGTGGACAACGCCACAGCTTTTAATCGCTGCTTTTTCATATTCCCCCCAGTTGGGTACCTGCAGTTTATTAGATAACGATCGGATTCCTGCCCGAAGCTTCCACTCACCACGCCGAGGAAAACACCCTTTTGCGACTGAGTAAAGGCGCAAAAACATCTCACATTGACGCGGATCTAAATTTTAAAAAAACGGCATTTTAAAAGCAGGGCACGCAAAGATTCAATGCATTTTCTTGATTTAGCCAAATTTTGCCAACATGCGACTAAATTTTGGTCAGATCATCTAGCTGACGCGACTTATTATCATATCAACCATTATGAAACGTTAGACTGGCTAGAATTCAGCGCGGCGTTGATAGTTGACGAACGAATAGTCGACGTTACATTTTTCTGAATGGAATATTTCACTGCGGCTTTTTTCCTGCCACTCACCAGCTGAAATTTCAGGAAAGTAGGCGTCTCCATCAATTTTGCGGTGGACCAGCGTTACATATAGTCTCGAAGTCAGCGGCAGCGCTTGGCGGTATATCTCCGCACCCCCGATAACAAAAATTTCGCGCCGCTCCTTTTCCCGTAACAGCGTTTGTGCTTTTTCCACACCGCGCTCAAGACTTTCCACCACCTCTACCCCACCGGTGGACCAACCAATTTGCCGGGTTAACACCAAATTGGCTCGCCCAGGGAGCGGCCGACCAATGGACTCAAATGTTTTGCGGCCCATAATAATCGGCTGTCCTAGGGTCGTTTTTTTAAAATGCTTGAGGTCTTCAGGCAAATGCCAGGGAAGTTGATTGTTTTTACCTATCACGCGATTCTCAGACATCGCGACGATAATTGATAATTCAGGTATCGGCATCTTTGAATAATCCAAGCGAATTACTTAATCACAATCATCAGGTGGCAGCCACATCGAAATAGTCAAACCGCAATTGGAGCAGCAATACGCGGATGACATTGATAGTCCAGCAGCTCAAAATCTTCATATTTAAATTCATACAAATTGGTAACTTCCGGATTGATTCGCATGGTCGGTGAAGCAAAGGGCTTGCGGCTCAGCTGTTCGTTGACCTGATCAAGATGGTTTAAGTAAAGATGTGCATCACCGAAGGTATGGACAAATTTACCCGGCTGCAAATTGCAAACTTGCGCGATCATCATAGTAAGCAATGAATACGAAGCAATATTAAAGGGCACTCCCAAAAAGATGTCAGCGCTGCGCTGATAGAGCTGGCAGGATAATTTTCCATCAAGCACGTAAAACTGAAACAGCGTGTGACAAGGCGGTAAAGCCATTTTTCCAACGGCAGCATTTTCGTGCGGCGCCCGTGATGTGTCAGGTAAATAAGCAGGATTCCAAGCCGATACGATTAAACGACGCGAATCCGGATTGGTTTTAATCTGGTCTACGACATCCGATATCTGATCGATAACCGAGCCGTCGGGACATTGCCAACTCCGCCATTGGGCACCGTAAACAGGCCCGAGCTCTCCCTCATCGGTAGCCCAGTCATCCCAAATTTTTACGCCGTGCTCCTGCAGATACTTGACATTAGTATCGCCACTAAGAAACCAAAGTAATTCGTAAATGATGGACTTGAGATGACACTTTTTCGTCGTAACAAGCGGAAAACCCTGCGATAAGTCAAATTGCATTTGATGGCCAAAAACGCTGCGTGTCCCAGTGCCTGTGCGATCGTGCTTTTCAACACCTTCGTCACGCACATAACGCATAAGGTCTAAGTACTGCTTCATTTATCTTTTACCTTTTTTCTTTTTCTTAGTTTTCGATTTCTTGCCAGGGGCAGCAGCACTCTCACCGGGCTCATATTCAATCGGTGCATCCTCGTGGAGGCCACCCTCTGCAGCTTTTAGACCTGCAGTTTTTTGATATTGCGTATAATAAGTCCATATTAAAACGCACAAGCCGAAGGCTATCATGGGTACGCACAAGACTTGCCCTCGAGTCATCCAATTAAAGGCGTCAAATCCAATATGTGAGTCCGGCTCTCGCACAAACTCAACCGAAAAACGAAAGATGCCATAACCCAATATGGCCAAAGCAGCAACGGCACCGCGTGGCCGAGGTTTACTGGAAAACCAGTACAGGATACCCAGCAATACAATCCCCTCTAGGAAAGCTTCATACAATTGAGAGGGGTGACGTGGCAGTTGTTCCGGATCTGAGGGAAATACCATCGCCCACGGCACGTCCGTCGCTCGCCCATAGAGTTCTGAACCAATAAAATTTCCCATACGCCCGCAAAATAGGCCAATTGGTATGTAGACGGCTGTAAAATCCAACACATCCACCGGGTGTTGTTTGATTTTTCTAGCGTAGATCGCGAGTGAAATCGCCCCACCGAGCATACCGCCATGAAATGACATCCCCCCATCCCACAAACGAAACAAATACATCGGGTCAGCTACAAACAGGTCAAAATTGTAAAAGAATACATACCCAACTCGCGCACCAATAATCAGACCCATCGCGAGATAAAATATCAGGTCATCGACTTGTTTAGTGTTGACAACATTCCCCGGTCGGCGCAAGCGGGGTAAGGCCACAATCCATCCACCAGCCAAGCCAAAAAGATACATTAAACCGTACCAGTGAACGTCCAAAGGACCGAGGGTTTTGCCCGCGATTGTCAGAGGACCAATACTAAAGGCTACGGGATCAATTTCAGGGTACGGCAACATGCGAGAGTCCTATTAAACGTTCATGCCAAAACAAAGGCAGGCATAATAACACTCTAACGTGACCTTCTTAAGCGATGAAAATTTCAAGCGAAACAGCCAACAATAATACTTATCAAATCGGCTAGCGTATCTATGCCGGGGACCTAATAAATAGTAGCTAATACCAACAGGCAACTCTACTCAGCTGCACCGGGGTTAAAAATGCGCCCAAGACCCACGCGCCGCATGACCTTATCTAGACAAATATTAATGCTTTCAGCATCTGGAAGCGCCATCACTTGATCGAGTAGCTCCTTGGCCTCTTCCAATTTAATTCCCCGCAACACCGATTTGACTTTCAATAAGCCTGAGGCGCTCATTGAGAGAACATCAAAGCCCATTGCAACTAACAACAAAGCTGCCTTAGGGTCCCCTGCCATTTCGCCGCAAATACTCACAGGCTTCCCTTCTGCCCGACAGCAGTCCACAACTTGTTGCAAGGCTCTTAAGACCGCCGGGTGCATCGCGCCGTAGAGATCGGCAACGCGCGGATTGTTGCGGTCCACAGCTAACAAATATTGAGTCAAGTCGTTACTGCCAACCGATAAGAAGTCCGCCTTAGCCGCAAATTCTCGCGCCTGATAAACCGCTGAAGGCACTTCAACCATTACACCAATTTGTGGCATTTGAATGGAAAAACCCTCATCGATCAATTCCATAAATGCGCGATTAACAAGCATCTGTGCAATTTCCAACTCGGGTAAAGTGGATACCATCGGCAGTAAAATACGCAGATTATCCAAACCTTCGCTAGCTTTCAGCATTGCGCGCGTTTGGCTTAAAAAGATCTCGGGATGATCGAGTGTCACACGTATGCCGCGCCAACCGAGAAACGGGTTATCCTCTTGGATCGGAAAGTAAGGCAAGGACTTATCGCCACCGATATCCAAGGTACGCATTGTAACGGGGTGAGGAGCAAAGGCCTCAAGCTGCTCGCGGTAGACAGCGCGTTGCTCTTCCTCCGACGGAAAGCGGTCGCGCAGCATAAAAGGTACTTCGGTGCGAAATAGGCCAACCCCCTCCGCACCGCGATCAAGTGACATTTGCGCGTCAGCGATCAAGCCGGTATTTACCCACAGACTCACACGATGATTGTCTAGAGTCTCACTCGGCAAATCCTTCACTGCATCGAGGACCGCGGCCATTTGAAGATCTTCTTCAGCAATTTCCTGATAGTGCTTAAGTAGTTGATCGCCGGGATCACTGTAAACATGGCCGTGATAACCATCGACTATTACGTGGCGACCATCCAAACGCGTGAACGGCAAATCAACTGCGCCCATTACAGTAGGTATACCCATCGACCGAGCCAAAATCGCCACATGCGAATTTCCCGAGCCCTTAACCGATATCAAGCCAACCAACTTTTCTTTCGGCACTTCAGCTAAATCAGATGCGGTTAAGTCTTCGCCGACAAGAATAGTCGCATCAGGGTAAACAACTTTGGTTTGCGTTGACTGCTGCAGGTAAGCAAGAACACGGCGCCCCAGATCTTGGACGTCGGTGGCACGCTCTCGAAAATACGGGTCACTCATACTCTGAAAGGTCTTTACGTGCTCGCCAATAACCGTGCTCCAGGCGTATTGTGCGGCATAACCTTGTTTTATTTGTTCAATCACTTCGCGGCCCAGCGCGGCATCATCCAAAAGGCTCGCGTACGCCTCGAAGAGCATCTGTTCTTCCTTATTCAATCGCTCTTCCAATTGCAAGCTAAAATGCCGCACATCCTCACGCACTGCCGCTAGGCACTGATTAAAAAAGCGTATTTCCGCATCGACATCATCACACTGCTGCAGCGGCACAGCATTAAGGTCTGAAAGCGGTGTGACGACAACGGCGTCTCCAATTGCTACGCCTTGCGCACCCGCAATCCCTACAAATTTGAGTTCCTTAACTGCTTGACTACCCATTGAAACAAGCGCGCCGGTCACCTCAGCATGCGCAATGATCCCGGCGAGTTGCGCAGACATCGTGATTAAGAATGCTTCCTCACCTTCATCGAAACGACGCTTGCTCGTTTGCTGTACAACTAATACGCCCAACACCGCGCGGTGATGAATAATGGGAACGCCCAAAAACGAGCTGTATCGCTCTTCTCCAGTCTCGGGAAAATATTCAAAATTTGGGTGCGCCTCGGCATCATCGAGATTGATCGCCTCCTCACGGGATGCAACCAGTCCAACAAGCCCGCGGTTAGCTGACAAACTGACCTGCCCAACAGATTCGGGGTTGAGGCCCTCAGTTGCCATTAGCGTATAAGCGTGTGACTTTTCTTCATGTAAATAAATAGAGCAGACCTGAGTTGCCATAGTTTCTCGCACTCGCCGCACAATTATCGTTAATACTGACTCCAAATCCTGGGTCGCATTTAACTCTTGTACGATACTGCGCAAGGAACTGAGCATTAACTATTGCCCCTCGCAATTTTCTTGGCATTGACTCGCTTGTCCTGCGGTGGATTCGAACATTTTGCTTCTTCATAGCGTGTGTGAATAGGGGCGAGTTCTTTCAACGCGCGACGGTAAACATCTCGCTTGAACGCCACGACTTGATTTATTGGGTACCAATAAGATACCCAGCGCCAGTCATCAAATTCGGGGGAGCCATCGTTGGATAGACAAATGCGGTTTTGGTCAGACTTGAGCTCCAACAAAAACCACTTTTGTTTTTGCCCGATGCAAACAGGATCCTGTTGTCGGATATAACGCGCTGGAAGCCGATAACGAAGCCACCCTCTTGTAACTCCTAAAATTGAAACGTCGGGTTCCGTCAGACCAATTTCCTCTTTGAGTTCACGAAAAAGCGCAGTTTCTGCGTCTTCGTCCTTTTTTATACCTCCTTGAGGAAACTGCCATGCATTTTGACCACCCACTCGCCGTGCCCACAGGACATTACCCTCCGGGTTGCACAAAACAATACCCACATTCGGACGAAACCCTTCGGAATCTATCACGTGTTCTCCCCAGCGCGTGTGGCTTTTTCATTTAGTTTTTTAAGGCCGGTCGACTATTGTTCCACAGTTTGACTCGTGACAGCAATTTGTTCAGCTCCTATTCAGCTTAGATGAGAACTAAAACGGTGCGTGGAAACCGGCGTTTTCCGTCCAAGCAGGAACGGAAGTGGTGATTATCACAATTGCGCTGCTGTACAATCAGCAAGCATATGAAACTGCTAAAGATATACCAGAGACTACGTGATGACACTCGCAATTTTCGACCTAGATAACACGCTAATTGCCGGCGATAGTGACCATAGCTGGGGCGAATTTATCGTCGAGAAGGGGCTGGTTGACGGCGATGAATATAGGCGTAAGAACGACCAATTTTTCCAGGATTACAGCAACGGCACACTCGATATTCACGCATATCTTGCATTTGTGCTCGGCGAATTGACCCGTTTTAGCTCGACCGAACTTCAAGATTTGCGCGAAGAATTTATGGCTACAAAGATCGACGCTCTAATGCAGCCCAAGAGCTTCGAGCTGATCGCATCACATCGCAGCCGCGGGCACATACCTTTGATCATCACAGCGACCAACCGTTTTGTGACCGAACCGATTGCCGCACATCTTGGAATCGAGCATCTTCTGGCTTCGGAGGCGGAAATCATCAACGGTCGCTATACCGGCAAAAGTAGGGGCATAGCGTGTTTTCAAGAGGGCAAAGTCAAGCGCCTGAAAAGTTGGATGGCTGATCATGGCTATACTTTAGAAGGCAGCTATTTTTATAGTGATTCTGCCAACGATATCCCGTTACTCGAATACGTGGAGAACCCCGTAGCCGTAGATCCTTGTCCACGTCTGCACAGTTATGCACTTGAACAAGATATCCCGATTATCAGTTTACGCGAATAATTCGATTGTTAAGTCAGGCATTGCGAAGTGGCTAATCTAACGAAAATTAATGAACCGTTTATGCGAATGCGTTCCATGACACTCAAGTTTGCGCTGCTCTTTATTTTATTTAACTTAGTTGCCTGTAAAGATAAAAGCGTGGCGCAACAAGATGATTTGCCAGAAAAACCTGCTGCAGCGCCTAGAAGCGAGAAACCGAAGTTACTCGAGAGCTCAAAAGCGCTGTGGGCAATGGCTGAAAAAGACATCAACCAAGCCGTTTTGCATGCTGATGCACTTGAGAAGGCAATCAACACACTGCTTGAGAGGCGCCAACCACAAAACATCGTCGACGCTAACCAAATTTGGCGCGAGTTGATGCATAGCTTCGAACGCAATGCAATTTTCTTGTACTTGGCCAGGGTTGCGCCTGAGAAGTTCGGCGTTTTGCGCTCCTATCAGACTTCGCTCGCTGCTTGGCCTATCGAGCCGGGTTACCTCGACGCTTTTGGACCCTATCCCTATTCTGGACTGGTGTTTGATGTCGATATACCTATCAATGAAGTGACCTTGCGTGGGCAAAACGGCATGACCGATGCCAGCGAAGCATCGGTAGGCCTTTACGCGCTCGAATTTATCCTCAATGGTGAAAACCACGATCGCAGTGCCATAGCATTTAAGCCAATCACACAAATCTCGGAAAAGCACAAGGAAGCTGGTTACACCCGTATAAATGAGCTGCCGCGCAATCGCCGCAGAGAGCTACTGAAGCTGCAAGCAAAGCTGCTTAACAAGGATATGCAACATCTCGCCGAAGATTGGCACTCAACGAAGAGCGAAAGCTTATTCAGCCGTATTGCCAGCCTGCCTCGTGCGCAACAACTTTTGATATTCACACAAGCGGCTGCGCACTGCATCGTCGATCAAATGATGGTATTAAGCGAGCTCAAACAACAGTCCACAGCGCTCGACAAGTCCAAACCTTCGACAATACTGGCAAATAATCAACTACAAGCAGATCGTTTGATGCATCAATTGCAAGGCATTCACGCTGCACTCTCTATTTTGTCGAAGGAGCTTCCGGTGGCAGAGAACCTAGAAAAACTCGAAGCAGTCTCGATTGAGCTGCAGGCCATTCTTAAAACACCCCCAGCAAACGCAATGGGAGAACCCCCCAATATCGAATGGCAGACAGCCTTCACAACCCTCAAAAGCATTGCCCAAACGCTGTTTGACCTAAAATTAAACTAAGTTCACTTATATATTAAGAACCCAATAACTGCGGGCGCTGACGCGAAGCGTGCCCCCATCGAACACGACTTTCGGGCAATTTCTTTATTGAACCCGCAAATAATCGACTAACCTTACAATAAGAGTAACGAAGAATTTGCACTCGCGTTGACTTCCACTCTCTTGTAAGCCGCCGTCTACGCCGATCGCGTCGATACATTCGGCTTAACTCCAAAAAACTGTGCAAAACGGGTAAGCCTCAAAGATATAGGAGCCAAAAGGGCTTGGTTGCGAAAGATTCAAAGTGATATGACAGTTGAGTTAACACGACATCAAATACAAAACCTGCTTCAAGGGATCGCCATTCCACCCCAACCCCAGGTAATGGTTGATCTACAGATGGAGCAATGTTCGCCGAGCTGTTCCGTCGAGCGAATTGCCGAGCTCATTTGTCAAGATGTTGGCCTTTCCGGATCGATTTTAAAAACCGTTAATTCACCCTTTTTGCGCAACAACAAAACAATCACCTCGATCACCCAAGCAGTTAGCCTTCTCGGTGCGGACAGTGTGATTAATCTCGTCAATGCACTCTCGATTAAAGGCACTTTGTCTGACGACGACATAATCGCGCTGGGCAGTTTCTGGGATAGCGCGCTGGAAGTGGCAATGGCTTCAGCAGTCATTGCAAAAGAAATAGGTTTACAAAACCCAGACGAAGCCTACACGCTGGGTCTGTTTCACAATTGCGGCGTTCCACTGTTAATGGAGCGTTTTGACAACTACAGACAGGTCTGCGGAGAGTCCTATGCTAACCCCGGCGTATCAATCACCGAAATCGAAAACACCCACCTAAAAACTAACCACGCAGTGGTGGGATATTTCGTAGCCAAAAGCTGGAACCTGCCGCCCTATCTCTGCCAAGCCATCCACGAGCACCACAATGTAGACAAAGTGTTTGCACGGGAAAAGACTGAAAACCGCAAAAAGTATTTGCTCGCGATTTTAAAAATGGCCGAACATATTTGTGCGCTGTACCAGCAACTAGGTGACCAAAGCACAGATTACGAATGGGAACAAATCAGCGAAACAATCTTAATCTATGCCGGACTCAGCCAGTACGACTTCGAGAATATTTCGTCACAAATCAACGAATTGGGCTTTGGCGAAGCCGATTATCACTAGACTACACCAATAACCGCACAGCCGCTCGCAGCACGAAGCGATACACCCGCGCATATTACAATTCTAAAATTGATAGCCGCACAGCAGCGAACTGTTAGCCCGAGCAGCGGCGGGTGGCGCCGTAGTAGGCGCCCTGCCGATTTTAATTATTTTGCAAATTTAGATGGCCTTAACATTATTGGCGCATGGTCCTTTTTGACCTTGGCCTACTTCGTACTCCACTTTTTGACCATCATTTAAAGTGGCATAACCACCGCCTGACTGAATTTCCGAATGATGAACAAATAAATCTTTGCCGCCATCTTCAGGAGTAATAAAACCAAATCCTTTATCGGGATTAAACCACTTAACTGTACCTTTACTCATATCACTTTTCACTTTAATGCGGTGATATTAAATGAACTATTTTCGTTATCACCATCGCGAAAATAGTTTTAGTAAACTTGAACTAATATAGAGCATCTCTGGGGAATGACATTTCTCTTGTGGCCATTCGGCACAACAATCCACGAAGTATAACAGTTTAGCCGATCATTCGCGGCACAACGTGGTAGCGATCACGAATCCTCTATAGCAGCCTTGTATTGGTCTGCGTCCATCGCATCATCTAGCTCATCTTCATTATTGGGTGCAACCTTAAAAAACCAACCATCATCGTAAGGTGAATTGTTTACTGTCTCGGGAGCTTCTTCGAGTAGCTCATTAATTGCAACAACTTCACCTGAAACAGGAGCATAAATATCAGATGCTGCCTTCACGGATTCTACTACACCAGCTTCTTCCAAAGCAGTCACTGTTGAACCTAATTCAGGCAATTCAACATAAACAACATCACCCAACGCCGCCTGGGCGTGATCAGTAATACCGATCGAAACCAAGCCATTGTCTTCAAGCCGCGCCCACTCGTGGCTACTCAAGTATTTTAATTCAGAGCGAACCTCACTCATACCAACTCCTCACTCATTTTATTCTCAATGCCTTACGTTATTTTTTGTGCCTATTTTACGGCTTTACCATTGCGAACAAAACACGGTTTTACAATTTTTACAGGATGTTTTTTGCCACGCATAACAACTTGCGCTTCGGTCTCAAAACTGACGGGAACTCGCGCCAGCGCAATCGAACAGTCCAAAGTGGGTGAAAACGAACCACTGGTGATAACACCTTCCCCACAATCACCTTCCCTCAACCTACCTTCTTCCAATCCGCCTTCGCGCGCGAGAACAACATAGCCCTCGCGCATGACTCCGCGCGACTCTAACACTAAACCTACAAGCTTTTCTTTAACACCTGCCGCTTTTTCACCTTCAAGTGCCGCTTTTCCAACAAAATCTCGCTCACTCCAGTCAATTGTCCAAGCCATATTAGCAACCAATGGAGATACAGCATCGTTCATTTCATGACCGTATAAATTCATTCCCGCTTCCAAGCGTAGCGTGTCGCGCGCACCCAGGCCACACGATTTTGCGCCAAGTTCATTACAACGCCGCCAAACTTTTTCGGCAAGCGCATTTGCAACCATAATTTCCACACCGTCTTCACCGGTGTACCCTGTTCGCCCGACATAAGTTTCACTGCCTTCGCCGACAATCTTCTGTCCGTAAAAACGCTTTAATTGGCTTAAGTCTTCATCAAGCACTTGAGCCGCAAGAGCCAAGGCATCCGGCCCTTGAATTGCGAGCATCGCAAGGTCATCACGCTCCGCTAATGTGACATCGAAATTCGCGGCAATTTTCTGCATCCACGCTAAATCTTTTTCACGCGTTCCGGAATTGACAACGACGCGATATTCATCGGCATTACAATAGACAATTAAGTCATCCACAACACCACCGCGCTCGTTCAACATAGCACTGTACAGCGCTTGGCCCGAGCGACTAAGTTTAGCAACATCATTGGCGAGCAAATAACGTAAATATATCTGCGCCTGTGCACCGCTCACATCGACGATGGTCATATGCGAGACATCAAAAATTCCGCAGGCTTTGCGCACTGCGTGGTGTTCTTGAATTTGGGAGCCATAATTTACCGGCATTGCCCAACCGGCAAAATCGACGAGTTTAGCGCCGAGTGCAACGTGAAGGTCAGCTAGAGGGGTTTTCTGTAACACAAGCGTTTTCTTTTACGGTGATAGGATGAAAAAGAAACGCACTATACCACTTCCAATCACAACAGATAAAAATAAAACGCGCTATAAAGAGTTGTAAATTTAATAGCGACTGCGACGCACGATCATCACAACCGGAATAAATGAAATTAATACCAAGGTTAACGCCGGCAAAGCAGCGCGCTGCCATTCACCTTCAGATGTCATCTCGTAAACGCGCACGGCCAAGGTATCCCAACCAAACGGGCGCAGCAATAAGGTTGCAGGCATTTCTTTCATCACATCGATTAATACAAGGATTAACGCCGTAAAGATTCCGGGGAATAACATGGGAAAATAAACCCGCACGAGTATAGTGCCACGCGCCAAACCTAAACTTTGCGCAACTTCCTGGAAAACAGGTTTTATCGACTCCAAACCCGACTGCACAGGACTATAACCAACCGAGAAATAACGAATAACGTACGCCACTATTAGCGCAAATAAAGTCCCGACTAAAAACTGTTGCGCTACTTTTCCACCACCCAAAACAGACCAAAGCCAATGATCAACTTTTGTAAAACCGATCATAATGCCAACCGCTAAAACGGAACCCGGCAACGCGTAGCCGAGGGAATACAATTGCACTATTTTTTGCCAAATACGACTCGGCCCGAAACGCAAGCTTGCACCTGTCACTAACGCAAAACCGACAACAGCAAACGCCGCTATACAGCCTAATAAAAATGTGTTTCGAATAAGGGCAAAAAAACGCTCATCAAGCTGCGCGTTTGCCTTGAACAGCCAGACAATCAATTGCCCGACCGGCACTACAAATGCCAGCAGAAAAACTGCAAAGCAAAACGCACTCGCCAACCAGCGATAAACACCAACTAAACGAATACGCTCTTGCTTAATATCGACATTAAACTGCGCTGCTTTTCCTGAACGCGCCTTGCGCTCTAACATTAACGCGACACAGACAAATAGCAGTAAAAGAGAAGCAAGTTGCGCCGCCGCTTGCAGATTAAAAAAACCAAACCAGGATTTATAAATCGCCGTCGTAAACGTATCGTAATTAAAAACAGAAACAGCACCGAAGTCGGCCAGCGTCTCCATTAACGCGAGCGCCAAACCCGCAACAATTGCAGGGCGCGCCATCGGCAAAGCGACACTAAAAAAACTGCGTAGAGGGGATACGCCTAAGGTGCGCGCAGCATCGATCAGCGATTTTCCCTGCTGTAAAAATGCACTACGAGCGAGCATATAAACATAGGGATATAAAACAGAGGCCATTACCAAGACCACACCCGCCGGCTGACGTACATCGGGATACCACGCTTCCGCTCCGAACAGCTCACGCCAATAGGTCATTACCGGGCCGCTATAGCTCAGCAAGCCGACGGCGATAAAGGCAACAACGTAAGTAGGGATAGCTAGAGGAAGCAGCAGCGCCCAATCCAACCAAGAGCGCCCAGGAAATTCACACACCGCCGTTAACCAAGCGAGACTGACACCGAGCAAGGTTACAACCAAACCGACCCCAAGCATGAGCACGAAGGTATTTTTAAGTAAGCGCGCAAGGCCGGTTTCGATAAGGTGCTGCCAGACATCCACCTGCGCGGTATGCCAACTGAAGACAATAACTAAAATTGGCATGGCAATTAAAAAGCCGAGCGCTACCAACGGAAAGCGCCAAAGAATTTGCTTGAACAACAACATCAAATGAAACGAGTTAATAAGCGCTTAATTGTAACCCGCCCTATCCATTAAGCGTATCGCCTGGGCTTGCATACGACCCGCTGATTCTACATTGACATCATCGGATTTAAACTCGCCCCATGACGATACAATTTCACCAGGTTTAACATTTTCGTTAACAGGGTACTCCATATTCAAGTCAGCAAATGTAAATTGGGCTTCTTCTGAAGACAACCATTCCAGCAATTTTTGCGCACCACTTGGATTTTTTGCATGCCGTGTGATGCCGGCACCAGAAATATTGATGTGCACTCCACGCCCATCTTGATTCGGCCAATACAGTGCCAACGGCGTATCGGGTTTTTCTTTAACAAGACGACCAAAATAGTAAGTATTGACGACTGCCACATCACATTGCCCTGCAGCTACCGCTTCCATCGTTAGTGTGTCGTTTGAAAAAGGATCAGTAGCTAAATTCGCTACCCACGACTTGATTACATCTGCTGTTTCCGACTCACCCAAGGTATTGATCATCGTTGCCACCAGCGATTGGTTATAGATTTTTTTCGCCGTGCGCAAGCACAAACGCCCCTTCCATTTTTCATCACCTAAAGCTTCATAACTTGAAAGCTCCTCCGGTTTTACACGCTCAGTAGAGTAAATAATGGTGCGCGCTCTTTTAGACAAACCAAACCACTCGTTATTCGGTGCACGCAAACTGGCGGGGATATTGTTAGTTAGCGCATCGGAATCAATTGCCTGCAATACTCCACGGTCAGACGCGAGCCATAAATTCCCCGCATCCACAGTCATAAATATATCGGCTTTTGTCGCTTCTTTTTCTGAGGACAAGCGCGCAATTAACGGGCCAGCACTATCGGTTATATATTGAATTTTAACGCCTGTTTTTTCTGTGTAGAGATCAAATAGCGGTTTAATTAGATGCTCTTTTCGCTCGGAATATACCGTAATAATTTCTTCGCTTTGAGTCGCCTTTTCCTCCGCTTCTTTTTTCGAACAAGCAACAAAACAAGAAACAACCCAAAAAACGAAAAAGACCTGAATAATTGGCTTAATTGTTTTAGACTCTATCACCGCAATTACCTTATGTTTAGGTTTTGTATCAGCCACACAAAAAGACCCAACTGGATTATCTCGATCTTCATTGAACTGGCATAAACCCTCAAAGCTGACATTGAGGAATAGCAAATAATAAGCATTATCATTTATAGTGACAAGCGTTAACTCCTCCCTCGACCACAGCTACATCGCAAACCCGAAGCTTTTTCAACGCCACGCTCTGCAATGGTTCGATCACGCGGGCCGCAAACACCTACCATGGCAGAAAAATATTACGCCCTATCGCGTATGGCTCTCTGAAATCATGCTGCAACAAACGCAAGTTGAAACGGTAGTGCCCTACTTTCAACGATTTACCAAGCAATACCCCAATGTAAAACAGTTGGCGTTGGCCGAAAGCGACGATGTACTGCACCTGTGGACCGGCCTCGGTTATTACGCCCGTGCACGCAACCTACACAAAACAGCACAGATTGTTCACGCAGAACTCAAAGGTCGTTTTCCGGACAACGTGGAAGAACTCGCCCAGCTACCCGGGATTGGCCGATCTACGGCAGCGGCAGTCGTCAGCATCGCATACGAGCAACCGGCCGCAATCCTGGACGGAAATGTTAAACGGGTACTCGCGCGGTGCTTTGCAGTAGAGGGCTGGCCAGGCAAACCGGCGGTAATGAATGAGCTCTGGAAAATCGCCGAGAAACTGGTACCGCAAAAACGAAATCGCGACTATTCTCAGGCGATGATGGATTTGGGTGCAATGATTTGCACACGCTCATCACCGAGCTGCAACACCTGCCCGCTACAAAAGCACTGCATTGCTTTTTCGCAAAGCACACAATTGAACTACCCTGGAAAAAAACCCAAACAAGCAACTCCTAAAAAATCCACGATAGTTCTAATTTTAAAAGATAAAGAAAACGGCAGCCTGTTACTGGAAAAACGCCCAAGTGTCGGGATTTGGGGCGGTTTGTGGAGTTTTCCAGAGGTGGGTAATGCGATCCCAGCGGATATTCAACAGATTGCTCCGTTTACGCAAAAAGCCGGCAAACCTCAGATGCTAGAACCCGTTCTGCATACCTTTAGCCATTTTCAATTGAACATTCGGCCGGCAATTGTGGAAGTCGAAAGCAAACACACGGCCCTCTTTGAACCAAACCGCTACCTTTGGTATAACCGCTCAAAGCCCGCTAACGTCGGCTTGCCCGCACCGATTAAAAAGATTATCGAAGCACTTAGCTGACGCGAATACGAGATTAACTTATGTCCAAAACCGTCTTCTGCCGCAAGTTTCAACAAGAACTACCCGCCCTCCTCGCCCCACCCATTCCAGGTGAGGCCGGCCATGATATCTTTGCCAATATTTCGCAAAAAGCCTGGGACGAGTGGCTGAAGCACCAGACTATGCTGATCAATGAAAAACACCTCAACTTGATGGACCCGGAGGCGAGAAAGTATTTGGGCCAGCAGCGCGATAAGTTTTTTAGCGGGGAGGAGTACGATCAGGCGGAGGGTTATGTGCCACCAGAGAAGGAAGCTTGACTCTTCGAATCCGAGCAGGTTTAATACGCGCCTCTCGCAAATCGTGGTTGCCCAAAAAGCGCGCTATCAAGCGAAAACAAGCAATGCCCAGATAGCTCAGTTGGGTGAGACACGGTTGCTAAAAGCAATAAAAAGCACTGCTTTTTAAGTGTCGAATGCGAGGCCTTGGAGGGGTGAGATGTGGTCGCCACCGGCGATAAAAAGCATTGCTTTTTAAACATCGAACGCTTGACCTGGACGGTCAAGCCGGAACCAAGCTTCAGGATGAATTGTGGCACTGAAGCAAGCCACAACCAGATAATGCCCAGATAGCTCAGTCGGTAGAGCAGGGGACTGAAAATCCCCGTGTCAGTGGTTCGATTCCGCCTCTGGGCACCACATAAAAAAAGGCCTCACCAAAAGGTGAGGCCTTTTTTTATGTGGCGTCTTGAGGATGGATGATGAATCGCCGTGGGGCTCGGCTCTACCCAATTAACGGGCTCTACCCAATTAACGGGGGATGGGCATTCGTGTTACTCGATGGCTCTACCCAATTAACGGGGGATGGGCATTCGTGTTACTCGATTAATCATACCATCCCACCCGCAGTGAGCTAATACTCTCAACCGATAATTTTCAA
>JANQJB010000129.1 GCA_028281865.1 Marinagarivorans sp.
TCAGTATCAAATATTTCACAAAAACCAAATGGGCCGTAGTCAAGGGTAAAACCACCGGCAGCGCAGTTGTCACTATTAAAATTTCCCTGACAGTAGCCAACACGAAGCCAATTGGCCACCAACGAAGTGAGACGCTGACGAAATAGCTTCGCCAACTCAATTAATTGACTTGCGAAAGAAAGTGTTTGATCAATGTCGTTGGCGTATTCTCTTTCAATCAAGTGCACTGCGATCATGCGCAGCTCTTCGAACGCTCTTGGATGCGCATTACTGCGCGTACGACGGGCAAATAATTCTAGCTGACCAACGCGCAAAAAAGAGGGCGCCACACGGGTCGAAATAGCCACTGGATTGTCCACCAATATATCGGGGTCGGTGGAGCGGCAATCAGGGGAATACCAAGGTCGGATAGCGGTTTCGGATTTGGAAACGTAGAGTGTAAAAGAGCGCGATGTCGGTACTCTTAAAGCCTGCATATATTCTTGAGCTAGAAACTCACGCACACTTGAGCGCAGCACCGCGCGCCCGTCAGCACCACGACAGTAAGGCGTTTGACCGCCACCTTTTAATTGCATTTCCCAGCGCTGACCATTGATCACTGCTTCAAATACAGATATTGCTCGACCATCGCCATAACCATTACCCGTACCAAATGGGCATTGCTGAGTGTACTCAGTGCCATAAATCGAAAGCGCGTAGCCAGTTGCCCAACCCACCGGACGCATAGGCGCGCGCGCAGCCGAAATATCACCAGTAAATATTCGGCGAAATTTTTCATCTAAGGCCAGCTCGTGGCTTAAGCCAAGCTCATTAAAAAAAGTGCTGCTATGTGTTATATATTCTGGGTGTGCAAGTGGCGTGGGTGTCACGGGGACGAAATGACCGGAGAACACTTGGCGAGCATAGTGATCATCACCATCGCTCTTGGCATCAGGATCGACAACTAAATTATCCATCAAGGAATAATCTGCCAAGTTTACAAACTCATCGAAGGTAGTCACGCAAGCTTTGACCGACGAACTAGATGGATGTGCCATTATTGTAAAAACCCATAATTAATTTATATCGATAGAACTGCCGGCAAAAATTATTTTTTCATAGCAAAAATTTTTTTATCCATTAATACTATCCGTAATTTTCAGATCCGCTGTTCTCAAGATTAATCTTAATACTTTTCATAAAACTTAGGCCGATATGCTGATCATAATAAGCAGCCTCATTAATAAATGCACCATAAACCGACGTTTCTCCATCATAAACAATAGTGTCTCCTGCCAGCGTAATAAACAAGGGGTCACCAGGCTTTATTTCGTGATAATCCTTATCCTGTAAATTAGGATGAACCATAGCCGTTATTTCGCCTTCACTATTTTCTGGCAACGGTATTTTCTCAATAAATTGATAGCCTGCCATTTCTTTTGGCAAATCCAGCGGCTGCCCCGTATTTCTTTTTTCTAAATAATCCAAAGCATACAGCACCGCTTTTTGCGTATCAGAATAAACCTGATAGTTCAGTAAACCCTGAGCGATTGGCCCTACTTCAATTAGGAAACCACCTATACGCCCTATCGATGTCAGGAAATTATGTCCTAAACGATCGACAGGCTCATAAAACAACGTGGCATGAGGCATTTTTTGTTTTATATAGAATGCCATTCCAATTACCAGTGGATCACTTGAATTAAAGACCAATGTCATACCCATATTTGCCGTAGTGGTATGCATATCAATAATAAAATCGACTCGGGGATTTTCCTTCGGTCCAAGCAAGGCATCTAGCGATTTTGCCTGTTGCTGTTCATAGCTTTTTAATTCTGGGTTTTTAAGATCTTGAATACTGAACTGGCGATTTAAATCTTGGTCGATATAGCGCCGAACTTTTTTTATCGCCCTCGGGTTTGTCAGGTGCAACTCAGTCGAAAAACTGCTTCGCCTGACTTCAGCTGGTTGTGACTGCCAGTGCCTAACAAGGTGTACGCCTGTTAATTCGTTTCCGTGCGTGCCGCCTGTAATGGCGACATGTTTTATTGGGTCATTCATAATTTACCGAGGATATTCTCTCCGCATTATTGCAAGACTAACTGGGCACTTCGAACGAATAAACTGAGCGTAAGACCACGAATTTATTGGTTAAGCGTCCCAGATAATAAATTCTATCGGCGTTGGATTATAACCATTACAGGGGTTGTTCAATTGCGGGCAATTAGATATCAGTATCGTAATATCCATTTCCGCTTTTAGCTCAACATACTTACCTGCACCGGAGATTCCATCTTCAAAAGTTAAGCCACCTTCAGAGGTGATAGGTACGTTCATAAAAAAGTTAACGTTGTGCGTAATGTCGCGCTTGCTAAGGCCGAATTCCGGGTACTTGTTGACAGCTAACATCCAGCTATCACGACAGGCATGCATCGTGCGTTTTTCCAAATCGTAACGAACAGTATTGCTTTCCGTTGCGCAGGCACCACCAAGCGTATCGTGACGACCACAGGTGTCGGCCACTATTTCAAGCATTACGTTGTTTTCGTTCGTGCGCAATTTTGTCCCAGTGCTCAAATAAACATTGCCCTGCTCACGAATAGTGTCCATCGCACTGTAACGCTCTTCAGGGTTATTAGCATTGTAGAATAAAATGTCGGCAGCCTGGTTGCCTTCAAGATCCAAAATCCGAAAGGTCTGCCCTTTCTTTACTTTGCCAAGCCAGTAGTCACCGGAATCAATGACATCGCGCGTTAGCGCGTTTTCTGGATTCAAATTTGATTCTTTTAACATCTCTTCATCTCCTCCCGGTTATAAACCGATACGGTAAAGGGCATTATTTTTAAAGCCGCGTCCATTTTCAGGACGGAAGTTAAGGCAATAGTCATCGTCGTTGATGGGTTGGGCAACACCCAATTCGATTTGAACTTTGGTGCGCGGGTATTCGCTTGATTTGTCCAGAGGGTGCGGACAAGTGTGTAGCAATACCAGTGTATCCATCTCAAAACGCAGCATTACAGAATTACCTGCTTTGCTATGGCCTTCAGTTAACTCCATATTGCCTTCATCACTGACTTGTATCTTGCTAAACCAGTTAAGATTAGCCGCTAGGTCGGCAACACCAAGCCCGTATTTACCCAACTCCACTAAAAAAGAGTCATGACCGTTTTGTTTCCACTTATTACGGTCATTCTGATAATCGCGTTTACCCCACTGCGCTTCAATATGCTCCGCGCGCGCGTTACCTGCAACAGTGTCATGCCAGCCCAAGTCATCTTCGACAATGGATGCAAAAATGCGACCCATATCGGAATACAAACAGTTGCCTTTAGTGAGCTTAAAAGTGTGTTGACATTTTAATGTGTCCGGCGCGTTGTAGCGTTCCAACAGATCTTCGGGGTTGTAAAACAACATGCCGACATTGGCACCGCCGCTTAAATCAGTTAACCGCATTACAGTGCCGCGCCTTGCGCGCAATGACCAATGGGCACCGGAATCCAGTTCAGTTTTATATTCAATAGAACGTATATATTCGCTCATATTAAACTCCAATCATCGAAAGTTTTGAGTAAGTTCAAACCAATAACGCAAGGTGCTTTCTGCCTGTCTCTTGGGGTCTAGCCAGTCCCTCGGGTTAGAAACGAATCTTAGAAGTATTTTATAAGGCTATTCAGCTACACTAAGCATCCTCGGTTTTCACCAATGATCTCCCGGGCTTTTATCCCGCCGTGTAACCTATGTCTTTCGCTGAAAGGTGGAGGTCGAAAGCTCTCGGACCAGGCATCAACTGTATTCGATAAACATCAACTCTAGTTGATCGGAACCCTAGCTCTCTATTTGGTGTAACAGTATTGCAAGGGGTTAGAGCAAGGTCAATATGTGCTCACTTCCGATAAGCTGGAAGTGTCTGAATACGAGGATCATGCACAGCACGCCCAATCGCGGTGCCATAAATCATGCGAAAACGACCGCTGTTAATGCCGAGTAAATCATGCACGCCGTGATCAAAAAAACAGCCTATACCTGTTGCAGATAACCCCAAGGCTTCTGCCTCAAGATAAAGTAACTGCCCTATGGCACCGGCCTCCCAGTGCAGATAGCGCCAAGCCGCTGCACCGAAGCACGCAATCTCATCGTCGAAAGAAGCGATCATCGAAGTGACCAACGCGCCATCCGCAGCAATGCCCTGATGGCAGTGAATCGCTCCTCCTAGCTCTTGAACATTGCCAGTGCTCAAGCGATATAGAGGCAAATTATCGGGACACCCTGGAAGTTTTTCCCACTGCTCTGCACGTGAAATCTCCTCACGCAAAGCCGGCTCATGGGCCGGGTTGCGAACGAGTATCGCAAGGCCAGGTTCCAATCCTTCAATGCGGTGCAGGTAAACCAAGGGGTGCACACGAGCTTGATGCGGAAAAGCTGACCACAACGCAGTTGAAAATTCAGGCAGGAGAGCACTTAGCATGCGGTAAAACTGCTCACGACTCATGCCACTACTTCCGTCGAAATCCACCGCGCTGCGGCGCTGACGCGCTAGTTTGCGTGCCGAGACTGGCGATTCCGATGAAAAGTCTAGGTTTTTTCCCGCTCTCTCAAATTCGAGATTCCCATGGGGTAATCCGCTATCGCGAGTCGCTTCCTCCACCTCCGCCAGTATCGACCAAACCTTGTGCTCTCGCGAGAGCGTGTTGGGTCGACCGAGCAGTGGTGGACAAAGGTTGGCCAGAAGCGAGTCAGAAAGTTTGAGGTTTGCCGGTCCTTCATCGCTTACAGTTAGCGGCTCTATTACCAGCAACACATCGGCGTGCTCGGCTTCCGGCCCGGAGCTAAAATCGAGCCCAAGCAGTCGATCTAACTGGCTTGCTGTCATGCCTTCTATGCGACGCACCCGCCAGCCTAATATGCGGGCAGCACAGGCGAGCGCTTGAATCGCATGCCCCACATCGTGCATACAATAGCGAAACGCACGCTCGCCATATTTCCACGCTTCACGCCACGCGATACTCGACAAACCGAGTAAAAAAGCACCTTTCGGCAGTTGCTCACTTAAATCCGCAAAACACTCTGGGTCCAACCAGCGCAACACTTCCACAGCATGATCGATAGGCGCGTAATGGAGTAAGGCTGGCTTAGGCGTTAAACCGGTTATTGGATTGGCCAGCAGATACGCTTCAGTAGGATGCAGGTTGCCACTCGAAGGATTGCAGCGCAGCGCCCAGGCGGATGGCCCTGATTTTTTCCACGCGGATATGGCCAGCGAGTCGTACAACAATTGAGATACGCTATCGATATCTAGCGCTACTGGCGGAATAGTCGCATTCGAGCGTATCATCGACCAAGAGGGCTCCGCATCGTCCAATGGCTCACACAGCGGAAGCTGGATACGTTCGGCACCTTCATAAGTGCGAAATGGCTCCGGTTGCGTCTCCCAATCGAGATATCCGAGTGAGGCGGCAAAACGATTAGGCAGGCGATGCTCAGTGCGCTCGTGGTAGTCGATAGCGGTTTTACTGTCAGACGGGCCAGCCTTCACCGTTTTTCACCGACAAAACAAAAAATCATGGAGTCATTTCTCAGGCTCATCACGTGGTAATGAACAACGTGGTGGCACGGGGTCATAGCCGCCTGGATGCAGGGGTTGGCAGCGTAACAAGCGCCGCAAGGTCAGCCACGACCCCTTCAGCGCACCATGGGTCTTCAGCGCCTCAATAGCATATTGCGAGCACGTGGGATGGAAGCGGCAGTTCTGGCCCAGCATCGGGCTGAATAATAGTTGGTAGCCGCGCACCAACAACACTAATAAATTAGCGGGCCAGCGTTTCATCTCGGCTCCGTTGTAATCGGTAATAGTAATGAACCCGGTGAGCTTTCAATTGTTCTATTCAGCATTCTCTACTCTTCAGCATTTGCTACCCTCGCGACTCCCGTATTTCTTTAGGCATTGGCTATTACCACCTTGCCCCAAAAAAACATCCCGTGAATCTTGGACTCAGTGTTTTGCGAATAACGGATTTTAAAGGATTTTTTGGATTGGTATAAGACGATAGCAGAAAAGACTAGCAGCTCTTGTTTCAGAATAAGGTTTTTCCAGCAACCCTTTGTTCATGCTCTAACAACCACCTCTTGCGATCTATACCGCCGCCATAACCGGTGAGTGACCCGTTTGCTCCAATAATACGGTGACACGGCACAACAATAGTGTGTTTGTTTTGGCCATTGGCTGCACCCACCGCGCGAACGGCCTTTGCTTTATTAATTTTTTTTGCTTGCTCGCCATAAGTGGCGGTTTCACCAAACGGAACGGGCAATAAGGCCTGCCAAACCTCTTTCTGAAACGCTGTGCCGTTGAATTTCATCGGCAAATCAAACTCCGTGCGTTTTCCCGCAAAATACTCGCGAAGCTGTGTTTTGCATTTCTCGGTTAGTGCATTAGGTCGGACTTGCACCTTATCCCAATCAAACAGAATTTTCAGAATATGCCCATCATCGGCCTCGATGGTTAACGAACCGATAGGTGTATCTAATATGTCATAAAATAAGGTCATAGTTCTCTTCGTAGTGTATTTCTTTTTAAAGCCAAATCCTGGTTCTACGCCTGCTAATATAACAGCATCACAAAAGCTAGCCATAATATTGGCGGGATAAAAAACAATAACTCCAACCTCGTTCTAAAACAAAGCGTAAGAAGCCCTATCGTCCCTATAGCTGTCTGAGTTACACCCCAACCAAACAATAATATCTCGTTTTTTGTACTGTCTAAAAAATAACTAAATGGAACAAATAGAGAAAACAAAACAATAATAAGCCCTGCCTTAGTTGCGAAGCTCCATTCCTTTGGGATTTCTCCATTCTTAATAAGTAGTAATAAGCCTTGTAAAATAAAAATAACTTGAAAATATTTTCCCGCTATATTGAGCTCATTAAAATAGAGGGGGAAGAAATATAGGCCTTGAAAAACCCAAAACAAAGAGACTAATGGCCAAAGTACCTTTTTATATCGGCAGATAGAAAATACTATAAAAAAATTTAGGCAAACAACCAGTAAATGTCCCGGCCAAAAGCTTTCGTTATATCTCAAATACATGTCTTGGCTCACATCACTTGAAACCATTACAAAATTTTCCAGTTGATATGAGAGCATGCTGAGTCTTATAAGCTAGAGAAGTGATGCTTCATTCGAGTTCTCATTTTTTCATCTGGCAAGTTGCCATAACAAGCTCCCATATTCTCGACCATGTGCTCAACTTTTGAGGTCGCAGGAATAGCACAAGTAATTGCAGGGTGAGAGATGACAAACTTTAAGAAAAATTGTGCCCAGTTTTGGCAATCAAACTCCTTTGCCCATACCGGTAAGGATTTATTTTGAACCCTTTCAAATAAATCTCCGCCGTCAAGGGGACGATTGGCAATAACTGCGATACCTTTGTCTTTCGCTATTTCTAATAAACGCGTTTCAGTTTTAGTGTCCGCAATGTTATAGGTCAACTGAACAAAGTCTAATGAATGAGAAGTCATAATCTTTTCTAGATCTGCATGTCTTCTGCCATGAGATGTTGTGATACCAATATATTTTATCTTACCCTGCTTCTTGTATTCACGAAGAGTTTCTAAATGTTCTTCCCAGTTAAGTAGATTATGAATTTGAATAAGGTCAAAACTTTGAATTCCCCATAATTTTTTCATTTCTTGAAACTGTTCTTTACCCTCAGAAGTTGAACTCGTCCAAATTTTATCTGCGCTGAATAATTGTTTGGGATAGGAAAGTTTCCTTAGACAATGACCAATGACTTCTTGTGCTGAGCCATACATAGGAGAAGTATCAATGAGCCCTCCCCCCATATAGAAGAACTTACCTAAGACCTTTGTTCTCTGATCTCTAAGTCTAGGACTCGATCCAACGTTGAATGTTATCCAAGTTCCCATACCAATTGCAGGAATCTCCTGGCCAGAGGACGGGATTTTCTTCAAAATAAATTTTCTCTCTTTTTCCTTAGCGAATAAATCCACAAAAGGAAGCAGAGAGAGGAAGTAAATAAAGTCTCGACGTTTCACAAGATTCCCCTTTGTTTATAAGATTAAAAATGGTCGCAACGTCATAAAATATGACGGTTTTTTAAGCTGTTTCAAAATTTCACTAGGCTCAGTTCTTTTT
>JANQJB010000026.1 GCA_028281865.1 Marinagarivorans sp.
TTGAAGTACCAACCGGCACCGGCAAAACCAAATCCACACCCGAGCGCCCAGTGCAATTATTGCCTTTTCCCGGCTCGCCATTTTGCGCTTGATGCCTGCGCGTATAGCGGTAGTCGACAAGCGTGTTGAGAGTCTCGTCCGCCTCCAAATAGACAGAACCACCATCACCACCGTCACCTCCATTGGGGCCACCTTTGGCAATGTACTTCTCGCGCCGAAAGCTAAGGCAACCATTGCCGCCTTTGCCTGCGTGAACTGTAATTAGGGCTTCGTCTACGAATTTCATAACTAATCAGAGTTTTCTGTCGAAAAGGCAATCTATCAGCTTAGCAATTAGAGAATACGGAGGGGAGTGAGTATTTGAGACCGTGGCGCGCGGGAATCGCGCGACGAGCCTACAGGGAAGTATTTACGGCGAGTCTCAAATACTCACTCCCCTCCGTATTCTCGGCCTCGCTACGAAGATATTAAGGAAGGCTGAATCCATCACACCCCAGTTATCGTAGCACACGTTCATCCAGCACTTACGGCTCCTTCGCATCCATGCGACCGCCGTATACCGTTCATCCTGAACATAAAAAACCCCATCCGGAGAGGACGGGGCTTTCTCAAGTTACTGATTAAATGTCAGTTATACAACTAAGCCTATATGTAACTAAGCCGATACAACACTTACATATTTGCGGTTTTTGGGGCCTTTAACCTCGAACTTCACCACGCCTTCAGCAGTTGCAAACAAAGTATGATCTTTACCCATACCCACATTGTCACCTGCATTGAACTTAGTTCCGCGTTGACGAACAAGGATATTGCCCGCTTTAGCCGCTTGACCACCAAATAACTTAACACCAAGGCGATTACTTTCGGAATCGCGACCGTTACGGGTACTACCGCCTGCTTTTTTATGTGCCATGACTAAGCCCTATTACGATTGAATGCCTGTGATTTTAACTTCGGTATACCATTGACGATGACCTTGTCGCTTCATCGAATGCTTGCGGCGACGGAATTTAATAATCGTCACCTTTTCGCTGCGACCGTGCTCAACCACTTCCGCAGTGACCTTTGCACCCTCGACAAGCGGCGCACCTATTTGAAGTGCACAATCGTCGCCAGATACCAATAAAACTTGATCAAACTCAACAGTGTCGCCTGTCGCAGCATCGATCTTCTCTAAACGAAGGACTTCACCTTCCTCTACACGGTGTTGTTTGCCACCGGAAGCAATAACAGCATACATGGATGTTCTTTCTCCCATCCGCAGCACCACGAAGCACCTCAAACACTGCCCAAGCGTTACACCAAAACAGGGCGTTCACAAAACACGTTTCAGGATTTTAACCGACTTACCACCATTGATAAGCAGCACAAAGCTTGCGGTGAATAAAAACCCAATTTGCCTTACCAGGCCAAGCTTGCATCGGCAAAAGGGGCGCAAATTCTACGTAAAACGTCCGCTCCCTGCAAGCAGAATGTTCATTGCCCGTATGACTGGAGAATAGACCAATTTTCGATGTAACATCCGACTAAACCGCTAGTCATTCCGTATATCACGCAACACACTCTAACTTGACAGTCAGATGCCCGAAGCCTAGCATCCCCCATCCTCTGCATTAGGCCTGGAGACTCATCGCAGCATGTTACCCTTTCACAACGTCGTCGAGTCCGATTTTATCGCGGTTAATAACTTAATCGTCGATCGGCTGCAGTCTGATGTTGGACTGGTTGAAAACATAGGTCACTATATTGTCGACGCCGGTGGAAAACGCTTGCGTCCTCTGCTCGTTTTGCTGACCGCACGCTGTCTAAATTACACTTCGTTAGATTCAAGCAAACCAAGACATATCGACTTGGCAGCAGTCATAGAATTTATCCATACTGCGACACTTTTGCACGACGATGTTGTCGATGTTTCAGCACTGCGACGGGGACGCCCGACTGCCAACGCCAAATGGGGCAACGCACCGAGCGTATTAGTGGGAGATTTCCTCTATTCGCGCGCCTTCCAAATGCTGGTGGAAATCGGCGAAATGGAAATTATGAAAATACTGTCAGATACCACCAATATAATTTCCGAAGGTGAAGTACAACAGTTGGCTAACGCTCGAGACCCTTCGATTGACGAAGCGCGTTATCTAGACGTAATTCTGAAAAAAACAGCGGCGCTGTTTCAAGCTGCTGCGGAAGCAATGGCGGTTCTTGCTGACTCAACTGAAACTCAACGCAGAGCAATGAGGGTATTTGGCCAACATTTGGGGCTCGCATTTCAACTGATCGATGACGTGCTCGATTACGATGGCGACACTGAAACACTAGGCAAAAACGTTGGCGATGATCTCGCAGAAGGCAAGCCCACTTTGCCGCTGATTTATGCGATGAGAAATAGCAGCCAGGATAAACGAGCACTGATTGAAACAGCCATCACGGAAGGCGATGTCACTCAACTTGAGCAAATAGTCGCTATCGTTGCTGAATCAGGTGGCCTTCAATACACAAAAGAAAAAGCAAAAACACACGCGAAAGAAGCCGAAAAAACATTGAACAGCCTTCCCGATAATCGCTACAGATCGACCTTAATCGAGTTGGCCCAATTTTCAGTTGAGCGAGCTTTTTAACGTTTAAACTATTTCTTTTATTTTAAACTATCCCGTTTTATAGGGCAGCATAATAACAACAGGCTGGAGCTAAATTATGTCAGACCATCCACTCGCCAAACGCTTCGAAAGCTGGGGCCAGCTAGAAGAATGCCGAGAACAAATGAGCCGTATTACACTGCGAGAGTTATTTGAGCAAGATAGTAACCGAGCAAGCCGGTTTCAACTAACTGCGGCAGGCTTGAAATTTGATTATTCAAAAAACTTTATAAACCAGCAAACTTTTAACGGACTGATAGCGGCGGCGCATTCAGTCGATTTAAAAGGCGCTATCAGCAAGCTCTTGCGCGGTGACCCCGTCAACAACACAGAAAACCGACCAGCTTTGCACAGTGCGCTGCGCTTTCACAACGAACCTGAAACTGATGAGCAAAAACAAGTTGCCGAGACACTAGAGCGCATCGCTAAGCTCGTCACTTCCGTCCACGATAAGAGTTGGACGGGGTTCAAAGGCGACTCGATTACAGACGTTGTCAACATCGGAATAGGCGGGTCAGACTTAGGCCCGCGTATGATAGTAAAAGCTTTAACTCCCTACCATACAGGCGATGTAAATGTTCACTTCGTCGCCAATGTCGACGGCGCAGAGATCTACGATTTAATGCAGGCTCTCGATCCTGCAAGCACGCTCTTTATTGTCGCTTCCAAGTCGTTCTCAACCCTCGAAACTTTAGAAAACGCGCTGAGCGCTAGGCGCTGGGTGCTAGAAGGTGGTTGCCCGGAGAGCCAGCTGGCGAAACACTTTGTCGCTATTTCTTCAAAGGTCGATAAAGCTGTCGAATTCGGTATTGCAGCGGAAAACGTTTTTCCAATGTGGGACTGGGTCGGCGGTCGCTATTCGCTGTGGTCAGCGATCGGCTTGTCCATAGCACTTGCAATCGGGGTCGACAATTTCAACGCCCTTCGCTCGGGCGCAGCAACAATGGATGCGCATTTTCGCGATGCCCCATTGGAAAAAAATATGCCTGTCATAATGGGCCTATTGATGTTCTGGTATAGCCAATTTTATCGATCGCAAACGCAAGCCATCCTGCCTTATGCTTTCCACCTGCAGTTGCTACCAGCCTATTTGCAGCAACTGGAAATGGAAAGTAATGGCAAGAGTATTACTAAAGACGGCGAAAGAATAACTTACCCAACCGGTTCCATTGTTTGGGGTACTGAGGGAACTAACGGTCAGCACTCGTTCCACCAATTGCTGCACCAAGGCACCCATTTGATCCCTATCGACTTCATTGCCACGTTAAAGGCCCACCACCCAATCCAGCATCAGCATCGCTTTTTATATGCAAATTGTGTTGCGCAAAGCCAAGCACTGATGACGGGACGTAGCCTCGAAGCGAGTATTGCCGAGCTCCGCAGTCAAGGCGTTGACGAAGATGAGATTGCTCGCCTCGCTGCTCACAAAGTTCATCCCGGAAATCGCCCTAGCAGCGTCATTCTTATGGAACAGCTTACACCTAAGACATTAGGCGCGCTTATTGCCGCTTACGAGCACAAGGTTTATACATTGGGAGTATTGCTCGACATCAACTCATTTGATCAATGGGGCGTTGAGCTTGGCAAACAGCTTGGCACCCACGTTAACAATGCCATCGAAACGACAGACATACCAGGTGATTGGGACTCGTCGACTCGACAACTGGTGGAAGATTTTTGCCACAGTAACGATGAACTTTAAGTAATAACGAACTTTAATCTGCTCATAGATTAAATTGGTGAGGCACGCCTTCTCAGGATCAGAAAACAGCTGAAAATACCCGGAAAATAGTGCATCCAACGCACTACCGGGTTTATTTTTATACGGTAAGAGCGTCACTTCTCCGCATGGCCTCTGTAATTTCTAGCGCTTAAAAACTAACGTAAACCTTTAACCACACACAGCCTTCTTGCTTAAGCTATAATGCTCGCCGACTTCTGAGAAACGCATAAAACCAATTAATTTTATTGGCATATGTAACTTTGGGGTCAGTTCGTAGACTTATATATCGTGAATACAATAGAGCACTGGCGTCAAAATTGAGGCCGTAAATATCAACTTTCGAATTCATGAAACTATCAAAGAGGTCAACCATGAAAAAAATGACAAAAACCCTTGCAATCTCAAGCGCCATTGCCACAGGAATAATGATGGCGAGCGTACATGTTCCTGCGCACGCTGGCAAAAAAGCTGAAAAATGTTATGGCGTTGCCAAAAAAGGAAAAAACGATTGCGCAATTAAAAGCTTGGGTACAAGCTGTGCAGGCAGTGCTACAAAAGATGGTATTGCTGACGCATGGATTTACGTTCCTAAAGGTACCTGCGCAAAAATAATTGGCGGCTCAACCAAAGCGCCGAAAGCTAAAAAATAATTTTTATAAAGGCTCTTTAGCAAAAAATTTATGTATACAAAACTAAGGAGCCTCTCCCATGTCCACGCTACCCAAAAAAGCTGGTATCAGTTTAAAACCTCAACATTACCTTGAAATTTTAGAACATCAACCAGACGTTGCGTGGTTTGAAGTTCACCCCGAAAATTATATGTGTGAAGGCGGGCCACAACACGCCTATCTCGATGCCATTCGGCAACATTACCCACTTTCCATGCACGGCGTAGGCGCCTCGCTCGGTTCCATCGACGCAGTCGAACCAAGTCATCTAGAACAATGGCAAAAACTTATTTATCGTTATCAGCCCGAACAAATTTCTGAACATCTTGCCTGGTGTCGCTATCAGCAAAAATTCAGCAATGATTTATTACCCATTCCTTATTCCCAAGAAGCTTTACAAGCATTTAGTGCAAACGTTCAGCGTATGCAAGATGCGCTCGGACGCAAAATTTTAATCGAAAACCCCTCTGTGTATATCAGCTTTGGCGAGCAGGATTTTTCAGAGGGCGAATTTATTCGCGAAGTGATTTCAATCACCGGTTGTGGATTGTTACTCGACCTTAATAATATTGTCGTCACAAGCAACAATTTGGAATTATCGCCAGAAATATTGTTGAAGGCTTATCCGCTTGAGCACGTTGAAGAAATTCATCTTGCCGGTCATCGTGTCAGCGATTTAAACGATGATAAAACGCTGCTGATCGACAATCACGGCGCCGAAGTTTGCAATGCCGTTTGGCAACTTTACCGCTCTACGTTAAATAAAATTAACAAGCCGATTCCCACGTTAATAGAATGGGATACCGATATTCCTGAATTAGACATACTGTTGAGCGAGGCAAACAAAGCCAACACCATCATAGACCAATGTTTTGCTGACGCGACACCCTCGGCGGAGAAGAGTTTATGAACCTAGAAGAATTACAAAGCAATTTTTTTTCTTACGTATCTTCAACAGAAAAAAAAGCTGCAGATTGGCACAAGGCATTTAATTGCGAAGAAAAAATCGAACGCCTGAGTGTTTATCAAAATAATTATTTTGCAAGCTTAAACGAAGTTCTCTTCGATATATTTCCAAACATCGTAAAACTGGTGGGTGAAGATTTCTTTAAAGCGCTCGCACAAAAGTATTGGCAGGCTCAGCCACCGAGTTCTTCTGTACTTTTGACAACTGCGGAAAGCTTTCCAATTTTTTTACAAGAAGAGCCCACACTCCAAACACTACCGTATATTGCTGACATTGCGCGCCTAGATTATTTTTACAACCAAACTTATTACGCTCACGAACAAGAAGCAGTTGCAGCGGAAACCCTCGCAGAAATCCCACCAACCGAACTCGCCGAACATCAACTCGAATTACAAAGTTCACTGATTATTCTTGAGTCTAACTTTGCGATTTTCGATATATGGCAATGGCATTCAAGCAAAGATGAAAATTCGGTAAATAACGCATCTGCTTCAGAACAAGAGCATATTTCTTATGACGAGCAACAAACTGTTTTGCTGTTTCAACACCAAAATACCGTCGAAATTTTTAATATTGATCCAGCATTTCAAAAGTTTCTAGTAACGCTACAAGGCGGCGCGAGTCTAAATGAAGCATTACATTCTGCAGTTGAGGTCGATTGTGAATTTAACGCTACGGAGGCCGTGAGCTTTTTAGTTTCATATCAACTTATCGTATCTGTAAAACATATTTAAAAAAGGGGCCCGCATGAAACAAATATTGCGCAATATTGATAACTTATCCAATTTAGTTGGCAATTACATTCCGACAAGCGTCGTGAGCCTATCGGTTCGTATTGTTATTTTTCTAATTTTTTGGATGTCAGTACAGCAAAAAATTGCAGGAGTGACTATTCCCGCAATCGAATTTGGTGATTTCACCTTGATGAGTCAACAGCATCTAGCATTTTGGTCAGTCACTGATATTACCGTGCTGATTTTCGAAAACGAATACGCCTTGCCACTTTTACCACCGACTTTTGCTGCTTATTTAGCAACCATCGCCGAATTTTTCCTGTCGCTTTTTGTATTGTTTGGTTTTTTAACTCGTTTTAGCGCAGTGGGTTTTTTAATCATGACAGCAGTCATCCAATTTTTTGTCTATCCCGATGCATGGGTGACACATTTAACATGGACAGCGTTACTTTTAGTATTGATAAAAGGCGGGCCAGGTAAGCTATCTGTCGACGAAACGCTTCTTAGATAGAACCTACCTCGAGAAAACAGGATAATCACAAAGATGTAGGCTTGTTCCGAGTCTACATCAATCGGTTTTTATAAGGAGTAATCTTCTTCCAGAGCACCGCCATACTCTTCTTGCAAAAGGTAATTCTGAATCACCTCCAAAAAGGCGGGCCCGTATTTTTCCTGTTTCGTATCGCCAACACCGTTAATGCGCAGTAACTCTTGTGCATTTTGCGGGCGATATTCAACTAATTCTTTTAACGTGGCATCGCCAAAAATGATATAGGGCGGAACGCCGTGATGATCAGCTAAGCGCTTGCGACACGCGCGCAACGCATGCCAAAGTGGCAAGTCCTCCTCAGCCAACTCAATTACTTTTTTCGGTGTTTTATTGGGCTTAGACGTAAGTTGATCGCGGCGCAACTCAAGCGCTTGCTCACCGCGTAATAGCGGGCGACAAAGTTCAGATAATTCTAGACCGCCATAGCCTTCCTGTGTCAATTGCAAAAAGCCCAGCGCAGTCAACTGACGGATAACTGAGCGCCATTCGTTTTCACTGACGCCTGCACCAATACCATAAGTACTTAAGCGCTGATGACCAAATTGCTTTATTTTTTCATTAGCTGCGCCACGCAACACATCGATAATATGTTGCGAGCCAAAACGCTGGCCGGTGCGATAAACGCAGGATAGAACTTTTTGCGAAGCTTCCGTTGCATCCCACGTTTGCGGCGGCGCAATACAGTTATCGCAATTACCGCACGGTTCTGGAAGGTTTTCGCCAAAATACCGCAACAGCGGTTGGCGACGACAAGCGGCAACCTCACAAAGCCCCAGCATAGCGTTCAAGCGCTGCTGCTCCTGGCGCCGATACATTTCGTTTGCCTGGGATTGTTCAACCATTTGACGCTGACGAACAACGTCTTCCAAGCCGTAAAATAGAAGGGCAGTTGACGGTAAGCCATCTCTCCCCGCACGGCCCGTTTCTTGATAGTAAGCTTCGATGCTTTTTGGCATATCCATATGCACAACAAAACGTACATCGGGTTTATCAATGCCCATACCGAAAGCAATTGTCGCGACGATTATGATGCTGTCTTCGCGCAAAAACCGATTTTGATGCTTGGCCCTTATCGCATTATTCATGCCTGCATGGTAAGGCAACGCTTCGAAACCTTGCTCTTGCAACCACAAGGCAGTCGACTCCACTTTATCGCGCGATAGGCAGTAAACAATACCGGCATCGCCCTCGTGCTCGCTTTCGAGAAAACGCAGCAGCTGTTGCCGCGCCTTGTTTTTCTGCTGAATGCGATACTGGATATTGGGCCGGTCAAAACCTCCGATAAATCGCTGAGCATGCTCAAGCTTGAGACTGGCAAGAATTTCGTCGCGCGTTTGCTCGTCTGCTGTTGCGGTCAGTGCTATGCGCGGCACACCGGGATAAAAACCGCCGAGCACATGTAAATGCAGATAGTGTTCGCGAAAATCGTGGCCCCAGCGCGCAACGCAGTGAGCCTCGTCGATAGCAAATAGTGCAATTTTGCAGCGAGACAACAAATCGATACAGCGCTGCTGTAATAAGCGCTCGGGGGCGACGTAGAGAATATCAATCTGACTTTGCAGTAACGCTTGTTCAACTTCGTGCGCATGCTGCGCGGAGAGCGACGAATTTAAGTATGCCGCTCGCACACCTTGGGCAGTGAGAGCGTCAACTTGATCTTTCATTAGCGCGATTAACGGCGATATCACAATCCCAACACCATCGCGGATCAGTGCCGGAATTTGATAGCAGAGCGACTTGCCACCACCCGTAGGCATTATCACCATCGCATCTTGACCAGCCAAGACAGTTTCAATAATTGCTTCCTGCTGGCCACGAAAGTCGCTGTAACCAAAAGTGTGTTCAAGAATATGCTTGGCAGTTTTCATGGGGCGGAAGTCACTCGTGCCCCATAAAATCTGAAAGACAGGGATTGGGGCTTATTTTCAAGACCGTCGCGCGCGGGATGACTTCCATGGAAGGAGGGAATACTGTTAATGCAGGAGCAATTATCAGTGATCGAGCGTTCGAGCCCTCATGGACGAGTTTACGGCGAGTCTTGAGAATAAGCCCCGATTCATGTCTCGGCGGTGATTTCGGCATAGTATATTTGAAATTATTCCAACTGGAGTTCAAAAAACGGATTATTTAATGAGACATAGCTGGGCGGGAGTATACGAGAGCAAACGATGTAATCCCACTGCTTATTCACCTCAGGCGGATTTCCCTTTTCGCAAGGTGTCCAAATCACGCTATTCACATTGTCATCTTTATGTCACACATTAGCTTTTTTCCGTATATAATCAACCAACTACAACAAATTAATAACCTTACGATTAGTGTATTTTCTGGGCTGATAAAAAGTAAAAATTAAAGCTTGATCACAAAAAAGACCGAGCAATTCACTAGGGTTTAGCAGTACACTTATTCAGCTGAAATTTCCCGAAACCATTCATTATCTAACGCGCTTATGAGTCTACAGGACATTACGCTCGGCATAGACGTCGGCTCTACCACGGTAAAGCTCGTCGCAGTTACGTCTGATAACAACATCCTTTGGAGCAATTACGAGCGTCACGAAACCCGCCAAGCAGAAAAAGTGCTGGAAATGCTCAGCAGCGTTCAATCTGCCCTCCCCCAGCTCGACCTCCGTAAAAGTAAAGTTTTTATCACCGGCTCAGGCGCCGGACCTATCGCACCGCATATCAATGCTAAGTTCATCCAGGAAGTTAATGCAGTAACAATGGCCGTTGAGGCGCTCCACCCGGATGTCGGCAGCGTTATAGAACTCGGTGGGCAGGACGCCAAAATCATCATGTTTAAAACCAATGAAAAAACCGGCGAAAAGCGCGCATCTACGTCAATGAATGACAAGTGTGCCTCCGGCACCGGCGCTACGATCGACAAATGCTTTATTAAAGTTGGCATGCCGCAAAACGAAGTGGCAAAACTAAAATTCGACCCGAGTAAATTACATCACGTTGCCGCCAAGTGCGGAGTCTTTGCCGAAACCGACATCGTTAACTTAGTGAAAAGCGGCATACCTGCTAACGAAATCATGTGCTCGTTGGCCGATGCCATTGTCGGCCAAAATATTTCGGTGCTTACTCGCGGGAACACACTTAAACACAAAGTGCTATTACTCGGCGGACCGAATACCTATTTACCCTTCTTACGCGATTGTTGGCGCTATCGTATTCCAGAGACTTGGGAAGAGCGCGGCTATAGCTACCCTAAAGACATCTCTCTCGAAGAACTTATTTTCGCGCCAGAAAATGCTGAATATTACGCCGCATTTGGCGCTGTGCTGTTTGGCCAGCACGAAAAAAATGTCACCGCTTGCGGTGGACTTGCAAGCTTAGAGAAATTTATTCGCGAGGGCCGCAAAGCCCAACTCGGAGAAAATGCCGGACCAGCTTTGGCGGTAGATGACAACGAAGCTATTATTTTTACAAAAAAATACTCAACACCTAAATTTACGCCAAAAACCATCGAAGACACAAAAACAACCGAAGGCTCGAGGACCATTGAAGGTTACATTGGCCTCGACGGTGGTTCAACTTCTAGTAAATGTGTTCTGGTAAATGACCACGGCGAAATACTACAAAAAGTTTATCAGCTTTCCAAAGGCAACCCCTTAGAAGATATGAAGCAAATGTTTTTGCAATTAAAAACATGGGCTGAAAACGAGGGGGCAAAATTAAGTGTTTTGGGTTTTGGCGTTACCGGCTACGCCGGTGACGTGATGGAAGCTGCACTGAAAGCGGATGCCAATATCGTTGAAACAGTCGCGCACATGAAAAGCGCGCAACATTATTTCGAAGATGTCGACGTTATATGCGACGTCGGTGGGCAAGATATTAAAGTTTTGTTTATGCAAAACAAAACAATTAAAAATTTCCGCTTGTCCAATTCATGCAGCGCCGGTAACGGTATGCTATTGCAGGCTATGGCCGATCAATTCGGCGTGCCGGTAACAGAATATGCCGATCAGGCATTTAAAGCCGAACTCTCACCGGAATTCAGTTATGGCTGCGCCGTATTTCTCGATTCCGATCGCGTAAATTTTCAAAAGGAAGGTTACAACGGGCAAGAATTGTTGGCGGGACTCGCGCTCGTGCTGCCTAAAAATATCTGGCAGTACGTAGTACAAATTCCACGTATGGCTGAGCTTGGGCGGGTTTTCGTTTTGCAAGGCGGCACGCAAAAAAATCTCGCTGCTGTAAAAGCGCAGGTCGATTATATTCAAGAGCGCGTACCCAACGCTGAAGTTCACGTGCACCCTCATACAGGAGAAGCGGGCGCTTTAGGCGCAGCATTCGAGGCAATAAGAGTCGTAAAACGCAGAGGTAATTCGACCTTTATTGGCCTTGAAAACGCTATCGACCTTCATTACACCACAAAAAATGATGAGGAAACGCGTTGCGATTTTTGCGCAAATAATTGTTCGCGCACATTTATCGATGCCCATGTTAGTAAAGAAGAAACGGTACGCTATATCTCTGGGTTTTCGTGTGAAAAAGGTACCGTCGAAGATCACGATGCCCTGCGCGCGTTAAATAAAAAGCGCCGTACACGCATGAGAGCTTTCCCCAACCTTGTTGACTATGAAGCTACTTGGGCATTTAAACAACTCTATAAAGTTGCGTCGCTTCCGGAAGATGGTGAAACCATCGACGCCGTCAAAGTCAAACGCACTTTATTAGGCGGGGTCAAACATCAAAAATATCAGCGCAGATTTCAGCGCTCACCTTCATCGGCTTTTGAACAGCGTCAGAGTATTCGCATCGGTATCCCCAAGGTTCTCAATATTTGGAGCACTGCGCCTTTTTGGCGGGCTTATTTTGAAGCGCTGGGTGTTAAATCGCGCAATATCGTATTTTCCGACGATACCAGTGAGGAAATGTGGCAGGCGGGAGGCAAGTACGGTTCGGTGGACCCATGTTTTCCTGCGAAAGTCGCGCAGGCTCATATTCATAATTTATTTTTTGAGCACCACGATAAAAAAGCGCTCGACTATATCTTCTTTCCATCCATTACGCATATCCCAACGTTTGTGGAAGGCGTGATGGATACCGCGTGCTGTCCTATTGTTGCCGGAACACCGAATGTTATACACGCGGCTTTTACTAAGGAGCAGGATCTATTTAAAAAGCGCAATATTGATTACATCGATACTGCCGTTACGCTTAACGAGCCGTTGTTACTCAAATCGCGCCTTTTTGATGCATTTAAAAACCGCTTAAATATTACTGAAGACGAAAATAATTTTGCCGTTGACCAAGCTTTTCTTGCACTTGAACACTTTGATACGCATATGCAGGAAAAGGGACGCAATATTCTCGATGCGGTAGACGCTGAACGACGCGTAGCACTGTTAATGATTGGCCGCCCCTATCATAACGACCCCGGAATGAACCACGGTGTGTTGGAAGAATATCAGGCTATGGGTTACCCGATATTATCAATGCGCTCCATTCCAAAAGACAAAGATTATCTGGAAAAATATTTTAGCGAAGATATACGCAAAAAACATGTCGACTCTCCGTTGGAAATAGACGATATTTGGCCCGAAAACTTTAGCGTTAACAGTGTGCAAAAAGTGTGGTCCGCTAAGTTTGCTGCACGACACCCAAATATCGCTGTTTTAGATCTGTCCAGTTTTAAATGTGGTCATGACGCTCCAACCTACGGCTTAATTGACCGCATAATGGAGGCTTCGGGCTCACCCTACTCTGCACTTCACGATGTCGATGCGAATAAACCATCAGGCTCAATAAAAATTCGGGTAAAAACCTATGGTTACACGTTGAAGCTCGCGGAGGAACGCCTTGAAGACGATGCAAATCGCTTGGCTGAGCTAGAACGAACGTTGGTTGATAAAAGATTAGCCTTGCTCGAATCTGCGCCCGACCACATTAAACAAGACGAAGGTTTTGTTATCGAATTAGAAAAATGGCGAGAGAAAAAAGCTGCGTTAAAACAATCGCAGTTAAATTTAAACCATCAGCTAGCAGGTTTAAAAACTGCCAACGAACGAGCCCACGATAATTTAATTGCTGCAATCGAGATCGATTAGAAAAATCGACAAACCAGGAGTCCACGATGAATATGCCTCAAGTTTCTGACAAGCAACAAGCCGAAGCTAATTCGGCAGAGACACAATCAGTCGATGAATATTTGCGCTCAGTTGAATCTGATATCGAAAAAATTGAATCCGAAGAAAAGCAGCGGCTGAATATTAAAGACGAAGAAAAAACGCATTGGCATGATGCCAATCCCAATACGTTTACCGCAAGCCAGCGAGAGCATACAACAATTTTACATGCAGGTTTGACTATTGCTCACGACTATTTTATCCAGTCAGCATTTCGCGGTCTGGGATATAAAGTTCAAGCGATGGATGTACCGGACACGCGCGCGTTGCAATTTGGTCGCGAATTTGGCAACCGCGGCCAGTGCAACCCTACCTATTTTACCGTTGGCAATCTCGTCAAAAAACTAAAGGAATTGGAAAAAGGCGGGCTGAGCAAAAAAGAAATTATAGAAAATTATATTTTCGCGACGGGTGGATCGTGCGGCCCCTGCCGTTTTGGCACCTATGTCACCGAATACAGAAAGGCCTTGCGCGACTCCGGTTTTGAAGGTTTTCGCGTAGTGTTATTCCAACATGCAGATGGTGTAAAACAAGCGACTGGAGAGGAGCTTGGCTTAAAAATTGACGCTAACTTTTTTTATACGATGTCAAAAGCGTTAATCATTGGCGATGTACTGAATTTAATAATGTATCGCATTCGTCCCTATGAGGTGAACGAGGGTGAAACTAATCGTGTTATCGCACAAGCGAAAGATCGTATAGCCAAAGCCTTTGAAACACGCAAAGATATGCTCAAAGCTCTTTGGCAATCGCGTAAAGAGCTCGCAGCCATCAAAGTTGATAAGACACGCATCAAACCACGCGTGGCTATAATTGGCGAGTTTTGGGCTATGACCACGGAAGGAGACGGCAATTATCATTTACAACGCTTTCTCGAGCAAGAAGGCGCAGAAGTTGATATTCAAATTGTTGCTAATTGGTTTTTATACTTATTATGGGCGGCAAAATACGATACGATTGATCGCGCACATTTAAAAGGTGTCGATAAAAGTAAGGCCCTGCACGACAATAAAGGCAGTAAATTCGCGTTGGAAAATGTTGACGTCGCGAAAAAACTGATGATGATCCGCGTTGGTAAATGGGTTATTCATGCAATGTTCCACACCGTAGCTAAATTGTTGGGTTTGCGCGATTATCACTTGCCCGATATGGAGCATATCGCAAAAATCAGCCACCAGTTTTATAACAACAATTTACGCGGTGGCGAAGGTCATATGGAGGTCGGCAAGCTAATTCACAATGTCGTCGACCAAAAAGTAAATATGACGCTCAGTGTCAAACCATTCGGCTGTATGCCGTCTAGCGCTGTTTCTGACGGCGTACAATCACTGATAACAGAACTCTACCCCACCGCCATTTTCTTGCCGATTGAAACTAACGGTGACGGCGCGGTTAATGTTTATAGCCGCATACAAATGCAGCTTTTTAAAGCTAAACAAGCTGCGGAAAAAGAAGTGAAAACCTTGTTGGATAAAAATGGCTGGACGATGGAAGACTACCAACAGTTGGCAAATGGAAATAAAACACTCAGCAACGCAGGATATCGCAGCCCACATTTTGGCGCTTGCTCCAGTGTCGATTTGCTCCACGACTGCGCGAAGCGCGAACAAAGTTATTTGACTAAGGCCAGGGAGTTTTTCAGCTCTTTTTTCTCACGAACTTCTGCACTGCGAAAACAAGCGACGCTAGAAACCGTCGAAAAGGCTGCTCGTGCTTATAAAGAAAGGCAAGCTTCTTTTACGGAGACGGCGGTTAAAATCGTTGAGCCGAGTTAGTCGCTGAATTCACTTCTTTTTGAGCCCGTTTTGTAGGTAGGGTGATACGCTTAGGGACCGCCGTAAACCCCTCCCTGGGGCCTCTGTCAAAATCGTCCAGGATTTTGACAGTCCCTAAGCGTATCACCCTACCTACAAAACTCAGTGCCACCATCATCTCAATTCTTTGCAAATACACTAATAATAATCATGAAGGACTTCGTACTGTACACCATCTTTTAAGCGGTGCGATTCAACCAGTGAAAAAGAATCCACTCGCCATGCAAAAGGTTCAATTGCTGGATATTCAAATGCTGTCGGTGGGTAACGGCGGTAAAGTGAAATATGTGGTTTGAACTTTTCGCGACTAGTTTGTAAACGGGCGGTTGAAATCTTTGCAATTCTTTTTTGTAAAAGTATTAACTCGTCAGGTATAGCCCTTGGACCTAACCATAAGATTTCCGGTTTTGAGAAATAACCGAATATACCAAATTCCAGTTCAAAAGGTTGCAGCGAAATATTAGATGCTGCCTCGCGAATTTTTAAACTGTCAGTCGAATTAATCTCACCCAAAAAATTAAGTGTAAGATGCATATTCGCAGGTGTAACTGCTCGCCCTAAATTTGGGATGAGTCGTTGAGCAGCTATGAGTTGCGCCAGCGTTTGCTCGTCCGGCCATAAGGCAAAAAATAATCGCATAATAATAAGTCTACATTATCTCCGCGTCGCGATAGATTCTTGTGTATGGAGTTCCACAATTTAAAAACTTAAAGGTTTATAAAAAAGATTAGTTTGCTAAAACCGCGCGATCTTGGGCCCACATCCTTAATTGAGTCACCTGCTCAGCCATCATAACCGATAACGGGCGAGTTTTGCGAATCGCTTGTTTGATCAAAAAGTCCGTTACCGCAGTTTTTCGTGCAGCTGCCGAGTAGGTTGCGGCTATTATCGATTGCTCAATCTCAGCACCGGTATAGCCGTCGGTAATTTTTGCTAATACCTTTAGGTCGAATCGATCAGGCTCAAGTTCGCGCCCGTGCAGATGAATGGAAAAAATTTCTTCTCGCATTTTCTCGTCGGGCAAGTCGACAAAAAAAGTTTCGTCAAAACGGCCTTTACGCATTAATTCCGGCGGTAATTCGTGAATATTATTGCTGGTCGCCACCATAAATACGCGGCTTTTTCTTTCCGCCATCCAAGTGAGTAACGTCGCCATCAATCGTTGACTGACTCCTGCATCCGAATCACTTTTAGCCAAGCCTTTTTCCATCTCATCAAACCACAATACGCACGGTGCCATTGTATCTGCCATTTTGAGAGCATCGCGCAAATTACGTTCGGTTTCGCCGATAAATTTATTGTAAAGTGCCCCAACGTCTAAACGTAACAGCGGCACCGACCACACTCCCGCAATGGCTTTGGCAGCAAGGCTTTTTCCACCACCTTGAACACCGAAAAGCAACACCCCCTTCGGTTTGTCTTTTGCTTCAACACTCCCAATAAAATAGTCGCGCCGCGTACTAAGCCATTGTTTTAGATTGTGGAAGCCCGCGACATCAGCCATTTTTGCGGTGCTGTATTCAAAATGCAGTACACCATCCATGTTCATTAATTCGAATTTTGCCTTGCTAACATCCGGCAAATCGGTTTCCGTGATAACACCATCCGCGAGAGCGCCACGAATAAGTTTGCGCACATCCATATGCGGCATCCCTCGGAGGTTCGCCACAAGTTTATCCAAGGTTTCATTATCTGTTTTAATACGGCGATTATTATGTTTACGTGACCAAGCCGATGCTTCGTCGCGCACTAAACCAAGAATTTCATCATCTGTCGGCAGAGACATTGAAATAGAAGCGGCATAACGACCAAGCTCTGTAGGCAAAGACAACTCGTGGCTCAACAAAATCAATTTTTGATCTACTTGCGCGCCTTGCATTACGATGTCTTTAATAAGCCTCACGACTTTCGGTTCATCTAAATATGGATGAAGGTCCTTTAAAATAAACACACCCTGTAAGCGTTTAGTTTTAATGTGAGCCAATACCTGTTCGGCCTGGTAATAGTGCTCACCTTCTTTTGGTAATACGCCAAAACCAACAGGAAGAAATCCATCGGTAATACTCCAAGTCCACGCAGGCGTATTATTGTTGGTCAAAAATTCTTGTAATAAAGAAAGTGCTCGCGGCTCGTCGTATGTTTCCAGCACAATAAGGTTAATTGACGATGCGAGAATAGAACTCAAATCATTAATATTCATCGGTTTACCAAATTTTTACTTTGCTATACGATTTTAGTTGAAAATAACTAGCCGCCACTGGAAAATAATAGCCAGATGTCATTTCGAATAAGCTAAGCCGTTTCGGGAAGCCTAGTTATTTCGAAGGGCATCGTTATTTCGAAAGGCATCGTTATTTCTAAGAGCCCAGCTATTATGGAACGAGCTAAGACACGTTATCATTTTTACTAAGACAAGCGAACCTATGCGCCAATTATCCCTTGTTGATCAGGTCATTAATCAATTCGATCAAGTGTTAAGAACACTGAGTCCCAAGACAGAAACAGCCAAGCAGGCCAACCCTGCGGACCAAGCTTCGGAAAATGAGCTCGATAAACAAGAGCGCAAAATTTCGGCAGGTTACATGCGTGTTAATCATGCCGGCGAAGTCTGTGCGCAAGCACTTTATCAAGGGCAGGCACTCACGGCCAAGTTACCGAAAGTCAGAGGCGAAATGGAAAAAGCCGCGGCCGAGGAAGTTGACCACCTCGTGTGGTGTGCCGAGCGTTTAGAAGAACTTGGCAGTCATCGCAGTATCCTCGATCCACTTTGGTACACGCTTTCGTTTTCGATCGGCGCGACCGCGGGCCTAATCAACGACAAAATAAGCTTAGGTTTTGTCGCCGCCACGGAAGAGCAAGTATGCAAACACTTGCAAAACCATCTCGATAAACTGCCTGAAAACGATCTGAAATCGCGCGCAATTGTCACACAAATGTTAGAAGATGAAGAACGTCATGCAAGCAATGCACTTGCAGCTGGCGGGTACGATTTCCCCGCACCGGTAAAATCGTTTATGACACTGACCTCAAAAGCTATGACGCTTTCCAGCTATCACATCTGATCATGCGTCATTTAATCCAACAATTTCATAATCATGGCTCATTTTGACGCCGGCGGCTTCAAGCATTATCGATGCCGAACAATATTTTTCTGCCGAAAGATTAACCGCTTTTTCAACCTGAGGAACCTTTAAGCTCTCTCCTTCAACAACAAAATGCAAGTGTATTTTTGTAAAAGGCGAAGGCACTCCATCAGCGCGCTCGGCATCAATTTCCACTCGGCAATTACGAACCTTTTGGCGACTTTTTTTAAGGATGCTCACCACATCGAAGCTGGCACAACCGCCGAGACCTAGCAAGATCATTTCCATAGGACGCACGCCCAAGTTGCGTCCTCCATGATCAGGAGGGCCATCCATAACGACACTATGCCCACTGCCCGATTCCCCAAGAAACATCGCCCCGCCGACCCATTTTACCGTTGCTTGCATAGCTGCTAACCGCCTTAAATCGTTTAAAATTGATACAAAAGGCCGCTAGGCTACCACAAATGCGCCTAATACCCGTATGGAATAATGCGGACTCTTTTGCAATTGGCAGGTTTTACTATGGCCTGATATCACATTAAAAGCGATAATCGATTCACGAAGGTCAAATTTCATTGAAATTTGCGTCTATAATGAAAAACAGCAATAAACTTATATCTGTTAAGTCACCGCTAGAGGAAAACGCACTTGACTCTATCACCACATATTAAATATTTGGAAAGTTTTCTCACTCATTGCCATCGTCGCCGCTATCCGGCAAAAAGCACTCTGATTTATGCTGGCGATAAAAGCGATTCGCTTTACTACATTATCAAAGGGTCTGTCACCGTTCTCATCGAAGATGAAGAAGGTCGGGAAATGATTGTCGCCTACCTAAACGATGGCGATTTCTTTGGCGAGATGGGCTTATTTGACGAACAAGACTCGCGCAGTGCTTGGGTTCGAGCCAAAAGCGAGTGTGAGATTGCTGAAATTAGTTATACGAAATTCTTGGAGCTCTCAGAGACAAATTCGGAATTTCTTTTTGCTCTCGCGGCGCAAATGGCACGACGCTTAAGAGCGACGACTCGCAAAGTTGGCGACCTAGCCTTCCTCGATGTCACCGGCCGTGTAGCACGTACCTTGCTCGACCTCTGCAAGGAACCCGATGCAATGACTCACCCCGATGGCATGCAAATTAAAATTACGCGCCAAGAAATTGGACGAATTGTCGGATGCTCCCGCGAAATGGTTGGTCGTGTATTAAAAACATTGGAATATCAAGGCTTAGTCTCTGTAAAGGGCAAAACCATGGTGGTTTACGGCACCCGTTAACAGTTATTTACCCGTGCGTTAAAAGGCCAGCATCGCTGGCCTTTTTTTTATCTGTTTTTTGCTCAACAGCCTTTCGTATTCTGCAGGCAAAAATACCGGGCTACTCGACTTGCCACTTTATTTGAAACTCAATTTCCTCACGGCCTTCTTCACGCTCGTGCTCTATATTGTAAATAGCTCGAACGGGAACATAAATACGCTCCCCAGCAATTTGAATCTCGAACTTTTCTCCAAATTCAACTGCGTCAGCTAAACGACGAAGCTTATCTGCAAATTCGCTAGCTGAATAACTTTTTTCAATATCACGGTCTTCTTTCATTTTGAAACCTCAAGTTTTTACGACAGTTGCGTTAAGTGACGTGCAATATAATCATTCGAGTATGACACTCGTGTTAACTCGCAGGTCTTATCTTTTGCGACGATAAAGAGCATCGATGACATGCAGAGAATTTACCCGATTAAACGTATGCGTACCAAAGATTTTTTTGTCCCAATTCGGCTCTACGCAAGAAACGATATTTTCCTCGTAATATTGTTCACAGAGTTTTACTATTTCACATATATTAAAACCGTAACCGTAACGCACTGAGCAATTTTGAGAAGGACGATACAAAGCGCCATTTTCAATAAATATCTTTCCGGCAGGCCTTGCTGATTTGCAATCGGATACGACAGGATTGAGAGGGTGAGGCGTCCATTTATTTGTTGTTAAATTATCGGCATAAAACAAAAACAATTCATCCCATGTAGAAGCACCCTCATTTTCCACCATATTGACAAACATCCACCACTTGTCATTATGATAAAAAACTGTGGCATCAACAGCTTCAACCCCCTCCATTAAATTCATCACAAATTCCCACCTATGTGGAAATTCAGTGCATCGATACAATTCGACAGTTTTGTTCTCCATCGATTCGGGAATCATGTAATACTCATCGTCATATTCGAAAACGAAGGGGTAAGATAAGTGGTAGGATTTATCGAGCACAGTTTCAGGTTGGCTATAATTACCTTTTTCATCCATAGTAATTAACGCAATATGGCCTTTATTAATGTTGTACAGATACTCCTCAATAAAAATATAGTATTTATGATCCTTATATAATATATGCGGGTCCGCCCAAAACCTGTCTTTGGGAGGAATCATCTTTTTATAGCGCCAAAGAGAAGACGAAAAATCATCTCGAATATGAAACATTAATATCCACTGGTCCAATAAAAATGCGCTTTCGATCATCATTCGAGCTTTTTCGACAATCTTTCGATAGGTTAAAATCGCTAATTCTTTATTGGTAGGCGCAACAAAAAGCCGCTCAGAATAAAACTCAGGGTGTCGGTTTTCCTGTTCAACTTTTTCGAAAAACGCATGCTCTCCATTTATATACAATTCCTTCATTTTTCTTTCCATGAAAGACAGTGATTTCCAAAAATAATTACTCATATTATCCGCAACCGACATCATATCGGTGCACGAAAATGAACGATATAAAACTTTGCCGTTATCGAGATCTTCGGTCAAAATTTGTAAAATAGAGCCTGTTTCAGGCCAGCATTCCATGCTCTCCCAGAAGCCTGCAGGACCGCCGCGATTTTTCCGGTTATCGCCGTGATGAAAAGACCAAATGCCAAATTTTGCCGAGCTTAAAATGTCACCCCTTAAAATACCAAAACCCAAGCGAATGAATATATCTATTTCATGTTTTGTAATAGCTTGAATATCGTCTTCCTTAAAATAATCTGACCACTTTTTACGAATAGTGTCGACATAAATACGAGGAATAGTGCCAATCGCGTTTTCACATGAGCGTACAACATGAGCACTCGACAAATACGTTTTGCGCCCGATAAATTTGTTATAAACAGCTTCAAGGATTTTCCGTAGCGTTAAATAGAATACCCGACCGCGATTGTTTTTTATCTTTTCGGCGAGAGTATTATTGTTTGGCACAGGCTTACGATTGTTGATCACTGCTAAGTTCAGTTCTGCATAATCGCTGTTGATGATATTTTCGATCATCTTCAGTTCCCATGCTGAAACGCTCAAACTATCGAGTAACAAGCCAATTTTTAATTTTTTTTTACCCATTTGTTTCCTCTGCACAAGGTGTGTACTGAAGCAATTGCTCACTATCCACACAAAGCTGTTCCATACTAGGTCGAATTGACTCAGCAATCAATAGCATTCAGGTTTTATCATCGCAGACATATTCGAAAGCCTATCAAAGGTTAGACTGCTTCAATAAAAACTTCATTGATACTTAACCTAATATTCATACTTCTCCAGCAGCATTCCAGTAGTGGAGCGCAATGTATAACCCGCCTACAAACCCCACCATGCAGCTTTTTATAAATTCATGCAATTTATAAATATCAACCACCAAAACTGTCTTTCACAGGATAATACTGGGAGAAAACCATGAAGCTAAAAAATACCTTGCTGATAGCGCTATTGGCTGTTATATGCAGTGCCAATTCACTAGCGACTCAAGCAAAAGTCTGCATGCCAAACGATATGGATGCAGTAAAACCAAGCAAACACGATCGTACTGTTCGCTTTGCAACATTTAACGCGTTTTTAAATCGCAATACCGCCGGCCAACTCATTACCGATTTGCAGGATACAAGTAATAGCCAAATTAGTGCCGTCGCCGAAATCATTCAACGCACACGCCCCGACGTACTACTTTTAAATGAATTTGATTTTGATGAAAACGGCGAGGCCATCGCATTATTTCAAGATAACTTTTTAAGCTTACCGCAAAACGGACAAAAGCCAATTCACTACCCGCACATCTACCTAGCCCCGTCTAACACCGGGATTCCATCGGGCTTGGATTTCGACAATGATGGCAGTACCAGTGGACCAGGAGACGCCTTTGGTTTTGGCTTTTTCCCTGGACAGTTTGCGATGGTACTTCTTTCTCGCTATCCCATCGCCGATAGAAAAGTACGAACTTTCCAAAAGTTTCTCTGGAAAGATATGCCCGGTGCTCTTCTGCCCGACGATGCTGAAACTACCGAACCCAACGATTACTATTCTAAAGAAGAGCTCGCAGAATTTCGGCTTTCCAGCAAAAGTCACTGGGATATTCCAATTTACATAAATAAGCGAATCGTCCATATACTAGCCGCGCACCCAACTCCACCCGTTTTCGATGGGCCCGAGGACCGCAACGGTAAGCGCAATCACGATGAGATACGTTTCTGGGCAGACTATGTTAAGGGGCGATATTCTTCGCGCTATATTGTAGACGATCACGGTCGCCGAGGAGGGCTTAATCGCTGGTCTCGTTTTGTTATTCTAGGCGATTACAATGCTGACCCAAACGACGGGGACAGCACCAATAATGCGATAACACAGTTGCTTAAAAACCCAACAATTGACGCTAGCATCGCTCCTGCTTCTCTCGGCGGTTTTGAGGATGCAGAAAATGAAGGTCAATTAAATGATATCCATTTAGGCAACGCTGCTCTCGATACTGCAGATTTTAATCCAGCGAATCCCGGCAATCTTCGAGTAGACTACGTGCTGCCATCAAAATTTGGTTTATCACCAGTTTGCGGCGGAATTTTCTGGCCCACAACTAAAGACGAAAGCCGCTATCTTGTTGGTGATGGATTTCCCGTTGTTTCTTCAGACCACCACCTTGTTTGGCTCGATATAATCGTTCGTTAGTAAATCTGACAACTTATTTACAGTGCAGGGATGCACTCTGCTGACAATTGCTCCGGAGCGCCGGACCGCTGCATAGTCAGAATTTCCTCCCTCCATGGAGATCATCTCGCGCGACGGTCTTGAAGACAAACCCCAATCCCTGTCTCTCAGATTTGGTGGGAAAGTGATGCGCCTGTATGAAGAAAAAGTTTAATGCGATTCACGTGGAACCCCAGCTCCACGACAACCCTGCAAAAATTCGAAATCACAACCTTGGTCCGCTTGCGTGACGTTATCGACGTAGAGTTTTAAATATCCCCCGCGATCAGTGGCAATATTGGAAGTATCTTGCCAATTCGCAAGTCGTTGAGTTAACTCAGCTTCGGAAATATCGAGATGCAACCTCCCCTTTTCGCAGTCGAGTTCTATCCAATCACCATCGCGAACAACTGCAATCGGTCCTCTCGCTGCCGCTTCTGGTGCAGTATGCAGCACCACGGTGCCGTATGCCGTGCCGCTCATGCGCGCATCAGAAATTCGGACCATATCGGTGACACCTTTTGCCAGTAATTTTGGCGGCAAACCCATATTGCCAACTTCTGCCATACCGGGATAACCTTTGGGACCACAGTTTTTTAACACCAATACCGAATTCTCGTCCACATCCAATTCTGGATCCACAATGCGCTCGCGATAGTGTTCAATATTTTCAAATACGATTGCTCGGCCACGGTGTTTCATTAAAGATGGTGTGGCCGCCGATGGTTTTAGTACCGCTCCCCCCGGAGCTAAATTACCGCGTAAAATGCAAATACTTCCGTCTTTAACTAGTGGTTTTTCTGGCGGCAGAATTACTTCGTCGCTAAAACAAGGCGCATCTTTAACGTTTTCCCACAGTGTTTTTCCGTTCGCGGTTAGAGTACTTTTATGCGGTAGTTGATTCGCTTCTCCCAAACGTTTTAATACCGCCGGCAAACCCCCAGCATAATAAAATTCTTCCATTAAAAATTGTCCTGAGGGTTGCAAGTTTACAATTGTCGGAGTTCCCTTAGCGCTACGCCAATCGTCGAGTTCTAGTGCAACGCCGATACGCCCAGCAATCGCTTTTAAATGGATAACAGCGTTGGTAGAACCACCAATAGCAGCATTAGTCACAATGGCATTTTCAAATGCTTCACGTGTTAATATTTTGGATAAACACAATTCCTCGTGCACCATTTCAACAATGCGATTTCCGGATAAATGTGCCAGTGCGTAACGCCGAGCATCGACTGCTGGAATTGCGGCGTTGTGCGGCAGCGACGTACCGAGAGACTCGGCCATGCAGGCCATTGTCGACGCCGTTCCCATCGTATTGCAGGTGCCGGCAGAGCGCGACATACCCGCTTCTGCCGCCGCAAATTCATGCATAGAAATTTGACCGGCTTTTACCTGTTCACTCAATTGCCAAATGGCTGTTCCAGAGCCCAACGTCTGCCCCTGATGCTTACCATTTAGCATCGGGCCACCTGTCACAACAATTGCCGGAATATCACAACTGGCCGCGCCCATTAATAACGCCGGCGTAGTTTTATCGCAGCCGACGAGCAACACCACGCCATCAATAGGATTGCCACGAATATTTTCTTCAACGTCCATCGAGGCTAAATTGCGTGTCATCATCGCCGTGGGGCGTAAGTTTGATTCGCTGCTGGAAAATACTGGAAATTCTACCGGAAACCCACCGGCCTCATAGATACCGCGTTTAACGTGATCGGCCAGCTTGCGAAAATGATGATTACACGGTGTGAGATCAGACCATGTATTGCATATTCCGATAACCGGCTTGCCATTAAATTCGTGATCTGGGATGCCCTGATTTTTCATCCATGAGCGATGCATGATGCCAGATTTGCCTACGTCACCAAACCATGCTGCTGAACGCAGTTTTGTTTTTTTATCCGACATCGTTTGTTCTCAAAAAATAGGCCTCGAAAAGTCGAGACCAACCAATACATTATTTTAAATATTTATTAAACCAAGGGTGGAAACGCACTTCCGGAGAATTTTTATTTAACGCGCACTTTTCTCGAAATGGACGGTAAGCCACAACGCGATCAATTTTAAAATTATCGTACATCGGAGCAATATGAATTTTCCGCATGCGGTAATCTAAATCGACGGTCACAGGCGTTTCTGCACCCTTAACATCTTCTTTAATATTCCATTCCCATCCAGCTGCTTTACTATTTTTGGCTGAGCGATAAGCCTTCCATTCGCCGTCATCAATCTTCATCCAAAAGCCGTTTTGTATTTTAGCGTCCGGATGATCGTGACGATGGCGAACATTAATGACCCAATCGCCAGGAGAAGAAATATTCATTGTATAAGTCACTATACCTTTTTCAGGCTTGTCAATTTGATCGCGTAGTGAACGCAAATAACCGCGGCCGGTATGACCGGGAATTAGGTTCTCATAGACCCAAGATTCGTCGCGCGGATATTCAATCGTCTCAGCTTCCATCACGATACAACCGGTCCAATCTTCGAAAGAATATTTTTTATATAAATCAAGTTCGGGCTTTGGTCGAAACATCGTGGCGGGATCAAACATGGTATAGGGCTTCATCGAATCCAATACTTTTTGTAATTTCCTTCGCACCTTGCGCTCGGCAAAGCTGTCTTTTTCCGGCATGGTCGGCTTTTCTTCGTAAATATCTTTAGCCGGTTGCACAAGCCTGCCGTCCTCATAGAGTTTATATTTTTTATCGCGCGCAAAACGAATGAGAGGGAAACGATCTTTATCCCACCCCGGCCTCGTCTCGTGATGCACAAATACCCAATCACGTCTTTTGCCTTCTTTTTCGCCCCGGATAATCGGTAAGAAGCTTACGCCGTCAAGTTCTTCACGCTCGGCAATATCATTTGCGCCCGCTGCATCCAGCATAGTGCTAAGAAAATCTGTTGAATCGATCAGGTCATCATTTTTGATACCTTCTGGCGATTTTCCTTTCCAGCTGACAAACATCGGTACTCGTGTACCCTGATCACCCGGAGTACCTTTACCGCCCTGGTAAGGCTTGCCATTAACATTTGAAATAATGTTCCAGCGTGTACCGTTGTCGCTGTAGAAAATGATGATGGTTTCCTCTCGGATGCCCAAGCGATTTAATTTGTCGACCATCCGGCCTAGCAAATAATCGGTGTATTCAACCATATCCTTGTAAAAATGGAGTTTCTCGACAAAACGTGCATCCCTGTCTGCCCATTCTTCACTTTTTGGCGTTGGGACGAAGGGGTTGTGCGGCAAGGCCATCGCGTAATAAATAAAGAAAGGGTCTTCCGAATCGTGCTCGCGCTCCATAAAATCGACAATGTAGTCAACCCAAATATCGGGGCCGTACTTATCTTTAGTATCCGTTAAAAATTCACCGTTTTGATATATCACCGGATCGGGGTAACGCGAACCTTTTTCTTCTGTGTGCCCAACGTGCCAAAGGCTGTACTCATCAAAACCCGCATCTTCTACTTTCATACCCTTCGCACGGCGTAACTCTGCACCTGGC
>JANQJB010000067.1 GCA_028281865.1 Marinagarivorans sp.
ATAACGTGTTCTTATACGGGTTGAAAGTAACTGACCCAGCGAGGCCCAAGTCTATCTGTTTATGAATATCTAAAACGCAGTTTTTCTATTAGCTATAAATGTTAGCAATATGTTTTGCATATCAATAAGTTACACGCTGGTATAAATGCCTGAAGTTATGTCGGTTGGTAATATTCTGAAAAAGAAAGGGCGCTCGAATTTATCGGCGGTTTAAAAATAGTCTTAAATGGTGAGAGTACAGGAGCGAGGAGGCGCAAGCCTAATGAACCAGGCATTTTAATTAACGTGAGTAAATAATTGTAGAAATAAAACTCTTTAAGATTTTACCCAGCATGTCATCCATGACATGCTTTTTTTGGATTCTTTGTTTCCCTCTGAAAGTGATTCCATCTCACTTAAAGCTTCCGTAGGTTTTGCTCCCCAGCAAATAAATCCGTTTTGATCGTCCTGATCTTTCCTAGTAACTCCTGATAACTTCCGTTTATATGTTTCCTTTAGCATCTTGCTCAAACGTCCGTTTGAAAATTCCTCAGCCATTCCTTGGTAAAAATCCTTTGACGCTCCTTCGAATCTTGGGCTCTGTTAATTGCTTCCTTTGTTTCCCTAACTTAAAAGATCTCCGTGCTCCCTTTAGTTTCCGTGAACCTAGCCTCCTTGAATGATCAATGCTCCTGTTCGGCCATGAACCTGCGTCTGTGCAGTTGCTGTGTACTTTATTAGAGAGCCCGAAATCTTAGAACAGATAAAAGTGACCAAAAAAAATTAATTTTGGTCACATATATAGGTTTAGGGCCAATTTAATGATACGGACGTCAATTTGGAATAATATATGAACATAAAGGATGATTTTTGCACATTTTCCTGTGGCAAAATTACCGTGAAAATTGTGAATTTTTCACATTTATTCGACGGAGTAATTCCTTGCAGAAACGATGCATTCGCCCTTGGCAAAAACAAACATTCGCTGGATGAGTTCTCGTTGCTTTGAGCTCGCTGAAGTGTGGAAATGGCGAACAAAATAGAGCTTGTCTTTTTGGTTATTTTTATGTGGTGACGCTTCTATCCAACGGTAGGTAGGCTCATCAAGTAAGATCCAATCCTGCTCGCCTCCAAGCTTTAAAATATTATCAGAATAGAAGTTCTCAATATTGATGGGGCCAAAAATCTCCATATCCGCGCCGGCTTTGTTGCTCTTATAGCTATCGGCCTCTGGGTTACAACTGGCATTTGCCTGGCCGAGCAAGGTAAAACTAAGAATCAAACTGAGTACTATTTTTTGCATTTTCAACCCTCCAGGTCAGTGGGTCATGGGTGAATGGCTCCCCATGAGTTTAGTCACAAATTTTAATTAGCAACAAAAAATACCGCTTTGCGGGAACTTGCAAGCCTATTGGTCGCCTAAAATTTAAACAAATCTGCTTGAAAGCAGCGGCAACCCCAAAATAACTTTGCTAGAATGCCGCGCTTTCCTTCACCTAGTGACCCAATCCAATGAACAAAAATAGCGCTACCGACATTGCCTGGCGTCAAAACCGTATTGTGCGCCGATTGGTCCTTATCCTCTGGTTCGCTCTAAGTTCGAGCCATATGGCCTTCGCAACAGCCGCAACTTCTAAGCAGAGCAAAGTAGCAGTGTCAAGCGCCGCTTCCGCGACTTACGTCGGCTCGGACAAGTGCCAACAGTGCCACGCAAAGCAATATCAAGACTGGTTAAAATCTGATCACTTTAAGGCGATGCAACTCGCTAATGAGGAGTCAGTGCTTGGGAATTTTAAGCAGACCGTTAATTTTCACGGTATCGAGTCGCGCTTATATAAAGAAGATGGAAAATTCTGGATCGAAACATTAGCGAAAGACAGTAAGCGCAAGAAGTATCATCTGCCCTACACATTCGGCCATTATCCGTTGCAGCAATACTTGGCAGACCTTGGCGATGGCCATTTTCATGCTCTTAATATCGCGTGGGATAGTCGGACCAAAGGCGAGGGAGGGCAGCGCTGGTACCATTTACAACCGACCGAAGAGATCAACCCACAAAATCCTTTTTTTTGGCAAGCACATTTTCAAAATTGGAATGGGCGCTGCGCGGAATGTCATACAACCAATTATCAAAAAAACTACGACGCTAAAACGCATGCCTATAATTCAACTTGGTCTGAAATAAACGTAGCGTGCGAAGCCTGTCACGGCCCGGCGAGTCAACATTTATTATTTGCACAAACAGGTAAGTTGGGTGGTGAAGACAAGGGTTTTAAAAACGCCTTAGCAAAACCTTTAAGCTGGCAGTTTGAAAAAGAGAGTCCTATTGCCAAAGCCATTGGCAATAAATCAGATCAATATCTTAATATGTGCGGCGGATGCCATTCGCGTCGTAGCCCTTTAAAAGCATTGCAAGCTAACGAAGATTATCACGACAACTTTCGCTTGAGCTTATTGAACGACAACCTTTATTTTGCCGACGGACAAATCCAAGACGAAGTATTTGTCATGGGTTCGTTTTTACAAAGTAAAATGCATGCCGAAGGTGTAACGTGTAACAACTGCCACAACCCGCACTCCGGTGAAGTGTTTACGCAGACAAATGACTTGTGCTCGCAGTGTCACGCACAAGCAAAGTACGATCAACCGTCGCATCATCACCATGCAAAAAATTCTACTGGCTCGCAATGCGTTAATTGCCACATGCCAGCGCGCACCTATATGGGTGTTGATGATAGACGCGACCACAGTTTTACAATTCCAAATCCCAATACCTCTATTGCAACAGGCGCCCCAAATGCATGTACAGATTGTCACGCCGAAAAAGACAATAAATGGGCGCGTGACCAATTAAAATCCTGGGACAAAAACCGTGCGACGTCGCACTGGGCAATGGTCAACCATCAAGCCCGAGCGATGGACCATTTAGCAACGCAATCATTAATTAATGTCATTAACAAAAATGACCAGCCGCCCATTATACAGGCGAGTTTAATTTATCAGCTTGGCGCACTTCCGTCGCAAGAAGCAATATTTACAGCGCAACAAAATTTATTTTCAAACGAACCGTTGATTCGTCGCGCTGCAATCAGCAACTTCATGAGCGCGCCACCGCAAATACGTTGGCAAACATTGGCGCCTTTATTAAATGATAATAATCGAGCTGTGCGCTTTGAAGCGCTGATTGCATTATTGGACTTACTTCCACAAATGCCTGCAGAAGTACGCCAAAGCTTGGCTTCCCAAATAGATGAGTATCGTGAATCGCTGATGCTAACCGAAGACTTCCCTTCGACGCAGGTATCACTCGCAATGCTAGAAGCGAATTTAGGAAATCTTCAAATGGCCGAAAAGGCATACTTACAAGCGCTAAAAATCGAACCGACACATTTCCCCGCCATGCTTAACTTAGCCGAGTTATATCGCAACCAGGGAAAAGCAAAAGAAGAAGAGGGCATGTTAAAAAATGCTCTAACAACAATGCCCGACTCAGGAACTGTCCAGCATAGCTACGGCTTACTTAAAATCCGTCAGCAAAATTACGAGGGTGCGCTGCCTTATTTAGAGGCTGCGCTTGGCAAATTAGATTCACAACCTCGTTTTGCCTACATTTATGCCGTTGCATTGGATAACTTAGGTAATACACAGCAAGCTATTAAAGTATTGAATAAAGCAAACGAAGACTGGCCTAATCAAGTCGATATATTATCGTTGTTGATTATGTATTATGAAAAAGTTGGCCAGACAAAAAGTATCAAACCTGTTTTAAACGCACTCAAATTACTGTCACCTGAAGCACCGCAAGTGCAACAGTGGATTCAAAAATATGGGCGGTAGCAAGACTAGGTTAGTTTTTTGGCACGTAGTTTCTATTGGGTGGGGTACTGTTTTCGGGCTGTGAAAATCGTGGACGATTTTGACAGAGCCCCCATGGATGGGTTTACGGTGTCCCGAAAATAGTACCCCACCCAATAGAAACGGTCTTGATTAGAATGTGTAAACTTAAGAGCTGTTAAAAAAGTGATCCAGAGAAGAATCACTAAGGAAATAATAGGAATTATTTATTTTGGTTCTCTAAACTACGGCCAATATGATAACTATCCACAATCGTAACGAGCCAAACAAAAGCAAAAGCGTAAGTAATTTTCATAAAAATAGCATCACTTACGCTTCCCGTCGCCGAAATTAAATAACGGCTAATCGCCAGCAAATCGGTATAGGCAATTTCCCCAATCGCGATTTTTTGCAAAATACCATCAGAGCGTACAGCAATATCAAAAAAGAAAAAAGTAAGATAAAGCACTGTTATAGTGACAGCGATTATGCCGCGGAGCTGTTGCTCTACAATAAAATATCCACCACCGGGGCATACGAACGCGGAAATTAATCCCGCGCTTGTCGAAAGCTTCACTTGCGCACTGGTTCCAACACCAATCCCCGCCAACGACCACGTGCATAAGCCGTTTCATCATTTTCGGGTATTTTCCCATTCGTGACCGCTTTGGACTCAACCGTAATTTTATCGCCTTGCTTTATTTTAATATTTTTCATTTCAAAATAAGCTTCCGCGTAATCAGTTTCAGTTTCCGGGTTTTTAAATTTGCCTATCACTTTTTTGTTTAATTTAACACGATACTCCGATTCGCCATCAATTTCCGTTAGTGTAACTAAGGTTAAATTAAACGTATTGCCACCTTTTTTAGTATATTCCGTGCTACCACCCAAAAAGACATTGCGCGCGTCGTCATGAACAGCATTGATGGCCATAGCTGCGCGCTTTTTATCGATATAAACAGGTTTTTCGAAGGTGAAATTTTCGTTGGCATGCAAGATAAGCTGATAATTTTTTATGTCAAAAAATGCAGACTTTTCAGGTAGTGCGCTGGGTGTGGTCACAGTAATATCCGGTCCTAAACCTGTTGGTTTAAAACTTTTGTCCTGCGCAAGAATTAGTTTATCCAATTCTATTCCGTCTTCACGCATTGAGATCATAAGCGTATGCACACCAGGCTTGTCGATATCAATCCAGTTTGTCAGCGGCTCTCCGCAATGATTTTCCGGGCGCCGCTGCGCAGACGACCACGTCCACTGGAATTTATTTTTGCAAAATTGCAAACGCTGGCTGCTAGCAGGCCAATTACCATTTAAACCAATATGAAAACCATTGTCCTCAGGGCCCGTGCTAAATGCACGCGCCCAAACATAGTAACGCCCAGGATTATTAATGTAGACCGGATAAGACAATATGGCCATTACACCGGGTTTATCGATAAAGTTCACATTGTGAATTAATTTTTCACTGTGGTTAGTGCGCGTATCGGGAAGAATTTCGAGATAAGCACCGCCGCTGGCTCCCTCGTAGTGAGCTTCGTCAGCATCCGCGTAATTGTGTGTGGCGTTGTCTTTATCAATACGAAACCACCGGCGAACGTCGCTTTTGGCTTGGTGGGCATAATCTTCCGCCTCAATAACCAAAAAGCCATTGCGCTCCTCGTAATTCACGGCATGGGCTGCCGCGCAAGCTAAGCTGGCTAAAGCCAGAGTGATAAAAAGTTTAAACATATAATCGCCTCAAGCAATTTTAATTAGGTTAGAACCTGTTTCAAATTCCAAAACAGCCGTGCTCTAATTACTTTCTAAGAATGACCAGCCAGTCTTCGTCGCTGTCTTTAGGAGGGTTGCCAAGTTTGACTTTGCCGCCACCTTTTACTTTTTTAATTTTTCCGCGCTGCAATTTTCCGCCGGTTCGTGGATTAAACCACATCACCTTAAAACTGCCGCCTTCATGGCTTAAATCGATTTCGTGATTGCCACCTTCCGGCAAGTAAACCAAATAGATTTCACCTTCATTACCCAGGCAGTAACGTGAATTGTCAGCGCTGGTATTACCGACTAAAGCATTGAGGTTGCGCATGCGTTGCACGGGAATTTTGTGGTCTTTGAAAAAATCGATCGCGATTCCGGCGTATTCCCAGGATCTATCTCGGCTGCGGAAATCTTGCGCGTGTAAATCGTTCTCTGGAAGCCGATAACCGAAATAATATTCAACTCCGGCACCACCAGCCATTAAATTCCCCCACAAGGTGTACTTGCGTATCCCGTGCAAGTCGTAGCGCTTATCACCGTCCTTTGCGAAGCCGTCAAAGCCCTGATAACCGGGATCGGGTGGCACACCTTGGCTGGCGGGATTTTGCTCGTCATTGGCCACAATCCAGGGTTTGCCTGCAGCGCGGGATGCTTCCACCCAGCGCAGTGTTTGCTTGTGGGCTTTGTCCCAACCGTTTTGTAATGATGCGCCAGTTAACACAGATTGATTGCCAAGAAGCTGGCGGTAAACGCGTTCCTGATGGCTGGGGAAGGAGTGAATTACAATATTGTGGTCATAGGGGTCAGTGTTTAACACATATTCCGCCATATCGCGTTGCTCTTCATACGTTTGCGTGTTTTCCTCTCCCAGGTTCCAGTTCAGCGCTAAATGGTGTGAAAAGCGTGCGATTATTTCACGCAGGTAGAGTTTGCGCTCCGGCCCGAGTAAACCACCGTCCATGGACTCTTTTATAATCTTGGGGATTCTACGAGCACCTTTACGGTTGTCGTCGAGCTCGTTTTCCTGCAACTTAAAATGCAGGTAGAGGCCTATGTTCTGAGAGTGTGAAAATACGATATTCCACTGATCGAGCTTGGAGCAGTCAAAGTGAAATTTGCCATTGCGTTCGACATAAGGCCAGATATTATCGCCGTCGCCGCCTGCGTTATAAGTTAGAAATGAACACGCATTAACGCCTTTATCAGCCAGATAATTTAACGCGCCAATTAAATTCTTGCCCTTGCCATTTTGCCAAGTCGGATCGCCGGCGCGAAAATCTTGAGCGTGCGCTTCCCAGGTTTTAATTTTGAGGTTGCGCTTCATGCCAATCGTATTGTCAAAATCTTTGAACGCAAAAATAGTTTCAGGAGCATCGGGCCCGGCTTTAATAAAAAACTCGCCGTTGCCCGCGTGGCGTAAATAGGGGCCTCCAACATATTCCAGCCTGCCTTTTGCGCGAAAGTCGCGGCCTTTTTTATCCGTTTTTGCGATTTTGAAAGTGCCGTATTGGTTGTGATAAGGGTACAAATAGTCGCCCTCACTAGGTGCAATTGCCGCATCCTCTCCGGCGACAAATGAAACTCGGTAACTCCACGTACCGGTTTTATCCGGCGACAAATGCGCTCGCCAAGCAGTACCGTAGTCTGCCGATGTCTCCGCGGCATTGCCGTCTGCAGCAAAGTAGCCCGGCACCGTGTAGGACGGTACCCCGGATTCATGAGAGAAAGTAACCGACATTCGATAGTCGAGAAACGCGTTGGGCTCGATATCTTGCTCGTGGGCAAAGGGGCCGGATAGCGTTAATGTAACAGGGTGCCATTGCTTTAATTCACCCGAAATAACCACGCTGCCGTCGCCATTTGCTTGGCGAGCGATGGCGAGCGCTGGTCCCGATTCGATTTCCTCTTGCTCGCGAACAGACACAGACAGAGTATTGGTTTTGATTTTACCGGGGTCACCATCAACGGCGGTAAAGACAACTTTCGTCCATATAGCTTGGGAGAAGGTTTCGCCGTCAACGGAGCTATTGCGCGCACGGATGGTGAGTGTTTCGCCTTCGTTAACATCAACATTTTTCCAGCTTTGCGATACGACCTTTTGCCCTTCTTGCAGCACTTTTGTGCTAAACCCGGGTAACTTTTTCGATCCGATTTGCACGGCAAAATAAGATTCGCCCGTGGCTTCGGCGACGACGAAAAGCTCAATATCAAATCGGCTATTGCCCGCCGGTGTAATGGTACTTATCTCTGTGGTGGCCGCTTTAGTTGTGCCGATTCCCAAGCCTTCACCAGTTGGGCGAAAATGCGTGCCCTGGTGCATGAGGCTGTGCGCTTTGAGCGTGAATTGCGGGCGTTCCTGTTTTTTGGTCGCGGCCTGAGCAGCGATGCATATAAGACTGCCAAACAGCATTGCAGCAAGAGGTTTTAGCGTCGAAGTAATAAAGAGAGAGAGCTTCATAAGTTTCAAGTGGTTCCTATCTATTTTAACTTTTGGCGATTTTTCTACTTTTGGCTGTGGCTTCGAGCAGGTAAGTGAGAGAGTTGCATGAAGCGAGATTATGGGAACATCATTTCAATTAATGATCTACAAATGACAGCAGGACTACTCGGGATCATTAAAAGTGCAGGGCATTATAACTTCGCTTCACAACGCTGCACAGAAGAGAGTGATTTAGGCTGGTCTATGATTAAGTAAAGCTAATTCAAGCGCCAAAGATGTGTCGATACCGAGAACTCTCGGCATACCTAGTGGTTGCCGAGAGAAGAATATAAGCAATCCTTTACCAGTTAAATGCCTAAAACCCTTGATTGTTTTGTTTAAAGAACCTTATTCTTTCGCTTTTTTGTGCGCGGTAGCACATCACATTTGTTTAAATGACCCATGCTATCAATGACAAATGCCTTAAATGACACAATAAGTAATCCGAAGGTGTGAAAGACGTGTGAGCGAAGTAAAAAATAAAAAAGCGACCATTACAGACGTCGCGCGCGTAGCCAAGGTGTCGAAAAAAACGGTCTCCCGTGTGCTCAATAACGAGCCGAACGTGAAAGCCGACACTGTTAAAAAGGTCAAGGCGGTCATGAAGCAACTCGATTATCACCCGAGTATTTCGGCACGTGCACTGGCCAGCAAGCGCTCCTATCTGATTAGCATCCTCTATTTTGACTATGGCGGGCATTACATTTACGAGCTTCAGAACGGCTTGTCGGAACATCTCAATGAGCACGGGTATTCGCTTATTCTACAACCTTGCCCGGAAAATCAAGCCGCCATCATTGAGCTTATTGAACAAAAAGTGCGCCAGCTCAATATTGATGGCTTTGTGCTGTCACCGTCGCTCGCAAGCATGGAAAATATTGTTGAAGCTTTAACCTCTATGTCCAAACCGGTTGTGCGCATAGGGCCGACTTCGAAAGACCCAAATGATAATGTTGAGGTAAGTGGTGACGAGTATATGGCTGCCTATGACATGACTCAGCACTTGCTGGAAGTCGGGTACGAAACCATTGGCTTTATTGCTGGGCGCCGCGACCGCGTTTCCAGCCATCTGCGCTTGAAAGGTTTTAAAAAGGCGATGAAGGAGTCAGGCATAAAAGTTCCTGCTTCGCATGTTCTCTACGGCAATTTTCGCTATGAGTCTGGGGTTAAGTGCGCGGAGAAGTTGCTCAGTCTGGATTTGCCGCCAGAGGCAATTTTTGCCAGTAACGACTTAATGGCCGCAGGGGTTATGTCGGTGGCTCACCGCTTAGGGTATGACATACCTACCGATCTTGCGATTGCTGGATTTGATGATTCGCCGTTGTCCCAACAATTATGGCCGGCGCTTACAACAGTCTCGCAGCCCAACCGTAAACTGGCCAAAATCGCAGGGCAGCGCTTGCTCGATCAAATTAATCAGCGCGAAGTCAGTGCGAACGAATTATTGCAATGCTCCGTTATCACGCGTGCTTCGACGGTAGGCGAGTAGCTTCTTTCTTTAGGCGAGTATAGGTGAGCGTTTTTATTCGTAACGCTTATTAAAAAAAACAGGCTCATATTGTATTTCAAACCAGTTCTTCCATTCACGAACGTTTTTCCTCCTTTATTAGCAGCTTATAAAAATCACCTTGTTGTGTCGGATGTTTCCTACGATTTATTTTAATTTTTTCTTAATTTAATGACACCGGTGTCAAAATTGAGGGGTCAATCACAATTATTTAAGGCCGAACTTTTTATTGCGAGCTCCTTTGTTATTATGAGTGTGTACCAGCTCCGGCCGGCCGACGATAAGTATCGCCTCAACGAATTTTGTTGGCCGGCTTTTTTTTCCTTTCTTTTAGTACTGTTTATCGTACTCTTGTTTTGTGTAAGCTATCTTGCTCGGAATTTATTTTAAGAATTTTTTAATGCATGCATTCTGTAAAGGCGAGTTTGCTTTTACGATCTATATGTTCTCCTTAGTATGGTTATTAAGTTTGCTAAGCCCTTAAGTGTTTGCAGTTCTGAGCCTTAACACGCAGAACGTGAAAGGAAAACAATATGCTCCTTCATCTAAATAGAATGCGTTCGTTTTTGGCACTTTTAGTGTTGGGATTTTGGGTTTTTCTATTGGATGGATATATCGGTGACCGCTGGGTAGAAGTTGACTCAAAACAAACCTCTTCAAGCTCATCCTCCAGTCCAAGTTCTTCATCTGCATCGGGTATCCCTTCTCTCGAAACTGAGTATGCAGTTGTCGACCCGCTGCTAAAACGATTAAGTCATTTTGAATACAACAATGGTGTGGCGGACGTCCTTAAAGCGGATTTACAGCCCGCAGACGACTTTTCCTGGCCGTCAAGCAATCTACACCGGCTTTGGTCATATTGCTAAATCACAATTTCTGGTTCGTGAATTGGCGGAAGATTATTTAAATGCATGCTACTTTTTGCTAGTTTAATGTACACCTTTTAATAAAACTTGAGACTACAGCGAGTGTTATTTCTATACACCATTAAACATGTCTTTATTGTTGCCGTCGTTTTCTTATTTATCACAGCTTGTCGGACGACGAGTTTCCACATCGATCCTATATTAGAATCTGAGTATTATCAGTTAAACATTGGAGGAGAAGGTTTCTACGAGGATGGTATGCGTTATTGGTCGGACCGTTATTATTTGGGTGGGCGTGTTCATATTGATAACAATGTGCCAGGCATCGGTGATAAAGCTGCAACACATTCTCGTAAATCAATGCGCAAAGGTATATTTGATTACTCGATTCCTGTCGCGAATGGTATTTACGATGTTCAATTGGTATTTAGTGCAGCTTCGCAACAGCAGTTTGCATTTTATGTCGAGCGAAAACCACAATTTGTTTCGTTGGAAAATGCTGAATTAAATTTTTCAGGTGTAGAGGTAAACGATGGTTATCTTACGATTGAATTTCCGGATCTAGGTGATATCGGTTTAACAAGTTTAATTGTAGGCGGCGATAATCTTTTGCCGGCACAGGCCACTCACCCGATGGTTCATTCGACAATTCCCTCAGGGTTTAATACGGATGAAATTTTAGATGATTCTCTTCTGCCCAATAAATTTCAGCTGTCTCCTGAAAAAGAATATTATTCTGTTGCTTTGTCTGAACATATTCCGGGTAAAAAATCTGAAGAAATAAAAATTACACCCGTTAACTATAAGAATATCGATTGGTATGGTTCTAAAAGAGGCGTCTGGGTTTATACTCCGCCAACCTATAGAATGGGTGACCGCCCCTCAGTCCTGCTTGTGCTTGAGCATAAATTTGCCAGTAAAATTGATTTGCAGGTGGTGCTCGATAATTTAATTGCTCAGAAAAAAATTCCACCTATGCTGGCTATCTATGTGCATACGCTTCCAGGTGATGGTCGCGATAGCCAGAATAGACGTTGGGAAATGATGCGAAGAAATAAAGAGTGGGGCAATTTTATTCTTACAGAAGTATTTCCTGAAGTTCGCGAACGTTATACCTTTAATGAAAATACCGAGGCGTGGATAGTGATGGGTGCAAGTTCTTCGGCTGTGGGCGCTTTTTCGTTGGCGTGGTATTTCCCGCAGTGTTTTAAGCGCGTGGTGACTAATGTGGGAAGTTTTACCAGTTTGCAAGTAAAGCGCGAAAAGTCATGGGTGGATGCCGATAAATTTGCTGACTTGCTTTACGCTTCATCTCGAAACGATTTACGCGTTTATTTAAGTACGGGTCATAAGGATTTGGTTGATCGAGACGGACCGGAGGAGCGCGATATTCCCTGGTCGGAATTGAATACAAAAATGGCAATGGCACTGGATAAAAATGGTCACGCTTGGCGTTACTTTTTTAGGCGCGACCATGGCCATAATGATCATTATATTAAGCGTAACTTAAGTGGTGCGTTAACCTGGGCTTTGCATGGTGTGCCGATTGAGCCAGACATTTCTAACGATATTGTATGCAGACTTTAGTTGGGAGGCTGCATTTTGAATTTTGTTCTGTCGGGTATTCCGCACTAAAGCGTCGGGACCCTATTCTAGGGCCACCACGAGTACTTCCTTGTAGGTTGCGGCGCCGACTCCCTGTCGGCTACGCCCCTAGAATAGGGTCCCGACGCTTTAGTGCTACGTGCCAATTTATTGGTCTGCTCTAACTTGAGAGATTTTTGTTTGGTTTTTAAGAGTGCCTTTAATTCTTACCGCGCGTTTTCAATTCATCATGCGCAACCTTGATTGCAGCGCGAACCTGGTTCGGCGCTGTTCCGCCAATATGATCGCGCGCTGCCACAGAGCCCTCTAGCGTAAGCACGTCAAATACATCCTGTTTAATATCGCTAGAAAATTGCTGTAGTTCTTGCAAGCTCATTTCCGAGAGATCTTTGTTTTGCTCGATGCCGTAGGCGACGGACTTGCCGACAATCTCGTGGGCATCGCGGAAGGCTTTGCCCTGGCGTACAAGATAGTCGGCCAGATCTGTTGCGGTGGAAAATCCGCGCTTGGCAGCAGTGAGCATATTGTCCCGGCGGGCTTTTATTGCGGGCACCATATCGGCAAAGGCCCTTAGGCAATCGCGAACAGTGTCGGCAGTATCGAAGATCGGTTCTTTATCTTCCTGGTTGTCTTTATTGTAGGCCAGCGGTTGCGATTTCATTAGCGTTAATAAGCTAAATAAGTTGCCGTTTACGCGTCCGGTTTTGCCTCGCACAAGTTCGGGTACATCGGGATTTTTCTTTTGCGGCATGATGGAAGAGCCGGTGCAAAAACGGTCGGGCAATTCGATAAAGGCAAAATCGGCAGAGGCCCATAGGATGAGTTCTTCGCACATACGCGAAAGGTGCGTCATCAAAATTGCGGCGAAGCCGGTAAATTCGATGGCAAAATCGCGATCGCTAACGGAGTCGAGGGAGTTGCGAGTTGGGTGGTTAAAACCGAGCAGCTCCGATGTCATATCGCGTTTGATCGGAAACGTTGTTCCTGCTAACGCTGCGGCGCCGAGCGGGCATTGGTTCATGCGTCGCCGGCAACCCAGGAGTCGGCCGTAGTCGCGGCTGAGCATTTCGTACCACGCCAGTAGATGATGGCCGAAAGTCACAGGTTGCGCAGTTTGTAGATGGGTAAAACCTGGCATTATGGTGTCAGCTTCTTGCTCTGCCAATTGCAGTAGTCCGTGTTGTAAACGGGTAATTTCTTGACCAATGCGGTCAATTTCTTCTCGCAGATAAAGTCGTATATCGGTGGCGATTTGGTCGTTGCGCGAACGGCCGGTGTGTAGCTTCTTACCGACGATGCCGATTTTTTCCGTAAGTGCGGCTTCAATATTCATATGCACATCTTCGAGTTCAATTGACCAGCGGAACTGATCATCTTCAATTTCCTTTTTTACTGCGCCCAATCCTTCGATGATCTGTTTCTTTTCTTCGGCAGTAATAACGCCTGAGGCCTCCAGCATCGTTGCATGTGCGATGGAGCCTTGGATATCTTGTTTATACAAACGTTTGTCAAAGTCGACTGATGCTGTAAAGCGTTGCACAAACGCGTCGGTGGCTTCGGCAAAGCGTCCGCCCCATAGGGAACTGGTTTTATCCTCGTCGTTGCTCATAAATTTTGTGAATCTCCGGCGGTTGCTGTGTGGTCGTTCTAAAATGAGGATGGGGTTCCGTTTTTGCACGCATGCTTTTATTAGTGGCGTGCAAAATCGGTGTAACATCGGCTTATATCGCAAACCTCTGTAAGCGAGTGGCCGTTATAAATGAGCGGAGATTTTAGCATTAAAAGCAAAGCGCCAGCGTATCAAGGCGATTTTTTGCCCAACCTATGTACCGTCCAAGCGGTTTTCCACCTTGTGGTGGTGGGTCAGCTGCTTGCTGTTGCGTTGTCGATTGCCGATCGCGGTGTTTATGCATTTGATTGGTATGAGTTTGGATTGCTTTCGATCATGGTGCAGTGGGTGGTGCTGACCAGCGCTGCATGTTTGTGTCCACTGCGCCCTTGGTTTCGGCGGCACTCTCCGGAACTCTCAGGCGTTGTCAGTTATTTGGTGGTGATGCTCATTACCTTTCTATTCACCTTTCTTGGCGCAGTTTTTCAAGAGGGAGGCATTGGCATTGATGGCGATGTTTTGTTGAGTAATATGTTACTTACTGCGGTTTTTTCGGGCATTGTGCTGCGCTACTTTTATTTACAACAGCAGGTTCGAAACCAACAGCAGGCTGAGTTGAAAGCGCGTATCGAAGCCTTGCAGAGCCGCATTCGCCCGCACTTCTTGTTTAATAGTATGAACAGTATTGCCAGTCTTATTGTCATAGATCCTGACGTGGCTGAGCGCTTGGTTGAGGATCTCTCTGATTTGTTTCGCGCGAGTTTGAGTGAACCAGGCTTGATTCCTTTGGAGCGCGAAATTGATGTCTGTCGGCGATTTTGCCGTATTGAACAAACCCGTTTAGGTGATCGTTTGCGTATTGTGTGGCAAATTGATGAGGACCTTGATGGGGTTGAAGTACCGAGCTTGCTTTTACAACCGATAATCGAAAATGCGATTTATCACGGAATACAGCCGCTGCCGGAAGGTGGTGAAGTGTTGGTGAGAATTCAAATAATTGACGGGTTTTGTGAAGTTGAAATTACTAACCCTCTCTATGACGATAAACAGTCGACCCACCAGGGTAACGGCATTGCTTTACAGAACATAATCAACCGTTTAGAAGCTTATTTTGATAAGGATGCTAAGCTTGAAGTAAGAGCGGAAAAAAGTAAGTACAGTGTATTTGTGCGCTACCCCGTGAAAAAGGTCGCTCTAGCGTCGTAAGCACTTGCTAAACTGAAATATATACGTCACGGTTAACAAAACTGTTGTTGCCTTAATAAGGTATGGATCGAACAAATCTAAACGCAACTCGGTAAGAATATGGGGTCGACTGGAACTGGGCAGGCTATGCAGGTATTAGTGGTTGATGATGAACTTCTCGCGCGACAACGAACTATGCGCATGATCGAGAAGTTGGATGGTTATGAGGTTGTTGGCGAAGCAGGTAACGGCTCCGCTGCATTGGATGCAATTAACGATTTAGACCCCGATATTGTATTGTTGGATATTCGCATGCCCGGTGAAGATGGCCTTACTGCAGCCGGAAGAATCGCCGAGTTAAATGACCCTCCTGCCGTTATTTTTTGTACGGCCTATGACGACTACGCACTGCAAGCTTTTGATACGTTGGCGGTAGGTTATATATTAAAACCGCTACAACAAGAGCAATTAGCCGGTGCGCTAGAAAAAGCGACGCGTTTAAACAAAGTCCAACTTGCGCAACTGCAAGATTCCTCCACTAGCGAGCAACGTAAAAATATTGCGGCCAAAACTCGCAGAGGTGTTGAGCTTGTTCCCATCGAAGATATCTATTGTTTTATGGCCGATCAGAAGTATGTAACGGTCTACCATACCAATGGTGAAACGCTTATTGACGATACCTTAAAAGAGTTGGAAAAGGAATTCTGCAATTCGTTTGTGCGTGTTCACCGCAATGCGTTAGTGGCTATCAAAGAAATAGAAAAGCTTGAGCGGCTTCCCTCCGGGCAATATGAATTGCAATTGAAAAATACTGAATTTCGGCCCGTTGTTAGTCGTCGGCACGTGTCGTCGGTGCGTGAGTTGTTGAGCAGTTTGTAGTTTTCTGAAAACGATTCGTTAACCTTCTTTTACTTCGTTCTCGTCAATGTTGGGACTAAAATAAGGCTCCCCATTTTCGTCCACGATGCAGCTATAAAATTCTTCGATAAAGCGTTGAAATTCCTCTTCACTATCTTGATTTTCTAAATATTGTCGCCAGTTGCTAGTTTCCATGCAGGCGCTGATTTGGCTTTTTACAGCTTCTTGGCAGGCTTTATCTTCATCTCCGCAAGTCGAAAGCAAACCTTTTTCCAGTGTATAACGAAAAACGGTTTCTTCGAGCATGCCTGGTTCGCAAGATGTTAATAAGAAAACAATTAAAAAAACAAAGAAATATCGCATAAAAATTCGTTAGCTTGAAAATTGTAAAGTATGCAAAGCAGCGTAAGCTCCATTTTTATTTAATAATTCGCTGTGCGTGCCAATTTCAATAATCTTGCCCTGATCCATCACAACAATTTTATCAGCGTTTTCTATTGTCGATAAGCGATGTGCGATTACAAGAGTCGTGCAGTTTTTTTGCACTTCCTCGATTGCGGATTGAATCAATTTTTCCGATTCGCTATCAAGTGCGGAAGTTGCTTCATCTAATATTAAAATAGGTGCATCTTTATAAAGTGCTCGTGCAACGGTAATACGTTGGCGTTGGCCGCCGGAAAAGCGATTGCCGTTTTCGCCGGCCATACTCTCGATACCCTCGGGAACAGAGTCGATAAACTCATTGATATGGGCTTGCTGAGTAACGGTTTTAATTTTTTCTTGATCGACAGAATTTGAATCACTTCCGTAGGCAATATTATTCAGTACCGTGTCATTGAATAGCACAGTTTGCTGATTAACAAAGGCGATTTGTTTGCGCAGACTTTTTAACGAAACCTCTTGAATATTTTGGTCGTCAATTAAAATATCGCCGTTGTCAGCTTCATAAAAGCGTAGTAGTAAGCTCGTTAGCGTACTTTTTCCGCTGCCTGACTTGCCGACCAGCGCAACGGTTTCGCCGGGTGCAATGACCAAGTTAATATCGGAAAGAGCAGGATGTTCATCGTCATATTTAAAAGATACATTTTTAAATTCTATTTTGCCTTGCTTGGCATCTAACTCCGTTTGGTTTTTGTCTTGCTCCTGTGGTGTGTCTAGCACCGCGAAAATAGATTCTGCTGCTGCAAGACCCCGTTGGATATAGGTGTTCACAGAGCTTAGTTGACGTATAGGTTTGGCGATCATTGCTGCAGCTGTTAAATACGCGACAGCAGCACCCACTTCGTCTTCCCAAAAGAGTAATATTAAAAATAAAATAACGGCTAAATTGATCGCAATTACAACATGATAAATTGGCCCTTGTAAGGCACTGACACGTTCGAATTTATTTGATTGTAATGTGTTTTGGTCGGAAGAATGATTAAAACGTTTTATTTCGTATTCTTGCCCGTTGTAGCTTTTTACCAAACGAAAACCTTGTAGCGTCTCGTTAGAAATATGCGTGATGTCGCCCATTGTCACCTGCATACGGCGGCTTACCTTGCGAAAGTAACGGCTGGCAATTGATACGAGTCCCGCTAGAATCGGCGCTGAAATCAGAAAAATTAAGGTTAATTTCCAGTTTAACCAAAACAAATACGTGATCATCGCTATTACCATAAAACCGTCGCGAAAAATAATGCGTACCGCGTGCGTTACAGAAGCAACAATTTGTTGAATATTATAGATAAGAAGTGAAACTAATTCGCCAGAATTATTTTTATCGAAAAAATTACAAGGTAAGTACATTAGATGCGCGAATAGCTGTTTGCGTACATCATTTACAGCATTAAAACCGATGCGAGCGATATAATAATTACCAAGGTAAGATCCGATGCCGTGCAAAATACGGGCGATAATAATGGCTAAGGGCACTGCCCATAAATAAATGCTGTCACGTGTTTCGATACCCTTAATAAAATATTTGACCAAGTCAGCCATAGCAACTTCCATGGCTGAGAAAAGTACGTAGCCGAATAATGAAATAATGAAATAAGCGAGATAAGGTCGCGTATAACCCAGTAAGCGTTTGTAGATTGCAAGGCTAGTAGCAAAGTTTATTTCTGGCGCTTTATTATTTGTTTTGCCTGGTATTGTCTGTTCGTTTGTGTCATCCACAGATTCAAAAAGCCTTTACTATTTTTCTGTTGAATTAGTGTTTTCTAATGCAGCGATTTTTTCTTCCAATTCCTCCAAGCGCTGCCGCGTACGCGCAAGAACTGCGCTTTGCGCATCGAATTCTTCACGACTAACTAAATTGCATTTGCGAACAGCGCTTTCGATTAGGGCTTTAATTTGCGGAGCACTGGGTTTTTCTGATTTCGCAAGCAACGAGGAGAGGTCGTCAAAAATTTGTTTAGGAAGATCAAAAATCATAATAGTTCCAATAATATAGGTCGACTAAGCCGGTATAGTTTTTAGCCGGGGGCAACGGCTAATTCGGTGCTCTAAATAATGTTTCGGTGTATAGTGTCCGGTTTTCGAATATCTGTATAGCACTTATTCTGCAAGGTATTTGTCGCCTTTGCGGCAGCACTTTGGCAATTTCGAGTCGTAAATGCAACCAGCATCAACATATCAACGTGAATGGTTGGCGGAGATAGCGCTCGATTTTGAGCTGCGCGGTGATCGCACTCGCCTAGTTAAAAATCGACACCTTGGTCCGTTGCGTGTACTAAAACCATTTTATCCCGAACGGCACGGCGGCTGTCATGTATACGTGCTCCACCCGCCTGGGGGCTTGGTTGTTGGTGATCAAGTGAACGTATCAGTGACCTGCCGGCCACATTCTAATGTTTTGTTAACAACGCCTTCGGCTGGAAAAATTTATACTGCGCGAGAGTTGCCCGAACCTCAGAGACAAGACGTATTTTTGCAGGTTGATGAACACGCTTGCCTGGAATGGTTGCCGCAGGAAACTATTGTGTTTAGCGGGGGCAATGCGCAATTTACGACCAAAATTGAGCTTGCTGAAAATTCAAAACTGTTTGCTTGGGACATTATGTGCCTTGGGCGTCCCGCTGCAAACGAAGTCTTTGCGGCTGGGCGTTGCTTGCAATCGCTCGAAATATATTGCGCTGGCGTGTTGCAATTGCTTGAACGTAATCGCTATATTGCAGGTGAAAAATCAATGCGCGCTGCTTGGGGGTGTCACGGTGCAAGCACGCTTGGAACACTGGTGACGACTACCGTCGTTTCGCGGGATCGCCAGGATAGTTTGTATGAGGAATTGGCGAAATTTGGTTTGCCCCACCTTTGGGGATTAACGCAGCGTGACGAATTCTTTATTGCTCGGTATATTGGCAACTCTGGCGAAATATGCCGTGCAGGTTTTGAGCTTGTCTGGCGAACACTGCGTCCTGAATTTAATCAACAACAAGCTTGTGAGCCCCGAATTTGGCGGACTTGATGCTTTCGAGTTCAGGTCTGTACTAGAGGTCAGGGGGAATACTTTTTTGACCGTCGCGCGCGGGATGACTGCCAAGGATGGTGGAAATACTGGCAATGCAGGAGCAATTGCCAGTGACCGCGCGTTCGAGCCTACATGGATGTATTTACGGCGAGTCAAAAAAGTATTCCCCCTGGCCTCCTCGGCACTAAGCAGACTCTGCGAAATTTTCTGTTTTTATCCATTTCCCACTGCGAGGAATTCCGATGGAGTTAAGTCCAAGAGAAAAAGATAAATTATTGATCTTTACCGCTGCGCTGTTGGCGGAGAGACGCAAGGCTAAAGGTCTGAAATTAAATTACCCTGAATCAGTCGCGTTAATTAGCGCGGCGATAATGGAGGGTGCTCGCGAAGGCAAAACTGTCGCGGAGTTAATGGCCGAAGGAAAAAATATTCTTGCGCGTGATGAAGTTATGGAAGGTGTGCCCGAGTTGGTACATGAGGTGCAGGTTGAAGCAACATTTCCAGATGGTACCAAGTTGGTGACCGTTCACGAACCTATCGTTTAGGAGGCGCAAATGATTCCTGGAGAGTACCAAGTTCAAGCAGGTGACATCACGCTCAATGAAGGCCGCCCGACCATCGAAGTCAGTGTTGCAAACAGTGGCGACAGGCCGATACAGGTGGGCTCCCACTACCATTTTTATGAAACCAATCCTGCGCTGCAATTTGATCGTGAGCCCACACGTGGTTTTCGCTTAAATATTGCTGCGGGCACTGCGGTGCGTTTTGAGCCGGGTCAAACCCGCACAGTAGAGCTGGTTGAGGTTGTGGGTGATAAGAAAATTTACGGTTTCCGCGGCGAAGTGATGGGGGATTTGTAATGACGTCAATTGATCGCAAGGCCTACGCCGATATGTTCGGCCCCACAACTGGAGATCGCGTTCGCCTCGGAGATACCGAGCTTTGGATCGAGGTTGAGCAGGATTACACCACTTACGGCGAAGAGGTTAAGTTTGGTGGTGGTAAGGTTATTCGTGACGGTATGGGGCAGAGCCAGCGCAGTTGTGCGGAAACGCCCGATACCGTTATCACTAATGCCTTGATTCTCGACTACAGCGGTATTTACAAAGCTGACATAGCGATAAAAGCCGGCCGCATAACGGGCATCGGTAAGGCTGGAAACCCCGATATTCAGCCGAATGTCGATATTGTTGTCGGCCCTGGAACTGAGGTGATTGCTGGCGAGGGCCAAATTCTTACTGCTGGCGGGATTGATGCCCATATCCACTTTATCTGCCCGCAGCAAATCGAAGAAGCATTAATGAGTGGTGTCACCACTATGATTGGCGGTGGAACTGGACCGGCAACCGGAACCAATGCAACTACTTGCACGCCCGGACCCTGGCATATTGGCAAAATGTTACAGGCATCGGAAGCGTTTCCGATGAACTTAGGTTATCTCGGAAAAGGCAATGCCAGCTTGCCACAGCCGTTGGAAGAACAAATAGGGGCGGGCGCTCTGGGACTAAAACTGCATGAGGACTGGGGTACAACGCCGGCGGCAATTGATAATTGTTTGACGGTAGCGGAAAAATACGATGTTCAAGTCGCGATCCACACTGACACCTTAAACGAATCGGGTTTTGTCGAGGATACGATCGCTGCGTTTAAAGGGCGCACGATTCACACCTATCACACCGAGGGTGCCGGTGGTGGGCACGCGCCTGACATTATCAAAGCCTGTGGTCTCGCCAACGTGTTGCCGTCTTCTACTAACCCCACACGACCTTATACGGTGAACACGGTCGATGAGCATTTGGATATGTTGATGGTGTGTCACCATCTTGATCCCAATATTCCGGAAGATGTTGCATTTGCAGACTCGCGTATTCGTAAAGAAACGATTGCAGCAGAGGATATACTGCACGATTTGGGCGCGTTTTCGATTATTTCATCGGATTCTCAGGCGATGGGGCGTGTCGGCGAGGTGATCTGCCGCACCTGGCAAACGGCGCATAAAATGAAAGTGCAGCGCGGTACCTTAGAACAAGACGCCGGCGGAGCGGATAATTTTAGGGCTAAGCGCTACATCGCCAAATATACGATTAACCCCGCACTTACCCACGGTATTGCACACGAGGTGGGGTCCGTTGAAGTTGGCAAGTTGGCCGATCTTGTGCTTTGGAAGCCCGCTTTTTTTGGCGCTAAACCTTCGATGATTATCAAAGGTGGTGCTATTGCTGCAGCGCCCATGGGTGATCCAAATGCGTCAATTCCCACACCCCAGCCCGTGCATTATCGCTATATGTTTGGCGCATACGGCAAGGCGAGCACTGGGACGTCGGTCAGTTTTGTTAGTCATGCGGCATTGGAAGCGGGTGTTAAAGAGCGCTTGGAATTGGAGCGGCGCTTGGTTGCGGTGAAAGGGTGTAGGACTGTGACTAAAAACGATATGGTGCTCAATGACTATCAGCCGATGATGGAGGTCGACCCGCAGACCTATGAGGTGCGTGCAGATGGGCAGCTACTTACCTGCGAGCCGGCAAAAGAATTGCCGTTGGCGCAGCGTTATTTTCTTTTTTAGCTCAACAACTGGAGCGAGATTATGTTAGAAGCGTTTGAATTTCTTTCTGGCGCAAATGAGTCCACGGAACTTGTGGTTGAGCTTACATTTGAGGAGCGCCAAAAAAGTCGTCACCGAGCCACAACGCGTTCTGGGGAGGCTCTAGGTTGGTTTATCGAGCGAGGAGTTGTGCTCGCCGATGGTGATATTTTGGTCTGCAAGGGTGGCGAAAAAGTTAAAGTCGTGGCTGCGCTTGAGACGGTGAGCAACGTGAAAACGGAGGACGCGCTAGCCTTAACACGCGCTGCTTATCATCTAGGCAATCGGCATGTTCCTTTGCAAATTACCAACGGTGAGTTGCGTTATCAGCACGATCATGTGCTCGATGATATGGTTCGTGGTTTGGGCTTAAAGGTTGAGTCTGGAAGCTACCCATTTCACCCTGAGTCTGGCGCCTACAGCCACGGGCATTCCCATGGGCATAGTCATGCTCACGAGCATTGATTAAATCGTGAACATTACACTGCCTCACCTTCTTCACCTCGCAAGCCCCGCGCTGCCGGTTGGTGCCTACGCGTATTCTCAGGGTTTGGAATATGCAATTGACTCAGAGTGGATAAAAACAGAATCTGATTTAAGCGAATGGATTTCAGGCTTGATGGAAACTGGTCTCTCCCACGTCGATTTACCGGTGTTAGTGCGCTGCTATGACGCTTGGAAAAATAATGATATTGACGCGTTAAAAAAATGGGATCAGTTGGCGTTGGCCACACGCGAAACAAAAGAGTTGTTACTTGAAGATCAGCAGCTCGGTCTCGCACTTGTGCGTTTGCTTGAATCCTTGGGTGTACCCAATTTATCTCCGTTTATTCAAAGTAAACCGGCCTACGTCACCGCTTTTGCCGTTGCAGGCGTGCATTGGAAAATAGCGCTAAGCGATTTAATGCAGGGTTATTTGTGGAGTTGGTTGGAGAATCAAGTAGCTGCAGCCACTAAGATAGTGCCACTTGGGCAGACGCAAGCGCAGCAATTATTACTGCGCTTAATGCCGAATATTAAGCCGCTATGTGAATACGCCTGTGAAATACAAGACGATGCTATTGGTTTAAGCCTGCCAGGTTTAGCGATGTCGTCTGCTTTGCATGAAAAACAATATTCCCGATTATTTCGATCCTAAAAAAGAGAAAGAATATGAAAAAACCTGCCTTAAGAATTGGTATTGGTGGACCTGTCGGTTCCGGAAAAACGGCCTTAGTGAAAGTCCTCTGCGGAGAATTGAAAGATAAGTACGACATCGCGGTGATCACCAACGACATTTATACGCGTGAAGATGCCGAATTTTTGTTGCGTCATGAAGCATTAGAGGCTGAGCGAATTGTCGGTGTAGAAACGGGTGGTTGCCCGCATACGGCGATTCGTGAAGATGCGTCAATGAATTTATCAGCCGTTGCGGATTTCCAACAAAAATTTCCCGATCTTGATGTGATATTAATCGAAAGTGGTGGTGATAATTTGGCCGCTACCTTCAGTCCAGAGCTTTCGGATTTAACACTCTATGTAATCGACGTATCTGCGGGTGACAAAATTCCACGTAAAGGTGGTCCCGGCATTACGAAATCTGACCTGTTAATTATTAATAAAATCGACCTTGCACCAATGGTGGGCGCGGACCTTGATGTTATGGATCGTGATGCGCGTAAAATGCGCGGAGATAAACCCTTTATTTTCACCAATTTGAAGCAAAATGTCGGCGTTAACGAAATTGTGGCATTTATTGAAGAGCACGGGATGCTCTAAAGTATCTACAATCGATACCCGTCGATTAGATTCACTATACTGTCGCTTGTGGTTAGGCTAACAATTGGCGTAAAAAATCGGATGTAAGTTATTGATTTTAAGAGAAAACAAAAAAGTATCATTTTTCAAATTTGCGCAATTAATTGTAATGCAACGAATTATGCCGTTTAAATAAGAAATGTATCGCGCAAATTAAATTTAGTGCAACAAAAAGGGGCTTTTTAGAGCCCCTTTTTTGTGCTCACAAATGTGCCGTGTTTATATTTGGTGCGAATAAACAATCAGTTTCACTTTTCCATTGAACAAATTTTGTTCATCAATAATCAATCCTTAACTGTAAGCCCTTGCCCCTATTGGCATTTTTTATATTTCGTGTGTCTTGGCATCAAATCTGCTCTCAGAATTAACGCTAAAAGTCGGGCTGCTTTTTTGATACACATCCTGGCTTTGGTGTGGGAGTGAGAGATGTATTGGCTGTTTATTAAACATATTCATCAATCAAACGTATGAATGTGTTTGGTCATGCGTCGCTGTTAAGTTTTGGTAAGTAATCGATAAGTAAAGTTGAACAGGTTAACTAAAAACAAAGTCGAATCGAACATTCACTAGGAGAACGCGATGAAATTTTCAATTAAAAAAATTGCTAAACAAACGAGTTTAGCTCTGGGGTGTACTGTGGTGCTAGCTGCTTCTGCCTTTGTGCATGCGGCAGATACCATTAAAGTAGGCGTGTTGCATTCGTTGTCTGGCACGATGGCAATTAGTGAAACAACGCTTAAAGATACTGTTTTGATGATGATTGATGAGCAAAACAAACAGGGCGGTTTACTTGGAAAGAAATTAGAGCCCGTGGTTGTTGACCCTGCTTCTAATTGGCCATTGTTTGCCGAAAAAGCGAAACAACTATTAGAGAAAGATAAAGTCGATGTTGTTTTCGGTTGTTGGACGTCGGTATCACGTAAGTCTGTTCTGCCTGTTTTTGAGAACAACAACGGCTTACTTTTTTATCCCGTACAGTACGAAGGTGAGGAATCTTCGAAAAACGTTTTTTACACTGGTGCAGCACCCAATCAGCAAGCCATACCTGCAGTTGATTATTTAATGAATGAAGAGGGTGTTAAGCGCTGGGTGCTTGAGGGAACTGACTATGTTTACCCTCGTACAACGAATAAAATTCTTGAGCAGTATTTGATTAGTAAAGGTGTTAAAAAATCGGATATCTCTATCAATTATACGCCGTTTGGTCACTCTAATTGGCAGACCCGTGTAGCCGAAATTAAAAAGTTTGGTTCAGCGGGTAAGAAAACAGCGGTCGTTTCAACAATTAACGGCGACGCCAATGTGCCGTTTTATAAGGAGCTAGCTAACGCAGGTGTTTCCGCTGAAGATATTCCGGTTGTTGCATTCTCCGTTGGTGAGGAAGAGCTTTCAGGCTTTGATACTAAACCGCTCGTTGGTCATTTGGCTGCGTGGAATTATTTTATGAGTGCTGACAGTAAAGCAAACGACGAATTTATAAAAAAATGGCACAAATTTATTAAAAGCAAAAAGCGTGTAACTAATGACCCGATGGAAGCGACTTATATAGGCTTTAAAATGTGGGCGCAAGCTGTTGAAAATGCAGGTACGACTGAAGTTGATGCGGTACGTGAAGCTATGTATGGTTTAACTGTGCCCAATTTGACGGGTGGTATTGCTGTGATGAACACGAACCACCATTTGACCAAACCCGTTTTAATCGGGGAAATTCAGGAAAATGGTCAGTTTGATATTGTCTGGGAAACACCCGCTGGCGTAATCGGTGACGCGTGGACTAATTTCCTTCCCGATTCAGCTAATCTTGTTGCAGATTGGACATCTCCAATTAACTGCGGCAATTTCAATATCAAAACTGGGAAGTGCTCTGGCCAAAATTATCAATAATTAACTGCCAATAATGAAAGGGGGCTTGCCCCATTACTGTCCCACAAATGCTGAGAGGCAGGGATTGGGGGTTGTTTTCAAGACCGTCGCGCGCGGGAAACCGCCAAGGAAGGTGGAAATACTGAAAGTGCATGGAGCACTCTTTCAGTGATCGCGCGATCGAGCCTAC
>JANQJB010000080.1 GCA_028281865.1 Marinagarivorans sp.
TTCATCATCATAACCAAGCTCACTAATTACCAGCTCAGAACCATCCAGTAGATAGTTTTTAATTCTTTTTATTAACAAATCCGAAGATTCGGAATACAAAGCATAATGTAAGTGATCACAATACCTTGGTGTCAAGACTAGCTCATTCTCACGCTCCACGCAGTCAATGCCTATATAATCGAAAAGTTCACTAAACTTCCTTGCTTTTCTAAGTGGTAGCACATTTGAACCAGGTTGTAGGTTTGAAATAATATGTGTTCGCAAATGTCCTACAGCAAAAGAATACGAGCCATCCTTAATTTTCATAATACCTTTATGGATTTGAGCATCTGGAGCGTAATCTAAGTTTTTCTCGCTTGGAAGCTTTGAAAGCGAATCAGGTAATTTTGGTAATCTCGTCATTTCTTTCCCTTCTCCGTATTATTAAAATCATAACGTAGCCTTGATGGGCGAGCAAAGCGAAGCTTTGTGAGTCCTCGCAAGTGCTGAAAGCAGCAGAGACCATCAAAGGCCTTATTATAACGATACATTTTTTGATCTCAAGTATGCATTTTTTAGATATTCTTCTTTAGTAAATACATCACGAAGTATTTCGTGTGTTGAAATGGTTAGCTCTTCATCTTCAACAAAATATTCCTCATATTTACAGCCGAAGTTGTTTGCTTTAATGAGTTCTTTCACATTTTTATTTGGGTGTTTTTCTTGTAAAATCATCACAATTATATTCGTAAATTCATTTTGACAATACATTATTTCAATGCCAAATGGCCTTATGGAAAACTCACCAGGTATTTCTGGGTTGTGTTCTTCAAAATATTCTTCTGGCATAATCGAAAAGCTCCACATGTTGTCGCCAACCATACTTGATGCAACTTTAAAGTCTCCATATGTCTTTCGATAAATTGAAGTTATACCTTTTTCTAAGGTGTATTTATTATCGTTTTTCTCTTCATTAAGGATCAAAGGAACAACTCTATTAAATATGATTATGGCTATAGCAATGAATACAATCGCTTTAATTATCTTCGATACGACTTTCAAATTTATGTCTCCTAGTCGGAAAGTTATGATGTCGTGTTTACGTGAGCCGAACCGGGAACGCAGTGATGCGCCTAAAATGGGCGCGCCCATGTGCGTAACGAAATGGAGGTTTGGCTTCCCGTACAACACTTTGTTAGGGCGTATTGTAGCGATTTGCAAGTACTAAGGTATTATTAATTTCCAATTGGGGGAACAACATGCGCCTGAATGTCGTCTAGGGATAAGCTGAGTTCAAATTTTGCTAGAGAAAACAGGTTTTTTATACCTCCTATACTCTCTTAATTTGCGTCTACACTTAAAAAATTAATACCTAGATTGTTATTAGGCAGTGCGTATGAGAGTTATATTATTTTTCCTGGTTATAATGAACGCACCGGCCTATGCCCGTTTTGATAAAATTGACGATCTTCAGCACCCTTGGAGCCAGGTCGCAGAAGACACTAAATATTCAGTCATCAAATTCACAACGGATAGCAGCCGTTGTACGGGCACTGTTATCTCTGATACAGGCCACGTATTGACGGCGGCGCACTGCTTCCAAGACTGCCTTAGACGAGAAAACCTTTATAAAGTTATCAATATCCCGATTGATGGGAAGCAGAGCAAATACTGGATTGCGGAACTCACCCATGAACGGCCTGTTCACTGCTTTATTCGCTACAAAAGCCTCACGAATGACTTAGATGAATTTATTTACGAATCCGTTGAACTCCAAGCCATATCTGCAGGAAGAGTGTTGCTTAATTATAGTGATAGTGACATTGACGATCTTGTCGATTTTGAAAAAGCTACAGGCAAGTTAAATGAACTTAGAGATAAGAATATTGGCCGAATTTTTGGTGATTACCTTGTGTTCTCGACAACAGGCGCGCCCAGAGCTTGTGTAAAAACGTCAAATGCTGCCCGTCCCAACAAATACACTTCATTAATGTCTCTCTCTTATCCCGACGTTACCCTCAGCCGAAGTAAGGGTGTGAATACGAACGGGCGCGACTTGTACGCTTCCGTAGGACAAAAAAGCATTAATGGCGTGCTGGATAGCAACTCCGCTTACATTGAGAAAATTACTGCTCAGCATGGAAGCAATGACATCAACCGAATTTACAATACCAGCGCTATCATCTGGAGCGATATCGATTCGAGATCGGGGTCAAGCGGAGCGCCGGTATTTAATCGCGCGTCTGAATTATCCGCAATGGTTATCTACAATGCCTGCCCCGCTTATCACTCTATGCGCGAGGGTTGTCGCCACTCAACGGCAAGCCTTTCGGTGCAAAGTGTTAAGTCGTCGATCCTACAGCGCTATGGCCCTAAGTTAGCGCAAGAAGTGTTTAGTTGCTCGGATAATCGGTATATAGAAAAACCGTATCAGGACTGGGTCATGAACAATAGTCTGGTGCGTGAACCGCATAATTAGTCCCGCGGCTTGCCCGCGTCCGTTTGCGTAGTCTTGTTATAACCTTTCTTCCTTGAAATCATTGTGTAGCTTAGAGGTATTTTAATTCCAGCAGCCTGATTCTTTTCATGCAACGCTGATATATCTTCAGCGTACTCTCGGAAATGAACAATTACCATGTCATTCTCGATAATACCCATGATGATGTCTGATAATGTCCACACAAACCAGTATTGTATTCTTGATTCGTATGTTGTTTTACCAACATAATCAATACCAGAGTTGTCTTGATACGGTTCTGCTTTAAAGTATGGTTCGATTATTTTGAGTGGATCGGCAGCCTCGTTATCATCAGACGGTAGCATCTCAGCAAATGGATGTAGCTCATGAATAAATAGAGTCCCTTCCTCGTTTAGAAGCAACTCAACTTTTTCGAAGAATTGTTTCAGATCTGGCATCCAGCCAAAGCAGCCAATGCTTATATATACAATGTCAAACACCCCATGATGATCTTTTGAGATTTTATATACATCTGTTCGCTCAAACTCGCATGGAATTTCAGCCTTAGCCGATCTGTCACAAGCCTCCTTGATTGCCTCGTCAGATATATCAAAACCAACACAGCGGTCAGCACCCATATTTTTTAAGGACATTAGCTCAATTCCATTATTACAGCACAGGTGAGCTATTTTCTTACCCGAAACTCCAATAGACTTTAGCAATTCCTGTTCTCTTAGCGGCAGAGCCACAAATCCTGGAGTGCTGAATGCATTATCCCACTTGGCACCATTGGCTTTCTGGTGACGGGACATAGCTTCATTCCATGATAGTCGGTTGGCTTCTGTATAGTTTTCTTTCTCTTTATCATTCATTGCTCATCCTATGTATCTCCATAACGTCCAAATATGGGGCCGTAGCGTAGACGCGAAGCGACGGAACGAAGGTCCCATTCTGCGCAGCAGTGCCATAATTTGTTTGTTATGTTTACCATACTAACTCTATATTGTTCCCATTAGGATCTACAATTACAGCAAATTTTTTACCATTTGCTAGCTGTAAAATATCCTTCGAAGAATTTTCTCTTACAAAAGCCTGTTGAACTTCATTAAGTGGCGGTAACTCGAGACCCAAACGTGCTTTAGTGGGCCTCTTGTTCTCGTTTGAAGGATAAATCTCGAAAACAGTATTGTTTAATTTTGTTGAGAAATGTACCGGCCCATTTTCGTGTTTCTCTTTTACAAAAGACAACCCGAGTTTACTAAGGAAATCCTTAGTTTTTTCCATATCCTCGACGTAGTAAACAAGTAAATAAACGTTCATATTCCTCTAGTACACATAACTTTGCTATAAATTGCGGATTTGTAGTTGCTTGTTTTGTGGTAGGGTAGCGTATAACCACAAAACAAGCGACGCAAAAGCCATCAATTTGATAGCTTTGTTAGTGTTTTCTCTCTTAAGAATGTTATCCACTCCGTGCTTTCTTTAGAATATACCCATCCGTTAGCAGTCAACTCCTTAGAAAGGCTGAAACTATCGGAGTTACTTACTTGACCTTTTTTACCGGTAAAGAGCAATTGATCGCTATAAAAACCGGTTGCTCCTAAACCGCATGCAGCGATATCTACAGTAGTATAAACCACTATAGTTTCACCAATTTCTCCTTTGAAGCTTTCAATAACTTTATAGCTGAGCCTTAGTCGCATATAAATTGGGTTTTTTTCTACAAGTTCTGCTTTTTGTAGAGCACCTATAAATATCTCTTTTGCCTCTCCAACTATTTGTTCTTTAGACTGCTCGCTTACATAACATGCTTGAGCAGCACTGGAAAATAGCAGCAAAAATATAAATATATTCTTCATATCGATTAAATACTAACGCCTGGGGTAATGTGCCGACATGAAGGTGCGAAGCACCGAAATAGCGGTCGCATTGACGTTATTGTTAAATGCTGTTTGTGTCATGTTTTCAATTTACTCATCCGTCATCCCGTGCTTGACACGGGATCCAGTGATCTGTGTATAAAGGTCGGTCCCATTCGGATTTGCCTTTTCTATCAGTGCTATCTTCCACTGCTTTCTCCACTTCTCTCGCTTAATGGCTGATTCGGCAGTATTGTGATGTTCATAATAAACGAGTTGATGAGCGCAAAATTTTTGCGTGAATCCCTCGACCCAATTTTCTTTATGCTGGTAAACACCTTTAACCAAATCTGAGGTCACGCCTACGTGCAATGTACCGTTCCGTTTATTCGCCATGATGTAAACGTAAAAATCCTTCTCTCTCATCCTTTTCTCCTGGATCCCGTGTCAAGCACGGGATGACGTTACGTGGGCATTTAACGCTTTGCTAACACGCGCCTAACCTGTGTGTAGTGTAGCGTAAAATGGTGATAGCCATACGCGAAACGAAGCACGGGTTGGGCGTCGTTGTTTAGCAACTTGTTATGTTTTTGCTAAGTTAGGTAAAAGTGTATCGCGCCTAATATACTCAAAAGTAATATTGTGTAACCCTGTTATCAAAAGTTTTTATCGACATTTGGCGGCCAAAGGGAAGCATAAAAAAGTTGCCATTACAGCGTGTTTGAGAAAATTTATTACGATATCAAATGCAATGGTGAGAGACAAACGAGAGTGGTGTTTACATTAATTCTTTAAGTAATTGACACCACAGTCGCTTGTTAGGC
>JANQJB010000106.1 GCA_028281865.1 Marinagarivorans sp.
TTACCGCAGACAGCACAGAGCTCTAGCGTATGGCCACATAAATTTAACGCGACTTTCTCTGCTGAATTCGGCGATGATTACCTGCTGATGAAACTGACAGTCAATAATACAGGCGACGATGATTTTAGCTTTACTGCTGCATTACATACCTATTTCTTAGTCGAGAACTGGGCTGAGATTAGTCTTGAAGGACTGCAATCCTGCCACTACTGGGACAACGGCGAACCGAGTGGGAAACGCACACTTAACACATCTGAGCGACTTGAAATTAATTCCGCGATAGACCGTGTATATTTCGCCAGTGCTGTACGCACTTTGGTTTTGCATGAGAAAACACAAACGCGCACGATTAAAGCAACAGGTTTCAATGACACAGTGGTATGGAATCCAGGCCCAGAAGGTACTGCCAAACTGGCAGACATGCAGGACGACGAATATCGCCATATGATATGCATTGAATCAGCAATCGTGGAACCGTCGTTTACACTAGGTTCAGGTAAACAATGGCAAGGTAGCCAAACGATTCAAATACTTTAATTCGGTTTAATACTTGCTTAATCTCTTTTTCTATCAATTGGTTTAAAAAATGAAACGCGCAATTATATTTATTATTGGAATTCCATTAGTACTATTGCTGATAGGCATTATTGCAATTTTAACCATTGACCCGAATTCTTTAAAACCTACACTCGAAGAAAACCTCGCAAAGCAAGGATTAGTAGCAGATTTCAAGGGCGACTTGAGCTGGCAATTTTTTCCTAATATCGGTATGTCACTCGGTAACATTGAGCTGCGCTCGCAGGAGACAAATGCTCAGTTGGCTAGCCTCGGTAATGCCTCCGTATCAGTCGCACTAGCACCGTTGTTTAAACGCGAAATAAAAGTTAACGGGGTAAAAATTACTGCCGGCACACTCACCTATCACATCGACAAAAGTGGAAAAAGCAACTGGGACTTCCTAATACAGTCAGACTCAAGCACTGATGAAACTGAAATAAAAACTGAGGAGTCTGCACCTAGCAGCGAAACAGATATACAAATTGATTCACTCGAAATTCTTGACCTAGCATTTGATTACCAAGACGCAACATCGGGCACAGCTATTGCGATTGAAAATTTGAGTGTCATCGGCAGTCAAATCAATCTCGATGGCCGTAGTTTCCCCATCGAACTTAGCGTCAGCGGAAAAATGTCTGATTTTCCAGCATTCAAACTCGCCCTCAAAAGTCAAATTGGTGTCTCTACAGCGCAAAGCGAACTCAGCTTAAGCGACCTTAATATAAAACTGCATCTTGCTAACAATTCAACTCCAGCTCTGCAATATTCTTCTCCCAGTACAGTTGTAAACTGGCGAGATTCGCTACAAGTAAAAAACGAGAGCACTTTACAAGCAACAAAATTACGTGAAACGTTTGCCGCAATGGCGATTCCACTACCCGAAGGCATTGGCGATAACGCACTGCAAAAATTATTGGTCAATTTTAATTTGACTGTTGAGGCTGACAGTCTCAACGTCGACACCTTAAAACTCACATTCGATGAAACAAAATTTAACGGCTCACTCGCTGTCAATAACTTTGCTCAGCCGGAAATAAATGCGGATCTCGCAGGCGATACAATCAATTTAAATCATTATATTCCTGCAACAGAAAACGACGAGAGCACTCCCGAGGAAGCTGCGTCGACTGAAGCGAGCCCATTGCCAATGCAGGCACTTAGGGATCTTCACTACGATTTAAAATTTGATTTAGCAAAAGTGATTTACCAGGAACTCGAAATTAACAATGTTGCTTTGCGCAGTTCAGCAAAAAATGGCTTATTGAAGATAAATCCATTTAGCTTAGTGATTGCCGACGGCACCATGACCACTAACGCCAAGCTCGATGCAACTGCTGAAACAGCAAAAGTCGTTTTTGATAGTAATGTTGATAACGTTGATGTCGGTCAACTGATTAAAATATTTGCTAACAGTGAAATGCTCTCGGGTTTTGTTGTCTCCGAAATAAACGGAACAAGCCACGGCAAAACGTCGACCGACCTGATCGAAAACCTGGCCTTAACGCTAAATGCAGAATCTAAGACCATGCGTTTGAGTCCAATCAATCTTGAGAAGTCATTTTGCGATGCTGTAGCACTTATCGACAAAAAAGAACCGAGCACTTACGAATGGCCAGAGTACAGCGATTTATCTGCCGCCAATATCAAGGTTGAGCTAAAACAGCAGAAGATTTCGTTAAACAGTATGGATGCCGGCATTCAGAAGTTGCTCGCAAACGCGCAGGGCGACTTTGATATGAAAAGCGGGAAATTCGACTTTCCAATTGAATTAAAACTTGCCGATATCGCGTCGGAACTAGAGGGCTGCAATATCATTGACGAAAAATGGCAAAAACGCATTATTCCATTGCGTTGTAAAGGCACTATAGAGGACGTAGGACCCAGCACTTGCCTTCCTGATATGAAAAAAATCGCCAGCATTGTCAAAGAAAAAGCTAAAGATAAAGCCGAACAAAAAGTTAAAGATAAATTAATCGAAAAATTAGGTGAGGACAAAGTCAACAATTTGAAAAAAGACTTAAAGGGTTTGAAAAATCTCTTTAAATAGTCAACTGACTGGCGTTCAGTTATTTTTATTTTCACAGTCTTTGGATGCTTCAAAACCATTAAGCAAAAGTATTTGGCGTTTTATTTCAATTAGTTTCATTTACGCCATAAAAAAACAATATCCTTTATAAGCGTTTCGATATTCCCAATGCTTCAACGCGTTTTGTCTTATTATTAGCGCCACTAATCAATCTCCGACAATTGGTCCCTTTTATATAGGCTCACGTTATTGTTATTGTCGTGCTTTGACTACACTGAAATTAGTCGCAGTAAAAAAGGTTGGGCATGAAAAGGCAACGCGTACGAGAGGGCTATTTCTCACAGGAAGCGAATTCCCTCAAGATTCACGTCTCGCAATTGCAAATCGGCATGTATGTGTCGAAGCTCGATCGCCCATGGCTCGAAACACCATTTTTAATGCAGGGTTTCATGGTCGAAAACTTGGATGATATCGACATATTGGCCGAATACTGCGAACACGTCTGGGTAGACTCCGTACAAGATACTTGGATTCCCCCCGAAGACCGCGCTGTGGTGGGAAAGTCGCCACGCAAAACAACTTACATCAATAAAGTCTCTGCTCAAGACGAACATCGCCAAGCAATGGGCATCTATAAAGAAGCTCGCCGCATCACCAAGAGCCTACTCGACGATATTCGCTTAGGCGGCACCATCGACACTGAACAGGCCAAGTCTACTGTAAACGATTGCGTACAAAGCGTGATTCGCAACCCCGATGCATTAATTTGGATGTCTAAGCTGCGCGAGGAGAAAGAATACACAGCAGAGCACTGTCTAAATGTTTGCATTTTGGCCATCGCCTTTGGCCGCAAACTCGGCCTAATGGAAGAAGAACTGCAGAACCTCGGTTTTTGCGGCCTTCTGCATGACGTGGGAAAAATGAAGGTGCCCAACTCCGTATTGCAGAAAACAAGCCCTCTCACGGACAAAGAATTCAATATGATAAAGGCGCACACTGTACACGGGCGTAACTTGTTGATGAGCTCGCCCAATATGTATGACGGCGCTATCGATGTAGCCTACAGCCACCACGAAAGGCTCGATGGCAAAGGCTACCCTCGCAAACTCAAGGCTTCAAGCATCACACAGTTTTCCCGGATGATTGCAATTGTCGACGCATATGACGCTATGACCACTGATCGCTGTTATGCCAAAGCCATTACAAGCACCGATGCTTTAAAGGAAATATACAGCTGCCGTGGTACACACTTTGACGAAGAGCTGTCACTAGCGTTTATCAAAACCGTCGGCCTCTACCCACCGGGCAGCATCGTGGAGCTAGATAACGGCTTGGTGGGGCTAGTACTTACTGTCAACCACCGCCATCGTCACCTCCCCCAAATCTATGCTGTACTCGACCAAGATAAGAAACCGGCCAAGGCTGACATCATCGACTTAAAAGACGTAAATGACGGCAAACTCAGTAAGGATTATCTAATTAAGCGCGTTCATTGCGACGGAACATTCGGCATTTGCATCAGCGATTACCGCGAAAAAGGCCTCAGCTTTAGCTATTAGAGCTCCTTTTACAGAAACTCTATTAACTCCCTCCCTCACCTAATCGAATTTTAACGAGAGCGCCATTGACGAATGCCAATGCAAGCTTTGCCATTCTTAGCTACAATCTTGTATTTTTAGCGTCGAAAATAGCGCAATATCTCTGGCACCGAATTAAGCTAACGTCCGAATATTATCGACCAATGGATTAACTTTTGAGCAAATAACGAATGAAAGGCGATAAACCGCTTAATCCATCATCGCTCACAGACAGCGAACTGACGCCCACGTCATACAATGCCGAACTCAATGGCCTCTACGCACCACCGGAAGCCACCACGGTGCGCAATCGCGTTTTAAAAGGCGCTGCCGATATCAATTCCAGCATTCAGCGCGGCATTTTGAAAGACCGCTTTGAGTTGATCGAACGACTTGGAGCCGGTGGTATGGGAGAAGTCTTTCGCGCGAAAGACCGGGTGCGCGAGCGTATGGAAGATAGCTCTCCCTACGTTGCACTCAAGCTATTAAAAGGCAGCCTGACACACCTGCACGAAGCAATGTTAGCTCTGCAGCGCGAAGCCAAAAAAGCGCAAACACTCTCCCACCCCAATATTGTCACGGTATATGATTTCGATTTGGATGGCGACACGGCCTTCCTGACAATGGAATATCTGCCCGGCCAATCGCTGCACGAGTACTTGCGCCAAAACAACTCCATGCCCTACCACCGCGCAATGAAAATTATTGAGTATGTTGCACGCGGATTGGCTTACGCTCACCAAGAGGGCTTTGTGCATGCAGACATCAAACCATCCAATATCTATTTACAAGATGGTGGCGGCGTTAAAATATTGGATCTAGGTATTGCCAAAGCTTTTCGCGATACACAAGACCAACACCTCACAACTAACGAAAAACTGACGGAAAGTGCTCTCACGCCCGCTTACGCCAGCCCACAAATGCTGGAGGGTGAGCAGCCCCTGCCATCTGATGACGTCTACAGTTTGGCTGTGGTTGCTTTTATGCTGTTAACAGGCGCGCACCCATTCTTAGATGCGCGCGGTTATGCCATTCCTTCAAACGAAGCTCGCTCCCACGAACTGGCACCACCTGAGATTAGAGGCGTTTCACGTCGTCATTTGCGTGCACTGCAAAAAGCACTCGCATTTGATCGCGCAAAACGCTTTGCTAATGCGGGCGAATTTATCGATGCGATTAAACCGCGCGACTTCAAAAAAGATTTTTTACGTCTAGCGGCAGCCGGAGCTCTGACAAGTATTTTTATTTTTTCGACGCAATTTGGTTTGCAACAAGTTACGCCATTAGTCGACAGCTTGCCCGCGGAAATGCAGGAGTTAAAAAAACTCATTAATGAGGGGGACGCGATGTTAAAAAACAACGACATCGACAGAGCTCATCGACTTTACGCACAATCGAAAACAATTCTCGATGACGAGTTCAACCCCTTGGATAGAGCGACACAGGATGCGCGTGAAATTTTGACCAATCGTCGAAGCAGAATTATTCGCGAGTTAATCCGCATTAGCGAAGACGAGCTGACCACCAATTTTCAATTACACGAATTACTTATTGCGTTTGAATCGTTGCAAAAAGACGAACTGACACAAGATCAAAAACTCGTCGACAAACAAATAAAAAAAATCAAACAAGCCCTTTCGAAAAATTAGGAACACAAAATCTTATGAAACTCACATTTGCGCTACCTTCTGCTCAAGTTGTATCCCGTTTGACGGCACTGTGTTTCACCGCTGCACTTGTCTCCTGCAGCAGCACACAGACAAAAAACGAGGATAACAAAGCTGCGCATGAGGGCTTCGAACACAAAGAAGATCTGTATATTGTCGATTGCAGCCTTCCCGGAACAGTGCGACGTCTCGGCAATATTTCTTACGTCGGCCCGCGACGAGCGACGCGTACAACGGCAGAGGACTGTCGTATTCGAGGTGGAGAGTATGTCGAATACGACCGTGCCGATTACCGTTCGGCACTCAAGGTCTGGCTGCCATCGGCGGAAGACGGTAATCCCGAAGCACAAAACTATGTTGGCGAAATTTATGAAAAAGGTATTGCCGGCACACCTGATTATGAAAGCGCTGCCGCGTGGTACAAAAAGGCAGCCGACAAAGGAAATTCACGCGCACAATTAAACCTAGGCTATTTATATGAAAAAGGTTTGGGCGTCAGTAAAAATATGGCAGTTGCACTAAATTATTATCGCGCCGCGTCGGACCTGACTGACGACAAGCTCGTTTTAAATTCTGAAGCTCAAGAAGCCCTGGAAAATCAACGCGAAGTATTGAATAAAAAAATCGCGCAAGCGAATACTCAAACGCGCTTGCTTGAAAATCAATTAGCTTCACTCGAAAGCGAGAATAGTTCGGCAAACAAACAAGAAGAAGTGGAAGCATTAAAAGCACTTTACGATCAAGCGAAAGAGGAAAAGCAAAATCTCGCAACAGAGCTAGCTTCTTTAACCGCAGTTTTTCGTACTCCTAGCGAGCAAAGCCCCTACGTGGATAACTTTATTGCAGCCGCCGACGTAAGAAAATTAAAGGAAAATAATTTCGGTCGCTTTTACGCACTTATTATCGGCAACCAGGACTATTTACATCTCGACGATTTGCAATCACCATTGCGCGATGCTCAACGTCTCAAGGAAGTACTCGAACAAGACTACGGTTTTAAAACTTTAGTACTGCGCAACGCTTACGAAAAGACTATCTTGAATTCATTAAATAATTTCTACAGCCAAATTACTGAAAAAGATAACCTCCTAATTTTCTACGCCGGACATGGTGAGATGTCCGACCAAGGTATGAGCCAAAAACAACGCGGCTATTGGTTGCCAGTCGATGCCCACAGCAACAGCATTAGCAATTGGATAAACAACGCCGTTATCAGTGACCATTTAGATCGCATCAAAGCCCGTTCGGTAATGGTAATCGCGGATTCGTGTTACGCCGGCGGCCTAGGTTCAGAAAAAAGTTCATTTCTATTTGGTATTAGTCGCCCAAATTGGTGGAACGACAATAGTTTAAAGTCCGATTTGCAGCGGCGAGCACGCGTTGTTATTTCATCCGGCGGAGAACGACCTGTCCTCGATGGCAACAAAAACTTCCACTCGATTTTTACCAGCGCATTAATTGATGTACTTGAAAAAAATAACAATCCTATCCGCGATAGCGAGTTATTCTCACGCATCGCGGTTGACGTACGTGTAAGAAGTGAAAAACTTGGAGCACTGCAACGCCCTGAAATGAAACCCATTCGCGAAGCGGGGCATGAAGGTGGAAGCTTCTATTTTATTCCAAAGCAATTTAATTAAAAATTAAAACCAGCTATTGAGCTCGCACTTTCCTTTTGATGCGGACAAAAAAACCGAAGCCAAGGTGAGCTTCGGTTTTTTAAACATTTGATGCCATTTATTTCTTAAATCACAGCATCAATCATTCCTCAAACTATTGATCATAATCGACCCAAAGCTGATTATCCCAGCCACCGCAAGATTCCAAACGCAGCGGCGACGAATTGCTTAGACAGCTCGTTGAGTAGGTTTTATGGCGCAGCATATAGCTTCCGCTTGGTTTCCAATCGCGATACCATTCTTGTTTATTAGTGCCGCACACTTGTATTCGAATGTCGCCTGAAGAATTGCGGATCACACAATTATTTCCGTGTCTAATGGAAATATAACCGTCGCCTTCATCAACAATGTAGAAACGCTGACTGCCGCCGTTATTGCAAAGACCTGTATTCAATGTAACGCCAGTACGCGCGATACAGTCTTGACTCTGAACCAAGCGAATTTCCTTGTTTTCAAGCCCGCAGTTCGGAGCTTGCTGAGAAATCCAAGCTTCGATACTTTCAATTGAACCGTGCTCATCAGCAATACTTAGCGCCAGCGGTGGCATAGCTTTCGCGTTCATAAATCCAAGTATGCTTCCTCCGATCGTGGGTGGAGCTAGGTTGCTGCATATGGATACGTCTGCAAGAGCCTGATACCAATCGCCGTCCCAGCTCCCCTTATCTCTTACGCCTTCATCACCATGGCAATAAGCACAATTCACATCGATGGCGACACGCGCTTGCTCTTGTGTTCCGACGTAAGCAGCACCTTCCGCAGTATCTGCACGCGGTAACAGAGTTGGTTTGGACGGGGGCACACCCGCCATAGCACCCATGCTAATCAAGCTTAAGATCTGCGGAGCACGGCCATCAATAGAAGGGTAGTAGGAATCCATATCGAGCTGTCGCGCTTTTAAACCCAAGAAGAAATCTTCGTCGGTACTGTTAGTGCCTTCTAAATGGCAATCGTTACATTCAGATACGCCGGGTTGATTTTCTTTTTCGCCCGGGTAATCCCAATCTCGATTTTGCAACACCTGATCTCCTGATAAGGGCTTGGTGCGGTCTGCATGTCCAAAAACTAAGTGATCAACCCGTTTTGTTGTCGCAACTCCACCGCTGTAATCCCAGCGATAGGTAAATGCTAGCCGGTCACCATTAGTCGCTTTTGCAACGACACGCGTTTCAAAAATCTTTCCTCCAAAACGAAAGTTTTTGATCATCACTGCACCGGCAGGCAACTCTAACTTACCGCTATTGACAACAATTTTTTGATTACCTTTAAAGGAAATATAACGTTCTTTGATAACACCGTCTGACCAAAACGGGTGAGCGACTTCGTAGGGAATAACCCAGTCCTCAGGCTCTTCCGTAATAAAACCGAAGCTTTCTTTAAAGCAGTTCATTTCTTCCAAGGTATTTTTAATACCTGCAGCATTTGCCGGTGCAATACAATCGGTTGAATTATTGATTCCTGGATGGCTGCCGGGATAGGGTTTAACAGAGCTCTCGGTAGTAGAAGAGAAAAGCGCAGACTGCGACCCCGGTGAGGTACTCCAATAAGTCCCCACAAGTACAATGTCTTCCCAACGGCCTTTCAATCTAAAACTGCCATCGCGAACTTTCGGATTTAACCCGGTAAAATCATCATTTTCGACGCCGTAACCTTTATAGAGACTAAAGCCCCCAACGGCCGCATCGTCAGCATCTTGATAAATTCGCATAGCAAAAAGTTTCGTATCTAAACCGGAAAACGAAGAGACGGCAAAGCTATTTCCCGACAACTGCCGGATAATTGTTCCTCCAATCGTAATACGTGTTGTCGATACATCACACCCGGAATTCGTGTGCTGACAGCTCACGTTGAAATCTGCTTGAGGTAAGGCAGCGGTTTCGTCGCTCGCTTCTAATTCTGGAAAAGCCAATATCGTATATTTCGATTTTCCATCGGCCGTAAACTGCAGCGTAGTCGAGCCATTATAAGACTCTGCAAGAGCGACAATATCGAAGGCTGATTGAATACCATAGCCGGGATAATTACCATAGTATTTGCCATCTGCATCCTTATACCGAATGGCAGCTAGCATTAAACCACTTGCGCCATTACTGGCTGAGAAAAAATTGTTACCTGTTACGGTAACCGTCTCTCCCGCACTGTGAGTTGGATTGATCGTATTTTGATAAACTTTGGTTGGGTAAACTGTTTGGAACGTGCTTGCTACGGCTGAATTTAAGCTCACGTAGCTACAAACAACTGCACCAAAAATCCCCAAACCAGTTTTACAAGTTTTATAGAATTTATTAATTTTCATGGGCTCCTCTTCGAAGAATATTCCAATTAGAATTTGATTCAAATGCAATCAATCTCAAAACTGCGCGCCAGCTGTAGGTTGAAAATAAATTTCAGCCTGCAATAAAACTGCTAGGTCGTTGCCCCTACAAAACAAAACCTAAACCTATTAGATTTAGCAATAGTTGAGATTGGAATACATATGAAGGATAAAAAACATCCATTTTAAAAAGCAAAATCACAGCAACATTTTAATTATTGGCTCGTTGCCAAGATGCCTAGATCGCCAGGTATACCGATCTAACATTTATTTAACAATATAAGTTTTTTAATTTATGTATTAACTATTTGGTAAATTGTGTGGATTTGTCGTGAATTGTGTAGTTTTGTAAGGAATTGCTTTTTTTAAAAACAAAGTGTTCAAGAATCGCGCTGCGGCACTTGCACATAAATCCTTTTATAAAAAAAGGCGCCGATGGCGCCTTTCCAAACCACCTTGATTTTTCTTATACTTTTCTTATTAGTCTAAGTCCTGCTAAGCCCGACAATGCACTGCCAAAGAAGATAAGAGCGGCCGGTAACGGAATTGCCGTTATCGGGCCTACTTTCGCAATAAAGTCAGCATCAAAAGCGTTTCCACCAAAGGCAGATATTCCGCCCGTATTAAAGCTTCCTTCCAAGCGCCCCGTATCTTGTACTGCACTTATACCGGACATATTAAAAAGATCGGCCGTTAAAATTCCCACGTCACCGCTCAGGCTCCCAATACCAACGTTAAGGGAAGCAAAGTCTGCAGCAAGAAAAGTCGTAGAGCCGTCAGTTATTAACAAAGACCCAGAACCATATTCGGTTTGAAAAGCACTCGACGACGTGCTTGCACCGGCTTGCAAGCTAAATTGCAAATCGTCAATATCGATAAAATCAGTCGATCCATTGAGAATTCCGAAAGCCGAGCCTCCAAACTCAATATCGGATCCGTCACTAACAACGCCCAAATCACCCGAGAGAGAAGTGATATCGAACAGCGGAAACTCCACTGTCGCGAAACTCAAACTCGAGGCAAATACGCATAATGCAGCAACCGTTCCGCGCAGCTTACTCTTTAATGACATGCTCATTTTCACTACCTCTAGTTAAAATTACGCGCTACGCTGGATTCACTTGCCATACGACTGTTTCTGCGTCGTTGCCGCCACAGCGCAAAACAACCAAGTGCAGCAAGGCCAAGCACGTTGGGTTCACTCACAACGAAACCGTTAAATTCAATCTGGCCGTTCATTACGCCGCTGAAGTCTGCATCGTATATGTCAGAGGAAAAATTAGTGGTCAGATTAAAGACCAAAGAAAACAGATCGTTTGATCCCATAAAATGCTGTCCAAAGCTACCACCTGTAACCAGCAAATCCGCTTCGAAAACGCCAGTATTGGTGTTCACCAAACCCGCGAGACTCACTTCCGAAAGATCAGCCGTCAGCAGCGCCTCACCGCCACTATCAACTATGCTCAAATCGCCAGAGTCACTGAAATTCCCGATACTTAAAGGCCCAAAATTAAGAATGCTGGACAACATCGAACTGAATTGAATATCACTACCGACGAATACATCGAAACTAACAGGCAAATCTTGCGTGGAGTTGGCGACACCCTGTGCGCTCAAAACATGGTTGCTGGCGCTATAATCTAGGTCTGCGGAAAAGCCAATCATCGGCATCGCCCGACATAAAGGGCTTAATATAAGGCCCAAGACAAGCAAACTTAGGCACTTACCTAACTGACACATACAAATTCCCCACACTTGCTTCAAAAATCTACTGCGATTCGGCAGTTAGGTGCTGCGTTTAATGGAACCACCAACCATATCCTGGCATCTTAGAAAGGATTTACTAAGGCTCTTTGACGAATTTGTTAAGTTCAAATGAAGCTTTAAAGACACAAATAAGACATCTGGCATATTGAACAACAAACACCGTATGACTGACTGCTCTGGGTTTTTTGTGCCAACTAATAGACTTATTCGCCAACTCGCAGCATTTTAGGCACTAGTACACACCCTCCGGCGTTTAGATATTGACGGCGTCAAAGCGCAACCTAATAATAAAAAGCGCTGTTGGATTTTTGCTCAGATTAAAGAGAAAGCCCTCGATGGGCGCTAATTACAGATGAAATGAAAGACTTTTATTTACCAAAAACTAAACCGAAGACTGCCCTGTGGTGCTCAGTCATTATTTTCATTTTTTTGCTCGTAAGCCAAGCGAGTGCCAAGGACGTTTACATCTGGACGGACGAAAACGGTAAAAAACACTTCACTGACCTACAGCCTGCTAATACCGAATACAAAAAGGTTGAAATGCGTGAAGAAAAACAATCTATTATCGCGAGCGAGGTACGCAGTACAGAAAGTATTGCAAAAATTTTCCAAAACAATCGCGACAGCCTGTTTTCACTTTATGAAGAAAAACTCAAGTTAAACCCCTCGCTCGGCGGGCTTTTGCTCTTTGAACTAGTGATCAAGCCCGATGGATCCGTTAAAGAGTGCGAAATCGTCAATTCCCAGCTAGACAGTCGCGACCTTGAAATCAAGCTAGTCGAACGCATTAAACAACTCGACTTTGGCGAGGAAAACGTAGTTGTAACCCGCGCGCGCTGGGCGATAGACTTCTCCAACAGATAACCTATCTATCACCGACTAGCAGAGTTGCTCGGTCAATATGCTGGCAATGCGCTCGTCGCAGGTATCGTAAGTAAAACTTTCACGGTAGCGCGACTGATAGTGTTGCGCACTCTCTTGCAAGCGCCCGAGTTCGGCGAATCCACTCACGATTTGCTCTCGCAGCACAGGCCAACGCGGCGCGGGACCAATACAAAAAGCAAGGTTGTGCCGATGCAGCTGTTGCGCGGTCATTTGTTGTTCCGTTTGCAGTGGCAGGATTAAGCTAGGCTTGCCGCAACCCAAAGCATGCCCGACAGTGCCGAACCCGCCATGACAAACCACTAAATCGCACTCGGGCAAAGTTGCACGCGTGTCAAAAGGCTCGGACGAAATGATTAAATTTGGTCCACTCAATGACTGAAAGTCTTCAGCTCTGGCGCCACCGATAAAGACCTGCGATACGCAAATCTCCGATAACAACAAAAGCAGCTCCGTCAAAAAGGGAAAAGCGGTGTTCAGATATACAAAGGCTTTAGGTTTGCCCGATGAAGAAGGCCAGCGCGCACGCCTTTGTCCACTACTCGCCGAGAGAAAGCCAAAATATTCACTGTCCTGCCGCCATTTTGCGTAGCAATCCATCTCACGCACACTCACTAAAAATTTCTCATCACAAGCAAACATCTGCTGGGTCGATTCAAACCCCGGCTGTGCAAACTTCTCTAGTGCAACATTGGCTGCCCGTAGTACTTGTGAGTCGGCTTCACGCAAACGCAAATCGCTGGCCTTAGCGACAAAGTAGCCCGGTATTACTGGGGACTGCGGAAGAATGGCAAAGCCATTGCCAAGCATGTTCTTTTTGAAACCTAAGCCATGCGCAGCTATTTGAGCCGTCGGCGCATAATCAAAAACCACGGCATCTGGATCGAGCATTTGCAGAAGGTCACGCCATACTTTGACTGTTAAAGCGAGCCTTTCTGTTTGAGCGTAACCACGCAACAATAAATTTTCAGCAAATGATACTGGCTCTGCATTCGCACGCGTCTTTGCAAAAGTCGCGACCGGTGCTTGAAAAAGCTGGTAGTCGTAGTTTCCCCGCTCAAGCACGCTTGCAGAGGTAAGTTTTGGCAGTACAAACGAAATGCGGGTGTTTGGAAGCTGACTGGAAACAAGTCCAGCCAGCGTATGTTGGGGTGTAATATGCCCGAAGTTGGCACCCAACTCCGACACAAAAACAAGATGCTTAGCCGGCAATCAAGAAGTCCTCAAAAGCTGGCAGTTTTCCACTAGAATTCCCAGCGGAAACCAAAATCGAAACGGTCGAATTCAAAGTCATCGCGGCCAAACTCAGTTTCATAGGCGATGTAAGTCGTTATCCCGCCAGGAAAAATCATACTGGCACCGAGTTGCGCTGCCGAATGGTCTTCATCGTATCCTATGTTCCCTACCGGAACCGGCCCCGAATTACCGCCAGCGCGCTCCAACACAACTGCAGTAGTAATCCAATCTTGATCCTCCAATTCGCTGCGGTAGGAAAACCCGACATACGGAATAAACACACCAGCACCCGAACTCACCGTATAGCTGAGACGAGTTCCGACCTCAAGCGTGCCCGAGGCACGATCAAAGCTTTCAACAGAAACTTGGCTCGTCATATTATTGGCTGTCTCTTGGTAGCCATCGACATCCAAATCGACATGGTCATACAACATAAAAAAGCTATAACCAAGCGCGTCTGCACGCCCCTCCCAGCCGGCGCCGATCGCAAAACCAAGCTCATCTCCATCCGTACTCCCCGATGCTAAGGCTCCATTTTCGAGACGATTAAAATCATAATCACTTTTCGAGCTTGAAAGCACAAAGTCAACATAGGCATTTTCACCATAAAAACTGGCAAAAAGAGAAATGCCACTTTGAGCGACATCGGAAGCTTTCTTCACCTCACCGATATCGGCCTCTGCATCCGCTATAGTAACGGCGGCACCGAGTACCCAGTGATCCGATTTATAATCGAAGCCCGCGGTCATGATGCTAGCACCCAAGTCTAAACCGCCTTCGGCATCACCCATCTCAATTGAGCCACTGACAAACGAACCCCATGGACCTGAAATACTTTTACCCGTTTCCGAGTAGCCCATACTTCCAAGGTTCATCGCCGAGCCCATAAGCTTTAAACGTAAATTATCGGCGCTAAAGCCACTCTCCTGATTGCGGCGACGGGCTATTTCTCGGGCAATACTGCGAGTGCGTGAATGAGCTGTCTGTATTGAAAGTGAGGTAGAGACATGAAGCTGATCGCTAATTGTTTTTTGCAGTGCGACTATATTGGGGTCGAAGTTCGGCTCATCTCCATCGCCGGGTATCACATTTGTTTCCGCTTCCGATGCTGCAACGGAAAAGTTATAGAGGTTGTAACCATAATCTTCAGACGCCAGTACAACCGATGGTTGAACTCCGATGCCCTCGCAAGTTGCAGCGCCGCCATACAATGATGGCTCGGCTAATTCCTCCGACTCTTCAATACCGTCTTCAATAACCGTAAACACAATTTCAGGGCTGTTATAGTTGACCTGAAAATCGCTACCGTCACGCATGATGGTAACCGGAATCATAAAATTGCCACTGCCAGAAAAATCCTCTCCAGTACCACCAACGGTAATGTCTGCAGTACCAGTCACTTGGCAGCTAATGCTGTTGGCCTCGCCCATCAACTCCGACAGCGTTTGTTTGCCAAAAATGGCATTGCCAGAGTCATTCAAGTTAACAGTGATGGTATATGTATCGCCTTCACTAACAATTTCTGGTAACTGCTGAGAGCCTGCTTCACCGCTGCCGCCCAAAAAGAAGCCCCAAGCAGCATCCTGCGCAGAAACAGTTCCAGCAGAAGAAATTAATCCAATCGCAACAGCCAACGGCGTAAGTTTCGAAGGTCTAATAATTTTATTGTGGGTCGATTCGTTAATTTTTTTGGTGCTCCAAGACATGTATCCATCTCCTAACATGGTATTCCAACTGAAACGCGCCAATTAATACGCAATTAGATGTGCGCCAGTACCAAAGGTTAACTGGCGCACATTCTATACCAAAGCAAATTGCATTGGAGCAACCACTAATCCATTTTTGTGTCTTTTTTATCCAGCATTCTCTTCTGCAAAATCTAAAATTTCGAGCTTAGCTGGGCCGTTAGTCGAATAGCATAGTTAAAAAATTGACATTCACAAGCATAAGTTATTGCTAAAGTTGGGCGTTTGCGTTTACTGTATCGACCCCATTTTTTTCACTATCGAAATGGGCTTGCTGTACGCAAAACTCAATCGCCAAATAAAGATATCAACGCGAACCACTAACAACCAAATTTCTATCGGGGGAATCACGTGTACCTGGGCATCGATCTTGGCACTTCGGGAGTCAAAGCCCTGCTACTTAATGATGCAGGCGAGATACTCAATCAAACGACTGCGGCAATTGATGTCAGCCGCCCTAAGCCGCTTTGGTCCGAGCAAAACCCCGAGGACTGGTATACCGCAACAGAAAAAGCACTCGATGAACTTCGACAAAAACAAGGTTCTCTCGCCAACGTAAAAGCCATCGGCCTATCGGGTCAAATGCATGGCGCGACCCTGCTTGATAAAGATGGTAAACCACTGCGACCGGCGATCTTATGGAACGATGGACGCAGCGCTGAAGAATGTCGCGAACTTGAAGAGGCGGTACCCAACTCCCGCGAAATTACCGGCAACCTCGCGATGCCAGGTTTTACCGCACCCAAGCTGGCCTGGGTGAAAAAATTTGAAAGTGATACTTTTGCACAAGTCGATAAAGTTTTGCTGCCTAAGGACTACCTTCGCTACAAACTAACCGGCGATTTTGCCTCAGATATGTCTGACAGCGCAGGTACTCTCTGGCTCGACGTCGCTAAACGCGAGTGGAGCGAGGAAATGCTAGCAGCTACACAGCTCAGCGCTAAAAACATGCCGAAACTCTATGAAGGCCATCAAGCCACCGGCACGCTGGCAAAAAGCCTAGCGGAAAAATGGGGCATGAGCGAAGTACCTATTGCAGCAGGTGCTGGCGATAACGCGGCGGGAGCTGTTGGCGTGGGCGTTACCCAGCCTGGCGACGCACTGCTGTCGCTCGGCACATCCGGCGTCTATTTCGTTTCCAACGCTAAGTACTCCCCCAACCCCGAAGAGGCCGTGCATGCATTTTGTCACTGCCTACCTAATACCTGGCACCAAATGTCTGTAATTCTGAGCGCTGCAAGCTGCTTGGATTGGCTGGCCAAATTGACTAACGCAGCCAGCGTAGTTGAGCTCTTGCAAGAACTCGAAAACGCACCCAGCGTCATGCATATACCTCATGACAATGCGACGCCGATTTTCCTGCCGTATCTGACAGGTGAACGAACCCCACACAATAATCCTCACGCAAAAGGTGTCTTCTTTGGTATGACCGCGAGCACCGAAAGACCCCACCTGACCAAAGCATTATTAGAAGGTGTCGCGTTCGCTTTTGCCGATGGCCAGCGAGCCCTCGAAAACGCCGATAGCGAAATAAAGCAGGTCAGTGCTATTGGCGGTGGTTCACGCAGTACCCTCTGGGGGCAGATTTTGGCTGATGTATTACAGCGCCCGTTAGTTTTTCGTTCAGGAGGCGACGTAGGACCAGCACTCGGTGCTGCTAGGCTCGCGCATTTAGCCAGTTTAGAAAACAGTGGCAACTTTGACGACTCAAGCATTCAAGACATTTGTCCCGCACCTTCGGTGCAGGCAGAGGTCCAACCGCGCAGTGAGGCGAGCGCGGAATACCAAGAGAAATGGCAGCGATATCGCAAGCTTTATCTCAACACACAGGCGCTGATGTAGACCTCACTGCAAGCTGCGCCAATAGACTAGCGCCAATATAACGACTGCGCTGATTAACCAATACATTGAGGAGTAACATCCGTGAGCAACTTTTTCGAAACTGTCGATAAAATTCAGTACGAAGGGCCTTCGTCAACTAACCCCTTTGCGTTTAAGCATTACAACAAAGACGAACAAGTAATGGGCAAACGCATGGAAGATCATCTGCGCTTTGCCGTGTGCTACTGGCATAATTTCTGTTGGCCTGGAAGCGACGTATTCGGCGCGGGCACCCTCGATCGGCCTTGGATTCGCGAAGGCGGTGATCAAATGGCATTAGCCAAGCAAAAAGCCGACGTTGCGTTCGAATTCATCAGCAAACTCGACGTACCCTATTACTGCTTCCACGACCGCGACGTTGCACCAGAGGGTTCGACCCTTGCCGAAAGCAACCGTTATTTCCACGAAATGGCAGATTACCTTGCAAGCAAGCAGCAGGAAACAGGCATTAAACTCCTTTGGGGTACCGCCAACTTGTTTAGCAATCCCCGTTTCTGCGCTGGTGCTGCAACAAATCCAGATGCCGAGCTATTTGCTTATGCCGCTGCGCAAGTATTTGAAGCCATGAACGTGACCAAACGCCTTGGTGGAGCCAACTACGTTCTGTGGGGAGGCCGCGAGGGTTACGACTCTCTGCTCAATACCGACCTTCGCCAAGAGCGTGAACAATTGGGCCGCTTCATGCAGATGGTGGTCGAGCACAAACATAAAATTGGTTTTACCGGCACAATCTTAATCGAACCAAAACCACAAGAACCGACAAAGCACCAGTACGACTACGACTCGGCAACAGTCCACGGCTTCTTAAAGCAGTTTGGCTTAGAGAAAGAAATCAAAGTCAATATCGAAGTCAACCACGCGACACTCGCCGGCCACAGCTTCCAACACGAAGTCGCCACGGCCGCATCACTCGACATTCTCGGCAGCATCGACGCCAACCGCGGCGACCCACAAAACGGCTGGGATACAGACCAATTCCCCAACAGTGTTGAAGAAATGACCTTAGCGACCTACGAAATTCTTCGCGCTGGAGGGTTTACCACTGGCGGGTTCAACTTCGACACCAAACTACGCCGCCAATCCAGCGACCGCGATGACCTATTCCTCGGCCACATCGGTGGCATGGATACCGTGGCGATCGCACTGAAAAAAGCGGCGAAAATGATCGAAGGAAAAACCTTGCAAGACTTCGTCGACCAACGCTATGCCAGCTGGAACAGCGACCTCGGCCAAAAAATCATCAAAGGCGAAACGAGCTTAGAAGAACTTTCCAAGATCGTGCTTGAACAAGACATTAATCCAACGCATGTGAGTGGCAAGCAAGAGCATTTGGAAAACTTGGTTAACGCAGTCATCTACAACAGTTAAAAAAGAGGCGCTCGCAAATAGCACATAGCTTCGAAGTTCCGGCGGCGATTTTTAAAACCCTCACCAACACGACGTTGGTGAGGGAGTCTACAGGGACGTATTTACGACGATTTTAAAAATCGCCGCCGGAACTTCGAAGCGGTCTACCAAAAGGCTCGAACTCTCAGCCTCCAAACAGCGCCCTCAAACTTAAAGACTAAAAACGAAACGAACGTCGACAAAACGACAAAACTCCAAAGCAAAACCGAACAAAAAGGTAAATAGTATGCGCAAAATTAGAATGGGCATGGTCGGCGGCGGACAAGGCGCTTTTATCGGAGCCGTGCACCGCATAGCTGCAAATATCGATGGCCAAATCGAACTGGTTTGCGGCGCTTTTAGCAGCAGTGCGGAAAAATCCATCGCCTCGGGCAAAGAACTTTTCCTGCCCGAAGAGCGTTGCTACGGCACATACCAAGAAATGATGGACAAAGAAGCCGCACTACCTGAAGGTGAACGCATGGATTTCGTCGCCATCGTGACACCCAACCATATGCACTTTCCGGTGGCTGAGGCAGCACTGAAAGCCGGCTTCCATGTTATGTCCGACAAGCCCGCTACCTTCACGCTCGAAGAGGCCATCAAGCTGCGCGAGATAGTCAAAGACTCAGGCTTACTTTACGGACTCACCCACACCTACACGGGCTACCCCCTTGTGCGAGAAGCACGTGAACGCGTTAAAGCCGGAGTGCTCGGTAAAATCCGTAAAATCGTTGCCGAATATCCGCAAGGTTGGCTTGCCGATGCTAGCGGCGACGACGGCAAACAAGCCGCATGGCGTATCGACCCGAAACGCGCCGGCGTCAGCTGCTGCATGGGCGACATTGGCGTTCACGCCGCTAACCTAGCCGAATATATCACAGGCTTAAAAATCACCCATATGTGCGCCGATTTGAACACCTTCGTCGACGGCCGCACGCTGGACGACGATGGAGCAGTATTGCTGCGCTTTAATGAAGGTGCAAAAGGCGTATTGATGGCAAGCCAGATCTCCGTCGGTGAAGAAAATGGTATCCGCATACGAATTTACGGCGAAAAAGGTGGCCTAGAATGGCAACAAGAAGAGCCGAATACGCTGTGGATGAAATGGAACGACCGCCCTGGAGAGCGTGTCCGTTGCTCAGCTTTTGGCGAATTTTCTGCGCTAACGCAAGCTAATACTCGCACACCGTTTGGCCACCCCGAGGGTTACCTAGAAGCATTCGCCAACCTCTACCGAGATTTTGCCGAGCAAATTCGTGCTCGACTCGAAAATCGCGATGTCGACCCTAACGCATTGGCGCTAACCGGTATTGAGGATGCCGTTCGCGGTATGGCGTTTATCGAACATGTCGTAAAAGCCAGTGACGGTGAAGAAAAGTGGCATGAGTTGCCAGCTTATTAAGTCGAATGGATTTAATATGTAAAAGAACTAGATTTATCCGCCGTGAGCTTGCATGATGAGCCACCGGCAAAAGGAGCTTTGTTTCAGGGCAAATAGAATTAACAAGGTGCAGCGTGTAGCAAGACACCACAGCAGCTGTTGCAACACTGGACTTGGGGCTTGGTATTCGCCCAGTGAGCAACGCAGTTGAGTTAATCAACTTGTAAAACCAATAACTATTTTTAGGAGACTGAAATGAGCGAAGCATCAGCGGTCCATAAAGACCGACTTTTTTTGTTTGTCGCTAGTTGTATATCACTCTGCGTGACTTCAATGATCTTCATTATCCGTGGTGATATCGAAGGTTCGTTAACATCCGAATTTCATCTCAGTAAAGAGCAAATGGGATTAATCTGGGGCCCCGCTTTCTTAGGCTTCACTATTGCGATCTTTATCTGTGGTGCCGCAGTCGATAAATTAGGCATGAAACTCATGCATATCCTCTCTGCAATCGGATTTATTGGGGGCGTGATTTTAATTCTCTTAGCTCCGCAGCCCGACATTCCTGAAGGCGAGATTGTAAGCGGGATCTTTTCTACGACTGGCACCACAATGCTTTACACCGGCTTCCTGTTAATGGGGCTTGCTCAAGGCGTCGTGGAAGGCGTAATTAACCCGTTAATTGCGACGATGTACAAAGACCGAAAAGCCCATATGCTTAACGTATTGCACGCTTTTTGGCCACTAGGCCTAGTTATCGGCGGTATCCTCGCTGTGATCATGGGTGCTGTGGGTGCAAGCTGGCAAGTCAAAATTGGTATTATCATTATTCCTTCCCTTGTTTATCTCTTTATGTGCCTGCAAAAAGAATACCCTCAAACAGAGCGTGTTACTGCGAACGTTTCGACTGGCGACATGTTTAAAGCGTGCTTGCATCCGCTCTTTATTTTGCTTTGGTGCTGCATGTGGCTGACTGCCGCTTGCGAACTTGCTCCCGACCAGTGGTTCCCCACTATCATGAAAGACTTAACTGGCTTACAAGGCACCATGTTCTTGGTTTATACCGCTGGGCTTATGTTTATCTTGCGCTTCTTCTTCGGCAGCGTGGTTCATAACTTCTCTCCATTCTTGGTGTTGGCTGTTTGCTCCGTGCTTGTCTTTATTGGCTTGTTCTGGCTTGGCTCACTATCGACTGGCGTTTCCGTCTTTATCGCTTTTGCAGCTGCGACAGTATTCGGGATTGGGAAAACTTACTTCTGGCCGACGATGCTCGGGATCGTATCCGAGCGCTTCCCGAAAACAGGCGCTTTGGGCATCAACTTGATGGGAGGAGCCGGAATGCTTTCAATTTATTTTGCTCTGCCAATTATGGGCAGTTCTCTCGATACAGCTGGACCGGGAGAAGCATTGCAGTCCGTCGCTTATCTCGCAACCGTACTAGTCGTTGTATTTGGTGCGCTTTTCTTTTTCTTCCAATCAAAAGGCGGTTACAAGGCAGAGAAAATCGACAAGCACAGCGAAACTGCGACCGACTATTAGTATCCGATAGCTGATCAAACGAACGTGAAAAGCGGAGCCTAGTGCTCCGTTTTTTTTGCTATCGTCTTGCCGGCAAATAATCTAGCCCTATGGATAAAAATTAAGGAACCGCATTTCCGTTGTTGCCACTTACCGGTCATTACACCTATTATGCTTGCCACAGAAACATCTGTTCTGACAATAAGCCAATAATCGACTTCAGCTCTCTAAGATTCAAAATTCAATGCGCAAATTAACGTTATTTATACTGTTTACTCTAGGCTCAGTCAGCACATACAGCTTTGCCAATAAACTTCCGAACATGCTTGTCTTTATCGCCGATGACCTCGGCTATCTGGACACAGAAGTAGCTGGTTCTAAAGACGCACGCACGCCCAATATTGCAAAACTAGCCAGAGAGGGCATGAATTTCACCAACGCCTTCGTCAATAGCCCAAGCTGCGCGCCTAGCCGTGCAGCCCTTTTTACTGCGCTGCGGTCTGCGCGCAACGGCATCCAAGCAAATCACGAAAAGGTGTTAGCGCCCAATGTCACACATGTGCTCGGCCCGTTCAAAAAGCTTGGCTATGAAATCGCCGCATTTGGCAAAGTTTCGCATGGTAAAGGACAGTGGGATCACGGATTTGATTACCAAGGCAGTACCAACCTGAGCCGCAAAGAAATCAAATCTTATTTAGCGGAACGAGATGAGAAACGGCCTTTAATCCTTTTTGTAGGCTCCAGGCCGCCACATGTTCCGTGGCCGCATAACTCGAGCTTCAACCCTAATAAATTGGATCTTCCGGCGAAGTCCGTAGACACCCCGCAAACTCGCATCAACTTCAGTCAATATTTAGAAGATGTCGCCACCATGGACAATTCTCTCGGCGAAGTGCGCAAGCTCAGTAAACAGTACTTAGGCACAAATACCATTACGGTCTTTACCTCTGACCATGGTGCCCAATGGCCTTATGGCAAATGGAACCTTTACGACGCAGGTGTGAAAGTTCCACTGATTATTTCATGGCCTGACAAAGTCAAAAAACGCAGCGAAAGCAAAGCGTTGGTAAGCTGGATCGACATTATTCCGACTCTCAGTGAAATGGTAGGCACAAGAGTGACAAAGCAAGTTGACGGGCTTTCGTTTAAGCGTGTGCTGCTTGGAAAAAGCTCAGTACATCGCGATAAAGTTTTCCTGACCCACACAGGCGACCCCGATCAAAATGTTTTTCCTATTCGAGCTGTACGCACAGCTAAATTCAAATATATCAAGAACTTACACCCTGAATTACTACACCGCACTCATCAATTAAAAAACGTTTATATGGAGCACAATAAGCTTTGGCCAACATGGCTAGAAGCTGCCCGCAACGGCGATGTAAAAGCACGTAAATCGGTTGCGGGATTACTCTCCCGTACTCCTGAAGAGCTTTACGATATTGAAAATGATCCTGACGAAACGCAAAATCTTTATCAAGATCCACGCTACAAAGATACTTTGGAGAGTCTGCGGGCCGCTCTTAAGCGCGAAATGATCGCGTCGGCCGACGAAGAATTGCTGAAAGGCACACCAATAAGACTGGTTGATTGCTTTATCGACGGTTGCGAGCTCTCGGTTTATCAAAAGCCGCCACCCAAAAATGCCAAAAACTAAACGCACTGCTTATTTGCACAATCAATCCCAGGCGCAGCGCTAGGACCGACCTCAACAAATTTCACACTTAAGCGACATTGAAATTCTTTTTCATCTAGCTAGCGAAGCGAACGCATATATCGCAATACTTATTCCTAAATGTGCTTTTTTTAGAGCATTCTGTACAGGGAAACTCTGCAAGTCGTACTACTAAACCCACCTTTCCCACGTCTTACCATCCCAAATAATGAAGAAGCAGCTAATAATTTGGTATTTTTCTTCACTTTTTTCCTATTTTTTTCAAAAAAATGACAGCTTAAGCACAATTGTCATCAAATTGTAATAATTTTATGGGTCATGTTGCACTAAACTAATTTTCAGACAAACATTTCATGATTTCATGATATTGTTACAAAATGGTTACATGACTATTGAAAAGTTTGATTTTAGTCACAATACATATTAATTGTTCTTGCTGAATGACTAATAAGCGCAATTAAGGAGGGCAACAACATGATGAAAATTGTCACGGCATTTTTAATAGTAGCCTTGATTACGGGCTGTTCAAGCACGCCTCACCAAACTTTTGTAGAAGCGGACGCGCCCGACAATAACCACGGTTTAATTTATATCTACCGTTCTACGCTTGATAGCAATGAGAGCGAAAGCACACCAGCGCTGCGATTGGACGGAAAAGTGATCGGCAAACTAAAACGCGACAGCTACCTTCTTGTGATGGTGGAACCTGGCAAACACGCATTGACAGTCAAATCGAAAAATTTTGGCAGCGACTTACCCGATGTTTTTGCCAGCACGACAGTTGACATCAAAGGCGGCCAAACGCTTTATTTGCGTTATTCCGAATCCGTAGCCGATATGGTTTACGTAGGCTCTTCTATCTATGCGCGCACCGAGGCAGAATTTTACGCTGTGCCCGCTGCGACTGCACGCAATGAAATGGCGAAAGCAAGGCTTTCTAGACTTTAGTTAAATTTGGAAGGTAATAAAAACAAAACCCGGCGGCTGCCGGGTTTTTTGTATCTGAGAATCGATTCATACCAAATACGAAATCTATATTAGAGAAACAATTGCTTTTTTATTCTTTATCAAATTCAAATTACGCTCAAAAACTTCAGTCGGCAAACGATGCTTCTTAGCCTCTTTGAGCAAGCGCTTCTGGGATTTTTCCGCTTTTTCATATTCTTGATTAATTGAGTAGACTGCAGCTAGTGATTCGTAATAAGTCAGTCGATCCTCCATCTTTTGCGGGATCGAATCGATTATAGCAAGCGCTTTTTGGGGATCTCTAATACCAGCGTCATCAGACATTGCATAGATCAAGGCCAATTCGACCATCGCGGGAGTATGGTTTTGCGCTGCTGCTTTTTCCAACCACGCTACACCCATTTTTCTATCTCGATCAAAGCGAACGCCTTTATAACGCTCCAAACCGAGTAATGTTTGCGCCTCCGCAAAACCATTTTCTGCCGCCAGCTGCAACCAAAAAAAACTTTTGTCACTATCAGCCTCACATTGTTCGCCATAAAGCATATTGCGACCAATCCGAAACTGTGCGTTCGGTAAACCATCAATCGCCGAAAGCGTATACCACTCGTTCGAATTGCCTAAATCTTTGCGGTGCTCAGGCGTCATAAATCTTTTTAAAGCTCCAGTCCACTGCGCATATTTGTAGCGATCAACACTAGAACCTTTAAGCGCAAGCTTTTTCATTTCCATTGATTTTTTATGCAGCGCTTTTGAGTCAGCTTCAAAGCCTTCTATCTCAAATGTGAAATTATTAACAACCAAATAAGTTTCAACCGGCTTTCCATTTATTGTCGCTGGATGATATTGATAAGCTTTCACACTGCGCAGTGCTTCCTCTCGAAAAAACTTACTAGTTGATGAAATAACTCGATGATGTTTTGTTCTACCGTCAGGACCTACATTATACTCCAGCAATACCGACCCGGCAGCGACACCCGTTTTTTGAGCTCTTTTTGGATAATATGTTGGAGCTTTATATTTTAACTTTAATTGCTGAAACTCTCCTTGAGTACTTTTAGTTAACACCGGGTGCATTTTTTGCTCAATCGTTTCGTCACCATATGTTTTTTGTAACTCATCCAATATGGACCGAGCTTTTTCTAGTCGTTCAGAATCTAATTTATTAGCAAAAGTATCTACACTTTTTTTGTAGTCTTTGTCGCCTTTAGAAGCAGCGAGCGACATCCACGCAAATGCCTTGTAGATATCCGATTTAATTCCGTCACCGTTAAGGTACATGACACCAAGAAGATACTGGGCGTCTTTGTTACCTAGACTCGCGAGTTCTGTAAATTGCTTGTGTGCACGTTCAAAATTTTTGCCTTGATAATTGCTCATCGCCTCACTATAGGTAACAGCCCAAAGTGAATTACACGCCAATATAAAAAATAAAAAAACAATCAAATTCTTCATTTTATTTCCTTATCTCTTAGTTAAATTAATATCTCGCACATTGATATTACCGTTATATATCTTCAAACCAAAATAGCCCAACCGCTCATCTGTTTTAAATTCGAATTTTTCGTCATCAACATTTAAATTGTAGTAATAGTATTGTTTTTCTTTCTTAATAAAATCTATTACAACGTCAAATTCATCCGGCCATTGTACTTTCGACTCAAACTCGTGGTATTCATATCTACCTTTCTTAGAAATAGTTTTGAGGTTAATCGTGTACTCGCCGGTACAAGCCTCGTCTTTGAAATTGATCGCTGCATGTTTTTTGTGACGACTTTTATCGCGTCTTAAATTAAGCTCGAATTCCGGTAAATTGTTGTGATCTTCTGGCATATCTATCTGAGCAGAAAAGCTTAATCGAGAAAATTTTCTCGGCACTGCCAGTGAGCTGCCACACGGAAAAGTTTCTGTCGCACAGGTAGAGAGAGTTAAAATTGCAGGCGTCTTTTTGGTGCTGTAGGCAACATGGGGTTTAAAAGGAGCTTCGAGGCTGCTGCCCTTCTCGTCGTTTTCTTCATAAGCATACACACTTACGCAAGATAATAGTCCGACAGCAAAGCATAGAGTAGTTTTTTTCATATTTTGCATCCCTACTAAGTAACTCAAATGGGCGAACGGTCGATAGCAAAAAGCTTTCTAGTGAAAAACTTTTAAGCTCAGAACCCGCTAAAGCGCGTATGATATCCAAAACACCTGCGCTAAGTCGAGCCATACGCTGTCTAAAATTCAACCAAAGCTTGATTTTTTAGCGACAAAACCGCAAAAATACCAAACTGTAAGCTTTTGAGACTCGCGTGCCATGCCGCTTATCACCGTAAATGCCCTTCCTCTTAACGAATCGCAAAAACCTGTTAGCGATATTATCGTCGATATAAGCCGCGACTTTGCGGCAGCAACAAATATCGATATCAAGCATGTCTCGATCACATGGAATACGATACAGAGCGGCTGTTATTCCTGGGGAGGAAACATTGAGTATGAGCAACCTGCCGATCTCCATCCGTTAATAATTGACATGCTTATACCCGATTTTTATAAGCCAGAACGTGTGGCACAATTGCTCACTATTCTCGCTAAAATTACATCCAAACATACTGGCGTGTTACGTAATCATATTTTTATAAATGTCCGCAAAGCAATGTCAGGTTGTGTATTTGACGAAGGTCAAGTCTTGCGATGGTAATCAAATTGCTAATTTAATACTTTGTTCCAAAGCCCGCGATACCAAGTAAATATAACCAGTCTCCTTTAATCTAATTTTTCGATTAATTAACGCTAAAAATTGCACTTTTCTTATATATCTCTGTGACTAAAATATTTCTAACGTCAACTCGCAGAGGACACTTCCATGGCTTACACCCTTCTTCGCATCGACAGCAGCATTTTTGGACCACAAGGCCAATCTGCGCAATTAGCAGAGCAGCTCAGCGCAGGCTTGCTAGCACAATACGAACAAACACAACTTATTCATCACGATTTTTCCACAGACCCACTACCTCACTTGGACCAAGCTACATTCAGCGCATTTTCGAGCGATGAAAGCGCATTAACGGCCGAACAAAAAAATGCTGTGAACCGATCCAATCAGCTCATAGCAGAGCTAAAGCAGGCAGATGCTCTAGTGATTTCTGCACCCATGTATAACTTTACTTTTCCCAGCACGCTCAAAGCCTGGATGGACAATGTCGCGCGCGCAGGGCACACTTTTCAATACACTGCAAATGGTCCTGCTGGCTTGATAGAGGATAAACCCGTTTATGTTATTACCACACGTGGTGGACAATACAAAAATAGTGAAAAAGATTTTCAAGTACCGCTGATTAAACTGTTTTTTAACTTTCTCGGCTTAACAAAAATAAACATTATTTATGCAGAGAATTTAGCGGTGAGCGAAGCACGCGAAACAAGTATTGAAAAAGCGCAAGACGCAATTCAAAATTTGTTAGCGGCTTAGGGAGTAGAATACGATGGCTCCGCAATCCAGATGGTGCATGCTAGAAAATTGATTCTGGGGCACCTCTGAATATTATTAATATATTGACCTTATTCAAAGTTGTCCTAATTCATATACTCAATAATCACTTCTACTAACTTATCGTGAAGATGCGTTTCAAGCTCTTCAAGCGTAACACCACAAACCTCTAGATATTTATCGACTTGGCTTTCAAGCAGCTTTTTGCCCATTACACGATATTCCACCTCGGGCAAACTCTTATCCAGCCTTGGAACAATCTTCCAGGCTACTACTTCACTATCCAACGTCTCGAATTTTTCTTCAGCATATTCACAAAAATTTTCAATATGCTGATCCCCATTTGGCCCTAAGCAACCCGGTTCAACACGAAACTGAACATTAAGACGCTGTTCTTTTGATGGAGCAACTTTTAGCATAACGAATTAAACAGTCAAGAAAGAATAAATTAATAAAATATTATCCGCGCTATTTCCTCATTTCGAGCTGAACAATTAACGGCAGATGATCAGAACCAAAGTTTTTTCCAATGCGTAATGAATTAACGCGCAAGCCATTGGAAATCAAACAATGGTCAATAGGAATTCCCATAAAGTATAGTGAAGCTGGCCACGTTGCCAACACTCCATAACCTGCCCTTACATCACGCATGCCAGTTTCATCCATCAGTTTTTCAAAATATTTGGACCACGGCCCCGTGTTTAAATCGCCTATCAATATACGTTCGCCAAATAATTGATTTAAATAAACTGCCAGCTCGCCAAGTTGATCATTCCTTAAAGCATAGAGATAGTCATCAACAGGCGGCGGTGGATGAGTGGCAACAATGTTCATTTTTTTTCCGCCAAATTCAAATGTGCCATGCAAACTTGGAAATTCGCTTTTACCCAGTTTATGCATGCGCGCATCCATTAGAAAACGACTAAAAATCGCAATACCGAAATTATCCTCACGACTAACAACTGCGCCGTAAGGGTAATTGACATCCAGTTGTTTTAGCTGTCTCGCCCATGCATTATTAACCTCTTGCAAAACAATAATATCAGCGTTGGATTCGTTGACCACCTGAAAAAAATCTGCATATTGAATGTTTATCGCTTGCACATTTGCCTGCAAGAGCGTGAGCTTTTCGCCTGGCTGAGGATCTTTATTATCGGGAAAATTATCAAAATACAGAGGTAACAGTGAGCTGATATTGATCGCCAAAAACAGCGCAAACAAAATCGCATTTTTAATCTGTTTAGCAATCAATAATAAAACAACACAAACGGCGAGCACGGCGAAGAGTTGCCAAACAAAGTTGCTGGCCAAGTCAACAAGACGATGCTCAACAGGAATGAACCTAATAGTTGTGAAAATCAGTGCGACAAACCCAACAATATTGATTATGCGTTTCATCTATTTAGCTTCCCAATTTTTTCCACACAAGTGTTCGATTATTCGCAGGCATGGTGTTGTCCTCCATCAATTCCAGCCCAACCTCTTGTGCGCAAGCATTCACTCTTTCAAAGTCACGAATGCCACGGTCTAACGAAACACTTTTCAACCACTGTTCAAAACGCTCGTTGCTTTCACTGGTAAAGGTTCCGTCGTAGTTGAAAGGTCCATAAAGAGCAAATTTTCCATTTTCTGGCAAATTTGCTCCCACATGCCGGACCATCTTTTCGGTTAAATTCCAAGACATGATATGTGCAGTATTAGCAGAAAATACTGCGTCATAATTATCTGGCCAAACAGGTTTTAGCATATCGAGTAAAAGCGGCTTTGGTTGTTCAGCCTCGCAGATATCTAACCACCGCTTAATATCAGCGAGATTTTCTTCGACGTCAGAAGTCTGCCAAATTAAGTGCGGTAGACGCGGCGCAAAAAAATGCGCGTGTTGCCCCGTTCCCGAACCAATTTCCAGAACATGCTTAGATTCGCTAAAAATACGTAGCAAAATTTCGAGAATGGGAGCCTTATTATTTTCACACGCCTGGGAAAAAGGAAGTGACATACCAAAAGTCCTTACTTCATTCGTTCTGCACTTATTCACGAGTTTCTATTGTGCCCGAGAGGATTATAGAGGTCGATGATTTAGTGTGCCGTCGATTATTTTCCCTTCGAAATAATGGTAGAAAGCACTTCGAGCTTTGCAGGGTCCTGGTCGATAAAACGCACAATAACTTTGACCGACTCACTGTCCGCACTCGCTTTTGCGGCGGCAACACAATGCACATAGGCATTAATACGCGCCACCGTTTGCGACGATGGAATTTCCAAGTCTACAGAAAGAGTATCAAAAACCTGCGGTAACGCCTCCGCACGCGGTATAACTCCGTTAAGCGCCTGTAACGACAAATCCATCATTTCACAAGGGTGACTATGGTCAGCAAAGCGCAGCGTAACGGTACCCGGAAAATTCTGAATACGCGCCGAAGCAGCACTGCCATTGGGTTTCGGTGCAGCTTTCGGAGAGGGTGCCTTACTTTTTGCCGTGTCTTTCACCTGCTCGCTGCCCTTGGTCAATACGTCAACTGACGCAAAAGCTACACCACGGTTGCTTGGGTCTGACATAACACTGGAATTGGCCGTGATGCCAAGCTTCTTAGTTTGTTTGGCTACTTTTCGAGTAAGCTCCTCTGGCTTGAAGGGTTTGCTGATATAGTCGGTAACCCCCGATTTTAGTGCTTCAACAACGTGGTCACGGTCACCGCGACTGGTAATCATGATAAAGGGAGTTTCTTTGGTAGTGGGCTGCTCTCGCACCCAACGCAGTAACTCATCGCCACCCATTTGTGGCATTTCCCAATCGGAAAGAATGATATCGGGGATTTTTTGCTTAATTAGCGCCATAGCTCGCGTGCCGTCGTGCGCTTCAGCAAAGTCAACGTGGTCATACATTTGACGTAGCGTACGCTTTACCATATCGCGCACAAGCTTTGCGTCGTCGACTACCAGTACTTTTAAGGTCATGCATCAAACCCTTGGTTGCTTGCTCGCCGGTGAGGCCCGTGCCCAAAGGTCTGAGTGTTATTGCTTCCTCGTAAACACCCAACTAGCGCCGTCGGACAGGGATTCGCTGTACGCATAACCGTCGTAATCGAACCCAACGATGTCTTGAACTTGCGTAAGCCTATTCTTAATAATATAGGCGCTCATGAGGCCCCTTGCCTTTTTGGCGAAAAAACTGATGATTTTGTATTGGCCGTTCTTCCAATCTTTAAAAACCGGTTCAATTATTTCAGCCTTCAGCACGCCTTTATTTACCGATTTGAAATATTCATTTGACGCAAGATTTACTAAAGTATCAGTTTTTAGCTTTTTCAGTTGTTTGTTCAGCTGCTCGGTGATGATATCGCCCCAAAACTGATACAAGTCTTTGCCGCGCTCGTTCTTAAGCGCCGTTCCCATCTCCAAGCGATAGGGCTGCATTAAATCAAGGGGGCGCAAGCAACCGTAGAGCCCAGACAGAATTCGCAGGTGGTCTTGGGCAAATGCAAGATCTTCAGCATCCATTGAAGGCGCATCCAAGCCTTGATAAACATCCCCGTTAAAAGCCAGCACAGCCGGCCTTGCATTGCTTTTGTTAAATGGCAGCGACCAACTTTGATAGCGATCGTAGTTCAATTGACCCAACTTATCGCTGATGCCCATCAGTTTGGACAGCTGATGCGGTGCCTTTTTACGCAAGTCGTCAACCAACACTTCGGCCTGATCTAACAACAAAGGCTGCGAGGTTTTGGTTTTCGCGATGGTTGATTCATAGTCTAGGTTTTTGGCTGGGGATATCACTAATAGCATGTTTATTGTTCACTTATTCTAAGTTCAGTCTCTAGTAGACAGTCCGCCCCGGACCTCCACCAACTCATTCTGGTTTCGATTCTTTAGAAAGCTTAAGCTCAATTGTGGCTATGAGTTTTCGCAGGAGGGACGAACCTTTTCAGGCTGTGAAAATCGTGGACGATTTTGACAGAGTCCCCAGGGAGGGGTTTACGACGCCCTGAAAAGGTTCGTCCCTCCTGCGAAAACGGTCTTAATATAAAAAGACTAGCTTTCACCCAAAATCTCCTGCCACCAATTTAACGGCGTCTGCCCATCTACAGGATCGTAAACATTGCCATAATACCAGGCAGTGCTGCTCGTCATCGCCTTATTCAAAATATCTTCTATCGCAGTAAAACCACAGCTCACGTGAATACTAAACACCAACATTCGCGGAGTTTCGATATCCAACATGCCACCAAGTTTCTCGATTTCCGAACCCAGGCTGTCAGCTAATGGCTCAATATTATCTTTCGAAAAAACGCGAATACAGAGGTTACCGCTGCGTCGCTTGATTTCAAATTGCCCCGTTTGCTGGTCTAATTTGATAACATCGCCGCTGGCCAAACCTTTGATAAACGCCGGCGAATTAACCAATTCGCATTCGTTATCTTCGTTGACTCGTACGCGCAATTTTTCAGCGACAGGCTGACCCTCAGCATCATAACCCGCCATCATTTCTATAACTTCTAGTGAACTCATATGCTAAATCACTGTTAAAATTGCGCGACATTATAAACCAGGGGGTACCACATGCATCTAGCTCGTTTTAGTTTAATTGTTATCTCATTACTGACTCTCTCCAGCTGCATGGTCAATCCAGTAACGGGAAAGAGAGAGCTCTCGCTCATGTCGCAAGAGCAACAGATTGCGATGGGCGAACAATACTACAAGCCCTACCAACAGCAACAAGGGGGCGTGTACATCGTTGATCCGAATTTGAACGTTTACGTTAGATCGATTGGCCAAAAACTCGCCGCCGTTAGTGACCAGAAAAACCTACCCTACGATTTTGTAGTGCTAAACGATAGTACGCCCAACGCCTGGGCGCTTCCCGGAGGAAAAATTGCCATCAATCGCGGGCTGCTCCTACTGATGGAAGACGAATCTCAGCTCGCGGCAGTACTGGCACACGAGATAGTGCACGCAGCAGCTGGCCATTCAGCTCTGCAACAGACCCGCTCTAGTTTGCTTGGGCTTGGAGCGTCAGCTATCTCGTTACTAGGCGGGCGCACAGACTACGGAGCTCTTATCGACCAAGGTCTTGGGTTAGGCGTAGGCGCGGTGAGTGCCCAATACGGACGCTGGGATGAGCTAGAAGCTGATGCCGTCGGCGTTCGCTACATGATAGACGCCGGATATGACCCCAACGGTGCAGTTGAATTACAGCAAAAATTTGTCGAGCTGTCACAAGGAAGGGAAAGAGACATTATGTCGAGTTTATTCGCTAGCCACCCTCCCTCGCAAAAGCGCGTGGAGCTGAACCGAGAACTAGCAGCTAACAAAACCGGCGTACGCAACAAAAAAGCTTATCAACGTGCAATTAAGCAGCTGCAGAAAGATGCCAAAGCTTATCGCGCCCACGATCAAGCACTTAAAGCCGCTAGCGAGAAGAACTTTACCTACGCAATGAGCTTGGTTAACAGCGCGATAAAACAGCAACCGCAAGAAGCCATATTTTACGTCACCAAAGGCCAGCTGCTTGCACAAAATGGTAAACAGACAGAAGCTCTAGCCGCCTTCAAAACGGCCAGTAGTAAAAACCCCGAATACGTCATGGGATATTTAAACCGTGGCATCACCGAATACAAGTTGAAAAAAACGCAGGACGCGCAAAACAGCCTTATTACCGCGGAAAGAATTTTGCGTACGCCTATCGCAAATTTTTACTTGGGTGAGATTTTTCTCGGACAAGGCAATTCGGCTGCAGCGGCCGACCACTACCGTTTCGCAGCTCAAGACAGTGGCGAAGTCGGAAATGCCGCGAAAGGACGTTTGGCTAAAATGGGACAAACACAATAAACTAAAGCTTCCCCTCTCCCCACACATATTCCAACAGCCGGGTAGCACTCTTTGCTATCCGCATATTTTCTCCACCTTACCCATCTATGAAATACGGTTTCTATACCAAAAGCGCTTAACATAGAAAATAATCCCAACAAACAAGACTATCGACTACGTCTCTTTTTTTTAATATTCATTTGACAAACACACTTTTCAATGTATATTTTATGTATATACATTTGATATGCACTCAATATTGAGGCTTGCAGCAGTTTATGGCGGACAAAAAAGAACGCAGTACTAAAAAGTCCCAAAAGAAAAAGGCATTAAAAAAAGATAGCCAGTTAATTATTCGTATAAATGGAGAAGAGCGTGATCAGTTCGTTGAATTATGCGAAGAATTAGATACCAGTGCTGCCAGGGAGATTCGAAGATTTATCCGGCAATTCTTAGATGAGCACGCGCCGGATTAGCAGTTTTACGTGTTCATCAACTAGAACCTATCTCAAAATTAGAGATAAGTGTTTCAAGCAATAAACTCGTCGATAAGGCGTGTGAAGTAGTAGTAAGCAGTATGCAGAAGACACTTGAATTACTTTAGAGATAGGTTCTATTTAGTTCGATGTTAAACATCGAACATCAATTTTCTTGCAAAAGAAAATTGGCTGATCGTTCGTTAAAATGACATTTTCGCTCAGCGATAAGGCGATGCTGGAAGCTGGAAGCTGGAGCACAGTTTACATGAGTAAATGAGCACCAGGAGTCCAACATCAACGAAGTCGTAGGGCGAAAAGGGCTTTTAACGAGCGATTAATTAACTCAAAACAACACTCAACGACATTGGAGAAACATATGTCCAAAAAAGTTAAAGTATTAAAAAAAGCTATCAAATCAACTAAGGCCAAAGTAGCCAAACAAGAAGGCAAGCTTAAAAAACTGAAGAAAAAGCTAAAAAAAGCTGCTTAAGTAGCCGCCGATGTATCATTTTTACAATGCTCCATCGGGGCATTGTAAAAATCTAAGCCAGATTGAATTTACGCCACAGCTCGTCAAACTTGTCCTGAAATTCACCCACAAGGCGTTCGTCACCTGTAACCAAAATATTTTCCTGGTTTTTCTCTGTCGCACTGCGCGTCCAATTAAAACTACCGTTGATTAAAATACTTTGATCAAAAATTGCGAACTTGTGGTGCATATGATGCTTACTCGCATCCATTTTCACGGTAATACCTTCTGCTTGTAATAAATCGATATCGCTTCCGCGATCTTCCGACTTTTGGTTGTCTGTTAAAATACGCACTTGCACATCGCGTTGATGAGCAGCAATTAAACCCTCGCTTAAACGGTTATCTGAAATCGTAAAAACACAAACGTCTATCGTATACTTCGCGCGAAAACACTGTTCTAAGATAGCGCGGCAACAACCTTTGCCCGGGCTAAAATGGGCTTCTGCGACACGATTATTTGGTCCCGCCCGATCAATTGTTTTTACCACCTTTTCCAGCCAACGCAAAGACATTCGTACATTCTCACCTTTTTCTTCGATAACATGATGCACAAAGTCAAAGGCTCGATTGCGCGCAAACCGCCGCTCATCAACCGTCGCATTTTCAAGGTAGGCAAAAAGTGCATGCTTTTCATCATCGTCTAAACGCCGATCTTGAAAAGCCTGCTCAAGCAGTAATTCTAAGTGATGATGCTTAAACATGAAAAATTACAATTTACGAAATTATGAGACAGGGTCTAAATATTAATATTATATGTTCGTAGAGCATTCTGATAAAAGTACTTCCTTCTAGCTATCGGTTTATTTTCCATATATTGAAATAAAATATTTAAATTTTCTCTATACGTATGAACCAGCTCGGAAGTAGGCCAATTACTACCATAAATACAACGATCCTCTCCAAAGGTCTGCCAGATAAAATCTAATAGCGGCAAATAATAATCAAGGCTTATTGGTCTTGGTCTAAGTATCGCAAACTGCATAAGCGTAGTAACTTTTATGCGCACATTAGGCAACTCGGCAAGACGCAATATTTGATCTTTCCATTCCTCTGGCGGCTCATTACCATCAATTTTCAAATGCCCATTATGCACAATAATACATATAAGATTAGGATGATCTTTCGCAACTGAAAAAAAAGCATCATTATCTTTTTGCGGTGTAACTTTCATCTCGAAAGTACAATTATTGTCAGCCAACAACTCAAAATAGCGGCGCATTTTTGCAGAACTTACATCGTGATTGTTGTAAGGCCGCAATCGCGCACCTACCACACTGCGACGACGTACTAGGCCGTTAAAATGTTTATCAAAACCCTCCGTATCGGAGGATAAATTAATTACCGCGCCCAATACTGAACTTTCTTTTTCTGCTAATTCAGCTATCCAAATATTGTCGCGGAAACTTGGGCTTGATTCGACCACAATGGACCCCGAAACGGTACCTTCCCCAGCTGCAGCGTTTAGTTGTTCGGGATATTTCTTACCGTAAATTTTTTGTGAAGGTTTGGGCCAAGCTATTCCGCCTTTTTTAGTCGGGTCGTAAAAGTGAACATGCGTGTCAATAATCAGAGGACTAATATTTTTTTCACTCGTAGGAGCCTGTTGCGTACAGGCATTTGTCGCAATTATACTTCCCGCAGCTGTACAAGCTTGAACCAGTTGACGACGAGATAACATTTCTATTTTGGACATAATTTAATTCGATGGAATAGCGCAATAATTTTTACTTGATCAATTAACGGGTTTCGACAGCTATTAAGGTATCACTCAAAAACCTTCAAACAGTTATCTGTGATAGTGAGGCAGCAGTGCCAAAGATACCAATTATTTAATACAATACACTTGCTCTAACAACGCTTTGTCAGCAATACTAACGATACATGAGTTTGCCTTATAAGAGCAGGTATAACTATCAACTACTTTAAAAATTTGGGCGCGAGCACCTATTCTGACAGACTTATCGCGCAAATGCAGTTAGAAAATATAGATATTGGTCTTGTCGCACGCATAAGCAGACATAGTTTTGGCTAGTACTTGGTTGGAAGACAATGAAATTAAACCTTGTATGCGCTGTATTTCTCACCGCAATACTAAACCCTGCTATGGGCGTATGTCATGAAATGGGCAAGGCCTTGCTCAACCTCGACCTGCGAGAATCCCTTTCGCAAGGTGACTTCCGTTGGGCGGCACATGATATTCAACAAATTATTGATATTGATAAAAATGAAAACGGTATTCTCACCTGGAAGGAAATTTCATCTCAAAAGGCTGAGGCACATCAATATTTGCTAAATAATCTGCAAATCTCTTACGCCAATAAAAAATGCTCAATTGAATTTTCCGAACAATGGCAATTAGGTTCGCATTTTGATCTAGACTACGCCATTATCCCATTTGACCTGCACTGCGACGGAAGCGATGCAATTTCAATTCAATATAGTGGGCTCTTTTCTGTCGACCCGGGCCATAGCTTATTGATAAACGTTGAATTTGACGAGGAGCCGGTTCAAGCAATAATCGCTGAATACAATCAGACTATTACGATAAACTCAAGCAAAACCACATGGGCATCCATAGGTTTTTTATATCAAGGTGTCGTACATATCTTTATCGGTTTAGACCACCTTTTATTTCTGGCTTGTTTATTATTAGCAATAATATTCCCTTTCAATTCGTCGCGACAATACCTAGGAATCGCCACAGCCCACCCAGATGAAACTAATGACAATAAATTAATATTGCGCAAGATCATCGGCGTCATTAGCATCTTCACCGTCGCACATTCGATAACGCTAACGCTTGCCGCAATAGGGTGGATAAATTTCCCTGGAAAATGGATTGAGCTCGGCATTGCCATTTCGGTTTTAGCTGCAGTTATCAACACTGCGACACGAGCCATTAAACGCAACTATTTAATGGTATTTATCTTCGGGTTGTTACACGGTTTAGGATTTGCAAATGCGCTTGCGGATTTAGATAGTCCGCTAAAAGAACAGTTACTCAATATTCTTGCATTTAATATTGGTGTAGAGCTGGGGCAAATCGTTTTTACATTAATTGTTGCACCGGTTTTTTTTGCTTTGAATAAAATACGCAGCTGGAGAAAGCAGTTTTATTTCGTCGCACTTGGCCTTAGTTTTATTGTGGCGTCGGTTTGGGTTATTGAACGTCTATTTTCTACTATCAAATGAGTGTATTATTTTTTTAGTTAATATGCCTATCGATAATCCGTTTCAGTGTGGTGAGAAACTTCAGATTAATCTAAATTAAGTGGTTCTGGAAAATTATCACGCCTTAAACGATACCAATGGCGCATACGTGCATGATCAAAGGCGGTAGGTTTACGGAAACCCTGCCCGTTGGCCGATAATGGCTGATCGATACGCGGAAGGTTGTAATAATCAGGCGATTGATTAGTGTGGCCAAATTCATGCACAACAACCGTGGTAGGCTCGGCATTAATTCCCGCGCGAATAAAACCTTGAGCAAGCGTTATACCCCAATCTCCCCCGGTTCCAGCTGCTTTATAGTTAGGGTCAACACCCTTGAACTTGGCAAAAAAGTCCATGTGCGTATGATCTTGCCAAGGGCATTCAGTATAATCAGCAGGCACCGCGATACGCCTTAATCTTTGCTCAACTACAATTCGACGGCAGGCATCGGGGCAACTGGTTTCTAAACCCGCCAAATCTTCTCCGGGTTCAAATTCAAATGGTGTTTCCCAACCGACAAAATTAATTTCCGGTAATTCCTGGTAAGGCCAATCGCTATAGTGGAGAAAGGTTTTATAGTACTCATGAATCCCGTCTGTTACCCAACGTCTTAAAGTTTCCCGCCACTCTTTCGATTGCGCATCAGGATGCTCTACCTTCATACACACATTCAGTTTATTGCGTTGCTGCCACGCCCATTCAAACGGTCGCGACAGCGCAATCGGTCCCTTCGGGTAGACGCCACTCTCCAGATCATGCATCTCGTAAAATATCGGTTCAGCATCGTATTTGCTTGGGACTTTCACCACGCGGAATTCCTGCGAACGATTATTTTCATCACAAGGTATTGCGGTGACGCGATCGCCTACTGCAGTCAGACACTTATTATGAAATGTCTCCATCGTTGACTGAGTAATTAAACGCAAAGATAAAACATCGCCATTTCCATCAAGCTTTACTTTAATATCCAAGTTTCTGCGTGAAATATTGCAGCCAGAAAAACGTAGTTTAATATTGGATGCCTGCCCATGCTGCACTAAACACTGCCCCGAAACATGGCTACGCATAATATATTCGGCCTTCTCAGTTAAGCGAATCAACGCCACATTTGTATCGGAGCTGCAGTTTTTAATAACCAGTTCGTCACTGTCGTCCGCAGGAGCCAAACACTTGCGATCGCCGTTGGTAAAAGATTCGAAACTCACAACCTCATAACCGCCACTCGCCAAGGGTCCACAGTTACCGGGAACATCAGTCTTGCGCCAGCACTCCAACATATCCGCAGGAAGGGCGTCTGTACGTGAGTCAAACAAAATTTCTGCAACTCCGCTGGAACTCGAAGACGACGATGACGAACTATTTGAGCTGGAAGAACTGGAGCTAGTGCTGCTTGAACTGCTACTCGAGCTACCACCACTAGAACTACTGTTGGCCGAACCACTACTTGAACCGGCAGGAGATTGAGTATTTTCTCCGCCACCACAGGCCGTTAAAATTAACATCGTGATAATGCCAATTATCAAATTTAATTTCATAAACATAGCCCCACCAGCAAATTCATTAATATCATTCTTTTGATTACAATAAATATAAAAAATAACGGTCACTATAATTCAAACAATTGTTCAGAACAGTGAGACAGTTCCGACTAAAATTCGACGTGCTGCGCCGTTTCAAAGTATTTTGTTAGCTTTTGCATAATTACGCTTTGCGTATAACAAACAAGCATAACCTAATAACCAAATTGAGAGCCGCTTTCTCTGCAATTTAATTGGCAATAATCATTTGAAAAATAGTGCCAGAAAATTACGTCAACTTTTATAGTTGACTAGCAATCAATTAACTCAATACTTGTCGAGCAATCACTATTTTCATCACGCCCTTTATACCGTCTAGTTTTTCATCTTCCGTATTTTGAAAATGAAGCGGTCTTAACTTTTAACCTGGCAATAAAATAGATCGTCCTAGCTATATTTACTGTTGGTCCCTGAAAAACCCACGATATAAACGAATTTTCCTATATTCAGCGGCTTTAATTGCTATTCTGACACCGGCCGTGTATTCCGGCGCAGCTCGTTCAATATAACAATCAAGCCAACTCATAATTCACTTGGATATAACCAGTACGCAATATAAAGATAAAAATTTACATAAAAACACTAAGCGGCCTATACTCCACGCCCAGCAACTCACCGAAACACACGTTCGGTCAACATAAAGACAATAGAGGAGTTGGGCATGTCATCACTTTGGCCTTTTTTTGTTCTTGCTATTGGCATTGCTTTTATCGTTTTTGCAATCGCAATTTGTCGCATCCACGCCTTTATTTCATTGATCTTGGCGGCAGTTCTCGTGGGGATTCTGGCAGAGACCCTGCCCGGCATCGAGACTCAAAATCACGTCCTCGTTTCGATTGCCACGACGATGACAGAGCTTGGCAGCACCGCAGGTAAAATCGCGTGGGTAATAGCCCTTGCCGCAATCATAGGCTTATGCCTAATGGAAAGCGGCGCCGCAGACAAAATCGTGCGTGTATTTGTAAAGGCCTTTGGTGAAAAGCGCGCTGGATGGGCATTGATGTTTTGTGCCTTCTTTTTATCTATTCCCGTGTTCTTCGATACGGTCTTCTTCTTACTCATCCCGCTCGCCCAAGCATTGGCCTTCCGTTTGGGGAAAAAATACCTCTACTTCGTTATGGCTGTGGCCTGTGGCGGCGTTATCACCCACGGCTTAGTCCCACCGACACCAGGTCCTTTGATCATGATCGACAATCTCGGTCTTGACCTGGGTTTAGCAATGATAATCGGTATCATTCTCGGAATACCCGTGGCTATAGCCGGCTTGTTTATTGGCCAGTACCTGGACAACAAAAACCCTATTCCCGTGAGGGAAAGTTCCAGCGTTCGCTTCGCAGACTTAAAACAGATAATTAGCAAGGAAGACCATGAACTGCCGTCATTTATCATGGCCTTTTTACCAATATTGCTGCCCGTGGTACTCATTGCTGCATTTTCATTTTTAGACACGTTTGTCGGTGCGGAACGTCTGGGCGATATACACGCTACCTTACAGGTTTTGGGCAACAAGAACGTGGCGATGTTTTTGGGCACCTTGATTGCCATTTACGTGTACGTCGTACAAAAAAACTTAAACCTGGCAGACCTCGCAAAAGAGATGGAGGCCCCTATACAAACTGCCGGCGTGATTATCCTAATCACGGCTGCCGGTGGAGCGTTTGGCGCAATGATTAAACACGCGGGGGTAGGCGATGCGATCAAAGAAATGACGGCCGGTGGCGGGATATCGCTAATATTTCTCGCCTGGATCGTCTCCGGCATATTAAAGCTGGCTCAGGGGTCGGGAACCGTCGCAATGATCACCACATCCAGCATTATGGCCGGCATTATCAGCGACGGCACAGCTCTCGATTACAGCCCCCTTTATATCTTCGCGGCTATTGCCTTCGGCTCAACCCTGCTGTCTTGGATGAATGATAGCGGCTTTTGGGTGGTGTGTAAGATGAGCGGGATGACTGAGAAGGAAACGCTGCAATCGTGGACAGTGATGCTAACGTTGCTCTCGATCATCGGCCTGATTGAGGTATTTATTCTTTCGACCATCGTTCCTCACCCCTTTGGGTGACGGGAAAAAAACCATAATTGCGCCCAAACAATCTAATCATGGCAAACATTTATGCCTTTGCAATACAAGTGTCACAATAATGTAAAAATAGCGTTATAGAATTCGCAGCAAGGTTCGTCAGAGCACCCTCGGCGGACTAACCTCGGTCTATTTAATTGCTGTGATTGATTATTATGAAGCTGCTCTCAAAAGTTGTTTTTGCCATCGTTATTGGATCTACGACCTCGGTGGCCTCGGCTCACCTAGAAAGCCACAATACTCTAGAGCAACACAATACCTTGGAGCAAACCGCTAACACCGAAAATAATAACGTTAACCACTCACTTACAGCGCAAGTCTTAGACATAACAGGCAAAAGCTATTGCACACACCGCTCACCCCATCGAGTAAAAATGAAGGAGTCTCAATCTTTCATGCTCTATTCTGCTGCCAGCCGTGCAATGGAAAAACCACGCCCAATGCGAGTTTCTACACTAATCAATGGCTGCTCAGCCATCTAATCGCGCTTGGCTTAGCATTACCAACATAGGCATTAACAAAAATTTGTCTCGCACTCCGGGCGAATAACAAGCTCGTGGATATGCGTGTTTGCATCGGCTTCAAGCATATTTAAGATCGCTGCAGCCACCGCTCGCGCAGATAAATACTCGGGCCTGTCAACCTCACGAAAATCTGTATTTACACCTCCGGGATAAACCGACAGCATTTTTATACCCTCAGACTGCAATTCCTTCCGCATAACTTTGGTATAGGCATCCAGAGCTGCCTTAGAAGCCGTATACGCGGCAATCGATGGGTTAGAAAAAAGACAGGTGGTTGATAAGACGTTGATAATAACACCCGATTTTTGCGCTCGCATTTGAGGTATAACACCTTGCATTAACGCGACAGGAGCATAAAAATTAATCTCCATCAGCGCAGCCAGTGCATCTAGAGGTGCGTCGCTTCCCGGCCCACGATGGTTATTGATTCCGGCGCAATTAATTAAAACGTCTACAGCTCCGTTATGATTAAACGAACCTGCAATAAATTGATGCCGATCTCGCTCAACTGTCAAATCAAATGCAGCTGAAAAAATCTTGTCATTGTTTACGACAGTTTCGAGCGTTTCATCCAATTTTTGAGAGCTACGACCTGCCAAACTTAATCGATAATCCTGTCGGCTTAACAACACGGCAAGTTCACGACCAATTCCGGATGAGGCGCCTGTTAATAGAATATGATGACTCATAAGCACTTTGAATTCTAAAATTAATATATGTGGGTGAGTAGATAATCAAGCAAGAAAAGCATAACATGCAAAAATTGATTAGGCTTGTCACACCGTAAAATAATGCTCAAACTAAGAATACCCTCTTCTCAAAATATGAAACGAAAATTCAATCTCGATAAATCCTTAAATATCAAGCTCGCATTGTTACTCTATTTATTTTTTTTAAGCCAATACGCTAACAGCTCGAATTCAAATAGTTTAGGCATATACAAAAGCCTTTTCAACGAGCGCAATTATGATGGCTGGATACCAATAATAAGGAACGGCAACCCAAAAGAAGCAAAAAAAGTCTTCCATATCAGGGACAAACTTATACACGTCTACGCCAATCACGCAGATGGCTACCAACTAAACGAAAAGAAAAACGACACTCACGGCGTATTATTTACAGCGGATTCTTATTCTCGTTATAGTTTTAAGCTCGAGTATAAGTGGGGTGAAAAAAAGACAAATAACTTTAGTGCGTGGCAATATGACGCCGGGCTTTTTTATCATGTTACCGAAGCCAAGATTTGGCCCAGAGGTCTCGAATATCAAATCCGCTATAATCACTTAGAAAATCGCAATCACACAGGGGATTTGTGGAATTTATCAGGCGGACCTGTGACGGTATACTCAAACGGAAAAAACATATTCAAGCCCTGGACACAGGGAGGCACTGTTACACCTCTTGCTCGGGGAGAGTTTTTTGCATTGCAAAACGTTCAATTCAACGCCCTTAACAACAAATGGAATACGGTAGAGATTATCGTTATGGATTCCCGATACGCAATCCACAAGCTTAATGGAAAAATCGTAAATATTTTAACCGACCTACCCCACTCCAGCGGAAAAATTGGCCTACAAGCTGAGACGGCTGAAATTTATTACAGAAATATACGCATTAAGCAATTCGAAAATCCGGTTCCTATCGACCAATTTATTGAATAGACAAGAGCTTTGCCCCTAAAAAAACCCCCTTATAAGCTGGAAGAAGATCGCATATAACAAACCAGCACTTTAGTTATATATACGGCAAATATTAACCGGAAAATTTTGTTCCCACGTCATATAAATGACTCACCCGTCATTTTTTTGTTAATTCTAACGAATAAAAACTCTTATTTAATAACCTTATTTTTAGCGATATATCTTTTCGACAGCTTTATACGAATTTCCACAACCTAAATTTATCAACATACGTAAAAATAAAAAAAATAGTTACTTTTTAAGACTTGGCCCACACCTTGCCATTACTCAGTTAACGTCAATCTTGTTGTAGTGAGGTAAGTGGAATGAATATCGGAACCGTCGAGCGTTTTGCCGTTCAAGATCTATCAGTCGGCATGTTTGTCTCTTCATTGGATAACCCTATGGGCGAAACGCCCTTTCCTTTGCAAGGCTTTTATATAAAAACAAAGGAGGATCTAAAACAACTATCAAAATACTGTAACCACGTCGTTGTAAACGTTACAAAAAGTCGCGTTACAAACGCTTACAAAGATTTCTTAACCTTGGAACCAATGGAAGTTCCACAGGAGCAAAAAATTCCTCGCCGGATAAAACCTCTTCCAATCAAACATGTGAAAACAGTAACCAAGAAACCGCAAAAAAACCCTTTTCCACAATTAGTTATGCTAGCAATTTTTTGCATTGGTATATGGTGGTTAATTTGAGCCAATCTCATCTTTCGATAGAGTTGCCCAACCTCTATCGGACACTCAACATACCTAACCTATCAATAATGAGGAGGAATTTCTTGTGCTTCCTCATCACGCGACAACCCAGCATCCTCTAACGCTTGTATCTTTTCATACAGGTGTTGTATTTTTAAATTCAATGCAGAGATTGAATTTTCTTGCTCAGCAATACGACCATCTAAAGCTGCAACTAAATCTTCTTGAAATGCCAATTTAATTTCAAGTTCAGTTATTCTTTTTTCCATATCACTACACCTAAATAAGCCCGCATTTATCGAGAATTCAAAACCATATTCTCATCGCAATCATTTAAAAACTAGCGGGGTACAATTGTTAAAGTGAAACAAGATCGTATGGCATATATGTAGAAGAAAGAAGAGCGTTTCCACTACGAGCTGTCAAAGTGACCAGAGCCTCGAATTTGAAAATTCATATTCCTCCGATCCATTTGGTGCACAATCTAACTAGCACAGCTGCTGCCTGAGGTATTCGCAAACACCACTATTTGCCTAGCAAAATATTAAAATACGGCTATGATTATCGCGTTGAGCTAGATAATATTAAAAATACCGCTGAAATTTTAACTCTAAATCGATAGAATCGCGATCTTTGTGGTAGGGCGCTCTAGATTTCCATGAACTCTCCTTAGAAAATGCCCTAAATTGTTGTTTTTACGTCATGAGTCATTGATTCTCTATGAATACATTTGTCCAAGGTCAACGCTGGGTCGTTGATTCAGAGCCAGAGCTAGGTTTGGGTGTCGTTGTTGAAGTCTCCACACGCATTGTTACGATTTTTTTTGAACTGGGTGAATGCGACCGGCAGTATTCCATTCAACAGGCCCCGCTTACACGCATACACTTTGCGGTTGGCGACGAAATACACCTAGCATCAGGCGAATCGGCAATTGTCACCGAAGTAGTTGATTACGACGGCCTGCTGGCTTATGACATCGGTGGCGATAACTATATTCTTGAGACCAAACTCTCAAGCAAGATTCAACTCAACCAGCCCTATATGCGCCTGATAATGGGCCAGGTGGACAAAGCCAATTGGTTCCATTTTAGGCGTCAACTCGACGCTGCGATGAGCCGGGTGAGCCAATCGCGCCTGACTGGCCTGCTTGGCGTGCGAGCAAACCTTATTCCTCATCAACTGTACGTCGCCTGGTCTGCCTGTAATCGCGAGCGTGTGCGGGTTTTGCTTGCAGACGAGGTGGGGCTTGGTAAAACCATTGAAGCAGGCATGATCTTATCGCGCTTGCTAAAGCTAGAGCGTATTCAACGTGCGCTTATCATCGTACCGGACGCGCTACAAGTTCAATGGTTAGTGGAACTTGTGCGCAAGTTTAGCCTGAGACCATCGCTCTACGACGACGCCGAATACGACTTTTGGCAGAACCAGATTCACATCATTCCCCAATCGGCGTTAAATCGGGAAATTGAAAACCTGGTAAATGCAGAATTCGATATCGCACTTATCGATGAAGCACACAATATTGCGCTAAGCAGCGACTCGTTCTCATCGCTCAACAAACTCGCCCAATCAGTCGAGCACCTAGTGCTATTAACAGCCACTCCAGAGCAACTCGGTGTCGAAAGCCATTTCGCACGTTTGCAACTATTGGATAGTGCAAAATTCTCCGATTTTGAACAATTTATTACATCTGAAAAACAATATGCGCAAATAAATGATGCCATCAAACAATTGCCAGAAGGACGTGACAAACTTGTTCAGCAATTAAAGCTTGATTCCTCGCTGGACGACGCTCAGCTTATCGATCAAGTACTCGACTGCCACGGCATAGGCCGCGTCATGTTTCGCAATGTGCGCAAAGCAATAGAAGGCTTCCCGGAGCGTATTGCTCACGCACATTCATTAGCAGAACAGAGTTGGCCGGCAGTTTATGAATGGCTAGTGCAATTTGCCCGCAGTTATAAAAAAGAAAAGATATTGGTCATATGCCACGATATTGAGACCGTGCTCGACTGTGAGAACTATCTATTTAGCAAACACGGAATAAGTGTCGCGTTATTTCACGAAGAGATGAATTTAATTGACCGAGATAAAGCCGCCGCTTATTTCTCTTCCGCAGAAGACGGCGCACAAATTTTAATTTGTTCAGAGATGGGAAGCGAAGGGCGGAATTTTCAATTCAGTTGTCACCTTGTCTGTCTCGACCTCCCCGATCATCCAGATGTGCTTGAACAGCGTATCGGACGCCTCGATCGCATAGGGCAAACACGCAACGTTAATATTCACATTCCGTTCGCTGAAAATTCAGAGCAAGCACTGCGCTTTCATTGGTATCATGAGATTCTTAATTGCATCGAACGCCTAACACCGGCTGCGGGACAAATTCATGATCAGTATTGGGCAGATTTTCAAAAATCACCCGATAAAGCACTGGAAGAGGAAATTCAAAATGCACTCGCTTCACTCGAACAGGCCGTACAAGATGGTCGCGATGCGCTGCTGGAATTAAATAGCTGCCGACAACCGTTTGCCAACGAACTGTCGGAACAAATCTCGTCTTTCGAAAATACAACTCCGTTGGGCTTAGTAGAACAAGCCTGTGACTTGTTAAATATTCACTTTGAGCAAACTCGCGATCACTGCTACAACATTATTCCCTCGGATAAAATGTTAGTGCCAAGTGTACCGGGCATTCCGCCCGACGGTGTAGAGGTGACCTTTTCGCGCGAAGTCGCTTGTGCGCGTGAAGATTTATTATTTGTTAGTTGGGATGCCCCACTCATTACCGGTCTGTGGGAAATGCTGCATAATTCCGAGCTCGGTTCCGCAACCATCGCAGTATTAAATAGCCACCAATTACCCGAAGGCCACTGTTTAATTGAGGCCTGTTACGATTTTGTCATCCAAGCAAAAGAAGCACCCGAATGTCTTCCTTTTCTGACTCATCGTTCTATTCGTACGCTCGCATTGGATATTAGCGATAAGGATTTGGCAGAAGCGTTAACCGAACAGTCACTACAAAATTCTTTAAGCTCAGTAAAAAAGTCGCTTGGGCGCAGTATTGTTACCGCTAAGAAAGACGAAATTCCTGCATGGTATAAAAAAACCGAGGGTTTTGCTGAAATCAAAAAACAAAAATTGATTGCCGAGACCTGTGACGCAGCAGAATCTTTTTTTACCAAGGAGATCGATCGCTTAAATTTTTTAAGCCAACACAACCCCAATGTTGACGAAAATGAAGTGCTTGCCTTACAAACGAAAAAAGAAAATATAATATCAGCGTTAAAAAATCATTCCGTATTACAACTTTCCGGCATTCGTTTAATTGTGGTTGCCAAGCCTTAAAAAACCTATTTCAATTAGTTGTCCGTGAAAAAGTCTCTTTTTGCCTGTGACTTCGTTGGCCCCGGACTCCTGGTGCTCATTTAGTCCACTAAACTCCGCTCCAGCTTCCGAGGCCGCCTTGTCACAGACAAAAGACGCCATTTTCACGAACAACTGGTTAATTTTCTTTTGCAAGAAAATTAACGTCGAACGCAAAAAACTTGTAATTTGAAAGGTCAATTTTATTGATTACCCTCAATAAAATCATTTGTTTATAAGTTTTTCACATTCGACCAATTACTCGATCTTCTAAAGCCGGCGAATATCAAAGCCTGTAAATATATAGTTTGCAGGTTTACCTTTTATCAGAATTTATTAAAAAGCTAGCCCGCAACGCTATACTCAGTAATAGATCAATGATTAGTGGTATTTGTCATGTCTATTTCTCCTGCAGGCCCAACGCACAACGGGTCGAATTCTGATTTGAAAATCGCTCACTTCAAACGTCTCGAAGAACCTGCAGACGACATCTTACCTGACCCAAATGAGACACGCGCAGGCCAAAAAGCGGAGACAGATGCAAAGACTCTTGAAGCACATTTGAACGTAAGCGTTGGCGTCCAAGAAAAACCAATGCAGCTTTTATATAAAGCTGCAATCGAAGCAATCGATGAGGAACTCGAGGAGATTCTTGGCCCAGATTCGACACAACGCAACTTTGACGCCGGCATCGATTTTTCACCCGAAGCAACTGCCGATAGAATTATAAAAGCCTCAACTGCTTTTTTTTATTCTTACCAGGAACAACACCCAGAAGAAAATTTAGAAGAGCAACTGGATAACTTTATTGCCATTATTAGTGGCGGCGTAGACCAAGGTTTCGATGAGGCGCGACATATTTTGGACGGTCTCGGTGTACTTGAAGGCGATATCGAAGACAATATAAATCGTACTTATGATTTTGTTATAGAAGGTTATCAGGGGTTTCGAGATCGCATTCTCGAACAGCAAACAACGACTCACTCGACGAACGATAATAACGACACTAGAGCCAATAGGGTGTCAGGCAGCAACATCGATACCGAAAAACAAGTTCTCGATTAGAGCGCTCGATTGACAATATATTAGCCAAAAAACGGCCTCAAAATTAATCTATATATTGATTATTGCGTTTCGCCTTCAGAAGCAAGTGTCAACTTGAGTCGACACATTTTGCAGTATCGGCATCAAGCTCTCCAAAAACTCTCTAACAGCCCATACTGTTTTCCCATAATTGGCGATAGTGGTATTTAGCCAAGCTATCTCGTAGAACTTTCGATCAATCGCTCAGAAACATCCCAAATTTGCGCATTCTTAATGAAAATTTAAGCATTTCTTCAGGACTTAAACTGCATTTTTTCGCCAACCTACAACTTAATGAGCGTCTCAGTTGATGAGGCTCGTTTTTTAAAACGTTTGCGTAAATCGACATCACATTTGAAAAACATTTATTTACCCATTTGAAAGCACTACCGTTAATCAATACTCGGGGTTTAATTATGAATATATCACGTGCAAAGATTTCCCTTCTTTTTTCTGTAGGTTTTAACTATATAAATTTCATCAGGTATATGGCGTTTCTAATTCCTTTATTCTGGGGAGGAAATGCTTTTGGAAGCAATCAAGACACCTTGGCAACTCACAATTGGCTGAATGTAAATGAAAGCCTTGTATCAGAAAACGGAGCTTATAAGCTCGTGATGCAAGGAGACGGGAATTTAGTTATTTATAGGGTTGCAGACAGCGTACCCACTTGGGCGACAACCACAGCGGGGAACCCAGGTACTCGGGCCGTCATGCAAGGTCATGGAAATTTAGTACTTTATTCGACCTCAGGAGAAGTACTGTGGGTTAGCCCAGGAATTTGGGTTGAAAATTCCCGATTAAAGCTTCAAAACGATGGAGCGCTTGTTATCTTAACACCCAATAATAGCGTTCAGTGGAATTCTGCAGCTAACCAAGACTCTTTACTCCCGCACGAATGGATGAATGTACATAAAACACTATTTTCGGAAAACGGCGCCTATAAGCTCGCGATGCAAGGAGATGGCAACCTCGTTTTGTATAGAGTTTCAGATAATGTGCCCACTTGGTCGACCAATACTCATGGGAACCCGGGTACTCGAGCCGTCATGCAAGGCCATGGAAATTTGGTCTTATATGGAACAGATGGCCATGCAAAATGGGGAAGCCCGGGGCCATGGGTCGAGCATTCGACACTAAAAGTACGCAATGATGGCAAGATTGTAATTCTAGACCCTAACAACAACGTTCTATGGTCTGCGGGTTCAAGTTGCACAACTGCAAGTGTAGCTGTTTTCGGCGGATACTGGTCTTTCGGCACAGGTTGGGGATCATATTGCAACGGCCTAGTTTATATCCCCGAGCGCACGTATTTCTACATATACGATTACTGGGACTTTGGCCAATGGTGTTCTATTCCAGCAGAGTTTAACGGTTACAGAGACCAACAAATTTGCAACTAAAAAACTTTAGCCTGTTATAAAGATGATGGGCTAAACGACGAGATTTTATAAGCGAAAATCAAAATTGCAAGGTTCCGGCAGGGATAGCCTCGTTACCTTGCAATTTTTGGTGAGAGCTGCCGGTCCGGTTGACCTTTATTGGCTGAAGTTCAAGCTATTGTTAACCAGCAACTATTTAATTTCCCAAATTAGGCTCTAGTTTTGCACAACTAAAACAGGTGTAGAAACTGATTCAAGCAGTTTTTGACTTACGCTACCTAAACACAAGCCGGCAATTCTGCCATGGCCTTTTGTGCCAATAATAATTAAATCAGCACCAATTTTTTCTGCTTCCTGCTTTACCAGCGATGCAATCGGTGCTCCCTCTACCATCACAGCTCGCGCGCTAATACCTTTGTCTCTTACGTCGGCAGACAACGCTTGCAACTTTTCGTGCTCTTCTTTGAAATGCTCGGCAACATTAAGTCGAACGGACTCTGTTGTCGTGTCGACATCGCCCACACCAATAATCGGCCGTGTCACGTGCATTAAACAAAGTTCTGAGTCAAAAGCCTGCGCAATTTCAATGCCTTTATTAATAACCGCGGCCGTATAATCGGAAAAATCGATGCAAAGTAATATTGTTTTCATCTCAACACCATTATTGTTTACGTTAATCAATTATTCTCAATAATAAAGATTAACCAACAATGGCAAATACCGGCTGATCTAGGTCACTAAGAGCGCGATTTAAACAAGCATTTAATGTTGATACAGATCAATATTTGTTGAAATACTGAACTGCATCAATGAAAGGCAGGCTAGCGAATACGGCGGCGCATTAAAAATAAAACTAAAGTTCCTAAAAAAAATAAACTTGGTTCACTTACAGAGAAAGATGTAATGTTCGTTTCGATCCAATCGACAAAACTACTCACACGTGTAGAAGCAAAAATATCGCCATATCCCATATCGAGCCCATCTTGCACTGCATCGGCAAAAAAGGAGTGTACTCCTGCTAATTTTAATTGATCATCCTGGTCGAGAATAAATAAACCGCCGCCAGAGTCCCCGGGGGCGATGCCATATTCTAGATCGATCGCCAAGTCATCAAACGCAAACCCGGGAAAATCAAAAAAATTAAATGTGTCGTCTGTAGGATGATCAAAGTCGGACCACAGGAGCTGATCGCCACTACCTTCGGTAGACCAGCGGTCGTCGATTATATTTAAACCCATACGCTTAACTCCTGCCCCACTTTGCGCCCCTGTTGTTCCATCTCCCGTTAAACCAAAACCGACATGTATTGAGGTTGTTAAAATATCATCAGTACCATCATAGAGTGTTGCAGCAGGCGTACTAAATGTGCTGTCAAAACGCATTAGACCGATATCCCAACCGCCAAGTAGATCGGCATCTGGGCTCCAGCTTTCATGAGCAAACCAATGCGAAGCACTGTGCCGAGTAAAACTACCTGAAGCATCGAATTCGTGAAACTCAAGCGAATCTGCATCATCGACGCAATGGCCTGCAGTAAGCACCCAATTGCTGGCTATCACTGTTCCACTGCATAAAAATCCGCTAGCACCAACAGAGCCCACAATACGCCCCACAGAGGCAAACTCGGGCAGCTGCGCCAAATCTTCGTGGATACCCAACGGAGTATCATGCCGAATAACACCCGCATGCACCGAAGCGACTAGAAAAATGGAAATGGCTAGCAAAAAATTCGAAATAGAAAACAGGCCGACTCTATTCATGATAGAAATTCTCCTTGATTGTCGTATTAAAAATTCGTAGCCATCAACAATATTTTGTTGTCGTGACTAATTTTAATTAGCTTTTAATTAGCGTTTTTACCGGTAAGCCAGCTAAGCTCTACACATAAGCGTTCTAACTTTACGTAAAAGCGAAGCGAGACTCGTGAAATTATTCCTGCGAGAAAACGGTAATATTTACTTGCGCAGCATAATGCACTAATTCTCGAAAATTATATGAGAAATAAGACAACAAATTTGTCATTTTTTATATCGATTTGTTTTTTTAAGCATACTCAAAAATCAAAAGTTTAAGATTGTCACGAATTTTTGTGACAATTACTTTAATCGAATTTATTTCTGTTATCGATTTACCGATTAATTACAATTCAAACTCGTAATTACTGGCTTGAAAAAACCCGGCGACAACTCACCGGGCCATCCTCACTCGGTTTATCGGAATTAAATATAAAATACCCATGCCTCAAAGCCATGAGACTCGTTACCGTTGTCCGCGCGGATTTCTATAGTACGACTGCGTGTTGTTGGCAATAAACCATTCACGTTTGCAGAACCTATTTTACGCATCAACCTATTGCCTGCGGAGGGTAAATCAATAATATGTTCATCGCGATTAAGTGCGGCCGTAGAACTACCCAGCAGTACATCTCCCGCTGGTGTATCGCCCAAATGCCAGGCTTCCATCTGATAAGGTGCAACTGAGCCTCCAAGCGCCACCTTTTTAACATAAAGCCCCGTCATAATGGCTCCGGGCGGCAGTACTGCAAAATGCGAATGGTTGCCACTGTAGGGCGACTTAACGCCCTTGCCAAAATAAAGTACTTTTTGAGCGTTGGAACATTCTCCATAGCCTTCACCATTTGGTAATAAATCAAAATCCATTGCAACACCAACTAGATATTCATTGGGCACAGGTTGGCCGAGGTGATCCGATAAACGCGTATTTAGTCCGCCAATACCGGCGTACCGACAACCTCGCGCGCGCGCGCTTCCCGCCTCATCATTAAAATGAATAAGTTCTGGCAGTCGCTCATCTATATCGCAATTATCAAAGTGCAACGCGCCATTATTGCCATAGATAAATGCATCGGTACCCGATTCAATAAAATAGGTAAATTTCTCCGAAATAGTACAATTGTCAAAGGCTACTCGATCACCAAGCGCAATCTGCACACCAGGACGTTCGTTACCTGTTGCCGCGTAAAAATTTGCGCCTTGAAATAATACGCGCAGGGAGGTATTACTAACGGGCGGGTGAGAAACAATACCGGTGCGTGTTCCTAACATTTCATGCTTTGTACCAACAAACAAAAAATCATTATTTCCGCCAGCCAACGTACCGGAATTCGCCTGCGCATTGACTAGCCAGGTAATTCGGCTTGGGTCCGTATGCTCAGTAAATACAAGTGTTCCTCCGTACATGCGAAAGCTGCCACCTCCATTTTGATCCACCCGGATAAAATCACCTCGAATATCTTGTACGTCAACACAATGAAACTCGTTGACTACAGATTGTTGGTTATTCAATACCCAGACGGCGTCTTCAACTTTCGTGATCCAACATTCGATAAACTTATTTTCTGACGCATTTGAGCTTCCATTTGTCTCAATAACACGATTTAACTCTGTAAAAAAACATTGTAAAAAGCTAAATCCCTGCTCGTGCCCAATCGATGTTGTACGAAAACCATTTGCCAAAAAACTATCTGTGCCTCGAAACATCAAATTTTCAAACTGCATCCAAATATAGTGTTGGGATGTATTAGACAGCGTTCCGCTGGGGTCATTATCATAAAACCAGGAAGTGGATGAGACATCGAGTTTCAATACACTTGCACGCCATCCATCTCCATGCACACGAAAACCATTTAAATGATGCAGGCCTTGTGGAACATGTGAGAAAACACCTGATTCGGTTAGCCGATAAATACCGGAAGGAAAATATAAGCTTGGTTTTACCCTATCGACAAAATCGGCGTAACCATTATTGCGAGAGGCAATAAATTCAATCGCAGCTTTGACCGCTGCCGTGTCGTCAGTCTGTCCGTCGCCTGTTGCACCAAACCACTTCACATTGATCGCACTACCAAGCGGTGAACGAAGCCAGCGACCCCCGCTACTCGTAAAAGTCGAATCAACAACGGTTACATTGTTTGTTGCTTCTGACGACGCGGAGTCCCAAATAAATAAATCACCGCCTCCATCGCCAGGATTGTCTTTGCCTAAAACTATAACCGCTCCCACAGCGGTGTCCGCTTGCTTTAAATCATTGATGTTATTAATGGTAATGACATCATTTGTGCTTAGTGCCAACGCAGGGCTAGCGTAAGTGCTAGCTAAGCCCACACCGACTAAACCACCTGCCGCAGCAATTAAATTACGACGCTTTGAAACTTCTTTATCTTCTAGCATTTGATCCAGGTCATTAATTTCGTCCAGCTCTTGCCGCGATTCAACGGATGGATTTTGAAATACTTTCTTCATGATTTATTTCGACCTCTTCGATTAATGAAAAATTTCAGAAGCGAAAATTCTACGGCAAAGCAACACAATAAAGAGATCGCCATAAATAGTGATTAACACGCTAATGAGAATAAGTTCGCAGAAAATGATTTAAGCAAATATTTGAATGGGAGAAGGAATTACTGCCCTAGAAGGATTATTTTATCTCGGTACTAAATTGATATCAGAGACTTTCCATAATATTAAAGTCCGGTTTTTTAATGTGAATATCTCACAATAATATTGACAAATTGGCTACAGATCCCGACTGTCTATAAAGCTATAGTTACCCCTATAAATAAGCGGGACATATAGCCAATATTAGCTATTCGAGCTCGCGCAGTTGTTAAACAAATAATATGAAGGTATACATTAGGAGAAACGATGAATAACCAAGTCGCACCTCGACCAAAAGTTTTACTCGGCGGCTTACCTTTAATTGAGGTAGAAGCACTAAGCGGAAACGGCAATGCGCTAAAGAACTTTTTTAAGCTAAAAGAAAACTACCAAAAAAAGATACTTGTACAAAGACAATTGGAAGAAGAAAAGCAAAAAGCTGGGTAAGATAACGCTGCAGCAAAACTAAACTGTATCTTGCACTACGCGCAAGCTTTGGCTGAAACGCTAGCAGGCTACTTGCCATTCTTCTTTAGCTCGCGCTCTATGCCCAGTATCAACTGTTCCTTATTTAAGTTTTGCCTTTTTTCTGCCATCGCAAGTAGACAAACATAATGCACAATATTGACAATATCGGCACCAGATAACTCATAGCGATCAGCAATGACTTTCAAATTAATATCTGCTGCGAGCTCTAGAGCAGAGGGCAAGGATAGCTGCCAAAGTCGCAAACGCTCGCCCGCGCGAGGCAAAGGGAAAGAAACGATGGCTTGAAAGCGGCGCAAAAAAGCTTCGTCAATATTGTCCTTAAAGTTAGAGGCTAAAATAACTAAGCCGTCGTAATCCTCAATCCGCTGCAGTAGGTAAGATACTTCCTGATTGGCGTAGCGATCGTGAGCGTTTTGCACGCCGGTGCGCTTGCCAAAGAGAGAATCCGCTTCGTCGAAGAACAAAATCCAACCCTTATGCTCTGCCTTGTCGAATAACTTCGCCAAGTTCTTTTCCGTTTCACCAATATATTTTGATACCACCATTGAGAGGTCAACGCGGTAGACGTCCTTATCGGCCGACTTGCCCAGCAGAGCCGCTGTCATTGTTTTCCCGGTACCGGGTGGACCAAAAAAAAGCACCCTATAGCCCGGTTTGACTCGGCGAGCTAAACCCCAGTCCTTGAGCAAGGCATCACCATAGTCGAGCCAGGCTTGTAAATTCTCCACCTGTTTGTAAGTCTGCGGATGCAGCACAAGATCCTGCCACTGCTGTTGCGTAGAAATTAATTTGGCAGGAAAGTCGGCGCCTAGATCAGGCTTGCCCAATTTGCCTGTTAAAAATAACTCTACATATTCCTGGGCCAAAATTAACTTACCGCTGAGCCGCGGCTCGCCTAAGGCAGGGGCTTCAAGCTGGACAATGCTTTCATTAAACAACCAATGCTCTTCGCTGAACCAACGCCGATACATTTTTTGCTTTAAAGACAGATCTTTTTTGCAGTATAAATACAAAAGCATTTCACCCGTTAGCAAGATACCGCGATGCTGCTTACCGCGGACGCCGCCCAGTTCGGGGAAGTTGCCCTCACCAAAATACTCGACAAAAATTTGATCGTAAAAGGCGGGGGAAAAATGAGGAATCAAAACTGCAAGCAACAGAAAAGCATCGGGCTCATCAACAGGTCGACACAGGCGTTTTTGAAAATAGTTCGCCAAGGTACGACCAAAGTTAGTTTTGGCGTTTTGTATTTCCGGCCGCATTAACTGCGAAAATAAATTAAGCAATGCCTGTAGGTCGGCCATGCCGTGATCACTAATGTTTGCTTCAGTATTTAGCTTCATTATTTATTGATAACTCAGTAAAGAAAACGCCCGAAAACTCTTGTAACGTCAAGCCCCGCAATTTCATACCTAAACTTGACTAAGTTGCTATATAGGTAGGTATGTGCTCAATTCTCTTCGTTCGGGTCATAGGTAAAATTGTGTTCTACTATAATATCGCCTCGGCCCTCGCCCTCTGACTCAATGCCATAGCGCGTCCATCTGGCCGAAACTCCTTGCGGCCCGGTCGTACGATTTGGGTCTCTAGGAACATAAACCTCAAGACGCAGCCCATGACGTCGAGCAAAACTTCTTAGCATGCCCATGCAATTCTGGCTGTGAATACCGCACGGCAGTTGAGTAAGAACTACTCGCAGTGTTAACTCTTCCGGCCTATTTCTGCCCAGCCTCGCCAACTGGCGCTCAAGCGAGGCAATCAATTGCCTCTCTGCATGGTCGGTCGGATCAAAGGGGCCTACGGCAGAGCCCTCACCCCGCGACTGAGAATCAAAAGCTTCCATTGCTTCGGCATATTCCTCCATTCGCTCAAGATACTCTTGCTGCGCATGCCGTATTTCTTCCAGGTCATCCCATTCCGATAGTGTTTCTGCCAACTCTTGTAGTTCTTGTATGAGCTCCAATTCGCGACGTGCTTCCTCAACCCGCTGATGCGCTGCTTCTAAGGCACCGTCCGGCAGGAGCTGGGTATGATGCGGTTGCAGGGGGTCTGAGCGAAACCCTCTCCCGCTCGCCAAATAAGCGCCACGAGCACTGGCAACGATCTCGCCCGATGGAGTGACAATATCGCCCACTGTTTGGGTTTCCAGCGGCACACTCCCAGGTGCTTGCTGCACCGGCGGAGTATCCGGGCCAGGGATGCCAGCAATCGAGGGGTCATCTGGAGCATTTTGTGCTGACCCCACTTGAGTTCGCACCTGTGGATCAACATAAGCTTCGCGAGCAGCATCCAAATCCAAGGGCCGATTGCCAGAAAAAAGTTCTGGGTGCGCGCGGATAAAAGCACTGATTGCGCCGATGCGATCAGAGCGGGTTTCGGTGGCCAAGCCCTGCGCCCTAGCCCACGCAAGCATTCGCTCAACGGTGGGAATACGCTCCAGCTGCCGGTCCGCCGGTGACGCGGAAATAAAGCCGCGTTGATAAAGCAGTTCTCGCAGCATGGCGTTTAGAGAATCTTCGAGTCGCTGCTCAACAGAGCGATCATCTTCAATGGTTTCAGCGAATTCAGAATCACCATGATCAGACTCGCGAATCCCCCTTTCAACTGCAGCATCAATTTCAGGGTCAATTCTCGGCGTCGTGGGTGCCTCACCCCCGCTTGAGCCGGGCGCTGCCGGTGCCGAACCTGGCTCAACACCGTCAGAAACAGGAATGCCTTGTTGCTCTAGGAAACCCTGGTAGTCCGAACCCTCGTGCCAAGGTGGATCGTCAAAAAATTCGATTTGTAGTTCACCTTCGGCATCGCGATACATGATCCAATAGGCTTCGATATCTGCAACATAGCCAAATTCAGTGATGTGCTCATTGCCCTCTGTATCGCGCCAGCGAATCCGGCTACTGATGTCGCCAGGTGCTTCCTGTCCCGTTATCTGCGCGTGCAGAATATGGGCGAAGTCCTCTGGAGAAGCAAATCTCACCCTGAAATCATCGCCGGGGTGGTAGTGCTCAACCAGCCGGAACCGGCTCCCAAGTGTCGGGTCATCCTGCCATTCAATTGGCACATGAGGGCCTGTTGGAAGGCCATCGGGCCCAACTAATTCTCCGTCAGCCGTGCCCTGCACCACTAAAAACCGGCCTGTGATCATGTCCTGCCACATGCCGACTTCTCTATCTCGATCTCGCCGGATAGACTCAGCCAAACTATCGGCTGCTTCGCTCGCATCCAATTCGTAGTGAACCAGGCCAATTGGGTCGGCATCAATCTCTGTATCAGCGCTATGCTCCGCTGCTGAAAGACTCGAAGACTCTCCTTCTTCTCCGGCAACGGGACTGTGGGGTTCCGCAGTGTCGTCAGTCGTGCTTGCCTCGGCACCATCAGTGCGAGGGTGGGGCGACGTTTCTGGTTCATTAGTGGATTGAGCATCCTGCTCCTGCCGCCATTCAATTAACTCGCGCAATATCTCGGGGCTCAAAATCCTTGTGCCATCGGAATCACTGTCGGCAATATCCTCTTGAGCAGCGCTAGAAGGAACAGATCGCTCGGCATGACTATCAGTAGCAGACTCTGCTGACGGTTGAGCTCTTGACGGTTGAGTTACTGAAGCCGGCCCCGGCTCGAAAGTCTCGTCGCGCTGGGCCCGGGAGCGAACCGCTGGCTCAGATTGGCCGGAGCGATCGGGATGAGAAGGATCGGCTGATGGCCGCGTTGACCTTCTGCGAGGTGCTTCGCGATGACCGCCCTGTACTTCGCCTAATTGCTGCCCAAACATTGCATTGCTTTGAATCACGCCTGCCAGAATTCGCGCTCGCTCCCGGCGCGCCTGAGCACCCGTTTGCCCTTCAAGGCTCGCAAGCCCGGCTACCGCTTCTGCATTGCAATGCAAAACTCCGACGACATCGAGCGCGGTTTCAACTGTTTCTGCAGCATCGGCAAGACGCCGCGCACCTTGCGTGAGTTCCAATGTAAAGCCACCCAAGCCATCGGGTACCACTCTCATCGGCCCTATTGTTCGAACTGTCGCTCCCAATCCGACGGCCGCCGCGCTCAAAATATCGAGCATGTCGCCAACATTTTGCGGGTCCGTCCAGGTAAATGTGCCATCCGCAACACGTTGGGCGATGCGTTGCACAGCCAAAGCGGCTCCCAGACCTGCGCCTACTGCGCCGAGCACTGGTGAGGAAACTACTAGGCCCAACAAAGCAATGGCGGTACCCAATTCTTCCAAGCGTGCTCTTGCCGCCGCCCAGTCTCGAGGACGGCTGACCAACGTTTGCTCCCGCTGTTCCTCGGATAGTGAAGCAAACCAGCCTTGTTCAGGCAGCCTGACAGATAAGCTACCCTCGCCATAACCCGCCGCCCCGGCAAAATCTTCCAAGGCTTCGATGACTGCTCGGTATTTGGCGGCTTCTCGGTCTGCGGCTGCTGGTGTCGAGCCGCTGTAAATACTGCCATGATGATCGGTGACATCGGAAAGCGTGCAACTCCAGCGACCATCCACCAGTGTCGGTTCGCTGATTTGCAATAACAAGGGGTAGGTTCGGCCGGTCACCCGGCTTACCAAGCTCCCCTGCACGCGCTGAACGCTCGGTTCTCCCGCAGGGCGCACTGGCTCCTGCGATAGGCCCAAGCCCAACCTGGCCGCCAGACTATCAACCTGTTGCCTTAGGTTCTCGACCTGTGTGTCCGTCCCGTTGCGCAACAAATCGTCTGAAGAACGCATAGTGGAAATCAGCTCGTCTATTTTTTCTTGCAGCGTGAGCAGTGTTGAGGAATGCGAGAGGCCCGCCCTTTCTTCTGCTAAGCGATATTGCTCAACGAGGTCTTCGAAACTCGATTGTTTGGCTCTGACACGGCTGTCAGGCAAGCCATGCTGCAATGTGACTGAAGAATCAATGGCCCTAAGCAACTCATCAAGCTTCAATTGCAGGTTGCGCCTGATAATATCGAGGGTGGACCCTGTTTCCAAAATCTCTAAGGTGCGCAGCCGCTGTTCAAGCTCTGGGATTCTGGCTCTATCGGGATGGCCTTCTTCTAAACGACGCAAGCCTGCCAACTGAATCTCAAGCAGGCCTGCTTCATCCGACGGCGCATCCAGTGATTCCTGCGATATCTGCTGGAGTTCAGACACCACAATCACTTTAGTAGCAATGGCGGGAGGATAGGTTTCCGTACCCGGCTCTGGATTGGGGTTGACCGTCGCTACGCAGCGCACCACAAATATGCCCTCGTGGTGCCACGCAATTTGGCGTTCATTACCATCGTGGAAATTATCGGCCGCGATACCAAGCAATTCAGAGCTATAGCGCGCTGCTCCTTCCAGCCCAACTAAACCTGAATTTATCTCCTCGGCAAGCGCATCCAGATAACGCCCCTCGGCAATGGCCTCCTGCTGGTCCGCTTCTATTTGCTCTGGGCGCTGCTGCAATTCTTCATGGGCACGCTGCAATCTTTCAAGGCCCTCGCTGCGATCCACGCGTCGATCGAGTTCGACATCTGCGGACATTTCGCCCTCGTGAACCTGGGCTTCGAGATCTTGCAATTCCGTTGCACTGGCGAGGTTGTTCAAGCCATGCTCGTCTTCCAATCCCTGCACGCCAGGGGCACTGGATATATCCCAGAGTTCCCAGCGGTATTCCACCTCGCTGAACTGTATACTCAGCTGCTCCAGCGTATCCCTTGCTCTCAGGTGCACGCTGTAATCACCGAAGCCACCCGCCGGCTGCAATTGCAGGCCTTCGATATGCGCTTCTGGAGCGACTAATTCTGCCCTCAGCACAGGTTCCGGCAACGGCACACCGTCGGGGTCGCCGCCCTCTTGCAAACCGTGAACGCCTTCCACCGGTTCCGCATCATCATCTTGCTCTTCTGTGATCGCGTCCTCTGGCGGTGGAGGCTGACGATTTTGCTCGCGCCATTGCCTTACCTGTTCGATAGCGCGTTCGAGCAGGGCTGCGCCGTCTTCTTCACTATCTTGGACGAGCAGCGGCCTTAAACGAGTGCGTTCAACGCGCACCGAAATCACCGGTCCAACCATGATGACCAAACGAGTGGGCAAACCTTGCAGTTCTTCCTGATTGCCTGCTGCAGAAGCGGCGGCTCTGCGTGTTTCAAGCAAAGCTCTAGCTTCCTGCCATTGACGCCTAGCCCAGCCAGGAACACGAGCAAGTGCTCGGGTCCGAGGAGCCCCTCCTTGTGCAGCAGAAGATTGCGGGCTGAATAGAACATGGTAGCGAACGGAATATCCAATTGCGCCTGAATAGCGTAACGAGGAACTCCTCCAAACAAAGTTACCGGCGGCAGTTTGATAGAGGCGTTCAATTTCCCGACTTGATCCGTATTTAAGGCGATATACGCCGTCATCGTCATCGCTTGTTCTAGCGCCGACCAAAGGCCCTCGGTCAACAAAGATATTCATAAAAAACCTGGCACTTTGCGATCCTTCCTCATCGTTTGCCAGAGTAAAAAGGCGTGCACCATTGCCGGGAGCACAGTCATTTAGACATAGCGTTGGATCTAACTCGCTTCCAGAGTTATTTGCTTCCCAAACAATAAATCGATCCAAATCATCAGGCACATTAACGCGAAAAGCTTGTTCGCCCGCGCGAGGGGGGCCATCGCGCTGGATAAGCCGAGCACTTGATGAATTCGAGTTTTGCTGAACCACATGGGTCAACTCGTGAGCGAGTAATCGCTTGCCTTCCCGGGTATCGGGCGTAAATTGATTTTGATTAAAATAAATATCGCTGCCAAAAGTGAAAGCGCGCGCATTTACAGCACGGCTCATTGCAATCGCTTCAGCGTCGCGGTGAATTCTCACCTGGCTAAAATCGCGACCAAAGGCTTGCTCCATTTGCAGTCGAATATGGTCTGGTAGTTCCTCGCCTCTCCCACTGCGGCTGTGCAATTGTGTGGTTAAGGTTGCGGCCGACACCTGACCCGCATCGTCCTCCGCTTCGCGTTGTATCAGTTGATGGGGTGACTCTAGCAGGACCTCTTCCCCCATAAACTCTTGCTCACATTCGTTGCAAAGTCGCTGCAAATAGGGAGCAGCCTCAAAACTATTTGCGCCCGAGTGGCCTAAATCAAAATAAGCAGTTTGATTAATAACGCGCTCAGCCATTTTATCGGCCTCGCGTTCACTTTCGCCATCGGCCGCGCCGATAGCGAGAGAGTCAGAAGAACTGGCACCGGCTTGAGAAATAAATTGTGGTTCCGAAGAAAGCTGCTCCGCCCCACAAGCGCGCTGAATAAAAGGCCTCTCATTTTCAGCGGAGCATTGATTACAGGCACGCTGAATAAAAGCCTGATTATTATTGCCGCTATGAGCCTCGCTGTTATTCTGCTTTTGCGCTTTCACAATTTAATCATGGTCCAATAATTATTGACGAAAACTTAATTTATTTAACTCGTTAACATACTAAGAGGAACAGCTATCGCGAAATTCGGCGAGTCGGCTAAAGCCGCGAAAGCGCCCCAGTGCTGCTGCTCCCGCCCCCTGCCTTTGTGTCGCTTCACCAAAACGTTCAACGGCATCCCCCCATTCACTGACCTGGCTAGCAACATAGTCGTCAAACCAATGCCGATGAGCCTCATCCAATAAGCAATAATAAGCCTGCACTCGCGCATAAACTTGTTGCCTCACTTGCGGGTCGGCGCTCATGCTGTAATCGATCATAAAATAAAGTTCATGAAAGGCTAAGTTTTCGCGCAAGCTGCGTACAGGCAACAAGTGAAAAGAATTTTCAAAAGCGGCTTCGTGGGCAAGCGTTTCGGTATTGGCATTGCTCGCAGTCGCCGAGGCAAATTGTCGCGCAACTGCGTAGTCTTCGTCGGATATGCGATGTCTGCCCACCTCTTGATAAAGCCAAATGCGAAAATCCTCGGGCTGTCGCCGTTGACGCAAACGGCGCTGACGATAGGCCAGCCACTGCCGGCACAATTCCTGGCTGCGCAGCTGATGGCGCATATGTTCGAGCTCATGCAAAAATACAGCACGCGTAAATACGGCTGACTCTTCATGAAAAGCCAATGGCCCCATCACGGTCACCGGCTGTTGCAATTCTCCACCGGGGTTGGAGTCGCCCTCAGCAGTAGTCGGCAGACGTTGGGCATCAGCTATCGCCTGTGCGTGATCTAATTCGAGAAAAAAATGCACTTTGCCGGGCTCCCGATCTTCGAGCGAAGACATCACATGAACTTCGTTTGCACCCAAACTCAACGCATCTCGCAATAAAGATACGTAGGCCGCTTCAACTCGCCCACGGTCGATATTGCCTTCTTCGTATGCGCGATGCATGGCTTCTGCATTTTCTACCCGTTCCTGCCAAGTACGCCCGTGCAAATCCTGGTCTTGAAAAAGATTGACCCAACGTATAACAGCAAAATCGTTCTGGGCTTCCACCGGAGCAATCCTTAGATCGCTCTGGCGCGAACTTCGAAGCGGCCAATTGACGGCAAAGGCGTGAAATCGTCCGCTGCGATCTTCGACTATCACCGCAGCTGTAGTATGTAATAACGCTCGAGCGAGCGCTTCATATTCCAGGGAATAACCTGGGAATACTCCGGGCGTTTGCGCATTTGGAACTAACTCTTCTCGCGCGCTGAGCTCAGACCGTTGCAAGCTGCCCATGATATCCGCCTGAACTTCGCCAACGGTGGTTCCGCTAAAACCTGGCATGGCCCGCGTTTGAATATGCTTAGCACCCGAGCGCTGCTGCACAACGTGCGTCAACTCATGCGCTAATAACGAATTGCCTTCGTCTGTGCCTGGGGCATACTGCCCTTGATTAAAATAAATATGTTCACCAAAGGCGAAGGCTTGGGCGCGCAGCTGTCGATTCAACTCAATGGCTTCGCCATCGGTGTGAATACGCACGTGAGAAAAATCGGTGCCGAAGCTGTCTTCCATCGTGCTCTGCGTCTCGTGGTCCATTGCTTCACCAGCATAAGTGCCAGCTCGCAGACGATCTTCAATCACTGCTGTCGACTGTGCAGATAGCGAATCACTGCCCAAGTGTCTGCGAGAAACAAATTGTTCGCTGTCTGCTTCGCTATTGTGTCGCTTGAGAAAAGATCGCGTAGTTTGCGGGCGACTGCTGCGAAAAAACCGTCTCGGAAAGCGAATCGCCATAAGCAGCTACGCCCAATTAACCCAGAGGCTGTCTTGCATCCATGAGTGCAAGATCGGAGATAAGCCCCAATTAAGGCGACTCAATAAAACATCGATACTGCTTTGTTCAATATCGAGCTGCCAGCCCAACTCCTTTTTTTCGAGCTTGGCTTCGCGAGCGAAAAAGCTTGCGCGCAAATCACTAGGCGTTGAGCCTTGAATAGCTGGCCAGTGTTCTATTAACGCAGCCAGCATGTTTTCCGCTTCCTGCAACTCGCTCTGTTTCAAATCGAGAAAGCGTGCCACGGGAATATTTAGCGGCAAGCCGCAGAGCAGCTTAAATAAAACCAGCTCCGATTCCACGGGTTGTTGCCGCTCCGTTGCGATGTAATAAAGCAGGTGAACCGCTCGTTGTTGAGCAGCAAAATCGACAAAAACTTCATTCTGCAAATATTCTAATTTATTAAACAGCGTGGGCAGAAAGGGGTGGACTAATACCGTACCGGCCAGCGATACATAGAGACTTTCAGATGCCACTGCTTCTGATCTGTGAACGGGATTACTGGGTTTGAGTGTTGCCTCATTTGCGAGAACTAACGATTTATCGAGTACAGCTTCGACGTCAATAAGCCAAGCCTTGTATTCCCTGAGCATTTTCGGCTGTTGCAAAAACTCCTTATTTTCTCGCGCGTTTTCAAGCAGCAAAGCTTGAAAATCCTTCTCACTAAACTGTCCACCTTTCTGCCCACCTTTTTCCACCACATGCGACCATAGTGATCGCCAATAAAGCACAGCGGCAGAAGACCTCCATGAAACCTCGAACAACTCTAACCAAGCTTGCAAACTCATAGACGGCTGAATGCCTAGAGCCTTTGCCAGTTCGCTTTGAATCGCAGCGTCAAACTGCTGTACCCAGCGTTCAAGTGGCACTGGCGATTCCATTAAAGACATCAAAGTATCCGGCCGCGTAGATGCCATCAACCTCGCCTGCTGATCCAAATCAACGTTGTCAGCCCACCACGGAAGCATTCCATGCTGTAAAAACCAGGCGAAGGCGCTTAGCTCTGAACCTGGTTTACTATTAACAGCATTTATTGGATTTGCGCTAATGCTCTTTTCCAAACTGCTTTTAAATAGTTGATAGGCTTGCTCTAGCCACGCGGAAGAATCTTCCTCGAAGGAAATATCACCGAGATCAAGCTCGAGCCGATCTATATCCAAAAACCGATCAGGGCCTACCAAGTTATCAAACAGTGCTTCGAGTCTAGGGTAGAGCTTTGTGTTTAACTCAGCTTCAAACCACTGCTGACTTTGCAGCAGCGAATCCGTGCCTGCTGGCAATTCCAGTTCTATAAACTGCTTTTTAATGACATGAAAATTATCGTTCAAGGCTAAAAGGCTGATACGCAGATGCGTTGCTTAAATGAACATAGGGCTCGCGAATCAAGGTATTGAAGGTATGAACAAATCTATCGCGCTGGCTTCCGCCGGTTTCATTAGCCAAGGATTCTAGCCACTCCCTATAAGCGTTTTCGAATTCGATAAAGGCCAATGGCGCAGTTGGGCTGTCCTCTTCCGCTAGTTCCACCCAATATATCCACGGCAAAATATGTGAGGGCATTTCGATGCGCAGCAGTTTTTCAACGATGGCGCGAAATTCGCGATTGCGAAAGCGCGGTGCCCAGGCCGGCAAAAATATACTCACTTGAAAGGAATAGGCGTCGCTGACAAAGCTTCGACGAAGGGAGGCACCCAAATCAATTTCAACAGGCAATAATTCAAGCTCTGATGCTTCTGTCGGTCGCAGTAATACATGTTCAATAACATGCATGCCCTCCGCATAGCGGCCCTGCATCAAATGGATGGCATCGGCAATATGCTGCTCAACTTCACCACGGTTATTGGGATAATCAATTCGCCTTGCTATAGGGTCTTCAGTATCGAAGCTATCGTCGAGCAAATTTATGTAATATTTACACTCGCGCGAGCGCGTAGGTTGTGTTTGCTCAACGCTATAATATTGCCCTTGCTTTGCAAAGCGCACCACGCGCGCGGATTCCTCTTCTAAACCAATATCCAGAGGGTAGCGACGCGTACTGGAGAGCAAGATACGAAAACGGGATCGATCAACACCGTCGACAGAACCGATATCACCACCTTCATAGACTTGCTCAACCGGCGCATTCCAGAATCGAAAACGAGCTTCGCGCAAGCCGTCCTCCACGCTATCAATTTCGTCATAGACTTCTCGATAATCGTTAATATCAAACAGCGTCGCTAACGATCGGCGTCGACAGTCTGGCATACCCAAAAGTGCTGCGATTCGCTTTTGCAAACCGGACACATTTTCAGTGTCCCAAACATCGGCAACAGTTTCGCCAGCCTCGTTTTCCATTTGCGCCAAATAATTAAAAGCCGTCGCACGCTTAGCACTTAGCAAAGGAACATTCTGCAGTAAATTGAGTTGATCGATTAATAAATCAGAAGAGCTTTGTCCGCCATTATTAACCCTAACCCAAGCCGCATAGTCAGCAAAGTCCTCACCAAAGCGCCGCAAAAGATGCTCGACGAATTGCTGACGGCGCTGTCGAAAAGCGGCTTGATCCTCGGCGGAAAAATTCAGCGCTTTGATATAGTTGTTACAGTTTGAAGTAAAGGCATCCCAGCTTAGAGGTGCGTCGCTTTGCTCATCCCAAAAAGCGGTAAATAGATTTTGTACCGCGGGCACACCGTAGAGAGGCTGATAAAAATAACTTAGCTCGGCATTTTTAGCGCTGGAAAATAGCTGATGAATATTCGCTAGCTGGCTACAGTAATTAGCCATAAGCTGATCAAATAGCAACAAGTAGCCTTTTAATTGCTTAGCCTGTGCTTTGCGACTAGCGGACATATCCGGTGTTATTTCGCCCTGGCGCAAACCCCAGACACGCGGAAAATCCTCCTGTATCGAACGATAAGATTCGACATCGAGTAACTCGCGCTGCGGCAAACTGAGATCAGACGCACTACTGTTTGGAAAACTTGCACGATATTCCAAATTCAATCGCTGCAGGGCTCTATCGACCGCCGATAAATCGACTTCCACTAATGCACCTTGGCGGAAAATTTGAATCGCGCAGTCGGCCACGCTGAGAAGCGGATAAAATTCATCTGGATCAAGTAAACGCATACAGTTGCGTACATCGCGATTGACTTCGAGCCGATTGACAAAGGCGCGCAAACTGAGACCGTTCAATACAAATACGCCGGGCACCTGCATAATTAAGCTCAGTATGTCCGAGGTGTAAAGATTGTTGCCGCGCTCAAGCCCAACTAAATCTTGTTCGAGAATAAAACCTTGGCCTGGTTCTAGTTGAGCACCTTGAAAAATTTCTGACGGCGCAATATCGGCATCGAGCAAAGCATCGAGGCTATGTGGGCGCAGATGCAACTCAATAAATTGCTGGAGCTGGAAAAAAATATTGGCGAGGACTTCAACGGGATCGGCGTGGTTTTTTAATTCTAGCTTCTCAATACTAATCGCAATTTGCTGTATGCGCGCAGACTCTATTCGCTCCCAATCCTCAGATAAATTTCGGTGTCGATTTAAGAAGCGGCCCACCGATTCAAGCGCGCGAAACACATTTAAACTGCGTGTCCGAAAGCGTGGAAAAACACCGCTGCTTTGGCTGCGGCTGCGCAACAGTTCTAGAAGCTGGCGGCGAAATTGCGCGTCGATAGCAGGGTCACTCGGGGCCGCTTCACGAGTATAAATCCAAGTATCCAGCGCCAGGCGATCTGAAGAATCAATAGTCACGCTGACTTCGGCAAAATAACGGATGGGGAAATCCGGGTCCTCCACTCGACGCAGATTTGCTGTCGGTACACTAATCGAGGAAATGCTTCGACCCTGCAGCCAAGACTCAGGCAGGCTTTGCCAAGCAGGGGGAACAAAAAAAACTGCGCTGCGATAAAGTATGCTGCCGTCGTCACCCGTGACTACAACTTCCTGTTCAATCCAGCTTTCACTGAGCTGATCTTCAAACAGGATATTAACTTTATAAAGGCCTTCAACCTCACTTCTCGCTTCCGTTATTTGTGCATCGCGAACGCGATCAAGCCCAAGCAGCAGGCGGCGATAATCGGTTTCACTTAATGCGGCATTAGGCAATATTTGCGCTGCGCTGTAAAAAGCTTGTTGATCTAAATTCTGTAGCAGGTTTTCAATGGGGTTTTGTGCGCGTAGACCCAGCTCCGTAATGGCATAGGCCAGCATTTCGACAATAGTGATGCCGGGGTCGTGGCTGTTATAGTCCGTCCATAAACCGCTGGCTAGGTCTTCGATAGTCTGCCTAGCTTGATTGCGCAGATAGTCAGCATCCATTGCCGCAGGTAAAACTTCTTTTCTTATTGAACTTAATTCCATAACGCAACTATTTTATACAGGAATTTATACAGGAACATTTTTTATACAGGTTATACAGAAACATTTTTATAAAGAAATAAATTTAACCGAGAATAAATTTTTTGAGCCAACGAAGCTTAATTCCACTCACGTCAAACGAGGTTAATGGAAAGGCCTATTCACCCTCCAGCTCCTTAACCTTCTTCTCTAGTTCATTGACGCGCTGGCTTAATTCTTTTATCGAATTCAAAAACATATAAATTAATGGGCTTGCATTAATGGAATAAATTTCCGTTTCATTTTCGTCTTCGGCATCAAGCTTGCCCATCCTTGAGTTGACCATGGGTGGAAAAACCTCTTGAACGTCTTGCGCCAATAAACCAATTCGTTCCACACCATCGTTAGGCGTATCGCCTTTGCCATTAAATTTAAAAGTTTTTGGCTCGAGTTTTTCTATTACCTCTAAACCAACGTCAAAATTTTTGATATCACTTTTAACTCGCTTATCAGACGAAGGAGGATCCCAAAGCTCTCCAGGTTTGCGAGCTTGCCCGCTTACCGATAAGTTGCCAAATAAAACTAAACTTGTATTAAATGCAGAAGAGCCCACCAACAAAGTTGAAGTGATAGACTCCTGCCCGACACGAATGGTTGTCGACGGAGCGTGCGTGGCCTCGATTTGGCTTACCGACAACCTGCCATTTAGAAAAATTTCGTGAGGTCTGATTCTATTAGAGACGAATAACTCATCCGTATTCATCACTCTTGAGGTAATAGAATCTGTGGCATTAATATGTTGCGAGCGGATTCGATTCGTCACGTTTAGCTCGCCGGTTTGCACCGCGCCATCGACTGTAAGCCGCGCTTCAGTTGCCGGTACGCCTATGCCAACATGCCCATCGTCATTAATGTGGAGGCCATCTTCTTCTTTATGAATATAGCTATCTATCCACTCATGAAACTCGGCCTCAGTCGGTTTACTTCCGTTAAGAAAATAACTTTTTAATCGTTCTATTGGCGTTGGCATTTTCAAAACCTCAATACAAAATTATCTTATCATCTGAGCAGTCTATGCTTTACTTAAGCCCAACCTTCATATTCAACTCAGGCCCACTTCAAAATCGATATTGATGTACATACAACCGATACCCGAACAGGTATTCGCATCATCGCAAGGATATTCACCCGGCGAAAGAATATTGATTTGATGAGAATTCGCTGACACTAAAATAGAAGCTGCAGTTGAAGCACTGGCTACTTCTATTTCGTCACCCTCTTCGTTTGATCGAATAATAAAATCTATCGCAATGCACATTTCACCAATACCGGGGCCGGCATCAAGGTGAAACATTCTGAAATCAGTTACGTAATCGACGTACTCCTGTTGCTCCACAAAAGCAAGTAACTGAGATTTGTAAATTTTGCCACCAAAGGTAATTTCGGCACCATCATCGAAGGCCCAAGGAGAGAGCTGACGCTTTAATGCCTGATTGAGAATATCGGCATAATAGCCGCTGTCATAACCTTCGCGAAAACCAACGCTAAAGGCGAGACGAATAGGCTCGTAGCGTGGGTTTATTACATGCAGGCGCCCAGTTTTTTTGCCGACAAAAAAACTGCCAAATGGCAGCAAGTAGCGTCGCACTCTTTCCAGCAACGCAACAGAGGATTTCGGCTCTAAAGCGTTAGCTGAATGACTACCGCGGGTTTGCGGAATCAGTACCATGCTTAAGTGACCCGGCATAAACTCGTTATAGCGCCCATCTCTATCTAAGCCGGTGTGCTGGATTGTTTTCGCTTTATAAATATCGGGAAATTCGTTGAGTACAAGTCGCTCATAATCCCATGTATTAACTGATCGCTGTCTATGTCGCAGGCGCTCACTGACCCGGCTATAAAAGTCATGATCTTGTTCCGGCGCTAAACCGCCAAAAGACTCATAGGGTTGAGAGACTTTTTTTATTGCGCTGATATTGGGTTTTAAGGCGGTAATTTGCTCGGCAGCCAGTGGTACGAGCAAGTGTTCTGCCGCGTTATCTTGATTGCTAAATACCGCTGTCGCAGCTTGCGTGTGAATAGCCAAGAGCTTGGCTGCGCCGGCAGGGTTTTTATTAACACTTAATCGCAGCCAATGCAGCTGTTCGGGCAGTTCGCGACTGTTATTACTCGCATCTTTAGCAATATTTAATGCAACGATGCCGGGCTGCTGCAAGCCCTCGGTACTATCACTAAATATTTCCTGGCCTTGCAGCTGCTTCCAACCACTTTCGCTGAAATAATGCCAAGCGATGTCTTCACGTGTAATAGCCTCGACCGAGTCTGCCGAACCCTCGAGAGCCTGAAAAAGCAGCTGCAAACTTTGCGGCGCGTGGAATTTTTCCAGGCCGATGTATAAGCTGCCTTGAGTCAGCTGCGGAAGCAACGCAACACCTTCACCCTCGTTAACCAGCTGGCTACCAAACGGCAGTATGTGGAACAATTGCGCCGACTGACCCATTCGCTCGAGCACGATATTTTGCCTTGCCGTATAGCCCAGCGACAATGATTGCATAGTCGGCGTGTAGGGTTGGTTGGGAAATTCCCGCGAACCCGCCGCCTGTGTAGCAAAAATTCTCGGGTAACTGCGATGGCCAAAATCCTGATTTAAATTCAGCCGGATAAAACCCTGAGCCAAGGAGACATCTAATTGTTCAAACTCTGGCAAATTCGGGGCGAGAGGCAAATCGAGTGGCCCGAGGTCAATACTGCGGTATGCTGATAATCGCCCACTGGCGGGGCTAAATAGCTGCGCGCGCTCACCAAAGGTCTGCCAGCGCCCATTGCGCAGTACCTCAAGCTGAACCTGAAAATTACTATTATCCTGCAGCCTGGAGTTGTATCCACTGTGGTTGTAAAAATCGGCAAAACCGTTAGCGTCTGTGGGTAAATCAGACCAACGAATCTGCAAGCTTAGTTGTGTTAATGGCTTGCTGAAGGCTTCGCGGCTTCCAATAGTTAAACGCGAACCAGAAGAAGGTGAATTGCCGAAGGCTTGAAAACTGCGCTTGGCATCCAATAAGCCCTCATCATTTTCGACCACCAATTGTTGTAATCCCGTTTGACCGGAACTGGCACTAACACTGACTTCAACATCGCAGCGCAACAACTGAAGGTTTTTCAATCTCGCATAGGCGGGGCGCTGAGTATCGAGCATCAGCTTGATAACCGGCAAAACTGTATCCAGACCACCATCCAATGCTTCAGAATTAAATGCCACTATCGGCGCTATTTCCGGTTCCGCCAAAATAGTTAACGTGAGATTATTTCCGCTCAGTTCCGCATCACTCAGCTGCAATTCGAGCCATGCACTTTCCCCGCTCGCAAATGGAATTAAGCGTGCAAATATTGACTCTAAATCCGCCTCCGTTGGCAACTCTTGAAAGTGCAAGCTTAACTCGATGCGACGCTGGCCCTCGCGCAATTCAAATAACTGCGACGCAAGGGCAAAACCTAGGCTGGCACCTTGCATGGAGCTCGGACTGCCAAAGGCAGGCCAGGCGGGCGGATTGCTGAGCAGCGGTGCCCCCAAACCATCAGCCGAATTGGCAAACTCCGCCGCAAAAATGCCGCCTTCAGGCTCAATCAAAATGGATTTAAGCGCGGCTACGCGGGTTTGATTTAATACGATATCGCGCTCAGTGACATAAGTTAGCGCATTGCCTTGCTGATCCTTGCCCGCTTTGAGCTGAGAGCCTGTCGGCAAGAGGTGCTGTTTAACGCTGGAAGAGAGTTCGAAAATGACATGCGCACGATCCGGTTTTTCCGCACGACGTTTAAAGCGCAGGATCTGTTCGTAATAATATTTAAGGTGTTCACCACTTAGGCGATTAATGTCTTGCTGCAAATGGCGGTACAAGTGGAGGAAGGCGAGCATAATGGACATAAACGGCCCATTGTCGCGACTTTGCGAAGCACGAAATAAATATGAGCGAATATTTTGCAGCGTCAGCTCGCCACCTTGCGTAAATTCTTGAGGGAAAAAATCACGCCAGCTTCCGTCTATCTCATTATCGAGATTGAAATAAGCAAATTGCTTGGCAAGACGATACAGCATTGCCAATAATTCCTCCGTTGAACGAGAATCGACTGGAACATTTTCTGGACGCAGCATGGCCGGCAGCCTTTGCTGCTGATTCGTACCATCTCGCTCTAATGGGTGCCCGACTTTCCAAGCCATAAAATCTTAGCGCTCTATGTCCGTGCCTTCCTGGCGGTAAAAAGGAAAGACAAAATTAAAGCGCGAATTATTACTGCGGATACTGTAGTCAACTTGAATCAGTACTCTACCCTGCACAGCATCGTCACTGTCGATACTCAAACTATTAACAACGATTCGCGGTTCATAGCGGTAAATGGCTGTTTTTATCGCGTCTTTCATCAGGGAAATAAGAGACACGGTTAAAGGCTCGAATATCAGCCTGTCGAGATTACAGCCATAATCGGGAAGTAAAGGCCTCTCACCCGGGCGGGTTGAGAGCAAAATATGCAGGCTTTGTTCAATATCTTTAGAGCCCACGACCAACTGTATATCAAAGGGTAGTTTTCCACCGGCTTTTTCAAAGCTGGGAGGAAAGCCAAGTCCGCGACCAAGAAAATTTGCGCTGGCCAATTTATTGTTATTCATCATTTACCCTAACTGGAAAAAATTAACCAATATTCACGAGGGCAAAGCCCTGCGTTATCGCACCCCCGTGCGCTGTCTGATCACCTAGGCGAGCAGCGGCCCGACCATTAATAAATACCGTGCTCGAACCTCGCGAAACCAAATCCATTGGGCCTTTACAGGCCAATGAATCGCCGACTCTTGCCGCAGGCATACTGCCAATATTGACGTCGGCAGACCCCATCAGCACCGGGCCACCCTCATGCGGAACGCTGCCCGATACCATGGGGCAGGTATGCATATCACCCATTCTCGCCGCTGGATTTCCCATAATTCCCCCTAGCGCATTGGCATTATTCAGCTAATTAATATTGACCGGGTTACCCTGAATGGTATTAGTACTATTGCTCTTTAATTCCGCTTGGCTTTGCGCTTGTATACTGCAGTTGTTGCGAGCCCGCGCATTAATATTGGTTTTGGCCTTGAGCTCTAGGGCTTGTTCACTTTCGATGCTGATGCCACTATCATCAAGCCGAAGGCTGTTGCCATTTTGGTCTGCCAAAACCAAGCCTTTTTCGGCATCGCTGATTAACAGACTGTTACCGCCTGGTGTTTGCAGACTGATGGATTTATCTTCGTCATTAAATATCAAGCGCAGACCCTCGCGAGAAACATAGCCCTTTTCCTCATTACCCTCGCTCGCCTCGATCGGAGCTTCCCTGGAACGGCTGTGCAACATGCCGAGCATGACAGCATCTCGCGGATCGTTATTGATAAAGCCGACAATCACTTCGTCATCCACTTCCGGCAAAAAAACAGTACCGCGCTGTACGCCGGCATCTAAGGTCGCCACCCTCACCCAAAGGCCACTGTCCTCGTTATCGACGATTGGAAGTCGGACACGGATACGAAAATTACCACCGGGGTCATCTTCAATTTGCGCAACAACTGCAATTTGCAGCCCGTTGACCGCGCCAAGCATGCCAGCTGCCGGCGGCGCAGCGCTGCTAAAGTCCTCTGCAAACCATTCGGGAGCTAGGCCAAATTCCACATCCGTTAACCAAACCCCCTGATAATATTCATGGCGAACACCTGCGACAAAAACGGAGCCATTAAAACGCTCGCCAAACCCTCTCAACTCAATAAGCTGCGTTGGTTTTATGCCAGCCCTACCGTGGAAGCGCACGCGACCGCGCATACGAGCTAAACGGTCTTTCAGCATACGAGCATCGGCCCATGCTTGCAGCTCACCCTCGGCAACATTACCGCCGTGGCGATGAATTGTCGGGCTGTCCATATTTGCGGACTGTAGCTCCTGCGCGGATAAGTTTCCGTTTGCCTCAATATCCGGCTCACTTGCGCTAAGCTCGAGGACTTGCTGGTTGTCGTAATCCCACGAGCGCATGGCGACTTCTTCAAATTGCCCACGCATCTCCAAATCGCCGTCGAACTCCAACACATTGGATCCGTAACTCAGCTGCATGCTTGCTTCCTGCTCAAAATCGGGCGTGGCGATTTTAAATTCTCCGCCTTCGACCGTGGTAATCAAACTATTGAATTCCATACGCATCAGCAAAAAATCCCAGTCACTGACATCGTATTGCACCAACTCTTGGTGTTGATGATCAGTCTCATCAACATCGTACGAAAGCCCATATTCTTCAATCAACTGTGCCGCAATATCACTATCACTCAGCTCTTCAAAATAGCGAGACTGACGCCGAAGCGTCATCCGATAGGCCGCATCGCGGCAATTTATCTCTATATTTGCGCTGCCTTCTCTCACTCGCAGTCGATGAGTGACAACGACACCCTTATATATTTTTTCTTCTTGCGACCGATAGCCAATATGAATTTCAAGCTCATTACCCGGTACAAACCAAGATTCGTTACTCACGGGGAAATCCTGCTCTCCAGCGCTGCCATCACTTACTACTAATTTCGCGCAGGGAATTCTTGCCACTTCGTGGGACACGCTCATTCCAAGGAGCCTAAGACTTTGCGGCAGCGTTTCCCCATTTATTTTGATCGAGTAAGTAACTACATCCCTGGCACCCGCTGTCGAACTCATATTCATAATTTTTCGCGTACTTTATATGCGTTCGATAGGCGGAAAATAAATTTCCTGCCCGGGTGTCAGATTGCGGAATGACGCAAGATTATTGGCTTTGGCAACGGCAATATAGTAGCGCTCATCCCCATACACTTTTTTTGCCATTAACGGCAGAGAGTCGCCTTCTTGTACCTGCAACACATGAGTAATATCGGGAGACTCGCGGTTCGTTTCGCGCGACTCGTCTTCCTCAGGCGTGACCTCAAGAAAAGTCGCATTCACACTTGCACGAAGCGGGAAGCCCTCTGGGGAGAAAAGTTTGTGCACGATATTCATATCGCGCATGCGGCATTTAAATACCAGCGTTCCCCAATTTATCAGTAAATAATTCGGCACATGCGTATCGCCACGCACCTTGAAAACAGTATTTTCAAAATGTTCGATTTGCCCTATTACACTCGCTCGACTCGCGACTTCGCCGATCACATCCTGTACCGGCTGCGGAGCCTGTGACTGCAATTCAGAAACGCTTGAAGGAATGGCACCTGTACCGTCGAACAGAAATTCGAAGCGCATGGTTCTCGGTAGGTTTTTTTCCCACTGCGGGTCATAACCGGAGGCGCCGGCTGCCTGCTCATCTTCGCGATAATAAACGGAGTAATTAATTGAATAATTTTCCGGATTAACTTGCGCTAAAAACAATCCCTCACCAACCCTACTGCTATCGTTAAAGCCCGGGTCTTTGTAAGCGATGATTTTAAGTTTGGCCAGTTCCCCGAGAATCATCGCTCATTTTTCTCTCTAATTTTTTGCAGCACTTCCTCAACGCAAGTTGCAACCAACGCTTGAGTATCTCGCGCGGAAGGTGCTTGTCGGGTCTGATCAGTCGAAGTTCTATTACTCTCCCTATCGCGCACCGTCGCTTTAAAATGAACTTCACGAATTCGTATCGGCATAGTTATAACAACTTGAAGTAGTGGTAGCTAAATTCCATGGTTTCAATCACGATCTGATTTTCTTCTGCATTAAAGTCAGAAACCATCCACTTTTTTGGCCAGGCATGCACGATGCTCCAAGACATCAGCGGTCGGCCGGCAGTGTTCAATAAAGTGATCATCAAATCCGTCGGTTTAACCAATAAATTTTGCATGGTTTGTTGGCACCAGCTTTGTAAATCCCTACTTTGTTGATTCGATATCGGCGCCTTCGGTACCAATAAACCGCGCTTCAACACGAGATCCGGGTACTGCGTCTTTACCGGCAATACATGCTCAAATTGATTTTGCCCGCCCTCTCGGTACGTCTCGGTAATCAGTTCCGAACTCAAACCGGCAACGGACTGAAAACGAAAATCTTCAGCAAGCGTATTAATGCGTTCAAAACTCACATTAAAATAAAAGCCGAGCGGAGGGTAATAGGTCGTCATTTTGAAGCGTCAAACCGCAGCGGCAACACTGATCCCCTCGTGCTTTAATACCAAGGTCTCGATGGCAATTTCATTGGATTCCGCATTGAGATCAGTAGAGGTGACTTTAGCCGGCATTGCTTTAACGATGGTCCAGGTCATCACTGCACTTTGCGAAGGGTTTAGCAGCGTAATGGTCACGGTTCTGCGCTCGGGCATGCCGTTGACTTCTTCATTAGTCCTGCCGTGCCACCAATCGAAAAAATCGTTATTGCCGGCGAAGGTACCTCGCTTGAGCGTCAGCTCACCGAAGCTTTTCATTCCTGGAATGCACTGCTTAACAAAGCCCGGGTCCATGCCTCCGCGATATTCAACCATTTCTCTGGTAAGTTCCAGTCCGGTGACTTCCTGAAAGCTCATATCACCGCTACCCCAGTTCACGAGGAAATGGAATTTTGTTAATGGGTAATCATTTACTGTAGCCATAAGTCTTATCCATTGCAGTTAAAGAACTAAGCGTCTTGAATTTTGTGAGTAAATCTTAAAATGATAAATTCAGCGGGTCTTACCGCCGCCAAACCAACTTCAACGATCAAACGCCCATTTAACACGTCGTTTGCAGTCATGGTTGAACCGAGACCCAAGTTGACAAAAAAAGCCTGCTCCGCCGTTGCTCCAAACAAAGCGCCGGCACGCCACTGATCGGTGAGAAAGTTTTCAATTAAGCCTCGAATGCGCAGCCAGGAGCTCTCATTGTTTCCCTCGAATACAAAAGGTTCGACGGCTTTTTTCAATGACTCTTCAACAAATAAAAAGAATCGACGAACCGAAACATAGCGCCATTCGTTGCTATTGCCATCCAAGGTGCGTGCGCCCCAAACCAGCACTCCCCGGCCGGCAAACGCTCGAATAGCGTTAATCGATTTGCCCGTCGAGTGGACGTTAAAATCCTGCTGTTCTTCGTCGGTGATTTTGATAGTGGGAGCCACTACGGAATTTAAGCTGATATTGGCGGGGGCATTAAACACACCGCGAGCTCTATCGGTTTGCGCATATATTCCCGCCATGGCACCACTGGGCTCTAGTTCCACGTGTAGCTGCGGAATTAATCGTTCAAGTGAGGCAACAAAAGCGGTGTTGTCACGCAATGCGGCGACTTCGCTATCGCTAAGCGTGACGCCAGCGCTGACAAAAGTCATCGTATCTGTGCCCAAGCCATCGGCATCGTATTGATAACTCAGAGACGTTGATAGACGAGGATAATAGGCCGCGCCGTAGCTTAGATGATTGCTTCCAATACCCGAAAAACTCGTTGTTCCACGAAAGGCATCCACAGCGGACACACTGGCGCCACTCTCCGACACCGACACAGGATCCTTTACATCAATGAGTGTAAATCGGTCTTTTAGCTCGCCACATTGTTTCAAGGCATCTTGATAGAGACTGTAATAATCGCTATCGCCCAAGCCAGGCGCATCTGGAAAAACCAGCAGCGTAATCTCGTCAATCTTACGCGCGACGGCCAAACCGCCGATGCTACCCGAGGCAACATCAATCGTTTCGTCCAGCTCGTTACGCACAACCAACGGAGCGCTGCTTTTGTAGGCTCCCACCGAAATCACGTAGCAGGGACCGCCACCGTTAAGGAAGTACATCAGCAGCTGATAGTACATATGGTAGGGCGAGGCGTTTGCAGTATCGACGGTCACGCCCACGGCTAAACTGTCTTCCACGGACACAATCAGCGCTTGATTTTCCGCTTTACCGTAGCTTTGTTCATACTCTAATAAAGAACTGATCTTGACCGCTTGGTAATCCAATTCACGTGCTACACCAGCTGTCTCGGTATAACCGATAAATACCGGCACTGCGGTAGAGATAGGCACAACCGAAGCAGGCAACGTATTGATTTCACGAACATATACACCAGGTGTTTTTTCCATAAGATTGACCTTAAGCCTCTGGTAGCTTGTGTGTGAATTTTAAAATGATAAATTCGGCTGGCCGAACGGCGGCTAAGCCAATATGCAGTATGAGCCTGCCCTCTAACACGTCTTGAGCCGACATCGTTTCTCCCAATCCGACTTTGACAAAAAATGCCTGCTCAGCTGTGGCACCTGTTAGCGCACCGGCCCTCCACTGGGACTCGAGAAAGTTTTCAATAATGCCCTTGAGGCGAAGCCAAGTGGACTCACTGTTAGACTCAAATACAAAAAACTCCAAAGCCTTTTTAATCGATTCTTCAACAAACAGAAAAAAGCGCCGGACAGAAATATAGCGCCATTCAGGGCTATTTCCTTGCAGCGTTCGGCCGCCCCAAACAATCGTACCCTTGCCGCTAAAATTGCGAATCGCATTGACGGATTTTCCGCTGGAATCAACGTTCATATTTTCCAGCTGGCTATCGTCGAGATTAATAAGTGGACGAATGACGCTATTCAAGCCTTCGTTGGCAGGGGATTTGAAGACCCCTCGTTCATTGTCGACACGGACATACATGCCCGCAATCGCTGCGCCCGGAGGCAATTTCATTTTGTAGCCGTCGATAGCCGCTTTAATTTCGGCGTAAACCGAATTGGCAAAGTGGTAGACAGATCGATCCTCGTAATAAGTTCTCTTTTGATCCTCGGGCAAGGGAGAGCCGGAACCATCCAACACATCGGGTAGCGAATCTAAATCTTCTATCGCGTATCTTAGACGGATGTCTGTATCCGCTCTGCCACTGACGCTAATTGTTACGGAATATTCATCATAGGTATGGCCCAAACTTGTTAACAGCCAGGGATAGTAAGCTGCGCCCCACGACAAATTATTGCTGCCGATATTGTCCCTAAACTCCTGTATCACTCCCGAAAGCAAACCGATATCTTGGTCCCCGCGATGAAGGTCGATAATGGTGAAACGGTCTTGCAAGCGAGCGCTTTTAACAAGTGCTTGCTGGTAAATACTGTAATAGCTCGTTACTCCCTCGCTCGGCACGACACTAATGGCATCGGGAATCACGATCAATGTGGGTTCATCCTCCCTGTCTAATGCGTCGAGACCTTGCAGTAGCGTTGCGATGTCGGGCGTTGAGGTATAGTCACCAACAGAGACGACATAACAAACCCCTCCGCCGTTTGCATAAAACATCTGCAAGCAGTGGTAAAGGTAATAGGAAGGCGTTTCCGGATTAATGGGCATACTGCTAACAGAATATTCACCGCTAGCCGTATCCTCGAGAATTTCCGCACTGAAACTCTCTGAAAATGCGCCACCAAAGAGTTGTTGAAACTCTCTAAAGGAATTGACACGCTTTGCTTCAATGCCTGTTGCAGAAGGGCGATTTTGTGTATAGCCAATAAATGCAGGTATCGCTGTTGCAAGCGGAGCCACGGAGGTTGCAAGAGTCGGGACTTCTTCGACGTAGACTCCAGGAGTTTTATACGCGGGCATAATTCTACATCCTACTTAAGTCAAAATTGCCGAGATAAACATCGGAAAAATATGCCCCACCCTCCGGATACAGTGTCTCCACTCCAGGATTAGGCAGTAATATTTCCTCGCTTACGTCAGTATCGTGCTGAAAACGAATGGGTCTGAAGCCAGAAACTAGCGGCTGCAATTCACGCGTCCACAGCTGTCGTTGCTCTGAGTCAGAAAAACTCACGTCTGCCAAAGGGTCCGGCGATACCGACTGAGATTGATTAAAAATATAACGCCACCGAGTCATGCGATTTTGCCACCACAAGGTGAATTCGGGCTGTAGTAAGCTACGATTGTCAGTAATATCCAGCAGCGCATAATCGGACAGATCGATACTGGGAAGATGGAACAGCTCAATAACGGCAAAACTTTTATTCGGAATGTCACCATCATCCAAATAAAAGTCTTCTGCTAAAGATGAGAGTTCGTTCCCGGCAGAATCAAAAGCTCGCAGGGTATAACGACCAGCCGGCAAGCCTCTCCAATTTAATTCACACGATTCAAGCGTGCTGACGTTACTACAGATTATTTCTGCACTATTAAACTGATTTGTCAGCGTAAAAAGAATCTCGTTTAGCCCCAAACCGGACACATCTATAGAAAAAAACTGCGGCCTTAATTTCAAGCGATCGCTATCAGACGCGTAGGTTCCGGCGGAATTTAAATACCGAGTAGTGCCTGCCATGTTACCAGCTTGGTTAGAGAAGTAATATATGTGGTCGCGAAATCCGCTGAGAGAAAAATTGGTAAAATTCAAAAACGCAGGATTTTCTAGTTTCAGAAAAAAGCTTAGCTTCAAATTATCGTAGACCGGAATAAACGAGGCCAAGCGAGCAGACGCGCTATCTTCTACCTGGCACCACAATGCCATACCGCTGTTAGTTGCACGGAATTTAAGCTTAAAGCCCGCCATTAGTTGTTGGGTTAAGCGATTAGGAGTGATACCGACATCTTTTGCAATGTTGTAGCTATCTAATGCATGCAGATTGCTAGCAATTGTGTTTTGCTCTGAAGCCGAAAGACTGTTACCTGCAAGCTCCTCCGGGTGCAGATAAAAACCATGCAAAATGTTAATTTTGCACAGCTCGCGCCACGTAATATTGAAGCTCATCGTCTTCTCATAAGCGTTTAGTAAATTGTCACACTATTTTTTAACTTAGTGTCGTTAAGTCAATTTCAGAAATCAAAGCACTTCGACCCGTTGTGAGCGCCGCTTGCACCGGCAGTAATCTTGCGCAATAGAGTAAGAATGGAACTTGCTTCCCCCCCAAAGAACCCCACAAATCATTAGTTTGTTCAAAGCTCAATGTATGCAACTCGATACTGATCTCTGTATCAATACTTCTGTCTAACTCTTCCAAATTAGCCGTCGACAAAGGGGCATTCTTAAACTTAAAAACTTTTTTACCCTGAAAAAATTCCAAAACGCGTATTAAATTATCAATTGCAGTAGGGTAACTGCCATAGTTCGAGGCAAACAACAAATACAGGTTTACATAGGCCGAGGGATAACTGTCGTAGTGCTGTTCGTCGTTTCGCTTAAATGCTGGCTTATTTTTGAGAGAACTTTCCTCAGAAACATTCACCAAACTCACGACGATTTTATCTTCTATATTGCTATCTTCTCCACCGGCAATTCTAGATTTCGCCATATTTCCAAGGACGGCATGGTCACTGGAGGCATCTGCCGGTGGACCGTCAACGGAATTAAGGTATTGATTCAACTGCGCTACTATAGCGCGTATTAATAAACTGCCCATTCTGCTATATGCTGTATTTTTTGGAGTCTTTTCAATTTAAAACGACAGCTGCATATGTGAAACTTGGGCCACATGGTCGTTTGCCAAAAAAGTCTTACCAATCGTAAACTTCGATCAATCCGGTTATTCTGCTCTAATTTACAGTACAACTCTACCTAAATAGCCCGAGCGACATCAACACGAAATTTCGTTATATCAAATTTCGCGTTTTCTTTCAGTTAACTTTTTTTGTTTTATTGGTGCATCTCGCGCTAGCTTTGGCTTTCTTATATTTTATTTATCGTGTAACGAATACAAAACGAACTAGCGATAATTCACACAAAAAGTTACCCGTGCTTTTGGCAAATTTGTCGAGGGGCTTGGAGAGGCTTTAAACATTTTTCGATATCGTTTTTTAGCCAATTTTCGGCGAGTTCTTTTTTTATTGAGTTGGGGCTATCAGTATGTCACCAATTCTGTCATCACAATTTGAGACATCAGTGCAGTCGAGCAAACAATCAAAAACAAAAAAGCCCCATTATTTGGGGCTTTTAGGCGCTCAAAAAACATGCTTCTTAACGGCTCCATATTCTGTACTACTCGATATTCTGCACTTGCTCACGCATTTGCTCGATCCAAACTTTTAAATTAACTGCCGCTTGTGAGCAATCACTTGCAATCGATTTAGACGCAAGCGTATTAGCCTCACGATTAAGCTCTTGCATTAAAAAATCGAGTCGCCGGCCGATGGGTTCTTTTTTCTGCAGGGTTGCGCGTACTTCGGCAACGTGGGCTTCAAGGCGATCGAGCTCCTCGTCCACATCTGATTTTTGTGCCATGTAAACGACTTCTTGTGTAAAGCGCTCTTCATCTACGTCAATGTTTAACGCATCAATACGCTCGCGCAACTTGTTGCGTTGCTGCTGCATAATTTCGGGAATTAATCGGCGCAACTCATCCACGCTTTCCGAAATATTGGCCAAGCGTTGTTCGATCATATTAGCCAATTCCGCCCCTTCTCCGCGACGCATATCTTGCAGCTGGGTGAGTGCAGC